>NZ_JAIUHQ010000012.1:0-161723 GCF_020165215.1 Mesorhizobium sp. CA15
CAGCAACGCTCCCTTCCTTTCCCTCCGGAGGGGGGAAAGGTGGCGCTGCGAAGCAGCGACGGATTGGGGGAACCACGCGGCAATCAAGCCTCGGCCTGATCCGTCACGCCAGTCACAGAAGATGTGTGCATGGCGTAGCCGGAATTGCGTTGATGGAAGCTAGCCGATCGCGTCGAGCGCCTGCCGCTGGCGGTGCATTTCGAGGAAGATGCGGTAGTCGCGGTCGAAGCGGACGCCGGCTTCCTTGTTGGGGGCGCGCGTCCTGCCGCCCTGCTGCATGGCGACGCAGGCCGCGTTGAGGTCAGGGTAGATCCCGGCGGCGGTCGCCGCCACCATGCCGGTGCCGAGCAGCACCGCCTCGTCGGCCAGCGGCTCGACCACCGTGCAGCCGGTGGCGTCGGCATAGAGCTCCATCAAAAGCGGGTTCTTGGTGTGGCCGCCGGTGACATGCAGCGTGTCGATCAGATAGCCGTTCTCGTTCAGCGCTTCCAGCACATGGCGCACGCCGAGCGCGATGCCGACGGCGGTGCGCCAGTAGAGCTTGCACAGGCTGTCGAAGGAGGAATCGAGCGTCAGGCCGCTGATGACGCCGACCGCGTGGGGGTCGGCGAGCGGCGAACGATTGCCGTGGAAATCCGGCAGCACATGCAGCCTTGCCGCCAGCGCGTCGCCATCCTCGCCGCGCAGCTCGGCGACGCGGCGAGCGATCTTCATATGCATGGCCGCGTCCGGCTCGCCGCCGGCGCCATGCCAGCGGATGATGTGGTCGAGCAGCGCGCCGGTGGCCGACTGGCCGCCTTCCGACAGCCACAGCCTCGGCAAAGCCGCGCCGTAATAAGGGCCCCAGACGCCAGCAAAGGGCTGCGGGTCTTGCGACATGGCCATAACGCAGGACGATGTGCCGGCGATCAGCGCCAAATGCCGGCTGATGTTCCTCTCGTCGCCGGCAAAACCGCCCAAAACGCCAAGCGCACCGGCATAGGCATCGATGACGCCGGCGCCGACCCGGCATTTCTCTGTCAGACCAAGCTCGGCCGCGGCACTCGCCGTCAGCGGACCGATATCGGTGCCGACCGGGCTTGCCTTTTCCGGCAGATTGCCGTGCTCGAACAGGTCGCCGAGGCCGACCAACTCGAAAAAATCGCGCCGCCAGCTCTTTTCCTCATGCGCGAGATAGGTCCATTTGGCCGTCAGCGTGCATTGGGAGCGGGCGAGCGAGCCCGATGCCTTCCAGGTTAGGAAATCGGCGAGGTCGAACAGATAGCCGGCTTCATTCCATGTGCTCGGCAGATGACGCTTCAGCCACATCAGCTTCGGCGTTTCCATCTCCGGCGACATCACACCGCCGATATAATCGAGCACGGCGTGACCGCTTGCGGTGCATTCATCGGCCTCGGCGATGGCGCGGTGATCGAGCCAGACCATCGTGTCCCAGCGCTTCTCGCCGGTGACTGAAACACTGATCTGACCGCCCTGTCTGTCGCGCGCGACCAGCGAGCAGGTCGCGTCGAAAGAGATGCCGGCGATATCGCCGGCGGCGACGCCGGATTTTTGGAGCGCGGACCGCACGGATTTGCACACCGCCGACCAGATATCTTCCGAATCGTGCTCGGCATGATCGGGCTTGGGCTGATGCATGGCGATCGGATGATCGGCGCGGCCGAGCAGGTTGCCGCGCACGTCGAGAATGCCCGCGCGGGCGCTCCCGGTGCCGACATCGACCGCGCAAACGAAACTCTTGATCAAGATGCTTTTTCTCTCGCTCCCAGGCCTGCAATCAAATCGGGCAATTGCAGCATGTCAGCGAATATAAAGTCCGGTTCCGTCGACGCAAGCCGCGCCTTGAGGGCGGGATTGGAGGCATGCGAGCCGCCGGTGAAGGCAAAGACGCGCATACCCGCCGCGCGGGCGGCGGCGACGCCGGCCGGGCTGTCCTCGATCACCAGGCAGTTGCCCGGATGCGCGCGCATCGAGGTGGCGGCGTGGAGGAAGAGATCGGGCGCCGGCTTGCCGCGTTTCACCATGGTGGCGCTGAACAGATGCGGCTCCAGCAGCGGCAGCAGGCCGGTGACGTCGAGCGCATAGCGGATGCGTTCCAGCGTGCCGGACGAGGCGACACAGAAGGGCCGGCCGAGCTTCGGCAGCAGTTCCTTGACGCCGGGGATCGGCTTCAATTCCTCACGGAATTTGCGCATCAGGTCGACGCGCATGGCGGTCAAATGCCGGTCGCTGATATCGAGCCCGAAATCGCGGCCGAGAATCTCGCGCACGCTTTTCATGCTCTTGCCCAGGAAATGCTCGTAGGCGGCGTCCTCGCTGACCGTACCGCCGGCGAGCTCGATCATGCCGAGCAGCGCGGAGACCGAAAGCGCCTCGCTGTCGACCAGCACGCCGTCACAGTCGAAGATGACCAGCTCAGGCGTCATCGCGGATGCTTCCAGCTAAGCATTTCCAGGAAAAGTGTGAGCGGTTTTCCGTCCGGAATTGCGTAAAAAGAGACAGAGGCTTTCAGAGCTTTCCAGCGAGGTAACGCGTCAGGGTTTCGCGCGCGCCGTCCGCCCACAGCGCCTTCAACGCATGGCCAAAGGCCTCGGCGAAGACGGACGAACGGCCGACATCGCCATAGATGTCCTCCATCGCCAGCCAGGCCTGCGGATCGTCCTTGGCCGCCTTCGCGGTCGCCTGCATGCGGTCCCAGCTCGGGTCGTTCGGCTCGATGACGGCGCCGCTGTCGGTGGTGCCGAAGCAATAGCGGCACCACAGGGCCGATTCCAGCGCGAGGCCGGCGACGCCCTCGCCCGCCTTCAGCCGGTCGGCGATCGTCGGGATGATGAATTTCGGCTGGCGGTTGGAGCCGTCAAGGCAAAGCCGGCGGATGGTGTCGCCGATCTTGGGATTGGAGAAACGCCGCTCGATAAGCTGATAGTAGTCCTCCAGATCCGTATCCGGCACCGGCGGCACGGTCGGGATGATCTCGTCATGCTCGAGCTTCGACAGGAATGCGCGCACCAGCGGCTCCTGCATGGCTTCATGCACGAAATGGATGTCCATCAGCCCGGCCGGATAAGCGATCGTGGCGTGGCCGCCATTGAGGATGCGTATCTTCATCAGCTCGTAAGGCGAGACATCCTTGACGAATTGCACGCCGACCTTTTCCAACGCCGGGCGGCCGGAGGTGAAATGGTCCTCCAGCACCCATTGCTTGAACGGCTCGCAGAACACCGGCCAATTGTCCTCCAGTCCGAAATCGTCGGCGAGGATCTTGCGCTCGCGGTCGGTGGTTGCCGGGGTGATGCGATCGACCATGCCATTCGGGAAGGCGACCTTGTCCTCCACCCATTTGGCGAGGTCCTCGTCGATCAGCCGCGCAAGGCCGATGACGCCGTCGGAGGTGACGTGGCCGTTATGGGGGATGTTGTCGCAGGACATGACGGTGAACGGCACGATGCCGTCGGCCCGCCGGCGCAACAGTCCGGCAAGGATGATGCCGAAGACGGTCTTGGGCACAGCGCCGGGCTGTGCGTCGGCGACGATATCGGGATGGGCCGGGTTGAACTTGCCGGAGGCCGGGTCGATGAAATAACCGCCCTCGGTGATGGTCAGCGACACGATCTTGATCGCCGGATCGGCAAGCCGCTCGATGATCGCAGCCGCGTCGCCGGGCATCAGGAAATCGATCATGGCGCCGGTGACGCGGGCGCTCATATGACCCTGGTCCTGCTCGACGACGGTGGTCAGCCAGTCCTGTTCCTGCAGCTTGGCGCGACCGATCTTCTCGCCTTCGAACACGCCGGCGCCGATCAGCGCCCAGTCATGGCCCTCGCCGGTGCCGAACAGGTCGTCGAGATAGACCGCCTGATGGGAGCGATGGAAGTTGCCGACGCCGAAATGGACGATGCCCGCCTTCAGGACAGAGCGGTCATATTTCGGGCCGGCGACCTTGGCCGGCAGCATGGCGAGGTTCGAGGAAGAGAGTCTTACGGTCATCTCATTTACCCTTTGGCCGATCTGCAGCCCGACTGTTCCGCCTCCTTCGGATGGCGAGGATGAGGGGCAACACCCGGTATTCCAGTATGCTGCCCCTCACCTGCCCCATGGCGTCTTCTCCGGAGGAAAGAAGAGAAGCGCCTCCCCCTCAACTCATCCATTGGCCGCCGTCGACATTGTAGGTCTGGGCGACGATGTATTCGGCCTCGTCACTGGCGAGGAACACGGCCATGCCGGCGAGATCTTCCGGCTTGCCCATGCGACCGTAAGGCACACCTTCGCCGACCAGCCGCTTCTTCTCGCCCTTGGGCCGGTTCTCATATTTTGCGAAGAGCGCATCGACCTGGTCCCACATGTCGCTGTCGACGACACCCGGCGCGATGCCGTTGACGTTGATCCGATGCTTGATGAGGTCGAGCCCGGCCGACTGCGTCAGCGAGATGACGGCGGCCTTGGTGGCGCAATAGACCGCGACCAGCGGCTCCCCGCGCCGGCCCGCCTGGCTTGCCATGTTTATGATCCTGCCGCCCTTGCCACGCGCGATCATCGAGCGGGCCGCCGCCTGCAGCATGAACAGCGTGCCGGCGACATTGACGGAGAACAGTTTTTCGTAGCTCGCCCTCGTTATCTCGACGATCGGCGCGAGGTCGAAGATCGCCGCGTTGTTGATCAGCACGTCGAGCCCACCGGTCTTCGCCTCGACCGCTTTCACCGCTGCCTCGATCGAAGACTGGTCCGTGACGTCGAGCCTGATCGCGTAGGCGGCAGAACCGATCGCTTTCGCCGTCGCTTCCGCCGCTTCCAGGTCGATGTCGGCAATCGCGACTGTCGCGCCTTCGCGCGCATAGGCTTCGGCGAAGGCCTTGCCGATGCCGCGCGCCGATCCGGTGATCAGCGCCGATTTGCCTTTCAACCTCACTGCACCAGCGCCTTGCCGTCGGCGCCGAAGCGATGGAGCTTGGTCTTGTCGGGGGTCAGATAGACGGTGTCGCCATGCTTGACCGCGACCTCGCCGTCGGCGCGGACATTGATGGTGCCGATGCCGTCCGCCTGGACGTGGAGGAAGGTGTCGGAGCCGAGATGCTCGGCGACGCCCACCGTCGCCTTCCAGTCGCCGGCCGAGGTCGAGATGTTGAGATGCTCGGGCCGGATGCCGATGGTCTTGGCGCCATATTTCTCCGCCGGCGCGCCTTCGATCATGTTCATCTTGGGCGAGCCGATAAAGCCCGCGACGAAGAGGTTCTTCGGCGTCTTGTAGAGCTCCATCGGCGAGCCGACCTGCTCGATGTTGCCGGCATTGAGCACGACGATCTTGTCGGCCATGGTCATGGCTTCGACCTGGTCGTGGGTGACGTAGATCATCGTCGTCTTCAACTGATGATGCAGCTCGCTGATCTCAAGCCGCATGGTGCCGCGAAGCGCGGCGTCGAGGTTGGACAGCGGCTCGTCGAACAGGAACGCCGAAGGCTGGCGCACGATGGCGCGGCCGATGGCGACGCGCTGGCGCTGGCCGCCGGACAGCTGGCCTGGGCGGCGCTCGAGATAGTTGGTGAGGTTCAAGATGCGCGCGGCGTCCTTCACCTTCTTGTCGATGGTCGCCTGGTCTTCGCCGGCCATCTTCAGCGGAAAGGCGATGTTCTTGGCGACCGTCATATGCGGATAGAGCGCGTAGGACTGGAACACCATGGCAAGCTTGCGCTTGGCCGGCGCCTCGCGGGTTACATCGCGTCCATCGATGCTGATGGCGCCGCCGCTGGTGTCCTCGAGCCCGGCGATCAGCCTAAGCAGCGTGGACTTGCCGCAACCCGAGGGGCCGACGAACACCACGAACTCGCCGTCCTCGATGTTGAGGTCGATGTTCGGAATGATCGTCGTCGACCCGAAGGACTTGGAGACGTTCTTGAGCGCGATGTTTCCCATGGTTTCCTCCCGGGGATGGTCTTCGTCGTCCGCCGCTTGGGCGTTGCTACTTCACGGCGCCAAAGGTGAGGCCGCGCACCAGCTGCTTCTGGCTGAACCAGCCCATGATCAGGATCGGCGCGATCGCCAGCGTCGAGGCCGCTGACAGCTTTGCCCAGAACAGGCCTTGCGGACTGGAGAAGGAGCTGATGAAGGCCGTCAGCGGCGCGGCATTGGTGGTGGTGAGCCGGATGGTCCAGAACGCCTCGTTCCAGGCCAGGATGATGTTCAAGAGCATGGTCGAGGCGATGCCGGGAACCGCCATCGGCGTCAGCACATAGATGATCTCGTTCCACAGCGAGGCGCCGTCCATGCGCGCCGCTTCCAGGATCTCGCCCGGGATTTCGCGGAAATAGGTGTAGAGCATCCAGACCACGATCGGCAGGTTGATCAGCATCAGCATGACGGTTAGGCCGATGCGGCTGTCGAGCAGGCCGGTGTCGCGAAAGATCAGGTAGATCGGGAACAGCACCGCGACGGCCGGCATCATCTTGGTGGACAGCATCCACATCAGGATGTCCTTGGTGCGCTTGGTCGGCGAGAAGGCCATAGACCATGCCGCCGGGACCGCAATCAGGATCGCAAGCAGCGTCGAGCCGACCGACAGAATCACCGAGTTCAGGAAGAACTTGAAATAGCCGCTCTGCGCCTGCACCTCGGCATAGCTCTCCATGGTGCCGGACGGGATCAGTGCAAAGCCCTGGATCGCCTCCTGCTCGGACTTGAACGAGGTGATGATCGTATAAAGGATCGGAAAGAAGATCAGCAGGGCGACGATCCAGGCCGCGGCCGTGGCGATGGTCTTGTGCTGGGTGGTGACTGCGCGTGCCATGTCAGGTCCTCCCGTATCGGCGATGTTGGCAGCAGGGTCGACCCCCACTCCGGTTTGCTGCGCAAACCACCTCTCCCCCGATCGACGGGGTAGAGGAAGGGCGCGGCTTCGATGCAGGCGTTTCCTCTCCCCCGGGCAGGGGGAGAGGTGTCCCGCGCAGCGGGACGGAGTGGGGGTGGTTCAGCGCAAGCGGCATCGTCTCCCCCTACTTGTCCAGGTTCTTGCCGACGGCGCGCATGGCGAAGAATGCAACGATGTTGGCGAGAATGACGGCGATCACGCCGCCAGCGGACGCCTGACCGATTTTGAACTCCAGGAGCGCCTTCTGGTAGACGAGGAAGGGCAGGTTGGTGGAGGCATAGCCCGGGCCGCCATTGGTGGTGACCAGGATCTCGGCATAGACTGACAGCAGGAAGATCGTCTGGATCAGGATGACGACGGTGATGGCGCGCGACATATGCGGCAGCGTCAGATAGATGAAGCGGCTGAGGAAGCCGGCGCCGTCCATCTCGGCCGCTTCCTTCTGCTCGCCGTCGAGCGATTGCAGGGAAGTCAGCAGGATCAGCGTGGCGAAGGGCAGCCACTGCCAGGCGACGATGAGGATGATAGCGGTCAGCGGATGCTGGCCGAACCAGTCGATCGGCTCGGCGCCGAAAAAGCGCGCTATATCGGCAAAGACGCCGTATTGCGGATGCATGATCATGTTCTTCCAGACCAGCGCCGCGACCGGCGGCATGACGAAGAACGGCGAGATGACCAGGATGCGCACGATGCCCTGGCCCCAGATCGGCTGGTCGAGCAACAACGCCAAAAGGATGCCCCCGACCACGGTGATGACCAGCACGCTGACAACGATGATGAGCGTGTTGAGGATCGAGGAGAGGAAGGCCGGGTTGGAATAGAACAGCGCGTAGTTCGAGAAGCCGACAAAGCCGTTACGGATCGGGTTCAGCGGATTGTATTGCTGGAACGAGAACCACAGCGTGAACAGCAGCGGCACGATCATCCAGACGAACAGCAGGATTACCGATGGCGCCATCATGAAACGGGCAAGCGAACGGGTTTGCTGAGTAGCCATGACGGTCACCCTCCCAAGGTCAGCCGGATTTTCAGAGTCGTGCCAGAATTTTCCCGATTTTGAAGGGTAGCCGCCCGAACTGGGTTTCGGGCGGCCCCTTGCCGGTCATGATGCGCTACCGGCGTTCGGCACCGGGAGGAGCCTTACTTGATGTAGCCGCCTTCGGTCATCGCCGCGGTGGCGGCGTCCTGAGCCTGCTTCAGCGCGTCGTCGACGCTCGACTGGCCGGCAAGGGCTGCCGAGAAGAGCTGGCCGACGGTGGTGCCGAGGCCCTGGAATTCAGGGATGGCGACGAACTGCACGCCGACATAGGGCACCGGCTTGACGGTCGGATGCGTCGGATCGGCGGCATTGATGGAGTCCAGCGTCATCTTCGCGAAGGGCGCCGCCTTCTGGTACTCCGGATTGGCGTAGAGCGAGGAGCGCGTTCCAGGAGGAACATTGGCCCAGCCCTCCTTCGAGGCGACGAGCTCGAGATAGTGCTTCGAGGTCGCCCATGAAACGAATTTCTCGGCGGCATCGGCCTTCTGGGTGCCGGCGGGAATGGCGAGCGACCATGCCCACAGCCAGTTGCCGCGCTTGCCGAGGCCGTTGTCGGGCGCTAGCGCATAGCCGACCTTGTCCGCAACCTTCGAGGCCTTCGGATCGGAGACGAAGGACGCCGCGACGGTGGCGTCGATCCACATGCCGCACTTGCCCTGCTGGAAGAGCGCCAGGTTCTCGTTGAAGCCGTTGGAGGAAGCGCCTTCCGGACCGTCGGCCTTCATCAGGTCGACATAGAACTGCAGCGTGTTCTTCCATTCCGGCTGATCGAATTGCGGCTTCCAGTTCTCGTCGAACCAGCGGGCGCCGAAGGAGTTCGACATGGCGGTGAGGAAGGCCATGTTCTCGCCCCAGCCGGCCTTGCCGCGCAGGCACACGCCATTCACGCCGTTGGCGCGGTCGGTCATCTTGTCGGCGGCCTGCTTGATGAAGTCCCAGGTCGGCGCGTCGGGCATCTTCAAACCAGCCTTCTCCATCAGGTCCTTGCGGTACATGACGAAGGAGCTCTCGCCGTAGAAGGGCGCGGCATAGAGCTTGCCGTCGACCGAAAGGCCGCCGGCGATGGCCGGGATGATGTCCTTGACGTCATAGTCGTCGCCGAGCTTGTCGAGCGGCAGGAGCCAGCTCTGCTTTGCCCAGATCGGAACCTCGTAGGTGCCGATGGTCATGACGTCGTACTGGCCGCCCTTGGTGGCGATATCGGTCGTGACGCGCTCGCGCAGCACGTTCTCTTCAAGCGTCACCCAGTTGAGCTGGATGTCGGGGTTGGCCTTGGTGAAGTCGTCCGTCAGCTTCTGCATGCGGACCATGTCGCCATTGTTGACGGTGGCGATGGTGATGGATTCGGCATTCGCGGCGAAAGCGAGGGCGCTGGCCGACAACAGGCCCAGGGTGAGCGTGCGAAGTTTCATCAAATTCCTCCCATAAACCAAGATGAGCATTTGCCTTGGTTATGGGCAATTACTCACTTGGCGTGAATTATGTCAACCCTGAATCTGTGCTGCAGCGCAGCAGAAATGACGCCGCACGACCCGGTCGGGCGACGCGCCGGTATCCTACGGAGGAGGAACGTCAGGGCGATTGGCTTACGGGCAGGCGATCTCGGCCAGGAGCCAGTCGCGGAAGGCGCGGATCTTCGGCACGTTGCGGCGCGCCGTCGGATAGACCAGCCAATAGGCATGGCCGTCGTCGCCGACGAGGTCGAAGGGCTGGACCAGGCGGCCGTCGGCGATCTCGTTCTTGAACAACGACCTGGTCAGGATCGCAACGCCATGGCCGGCCATGGCCGCGTTCGCTTCATAGGCCTGCGCGCCCATGCTGGAGCCCGGCCGTTTGGCGAGGTCGTGCCCGGTCACGCCGGCGGCCTCGAACCATTGCGTCCACCAGATGTCACCGGGGTCGAGGATCGGCAGGCGCAACAGGTCCGCCGGCTCCCTGACGCCGCCGATGCTCGCCGCGAGCTTCGGGCTCAGCATCGGCGTGAAATCGGCGTCGAGCAGCTTATGCGCCTCCAGGCCCGGCCATTTGCCGGCGCCGGAGCGAATGGCGAGATCGACATCCTCGCGCGCGAAATCGGTCAGGCGGCTCGACGTGTCGAGCCGCACGGCAAGTGCCGGATGCGCGAGCTGGAACGCGCCCAGATGCTGCGCCAGCCAGTTCGAGGCAAAGGTCAGCACGGTGGTGATGCAGAGCAGGCCGTCGGCGCCACCGCGCGCCGCGGCATAGGCCTGACCCAGGATAGCGAAGGCTTCGCTGACGGCGGGCGCCAAGCGCTGGCCGGGCTCGGTCAACTCGATCTGTCGTGGACGGCGCAGGAACAGCGGCGCGCCGATGCGCTCCTCGAGCAGCTTGATCTGGTAGCTCGCAGCCGCCTGGGTCATGCCCAGCTCCTGCGCCGCCTTGGTGAAGGACAGGTGCCTGGCCACCGCCTCGAACACTCGGATCGCCTGCAGCGGCGGCAGGGGCGCAAGCTGCGGAGAGCTGAGATCGGGCATAAGGCCTCCTTATGAGTCATGATCGAGGTTTGATTGGAAGCACGAACCGGTCAGACCGATATTTGGGGTCGACGATCAATCCAGTTCAAGCATTGCGAAGGCTGACGATCATGGTCACGGTTCAGGAAAAGCTCGTTTCCACCCCGGCACAAGGCTGGTTTTTCACTTTCCTGCGGGAATTTGCAAGGTTTTCGGGCCGCAGGCGCGGTTATCTCGATGTCCGGGAATTTTCCGAGCATCTGCAGCGCGACATGGGTTTTCTCGACGGCAACGATCCGCGCGGCCGCTCGCAATAGCCGGCACTTTTTATGGGCAATTAGCCGGCAAGCAGTGCTTCGGCCGTGCGTTCGTCGGTGATGAGGCCGTTGACCAGCCGGCGGTTGACGGCGGCCAGGATGCCCGCCAGCTTGCGTTCGCCCATGGCCAGAGCGATGACCAGCGACCTTTCCCGCGACGGCAGCGCGGCGGAAGACACGCGATCGTTGGTGATGCCTTCGATCATGCGGCCTTCGCGGTCGTACACCCAGCCGACGATCTCGGCGATGCCGCCTGCCTTCTGCAGCGCCTTCAACTCGTTTTCGGAAATGAAGCCGTCCTCGTAGAGCGGGGCCTTGGGCCCGAGATCGCCGATGCCGACGAAGGTGACATCGGCCTCGGCCGCCAGCGCCAATGTAGGCTGGATCATCGGCTGGTTGAGCAGCATCTCGCGCTCTTCCGGCGAGGACGCAATGACCGGCAGCGGCATCGGGAAGGACCGCGCCTTGACGCGGTCGGCCATGGTGAAGATGACGTTGTAGAAGGCGGCCGAGCCGTCGGGCGAGATGTTGCCGGTCAAGGACACGACCTTGTGCTGCGGGCATTCCATCGGCGGCAGTTGCTCGATCGCCGCCTTCAGCGTGCGCCCGGTGCCGATCGCCATGACGATCGGAGCCTCGGAGCGCAGCCGGCGTTCGATCTCGGCCGCGGCCGCCTCGGCGATGCCGATCGTCGTCGAGCTCGAAGTCGGGTCGCTCGGCACCACCTCGACAAGGTCGAGCGCGAAGCGCGACTTCAGCCGCGCGGCGAGGTCCAGGCAGTTGGCGATCGGATGATCGACCCGCACCTTGATCAGGCCCTCCGACATGGCGAGCGATACCAGCCGCTGCGCCGTCTGCCTGGAAATGCCGAGCTTGGCGGCGATCTGGTCCTGCGTGTTGCCGGCAACATAATAAAGCCAGCCGGCGCGCGCGGCGTCGTCCAACCTGGTGCTGCCGATTTCCTGTCGCGAATTCACGTCTCGCCTCCCAACCCGCAGAATGCTGAAACGGGCGCCATAGCTTACAGCGATTGCGCCGACGCGCAATTGTCTATCGAAAGAGCAATTGCTTGGCAGTTTTCCTGATCCCGAAGGATCAATCCGCCGCTTGCCCAACCATTTGCCGGCGGGACGGTTTATCTCCACCGGGAAACCGATTAAGGGGGATCGGCGAAGGGAGCCGCGCATGACGCCGAAAGCCGTTTTCTGGGATATGGACGGGACGCTGGTCGACAGCGAGCCGCTGCACGAGGCGGCACTTGTGGCGGCGCTGCGCAGCGTCGGCATCGCCCCGCCGGCCGACCTGCATCAGCGCGTGCTGGGCATCGCGGCATGGCCGGTTTACGAAATGCTGCGCGACGAGTTCGGCCTCGCACTGCCCTTCGACGATTGGATCGTGCGCAAATATGACCATTATCTGCCGCTGGCCGAAACGCTGAAGCCACGCCCCGGCGCGATCGAGGTGTTCAACGAATTGCGCGCGCTCGGCGTCGAGCAGGCGGTGGTGTCCAACTCCGACCGGCTGATCGTTGACGCCAATCTGCGCGCCGTCGGCCTCACCTATCCGGGCATGATGACGGTCAGCCGCAACGACGTGATTGACGGCAAGCCGCTTCCCGAACCATTCCTGCGCGCCGCCTATCTCGCCGGCGTCGATCCGGCGGATGCTTTTGCCGTCGACGACAGCCTGACAGGCGCCATGGCCGGACTGGCGGCGGGCATGAAGACGATCTTCTGGCCGGAGGCGCCGATGGAAGGCCCGGCCGGCGCGATCATCATCAACAGCGCCGAAGAGCTGCGGGCGCAACTGGGGCTCTGAGCAGCTTCAGACGTCGGCGCCGCTCCGCCCTTCGGGCACCTTCTCCCCGTGAACGGGTTACGGCATGCACACCTTTTCCAAGTGGCTGGCCTTTGGCGATAGCGTGCATGGCAGCTTGGCGCATGAATTGTCTCATGTAGCGCTGGTCGACCCCCACTCCGTCTCGGCTTCGCCGAGCCACCTCTCCCCCGATCGACGGGGTAGAGGAAAGGCGCCAAGTTTTTTGCCGTCAACGCTCGTCCAGCAACGCTCCCTTCCTTTCCCTCCGGAGGGGGGGAAAGGTGGCGCTGCGAAGCAGCGACGGATTGGGGGAACCACCTGGCAATCAAGCCTCGGCCTGATCGGTCACGCCAGCCACAGAGGATGTGTATAGCGTAACCGGGGAGAAGGAAGATCAATTCCGGTAGACCGGCTCTTCCTCGTCGAGGATTGCCTTCAACTCGGCAAGGTGACGCTCGGCCTGGCCGGGATAATCATCCATTTCGCGCGCTGTTTTCTCGGCGATCTCGTCGGAGAGGGTGCGCAGCGGACGGCCGGTCCACAGCGCCTTGATGTAGGTCTCGGCGGCGCGTTCGAAATAGAACATGCGGTTGAAGGTGTCGGCGACGGTGTCGCCGATGACCATGACGCCGTGATTGCCCATGACCATCACCTTGACCTTGGGGTCGGTGAGAAGCTGGGAGCAGCGCTCGCCCTCTTCCTCGAAGGCCAAGCCGCCATAATTGGCGTCGACGACATGGCGGTTGAAGAACATGGCCGAGTTCTGGTCGACCGGCGGCAGCGTCGAATCGGCGAGCGAAGCAAGCACGGTGGCGTGGATCGAATGGACATGCATGGCGCAGCGCGCATGCGGGACGTTGCGGTGGATGGCGCCATGCAGGCCCCAGGCGGTCGGGTCGGGCGCGTTGGGGCCGGACAGCGTGTCCGGATCGTTGGCGTCGATCAGCAGCAGGTCGCTCGCCTTGATGCGCGAGAAATGCACCTGGTTGGGATTCATCAGGAACTTCGTGCCTTCGTCGTTGACGGACAGCGAGAAATGGTTGGCCACCGCCTCATGCATGTTGAGCCGCGCCGTCCAGCGGAAGGCGGCGGCGAGATCGACCCGCTCCTCATAATAGGGCAGGTTGCTCAGCGGTTCCTTGTGCAGGCGGGCAAGGCTCATCGAAAATCCTCCGCTTGGGTTTGTTTTCCGAGAATGCCGCGCATGGCGGCTGCCAGCAACCGATAAACGGTGGCTCAGCGGATCAAGCCGCCGGGCGCGACGACTGCAGGCCGCCCTGCTCGACGATAAAGTCGATCACTTCCTGCAAGCCCTTGCCGCGCGACAGATCAGTGAAGCCGAAGGGCCTTTTGCCGCGCATGCGGCCGGCGTCGCTCTCCATGACGTCGAGGTTGACGTTCACATAGGGTGCCAGATCGCTCTTGTTGATGACGAGGAAATCCGAGCGGGTGATGGCCGGGCCGCCCTTGCGCGGGATCTCCTCGCCCTGGCAGACCGAGATGACGTAGAGGGTCAAGTCGGCAAGGTCAGGCGAGAAGGTGGCGGCGAGGTTGTCGCCGCCGGATTCGATGAAGATGATGTCGAGATCGGGGAATTTTTTGTTCAGCTCGGCAATGGCGCGCAGATTGATCGAGGCATCCTCTCGGATGGCGGTGTGCGGACAGCCGCCGGTCTCGACGCCGACGATGCGCTCTTCGGGCAATGCTTGTAGCCGCGCGAGCATCATAGCATCCTCCTTGGTGTAGATGTCGTTGGTGACGACGGCGATCGAAAAATCGTCGCGCAACGCCTTGCAGAGCTTTTCGGTGAGCGTCGTCTTGCCGGAGCCGACCGGGCCGCCGATGCCGATGCGAAGAGGACCGTTTTTCGATGTCATGCCGGAAACTCCGTGATGGCAAGGATTGCGAAGCCTGCCCCGATCAAGAGGCAAAGCGGCGAATAAAGGCTTTGGTCAAGCCGCGCGAAAGGCTGTTCGGGCGCAAGCCGGCGCCACCAGGGCGCGAAGCCGGCAATGCCGCGGCCGAGGAAGACGAGGCCGATCATCAACGCCGTGGCGGCCAGGCCCTCCCGTGGAAAGGGCGTCGCGAAGACGCCGGCCAGCGCCAGCGGCCAGAGCGTCGCGAGCGCGAGGCACGCGGCGACGGCAAAACTCGCGAATGACGACGGCATCTCATCGACGCCGCGGAAGCCGACGACGGCGCGGGCGCAGGATGCCTGGTCCCTACCCGGCCAGATGCCGCCTATGCCCCAATAGACATGCAGCGTGGTGACCAGGAGCAGGACGAAGGAGAGGATGACGGCAAGCACGATCATGAGCGGAACAGCCTGGAATATTGCGTCTCATGCTGCATCGCCATGATGTCGGACATGAAGGCCGCGCCGCCCATATCGTCCAGGCTGGAAGCGGCGGCGCGCGATGCGGTCGCCAGCGCCAGAGGTTCGAAGCCGGCTAACAATGCGACGGCGTCGACCTGGCCGACGACACCCAACCTGATTGCCGCTTGCAGGAGGTTGGAGAAGAAAGCCTGCACGAAGGCGGAGAGCGCCTCCGAAAGGCCGATGCCGCTGCCGCCCGCAAGGGCGCCGACTGCTACGCAATAGGGGCAATCGGCCGGCAGGCGCTCCAGCGCTCGAGACGACCAGGCCGACGCCGCGTGGAGGAAGGCTGTGCCCTGCAGCATGGTTTCCGTGTGCCGCTCCTGCGACCCGGCGAGCGCCTCGGCCAGCGCGGCAACCTCGCTGAGATCGCCGCCGTCACGTCCGCGGCGCCAGCTTTCGGCGAAGAGCACAGCGTCGTTCCAGCCCGAGCCGATCTCGACCAGCGTCTCCAGCCAGCCGGCGAGATCGTCACGATCCGCGATCAGCCCGTCATGCACGGCGCGCTCGATCCCGTGGCTGTAGGAGAAGCCGCCGACCGGAAAGGACGGCGACAGCCAGGCCATCAGTCGCAGCAGCGCGACGCTGGAAAGCTCCTCAGTCATGATGATGGTGGTGGTCGTGGTGATGGTCGTGCGCATGATCGTGGTGATCGTGATCATGGCCGTGGTGATCATGGCCGTGGTGGTCATGATCGTGATCATGCGAATGGCCGTGGTCGCGGCTATGCCCGGAATAGGCGCCACGCACTGGGCTGAAGGGCTGCGAAACCTCGTTCACCGTGGCGCCGAGGCCTTCGAGCATCGCCTTGATGACATGATCGCGCAGGATGAGGATGCGGTGCGCCTCGATCGCCGCCGCGAGGTGACGGTTGCCGATGTGCCAGGCAAGTTCGGTGAGATGAACCGCGTCGCGGGCGCGGATGTCGTAGACCTCCTCGGGCGCGGCGACGATCTCGAGCTGGCGGCCGTCTTCCAGCACCAGCCGGTCGCCATTGTTCAACGCTACCGGCTCGGGCAGGTCGACCAGCACCTTTTCGCCGCCGGCGGTTTCGACGGCGCGGCGGCGCAGGTGCCGCTCGTCATGCGGCAGCACTGCCCTGTCGTAGGGCGGCGCCGAGCCAGCCTCGCCGGCTGGCAACACCGAGACGGCGCGCGGGAATTTGGTGAAATCGGTGGTAATGTTGAGCTTCATTTCATGGCTCCGCCATTGGCTTGGGCACGGGCACGAGCGGGGCGCCCGAGGACACGATCGAAATAGGTGTTGACGCGCTGGGACTCGATCGGAAAACGGCCGGCACGAGCCCAGCCGCCAATATCGCCCAGCAACACGTCGACGGCCGAGAAGCGGTCGCCCAGCGCAAAGGGCTTGTCGCCAAGCCGCCGTTCCAGCGCCTTTATTTCGGATGCGAAATCATAGGCTGCGGCCGGGCCGACATCGACCCGCACATCCCTGGGTAGCAGGAAGCGATGGCGCAGCTTGTTCCACAGCGGCGCTTCCAGCTCGCTCTGGGCGAAGTGCATCCAGGAGTCCATCTCGGCGCGGCCGGCGAGACCCGGATTGGCACCCATACCTTTGTCGGCGTGCTTATCGGCCAAATAGACGCAGATCGCCGCTGAATCCGTGACCTTGAGCTCGCCGTCGATCAGGATCGGCACCTTGCCGGAGGGGTTGAGCGCATAGGCCTCCGGCGAGCGCAGCTTCACCTCGACGAATTCGTAGGGCTGGCCGAGCTCCTCGAGCATCCAGAGCACCCGGCTGACCCGGGATCCGCGCGATCCGACGGCCTTGTACATGGTTGAGTCCTGCATTTCCCCGATCCTAGATCAACGCATGCATCAGCCCAATGGCGCTCAGACGATGGTGTCGAAGAGCCGCATGATGAACGATACCTGGTAGACAAGCGCGGCCGCGACGAAAGCGACGTGGAAACGGCGGTCGCGAACCAGGATCGCCACCAGGCAGAGCGCGACGAAGACCGGTGTGCGGAACAGATATTCATTGCCGAAGCGGGCGAAATGCTCAGGGCCCTTGAGCAGCGTGTCGATCACGTCGAGCAGATAGGTAGCCGCCAGCAGCCCGAAGAACCAGGCGCGGCGCGAGTAAAAATAATCCTCGTAGCTGGTGTAGTCGAGCATCGAATCCGGAAACAGCAGCGCGCAAAGCAGGAACAGCGTGATGGCGTAAAAGATGATGAAAAGATATTTGCCGAAGGTCCAGTTCTCGATGGCGTAGAGGCCGAATTCCCACCACCAGAAATGCACCAGCATCAACAGCACCGAAGCGACCCAGGCGAGATGCACCGCATAGAGCCGGTACTGGCCTGGATGCTGGACGATGCGGGCAGTTCCCGAAAGCAGACGCGTGACGCCGAGGCCGATCACCATGCCCATGACGATGCGGATATGCGGAAAGATGTCATGCGGGGAGGCTATTTCGGTGGGCATGCGTAATCACAATGCGGCTGCTGCTTTGCCGCATATTGCGGTCTGCGCGCGCGAGCCGCAACGATATTTGCCCATTCGCCGATCAGCCGCCTGTCAAAACAGGAAATACCGTTGCGCCATAGGCAGCACGGTCGCGGGCTCGCAGGTCAACAGCTCGCCGTCGGCGCGCACTTCGTAGGTCTCGGGATCGACCTCGACATGCGGCGTGGCGTCGTTGAGCACCATCGAATGCTTGCCGATGCCGCCGCGCGTGTTCTCGACCGCGATCATCGCCTTGTCGACGCCCAGCCTGCCCTGCAGGCCGGCGTCGAAGGCGGCCTTGGAGACGAAGGTCACCGAGGTGTTGGTCAGCGCCTTGCCATAGGCGCCGAACATCGGCCGGTAGTGCATCGGCTGCGGCGTCGGGATCGAGGCGTTCGGATCGCCCATGGGTGCTGCGGCGATCGAGCCGCCGACCAGCACCATCTCCGGCTTGACGCCGAAGAAGGCCGGGTTCCACAGCACGAGATCCGCCCGCTTGCCGACGGTGATCGAGCCGATCTCCTTCGACAGGCCGTGCGCGATGGCCGGATTGATCGTGTATTTGGCGATGTAGCGGCGGACGCGGAAATTGTCGTTGTCGCCGGTCTCGTCAGGCAGCGCGCCGCGCTGGCGCTTCATCTTGTCGGCGGTCTGCCAGCAGCGGATCGCCACCTCGCCGACCCGGCCCATGGCCTGGCTGTCGGAAGAGATGATCGAGAAGGCGCCGATGTCGTGCAGGATGTCCTCGGCGGCGATCGTCTCCTTGCGGATGCGGCTTTCGGCAAAGGCGATGTCCTCCGGGATCGACGGCGACAGATGGTGGCAGACCATCAGCATGTCGAGATGCTCGGCGAGCGTGTTGACCGTGTATGGCCTGGTCGGATTGGTCGAGGACGGGATGACGTTGGGCAGGCCGCAGATCTTGATGATGTCGGGCGCATGGCCGCCGCCGGCGCCCTCGGTGTGAAAGGCATGGATGGTGCGGCCCTTGATGGCCGCCACCGTGTTCTCGACGAAGCCCGATTCATTCAGCGTGTCGGTGTGGATCATCACCTGGACGTCGTAGTCGTCGGCGACCGACAGGCAGCAGTCGATGGCGGCCGGGGTCGTGCCCCAGTCCTCATGCAGCTTCAGCGAGCAGGCGCCGGCCAGCACCATCTCTTCAAGCGCCGCCGGCTTTGACGCATTGCCCTTGCCCGACAGGCCGATATTCATCGGAAAGGCATCGAAGGACTGGATCATGCGCGCCATGTGCCAGGGTCCCGGCGTGCAGGTGGTGGCCAAGGTGCCATGCGCCGGGCCGGTACCGCCGCCAAGCATGGTGGTGACGCCGCTCATCAGCGCTTCCTCGATCTGCTGCGGGCAGATGAAATGGATATGCGCGTCGAATCCGCCGGCCGTCAGGATCTTGCCTTCGCCGGCGATGATCTCGGTACCGGGGCCGATGATGATGGTGACGCCGGCCTGCGTGTCCGGATTGCCGGCCTTGCCGATCGCGGCGATGCGGCCATCCTTCAGGCCGATATCGGCCTTGACGATGCCGGTGAGCGCATCGACGACCAGCGCATTGGTGATGACGGTATCGACGGCGCCGCCGGCCCGCGTCACCTGGCTTTGGCCCATGCCGTCGCGGATGACCTTGCCGCCGCCGAATTTTACTTCCTCGCCGTAAACGGTGAGATCCTTCTCCACCTCAATGAAGAGCTCGGTGTCGGCAAGCCGCACCTTGTCGCCGACCGTTGGTCCATACATCTGCGCATAGGCGGCACGGCTTATCCTGGCCATCAGCGATTGCTCCCGAAATTCAGGTTGAATGAACGCGAGGTGCACATTGTCGCCACCCAATGGTCACGCAATGACCCGCTCGGCGACACCTTGCGCTCCCATTTGGCGGTTGAGGTGCCCCGGTCAGCCCAAAAGGACCGTTTGCCAAACCGATGGAAGGAATATCCATGCTCAAAGCGATTCTTCTCGCCGCAACCGCCACTACGTTGATGGCGGGCACTGCCAATGCCCAGCAGCAGCCGACGCCGCAGCCCAGTCCCGCGCCGACCGCGCCCGCCGCGCCCGCCGCGCCGAAAGCCCAGCCCGCGGCGCCCGCTATCCAAAGCGTCAATGTCGTCGACATCACCGAACTGCCCAAGGACACGCAGACGCAGGTCAACCAGATCGTGGCGCAACGCGGCGATGCCGGCCTGCAGACATTGCGCAAGTCGATCGACGCCACGCCCAAGGTCAAATCCGCGCTCGAAGCCAAAGGCATGAGCTCCGCGCAGGTGATCGCCGCAAGCATGCAGCCCAATGGCGCGCTGACGCTGATCACCAAGAAAACGAGCTGATTGCACGCCCAGGCGGGCCGCCTTGCGGTCCGCCAGCCATATTTTGAAGGGAATGCGGGCCGCGTCACGGTCCGCCTGCCGGCTTTTGAAGGGAACCTCCGGCCAAGCAGGACCGTTTCGCTGTTGTCGCCCCGCCACGAGTTCAGTCAGGAGCGAGCGATGGCGAAAGCCCCGCGTTTTAAAAGATGGAGTTCCGCGGTTGCCGCCACGCTTTTCGTGGCTGCGCCCCATGCGGCGCCCGCGGCGCAGCCGCTGGACAACGACAGGCCTGCCGCGGCAATCGTCGATTCCGATGTCCGGCAGGAAGAGGCGCTTTCCTCGACGGAGGCCGGAAAGGTCATCACTGCCATCGACCGCACCCGCGACAACATCGGCACGGTGCGAAAGACAACCAAGCTCGATACGGTCGACATCGTGTTCCTGACCGACGCGGCGCGCAGCGAGGGCGGGCCGCCGCCGGCGATAGAGAACAAGGTGAAGCAGCATCAGGAGGACGTCGCCGAACTGCGCCAGGAGATCGAGGCGAACGCCCTGCTCTTCAACGCGATCGATTCGCGGCGCGTGCAGGCCGAGGACGTGCTCGCCGTAGAGTTCGACAATCCGGGGAAGGTCGTCATCTATGCCGCCGCCAAGCCTCCGAAGTGATGTGAGCGCGCCGGCGGACGTCACAGCTTGCCCATCACCTTTTGCTGGAAGCCATAGACCTCGCGCTTGCCGCCCAGCGGCACCAGCGTGACGTCGCGCTCCTGCCCGGGCTCGAAGCGCGTCGCGGTGCCGGCGGCGATGTCGAGCCGCATGCCGCGCGCGCTCTCGCGGTCGAATTTCAGGCCCTCATTGGTCTCGTAGAAATGATAGTGGCTGCCGACCTGGATCGGCCGGTCGCCGCTGTTGGCGACCTTGAGCGTCACGGTCGGCAGCCCCTTGTTGAGCTCGATCTCGCCCTTGGCCGCGATGATTTCGCCGGGGATCATCGCGCCCTCACAACACGCCGAAGGCGAGGCCGACGCCGGCCGCCGCGCAAGCCGCACCCGCAGCGCGCGCCAGGCTGCGGAAGCGAATGCCGAGGCTGAGGGCGGCCGCGATGCCCACGGCATGGAGAAGGGCCGTCGCGGCGGCGAAGCCCGCAATGTATTCCAGCCCGCCGGCGTTTTCGGGCACTTCCGTGCCGTGGGCGTGACCATGGAACAGCGCGAACAGACCGATGACCGCGATCCCGGTCGAGACCGGCAGGTCAATCGCCAGTGCCACCAGCAGGCCAAGCGTCACCACGGAAGCGAGGATGCCGGGCTCGACGAAAGGCATCGGCACATGCAGCATACCGAGCGCGCCGCCGGCCAGCATCACGCCGACAAAGGCCAGCGGCCAGGCCCAGATAGCCTTGCCGCCCTTCAGCGCCGCCCACAGGCCGACGGCGATCATGACCGTCATGTGGTCGAGACCGGACAGCGGGTGCGCGAAACCGGCGGCGAAGGACGAGGACGTGGCGATGCCGACATGGGCATAGGCCGGCATGGCGGCTGCCAGGAAAAGGATCGCGGCAAGCGTGGCACGTTTCGTCGAAGCGGGGATCATCTTTCTGCCCTTCCAATTGAACCGGTCAAGCGGCCTTGCGCGGACCGCAGCCTTCGGCCTTGAGCACGCGCCTGGTCGACGGCGGATATTTCGTCAGCTTGGCCGCCGGCCGGATCGGCCGCGGCGCGAAATTGCCGCCGCAATTGGGGCAGACGCCACCCAGCACATTGTCCACGCAGTCGGCGCAGAAGGTGCATTCGAAGGTGCAGATCAGCGCATCGGTCGCTTCCGGCGGCAGATCCTTGTCGCAGCATTCGCAATTCGGCCTGAGCTCCAGCATCTGTCTTCCTCCTCACCGGACCGGTTCATGCACGGTCACCAGCTTGGTGCCGTCGGGAAATGTCGCCTCGACCTGGACGTCGTGGATCATCTCGGCGATGCCGTCCATGACCTGGGCGCGGGTGACGACATGCGCACCCGCCTCCATCAGTTCCGCGACCGGGCGGCCGTCGCGCGCGCCTTCGACGACGAAGTCGGTGATCAAGGCGATGGCTTCGGGATGGTTGAGCTTGACGCCGCGCTCCAGCCGCTTGCGCGCCACCATCGCCGCCATGGCGATCAGCAGCTTGTCTTTTTCACGCGGCGTCAGGTTCATGCAACTTCCCGGCAATCGAAATCAGAGTGACCACAATTTAGGCAGGCCCGCCCGCCCATTGAGCAGTTCGACGAGCGGAACCAGCCACTTGCGGAGCTGGTAGCCGTCGCCGGCACAGAGCCTCGCAAGAAGCTTGCCAGATCGGCCGACGCGCCAGAAACTGGCGCCGCCCCAACCACCGATGGCGGGGTCGCCGATGATGGCGCGGGCGGGCTCCAGCAGACTTTCGGCCTGCGGCGACACCAGCAGCAATGTGGCGACGGCAAGCGCGCCGCCGGTCGCCGCCGGCCGCTGGAGCGTTGCGGCGATGTCCGGGCCGAGCCGAAAATCCTCCGCATGGATCAGCGCGCCGCCCTGACGGACCCGCCAGCGGTCATGGAAACTGCCGTTGGTTGTCCGCTCGCCCATCGCCAGCCGGCCGAACAGCGCGGCCTCCAGCACCAGTGCCTCGGCATCGTCGCCAAGCTCGACATCCAGCGTGCGGGCGAAGGCGGCGCGGTCGAAAACGATAGTTTCCTGCGGCAGCCAGGCGATGCGGCCGCCCGGACCGACCCGCAGGTTGACGCTTGTCTCGGCCCTGTCGGCGGCGGCACGATAAATCTTCTCGCAGGCCTGGGTGGTGACGGCGGCGGAGGCGTCGGCGCCGACCTCGACTGTCCAGCCGAGGCGATCGCCGCCGGTCAGCCCGCCGGCGGTGTTGATCAGCACCGCCTCGAGCGGATCGCCTTGCACCGCCGGCAGGCGGATCTTGGCCGATCCGTCCTGATAGAGCCGCCGCAGGCGCGTCCGGCCGCCGCTCTTGCCGCAGAAAAGCCTGCCTAGGCCGGCAACGCGTTGCGCGGCAGGCAAGGGAGGGGCGGCCAAAGGCGAGGCAGGCTGGGATGTCAAAGTGTTGCCGATCATGTCCATGATCCCAGGTTAAGCACTCCGGCGGCTTTGTCGATATCGCTTGTTGCTTGACATCGTTTCGGTTTCTATAGAGGGAAGCCACCTTGGAGCGGTCGCGCGGTGCCTGGCGAGGTAAGGGCAACGGCGTTTGTTGGGTCCGGGGATCAAAAAAGAGGCGCTGATCAGTTGGCGTCGGGCAACGACAGGGAAGGAACCGAATGGCTGACCAGCTGACGACCGAGATCATCGAAAAGATCAAGGCGCATGCCGATACCGGCGGCGAGGAAATCACCGCCAGCACCGATCTCGGCACGCTCGGCATCCATTCGCTGGAGCTGACCGAGATCATCTTCGATCTCGAGGAAAAGTACGGCATCGAGATCGAGATGAACACGGTCGATGCCTGGAGCAACCTCAAGAACGTCGGCGACATGGTCGAGGCGGTTCGCGAACTGATCGCGAAAAAAGCCTGACTGCATGCAAAAACGCGTCGTCATCACCGGTATTGGCGGGATTTGCGGGCTCGGCAACGATGCGGCGGCGATATGGGACGCCATGCGCGCCGGCCGCTCGGCCATCGGCCCTATCGACAATCCGTCGCTGCATGACCTCAAGGTCAAGACCGGCTGCGAAATCAAGCAATTGCCGGACCATGGCATCGACCGCAAGCAGGTCGTGTCGATGGACCGCTTCAGCCTGCTGGCCGTGATCGCGGCGCGGGAAGCCATGCAGCAATCGGGCTTGACCGCGCATGCCGACAACACCTACCGGATGGGCGCAATCGTCGGCATCGGCGTCGCGGGCTTCGAGACGATCGAGGAGAACTACCGCGCCATCCTGCTCGAAGGGCGCAACCGCGCCGCCATCTTCACCGTGCCGAAAGTGATGCCGGGCGCGGCCGCCGGCCAGGTCAGCATGAATCTCGGGTTGCGCGGCCCTGTTTTCGGCGCCACCTCGGCCTGCTCGTCGGCCAACCACGCGATTTCCTCGGCGGTCGACCAGATCAGGCTCGGCCGCGCCGACGTGATGGTCGCCGGCGGCACCGAAGCGCCGCTGGTGTGGGGCGTGCTGAAGGGCTGGGAGGCGCTCAGGGTGCTTTCGCCCGACACTTGCCGGCCGTTCTCGGCCGATCGCGCCGGCCTGGTGCTCGGCGAAGGTGCCGGCATGGCGGTGCTCGAAAGCTACGATCACGCGATGGCGCGCGGCGCCACGATTCTGGCCGAGATCGCCGGCGTCGGGCTTTCGGCCGATGCCTCCGACATCGTCGCGCCGACCGTCGAGGGACCGGAAGCGGCCATGCGTTTCTGCTTGGCGGATGCCGGGCTCAATCCGGAAGATGTCGACTATCTCAACGCGCACGGCACCGGTACCAAGGCCAACGACCAGATCGAGACAGCGGCGATCAAGCGCGTCTTCGGCGAGCATGCCCGTTCGCTTTCGGTGTCGTCGACGAAGTCGATGCATGCGCATTGCCTCGGCGCTTCGGGCGGACTGGAGATGATCGCCTGCGTGATGGCGATCCGCGACGGCATCGTGCCGCCGACCGCCAATTACCGCGAGCCGGACCCCGAATGCGATCTCGACGTGACGCCGAACATGGCGCGCGAGCGCAGGGTGCGCGCGGCGCTCAGCAACAGTTTCGCCTTCGGCGGAACCAATGCGGTGCTGGCCTTCAAGACGGTTTGACCGCGGCCCACTGGTTGACTGTGTGTCCATGCCAAGCCGCTTGCCGGTGTATTGATCCCGGTCGGCCGGGATCCTAATTCTCCCTGACCCGCCATGAGCGCCGCCCGCCGCCGATCCGCATCCGGAGTTTGCGATGACCGACCTGTCCGCCTTTCCGATCGCCAAGCGCTGGCCGGCCAAGCACCCCGAGCGCCTGCAGCTTTATTCCGCCACGACGCCCAATGGCGTGAAGGCGTCGATCGCGCTGGAGGAGATCGGCCTGCCCTATGAGCCGCATTATGTCGATATCGGCAAGAATGAGAGTTGGACGCCGGAATTCCTGTCGCTCAATCCGAACGGCAAGATACCGGCGATCATCGATCCGGACGGTCCGGGCGGCAAGCCGATCGGCTTGTTCGAGTCCGGCGCCATCCTGCTCTATCTGGCCGACAAGACCGGCAAGCTCATTCCCGCCGATCCGGCGCGCCGCTACGAGGCGATCCAATGGGTGTTCTTCCAGATGGCGGCGATCGGCCCGATCTTCGGGCAGGTCGGCTTCTTCCACAAATTCGCCGGGCGCGAAATTGCCGACAAGCGGCCGCTGGAGCGCTACCGCGACGAGTCGCGGCGGCTGATCGGCGTGCTCGAAACGCGCCTGAAGGGCCGCAAGTGGATCATGGACGACGACTATACCATCGCCGATGTGTCGATGCTGGGCTGGGTGCGCAACCTGATCGGGTTCTACGAGGCGCGCGACCTGGTCGGTTTCGACGATTTCCCGACCGTTGCCGAATGGCTGGAGCGCGGCCTGGCACGGCCTGCGGTGAAGAGGGGCCTGACCATCCCGGCGAAGGGCTGAAGTAGCTTCGGGAAACGTGCAGCGGTGGGCGCAACAAAAAAAAGCCCTGCGGGCGCGCTTGACCGAGGTTGATCGCGCGGCCCATGCCGGGCTGGTTCGACCTCGGAAAAGGCGCTTTGGCTGAAGGTGGCGGTGGCTAAGCGGGCGCGGCTAGCGCCTGCGTTGGAGATTAGCCGGACCCCCGTGTCGTCGTCATACTCGGGCTTGACCCGAGTATCCATGCCGTGGCCCTTGCCGTAGAGTGCAACCGTGCAGAATTCTGTAACCGCAGCAAGGCCTTAGCGTCACGGCATGGATTCTAGGGTCTGCGCGCGTCGCTTCGCTCCTTGCTCCGCCCTAGAATGACGACCGTGCTGTCGTGGTGGCCAATCGCGAAGGTCCGGCTCGGCGACTTCGCCGTCCGGAATCGCGTAAAGGGGCTACTTCGCCTTGGCCTTGGCACCACCGCGACCGAACACGGAAGCCGCGAGCCGCGCGGTGGCGACGACCGCTCCTGTGGCGACGCTGGCCACGGTGCGGATCGGCCCCGATTTGCTTGCCGGCGACTTGGCATGTTTCGCGCTCTTGGCCGCGACCTTGTGGGCCGCGCCGGGCGTCACTTTCTTCGGCGCTGCCTTACCGAAGGTCGGCTTGGCGTCCTTCGATCGTTCGGCCGCCGCGGCGCCGGCTTGGGCTTGCGTCGTCCTGGATTGGCTGGCCCTGGCCTTTTTGGGCGCGGTTTTTCTGCTGTTCGTTGCCATCTGACGGCTCCTGCATTCTCGGTCGCAGTTTCGGAGGGAAAGCATCCACCGCCTTCCTGGAATTGCTCCGGCGCCGGACAATTCGGGATAAGGTCATAACGGCGCGAAAACCTTAAGGTTCCCGCCCAAAACTATTGAAAATTGAGCAGGTTAACCAATAACCAAGGAACCAACGACCATGTCGGCAGGCCGGCGCCGCGCCAGCACCCGCTCGATGTTGGGCATGTCGTTGGAGGCGATCCATGCGCGGGCGTCCTCGTCGGACTTGCCATGTTCGCGCCAGCGCTCCATCAGGCGGCTTTCGAGCTCGGCCCGCGGCACGTCGACGAAGATGGTGAAATCGAACAAAGGCGCCAGCCGCGACCACGGCTCCTCGTCGAGCAGCAGATAGTTGCCCTCGACCAGGATGAACTTGGTGTCGGTGCCGACGATTTCGGCCGCCGCGCGCGACAGTTCCATGCTGCGGTCGAACACGGGAATCGCGATATCGGGTTCGCCGGAGCGGATGCGCTTCAAGAGCGTCTCGAAACCGGCGAAATCGAACGTTTCCGGCGCGCCCTTGCGGGGGCGCAGGCCGCGGCGGTTGAGAATGATGTCGTCATAATGAAAGCCGTCCATCGGTACTACTTCGGATGTGCCTTCCGGCAGCAGCTCATGCAATGCAGCGGACAGCGTCGACTTGCCGGAGCCGGGCGGACCGGCGATGGCGACAACGAAGCGCCTGGCTCCGCCGGCGCGCTTGAAGATGGCGGCTGTGATATGGGCGATCTCGGACATCGGCGGCTTTCCGGCTGCGGTTCAGCCGACATCTTGGCGGGTGTCGGCGGAAAATTCAAACCTTAGGACGTCGTTTAGACTGCAGCCTGGCAGTCGCATGCTGCCGGTTCATGCAGAAATCCAAAACGCCGGCGGGACAGCACCCCCCTCTGTCCTGCCGGAAGGGGGGAGATTGGCGGTTCCGTCGACCGCGCTCTTCCTTCAACGCAGGCGATTGGCGAAAGCGGTGGCGACGTCTAATCTCCCCCCTTGCGGGAGATGGCCGGCAGGCCAGAGGGGGGTGTGACGGAACTCGGCGTCGCAGAGCAACGTAACCGTCCTTCCTTAGAGGCCCGCCCGGAATGACGAATTTCTAGACGCACTGCCCCAACTACGCAGGAACCGAGCGGCCGATGCGCAGGAACCCGCCGTCGAACGGCACCTCCCGCGCTGCCCCGCCGGCAGCGAGGACACGCAGGCGGTCAGGCGCCGATTCCAAGCCGCTCGGCGGCTCCACGTCCGCGGACGGAACCCCACCGATGACATGACGAAACGACACCGACCGCCCCTCGGCGAGTGCAAAGACTGTGGCCACGCCTTCATGCTTCAACCAGTTGTCGCCGAGCGAAGCGGCGTGGCCGACGGCCGTGCGGCCGTCCTCGATGCCGAGCACGCCGACGTGACGGCCGCTCCAGGGCGCGTAGTCGCGGCCGCCATTCGAGAACCACAGCATGGTGACCGGCAGCTCGGCCGGGTTCTTCAGCACCAGAACCAGATCCTGCTCGGCGCGCCGGGCAATCGCCGTCCAGCCCGGGCCGCCGTGATCCGCCTCGACCAGGGTGATGAAATCCTCGCGCCTGTCCTCCATGCGGTAGTCGGTAAGGTCGGTTGTGCCGCCGGCGGTAAGCGGGAATTTTGTGAGGTCGGCGGCGCGAGCCGGATAGGCCAGCATGAAGCGGCCGCGCGCCGGATCGGGCTCCGGCGGCATCGGCGGCGTGACGGCCATGCGCTTCGCAGAGAAGGCGAGCCGACCGCCGCCCGTCATCGCCGTCATCGGATGATGGGCGACGGAAATCGCGCCGGCGCCGCCGGAAAAGACGTGCTCCTGGTAGAGGAAAGGATGGCCATCGCGCAGCGTGAAGACCTTGTCGACAGTGGCGCCCATGACCTTGCGGCGCAGCCGGAAGACGGCGCGCCAGCCGCCGGGAACCGCGCCGTTGTCGACGACGTCCCACTCGCTGTTGGCCGGCCAGCCATGCAGGGGCGCGGTCTCGACGTCGCTGGTGGAGAAAGGCGCGCAGAGGAAATCGCCTGAGAGCCGCACCGTGCCTTCGGGCAGGGTTTCCGGCAGGCTCTCGCGCGGCGAGCCGACCCAGGGCGCGCGGTGCAGGGGCTTCAGGAGGCGGCCTTCGGCCTCGACCTCCATGGCACTGATGTGACCGACGGCAAGATCGAGCGAAACCGAGATGCCCTTTGCGCCGATGGTGAGCATGTCCATGAATGCTTCCCGAATCTTTTCTCGCGGCAGCAAAGCCTGTCCAGCACCGGATACGCAAGCGTGATGGCTGGCAATTTGCATCAGGCTTTTTCGCCCCCGCCAACCTATCCTTCGTCATTCTAGGGCGAAGCAAGGAGCGAAGCGACGCGCGCAGACCCTAGAATGACGAAGGATAGGTCGCCGCTTCACGCGCGATAAAAAATCGCAAGGAGAGGGGAACAGCGCCACGCTGAAAACGACCCTACTGCCTTTTATACTCCCTGACCGGCGACTTGGTGCCATCGGTATAGGTCACCTGCACCGCCATCGATTTCACGTCGTCCTTGATCTTGAGGTAGGGCTGGTAGTCGGAAGGAATCGCATAAGGGTCCTTGGCGTCGCAGGGTGGCATCTTGATCTCCTTGTCGAGCGCAGTTCCGTTCAGGCTGTAATGCACTTGCCTGATGGCGCAGCGGAAGGAGAGCATCTGGGTGAAATAGACCAGGCCGCGATTGCCGCCTGCGTCGAAGGCGATCCACGACGTCCAGAACTGGTCGAGGATCTGCTTGTTGCCCTGCTGGAGCGCCGAATCCGGATCGAAGCGGATGTCGAACGGGCCGGTCTCACGACCGCGGATGTCGAGATATCTGATGCCGATATTGGTCGCCGCGGTGCTGTCCGGCAATTCGAAGCTCGGATTGGGCATCGGCTTGCCGGTGCGCTGGTCGTTCATCGCCAGCATGCCGGTCTCGGTGAACGGGCCATTGGCGCCGAGCCGCCACGAAATCGCCGTCGCCGGCTCGGGCAGCGAGATCGTCATCGACCAGCCGGCGTTGGAGCGCGTCGGCGTCAGCGTCGGCACGAAGCGCGACGGGTCGAGCACGTCGCCCAATGCCGTCAGCCGGGCGCGGCTGCGGTCGAGCCAGTCGGCCAGTTGGGTCTGATCGACGAAATATTTGAGCAGGCCGCCATCCTTCTCGTAGGAAACGAACTTGGTCAGCGCGGTCGCCTCGCTGCGCTTGTCGGCCAGCGTCTGGCTGCCCAGGCGGTCTTCCGAAAACTCCTGCGCCAGGAGAAAGTAAGCCGGCACGTAATCCGGGTTGGCGGCGATGAAGGCGTTGAGCTTGTCGAGCCGCTGGACATCGTCGAACTGCAACAGATGGACGAGCTTAATCGACGGCGCCCTGGCCTTTTCCGCCAGAGAACCCAACACTTCGCGGGCGCCCGCCTTGCCGTCCTGGACCCTGAGCAGCGTGGCAAAGCGCGTATAGGGGTCGATCGCATCGACATCGAAGCCGGCAAAACCAAGATAGGAACGGCGGGCGTTGAGCATGTCGCCGGCCAGCTCATAGACGCGGGCATTATGATAGAATTCGTCCGGGCGCTTCGGATCGGCTATCGTTCCGCCCTGCGCCGCAAGCTGCGCAAAGCCCTTGGCGATGGTGTCGATAGAAGCGGCGATCTGCTCGGTGGTCGCCTGCAGCTTTTCCACCTGCGCCTGCTGCCGTTGCTGGCCTGCGGCCAAAGTGTCGGTGGTCTGCTTGACCGCCTCCACGGTCTTCTGCGTCTCGGTGCCCTGTTGGGTCTGCCTGGTCTGCGTCAGCGCGATCTCTTCGGTCGTCTTCGCTACCGTGTCGGTGGACTTCTTGACCGCTTCGACGGTCTTCTGCGTCTCTGTGACGGTCTTTTCGATCTTCGCCACTTTCTGCGAGACGATGCCCAGCGACTGCTGCAGCTCGGCCACCGCCGGCACGAGGCTGGCGATCACGCCGTTCTGCGAATTCGTTTGCTGCTGGATGCCGTAGACGCCGCCGGCGATTGCCGCCGCGCTGGTGGCGAAGATCAGCGCCGGCATTGCTTTTGCCGCCAGCACCAGGCGCAGCACCATGGCGATGGCGATGATCAACGCCGCGACCGCGGCGCCGAGCGCGATATAGGCGGCGAAGGGTCCGAGCGGGTTGAGCACGTCGCCAATCGCGCCGCTGACAAAGGCGAAGCTCGCCGCCCATTTGCCGGTGCGGCTGAGCGATGCCCGCAGAAGCGAGGTCGTACCCGTGGCGATTTCCGACATTGCCGATTCCCCCAAAGCCAAGCCGCGCGCATATTAACGGAAAGGTGGGGCGGAAGGCAAAACGGGGGTAAGCAGGTGGCCGGCGATTGGCGAAAGCCAAGCAGCATCCGATCTCCCCCGCAGCGCGCACCCCGAAAACCTGGGCAAATGCCTTATTGCCGCCGTTAACCCATTGGACGCGGCATATGCGGTACGTTAGCTTCGCCGCATCTCAGCAACAGCTTTAGAACCGTCTTGCCCCGTCCCTTCCTCATCCTCCAAAAACTCATCGCTGCGATGGCCCTGCTCCTGCTGGTGGCCGGCTGCACCACGGCCGCGCCGCCTGAAAGCGTGCTTGCCGTGCCGGCGCAGCCGCAGAAATATGCGGCGATCGTGGTCGATGCCTCGACCGGCAAGACCTTGTTCGAGGTGAACTCGAGGTCGCAGCGCTATCCCGCCTCGCTGACCAAGATGATGACGCTCTACATGCTGTTCGAGGCGCTGGAGTCCGGCCGCGTCACCAAGCAGACGCAGATTCCGGTTTCCGACCACGCCGCCTCGCAACCCCCGACGAAGCTGCGCTTCCGGCGCGGCGAGACGATCGACGTCGATTCCGCCATACGTGCCATGGTGGTGAAGTCGGCGAACGATGTGGCGGTGGCGGTGGGCGAGTATCTGGGCGGCGGCTCGGAGGACCAGTTCGCCGCCATGATGACCGCCAAGGCGCGCCAGCTCGGCATGACCGCCACCAATTTCCGCAATGCATGCGGCCTGCCCGACGACGGCCAGGTGACCACGGCGCGCGACATGGCGGTGCTGGGCATGGCGCTGGAAAAGCGCTTTCCGCAGCATTTCCACTATTTCTCCGAAAGCGACTTCATGTTCCGCGGCCGGCTGGTGCGCGGCCACAATGACATGCTGGGCCGCGTGCGCGGCGTCGACGGCATCAAGACCGGATACATTCGTGCCTCCGGCTACAACATCGTCACCTCCTACAATGCCGACGGCAGGCATCTGATCGTGGTGGTGATGGGCGCCGACAGCGCGCGCCAGCGCAACAACCATGTCGAAGCGCTGATCCAGCGAAGCCTGGGGCCGACGACAGCCGATGCCGGCCAGCCCAGGCTGATGTATTCCGGGCAGCAGCCGGCTTCGCCCCTGCCCGGCATGGTGCCGCCGGATTCGGCTTTGCCAGGGCTGTCCAAGCCGAATCAGGCGACGCCTGCATCGACGCTGCCGGGCCAGCCGGCGTCGGATCTGCCGTCGCCGGATCTGGCGTCGCCCAGTTCGCCTCTGCTGCCGGCGCAGTAGTATGGCGCGCTCGACGTCCAGCGCCTCGCCGTCCTAGGACCTACCGAACCACCAGCACCGGGATCTGCGTCAGCGACACCACCTCCGCCGTCTGGCTGCCCAGCACAAGGCGCCCCAGCCCGCGGCGGCCATGTGAGGCCATGACGATCAGGTCGCAGGCCTCCGCGGTAGCCACCTCGAGGATCGCCTCGGCGGGGGTGCGGTTCTCGATGTGCAGGGTTTTCGAACCGATGCCCTTCGCATCCGCCTCGGCCTTGCATTTGTCGAGCAGCTCGCGGGCAAATTTGCGCGCGCTTTCCTGGTAATTGGTGAGCTCGTCGGCGGCGACATAGCCGGCCATGGCGCCGCCCCAGGCCAGCGTCGGGAACGGCTCGGAGACGGTGACGAAGACGACAGTGGCGCCGAGCCCCTTGGCCAGCTCAAGCCCGTGGGCGACGCCCTTTTGGGCGAGTTCCGAACCGTCGGTGGCAATCAGGATTGTCTTGTACATGGTGGCGATCCCTCATTTGCGGGGCGCTGCGCGCGGCCCAGGTGGCGGGAGCCTGAACGGTCAGGCCTGATGTCGATATAGTCAGCCTATCAGGCCCGCCACAGGGGCCAGCTTGATCCGGATCAAGGCCAGGCGGCGAAGACGATTGCGCCAGGGGAGATGAGAAATTGCCGACGGCGCTCCCCCTCACCCAGCCTCCGCTTCGCTCGGCTGACCTCTCCTCGAGAGGAGAGGAGATGGCCGGCGTGGGCGCCAGTCTCTTCTCCCAGACGGGAGAAGATGGCCGCGTAGCGGCCGGATGAGGGGCGGGCGCGGCCCTATGCGAACCGGGCAACCCCGCAGCCACCTCCTCCCAATCACAAGAACTTGTTCTGTCACACGAGATTCATACTGACCATGGATATGCCGCGCCGGCTTGGCGTATCGTATCGCAAAGCCTCGAACAGGAGCACCGACCATGGCCAGCGACCCGAAGGCAGCCGCGCAGAAGCAGGCGGACAACGAGAACGACGTCGCCGGCGAATATCTCGAGGCGGAAACCGTGTTGGAGGATGCCCAGCACGGAGCCGACGAGATCCTCGAAGCGCCGGAAGTGCCGGATTCCGAACCGCATGTGCCCGGCCGGATCAAGCCGAAGAAAAAACCCTCGGCGATCAGCGGTCGGAAATTCCGCAAGCGCGACCTGGTGCGGATCGACGACCTGCGGCCCAGCCTTGCCGACCGCATCCGCTCCGACCATCCCGACCTGCCGCGCGGCGCCCGCATCAGCCGCGAGGAGCTCGGCCGCTACCGCATGCGCTACATGGAGGAATTGCTGCAGCAGGAGCACGGCGAGTTCTCCGAGCTCGACCGCCAGGTGGTTGAATCGATCGCGAGACAAGACACGATCTCGGAAAACTCGGAAGAGGAGTTCGAGGAGCACCGCTCGTTCGCCGACCGCGTCTCCGACACGATGGCCGAGTTCGGCGGCAGCTGGTGGTTCCTGATTTCGTTCGGCACCGTGCTTCTGGTCTGGATCGGCGTCAACCTGATCGCCGGCCTGGCGCACGCCTTCGATCCCTACCCGTTCATCCTGCTCAACCTTCTGCTCTCCTGCATTGCCGCCATCCAGGCGCCGGTGATCATGATGAGCCAGAAGCGGCAGGAAGCCAAAGACCGGCTGCGCTCCTTCAACGACTACCGGGTGAACCTGAAAGCCGAGCTCGAAGTGCGCCATCTGCACGAAAAGCTCGACTATTTGATCTCGCGCCAATGGCAGCGGCTGGCCGAAATGCAGCAGATGCAGCTGGATGCGATGCACGAGCTGGCGGGTGCAAAGAAACAGAAGCGGGCGACAAGGGCGGTGAGAAGGAGGGTGGCGAAGGTGGAGGCGGAGGGGTGAGACCCAAGAGCTTGGGTTCCTCGCGCCCAAAAAACGGAGGTCCGAAGGGCGGCGAGACCCGCGGTTTGCTCCGAAACGGTGGGCTCGGCGAAGCCGCGACGTCGAGGGAGCGCCATGTCCGATAGCTATCGGTGAAACAATCAACCCGTCTCAGGCCGCCGCACAATCGCCAATTGGCCGTTGAAGCCACGGCCGGCTTCCGCTATGAAGCCGTGGCTGGCCGGCTCACCGGCCGGTTCGTTTTCCCGGGAAGCACCCGTAGCTCAGCTGGATAGAGCGCTGCCCTCCGAAGGCAGAGGTCACAAGTTCGAATCTTGTCGGGTGCGCCAATTTCTCATTGCATAACAGGTAGTTAGCACTAGGCTTGCTTAGCTGAAGTCGTTCGGGGTTGAGCGGCGTAAGCGCTGAGAACCGCGCTCGGCTGCGGCTTCGCCAGCCTCAATTCGGATTTGGCGGCGTCGCAACTTTGCCTCCCCGAGCGAAACGCCCGAAACGCCTGGCAACCTCGCACATCCCGCTATGAGTGCCTGGACCCGAAACTCGTGATCAGGACGAGGATATCCGGTCGCGCCGGCCAAAGCGGCCAAGGAACCCGCCGCCGATCAGATCGTTTCGCGATATCTGGCCAGATCAACGGACCGAGGAGAGCTCGAAATTCGGCATGCTCGCAGTCGCGCGGTGCCGAATACCGGCCAGTTCCGCCAGTTTTAGGACTTTGGCTCAATGTTGCATGACGTCGACTATGTCCTGCGAAAACTCGATTGGCTGCGCGCCGAAGGCATCTGGCCCAACGGCTTGCGGTATCTTTGGACCGATGCATTCGGCGTCGTGCTCTATGTCTCGCTCTACACAGAAACTGGCGAAGAGCGCTGGCTGGGCGCGGCCGACCGGCTGGTGGCCGATGTCGAGCGTGTGCTCGGCCGCCAGCGCGGATTGAGGATCGGCGAGGCGGCGGATCGCGACGGCCAGTATTTCCATTATCTGGCGATGTGGCTATTCGCCTTGGCGCGTCTCGGCGATCTGAAGCCGGAATACCGCAAGCGCGGCATTGCCCTGGCGCGTGACATTCACCCAGCCTTTGTGATCCCCGGCCGCGGCGTGATCTGGAAGATGCAGGAGGATCTGAGCAGCCCATATCCTGGCTACGGTCTCGGCAGCATGGATGCCTATGACGGCTACGTCTCTTACCGGATGCTCGGTGAGGACGCGCTGGCGGTCGAGATCGCGCAAATGCGCGACCTGATGGAGCGGGATTGGCGCACCCTCGACATCGAGCAGGACCTCGGCCTGGGCATGATGCTGTGGCTCGCCCATTTCTTTCCCGATGAGCCGTGGGCAGAGGCGCAGACGAGGCGTTCGCTGCGAACCCTGGAAACGATGTGGGTCGACCCGCCCGGCTATTTCAGCCGCGCCCCATGGCTGGGCGATACCAAGTTCGCCTTCACCAATTACGGTGTTTCACTCGGCCTGCAGGCCGCCGGTATCTGGCCGGGGCGTATCGACAGGCTGAACGCCTTCTTCGAGGACTGGCGCTCGGGCGACGAATACGACCGCGAGGCGATCACTTGGGTGATGGCCTGCACCTCGCACCTTCCCGGTGCTTTTCTAGCCAGGGGTGGCGAGGGATCGATTGAAAGCGACGAACCCCGGGAACGTTCCTCCGCCGGCCCGGTTGTCGATGGAAGCGCATCGAGACGCGAGGGACGCGGTTGAAATGGCCATTCTCTTAGGACAGCCGGGAAGCTGTTGGGTTGCGGCAGCCACCGCCACCGACTTTCCCCGGCTCGAAGGTTCGCTCCGTGCGGACGCCGTTGTCGTGGGGGCTGGAATTGTCGGCCTGACGACGGCGCTTCGCCTTTGCGAGGCGGGCCGATCGGTGGTCGTCCTCGAAGGCCTGCGTACAGGCGGCCAGGTCACCGGCCGCTCGACGGCCAAGATCACCACGCAGCATGCGCTGATCTATCGTCATCTCATCGACACTGTCGGCCTGGAGTTGGCCCAGGATTACGCCGACGCGAATTCCGCTGGCGCGCAACAAATCCGCGATTGGGTCAACAACCACGCCATCGCCTGCGATCTCGAGAGCAAGGACGCCTATACCTACACGTGCAGTGAAAGCCGGCGCGCGGAGGTCGTGGCCGAGGCGGAGGCCGCGCGCCAGGTCGGACTGGAGGCCGATCTCCTCGATCGCGCGCCGCTGCCTTTCGAAACGACCGCAGCATTACGGTTTCCCGACCAGGCGCAGTTCAATCCAACGATGTATCTGATTGGCTTGGCGGCAGCGGTGACAGCCCATGGTGGTCGTATCTTCGAAAACAGCCGCGCCACCTCGATCGACGAGGCAAGCCGCTGGCGCGTCGTCACCGATGGCGGCGCCGTTGATGCCGGGGACGTCATCGTGGCCACCAACATGACGGTGAAGAGTCCCGTCGGCATGGCGAACCGGACGCAACCGCGCTGCCACACCGCCATGGCCTTTCGGATCGATGATCCCCGCCCTGTCGACGGCATGTTTATCGGCATCGACGATCCGACGCATTCCATTCGCACGGGCCGTGATGCCGAAGGTCCACTGCTGGTCGCGCTCGGCCCCAAATTCAACACTGGCTGGGATGGCGACGTGGCGCGGCGGTTCATCGAACTGGAAAAATGGGCGAGAAAGAACCTTCCCGTCGGTGACGTTGCGTGGCGCTGGTGCAATGAGGACTATGACACGGCCGACAGGATCCCATACGCCGGCGAACCCGATCCCACCAAGGCGGCCGGCTTCCACATTGCCACGGGTTTCAACGCCTGGGGCATCACCAACGGAACGGTTGCGGGCACGATGATCGCCGACCTGATCTGCGGCCGCCCAAGCCGATGGCAAAAACTCTACGATCCGGCGCGGCCCTCTCCCGAGGACTTCCACAAGAATGGCCGCAGTCAATCGATCGTCTCGAGCACGCACGATATCGCGCCTGGCATGGGTGGCGTGATCGTCAGGGGAGACGAAAAGATTGCGGCGTGGAGAGACACCGAAGGAGCACTCCGGGCGGTTTCGGCGACCTGCACCCACAAAGGCTGCACCGTATCCTGGAACAATGCCGACCGCACCTGGGATTGTCCCTGCCACGGCTCGATCTTTGCCGCCGACGGCTCGGTCATCCACGGCCCCGCCCGAAAACCGCTTGCCCAGATTGCATTGTGAAAGCGGCAGTTGTGAAGGCGGCGACCAATGCCGCCGGCCTCATGCTGGCCGTTCGTAGGTTCCGACCAACTCCGTCTCCTGCAATGCGTGTTTCTGGGCTTGCTTCCAGATTTGATGCACGCCCGCCTGTCCCGGTACGCCGAGGCTCGGTACATCGAGCGCGGCCAGCCGAAAGTGGTAATGGTGGACGCCATGCCCCGCAGGCGGCTGCGGTCCATCGTAATTGGCATTGCCGAAATCGTTGGTGCCTTGCCTGAGTGCCGACGGACCGGGCTTGCCATCTTCGGCTTCGGCAAGTCCGCCGGCATCCGGCGGTATATTGAAGACCGCCCAGTGCCCGAACGTCCCGCTTGGCGCATCGGGATCCTGCACGACTAGAACAAGGCTCTTGGTACCGTCAGGAACACCGGACCACTTCAGCGGCGGCGAGACGTTCTGGCCGTCGCGCGCGTACTTTTCGGGAATTTTTCCGCCTGCCGGGAACGCCGGGCTGATAAGGGTGAGTGGCATTGCTATTTCCCCAGGAGATTGCGACCGAGAAACCCGCGCCGGCGCCGTTCACGCCGCTTGCTGAGCTTCGGCGACCCGTCTGATCTCTCCTGGCAGGGAGTCCCAGACCTTGTGCATCTGTCCTTCTTCGACATGATGGGCAAGCACCTTGGACACGGCCCTGAATGCATCCTCGGAATCGAGCGGGCGGATGAGCTCTAGCTCCGCCTTGATCTTGGCTAGAAACTCGTCGAGCGACCGCACCTTCTCGGGAGCTTTGGAGGGCTGATATCGGTCATAGAAGGCGCCACGAACCAGAATCGGCAATTGCGAGCCGAGGTGGGCTGCAAGATCCGGCTGTATACGGTCGCGCAGGGCGTGCAGCACCGCTCCGAGAACGTGCCAGGCGACCTGCCGATCCGGTCCAATCTCGTCCATGATCTCGTCGAGCCAGATGTTTGTGGTCTGCAGTGTCTTGTCGAATACGTCGAGTCCGGTGGCGTTCATCGAAATCTCCTTCCGTTCAAATCCGACTAGGTGGATTGACCAAACAGGCGTGCTGGGCCGTTGTTCCGCGATGGCATGTCCCGATGCGCATTCCTGTCGGCTGTCGAGCTTCCGAAGAACCCCGCTGCAAGGACAAGACACGCCGCATAGACGTCAAAGCGCGATAGTGGCCAACTGAAGGCTGCCTGAGCAGGGGACGTTCAGCCCCGACGGAGGAGAACGCATGCCAGCAACCGCTCAGGCGAGCGTTTAGAGCGGTTCAGCGTTTCACGGAATCCCCAAACCGCTCCAAGTTTTGGTTTTAAGCAATTCCGGAGCGAAAACCGCTACGCACTTTTCCTGGAATTGCTCTAACGCCGGGGATCGTCCGTCGCCTCGGAAATGCCTTCGAGGGCGATCTTGGCGGCTTCCTCATCGGTCCGCCCGAGGTCAGCCAGAGCAATGACGCCGACGAGACGCTTGTCACGGTTGATCACCGGAAGACGACGCACCTGATGCTTTGCCATGATCTTCGCCGCATCGGTGATATCGACGTCATCGAAGCACCAATGGACATGCTCAGACATGACCTCGCGAACGGTCGTGTTGCCGGCTGAGCGCTCCTCGGCGACGCCGCGCATCACAATGTCGCGGTCTGTCACCATGCCGACCAACCTGTCATTCTCGCCGACCGGAAGGGCGCCGAGATTGTCGGCCCGCATTTTCCTGGCGGCATCCCTGATCGTCGTGTTCGGGCCGACCAGTTCGGTCCGACGGCACATGATCTCCTGAACTTGCATGGGATGTTCCTCTCTCTGATTGCTGAGGCGCCAAACCGCCTCCTGCTGCGCATCGGAGATCGCCAAGCGCCCGGAGCACGGATCGCGGTCTGCTCGATCCGCGCGCCAACGCGCCTCCCTCGCGATCGAAACTATTCCTGGAACGTCGAGACAGCGAGCGAGTTCCAAAATGATACCGGTGCCGCGGTCATCTCACGAGAGTGGCCGCAGGCTGAAAGGATATGCACCGGGAAAACAGATGCACGGGGATCGAAGGTCATGGCTGCCATCTTTACAGATCGCCGCGAGGCCGGACGGCGACTGGCCGGGGAACTCGTTCGCTTTGCCGGGCGCGACGACGTCATCGTATTGGCGCTGCCTCCCGGCACCTTGGACGAAGTCGCGGATCTCGCGGCTCAATGGTTCTTGCGCCATCTGATTTCGGACAGATCGGCGTCGAGGTTCTGACAGTCGGGGCTTGGATCACCGGTCCCGGGATCATTTGCACCGGCCCGTGAATGGCATCGGTCATTTCCCATGCATGGCCGCCGGATGTCTGCAGATGCTGTCTTAAGGTGCCAGTCGAGCACGGGCTGGGGAATGCGCTGCGTGCATTCGTTGTTCACGGCCGTAATCCGGATTCTACCTGGCTAGCACGAGTGATTTCGATCCCAGTGGAAATCTGATCAGGAGAAAAGCCATGGATTGGCAGTTGCCCGAGCGGTTCGACTTCAACGGTGATGAGATCGCCTGGGGCGTCATTGGCGAAGGGCCGCCCGCGGTCGTCATGCATGGCTCGCCATTCTCTTCGCTCGAATGGCGGCGGATCGTGCCATGGCTCGTGCGGCATCGACGGGTCTTCTACTACGACATGCTCGGCTATGGACGCTCGACCAAGCCCGAGGGCGACGTCCTGCACGGCACTCAGAACAGCCTGTTCGCGGCACTCGTAAACCATTGGGGTGCCGAGCAGCCCGATATCGTGGCGCATGACTTCGGTGGCTCGGTGGCGCTGCGTGCGCATTTGCTTGACGGTGTCGACTACCGCAGCCTCATATTGATCGACCCGGTCGCGATCAGCCCGCAGGGTTCAGCGCTGGTGCAAGCGGCGAAAGCGCATGGAGAGGTGTTCGCGAGACTGCCCGCCTATGTCCATGAGGCCATGCTGCGCGCGTATATCAGCGCGGCGGTCAAGCGCACTTTGGCTGAGGAGGAGATGCGGCTCTATCTCGATCCCTGGCTTGAGGAAGAGGGGCAGAAGGCGTTCTGGCGCCAGATCGCTCAAATGGACGACAAATACAGCGAAGAGGTCGAATGGCGCTATGGCGAGATTCGCTGCCCAGTGACGATCCTGTGGGGCGCTGAAGACGAGTTCATCCCGCTGAAGGATGGGGAGGAACTCGCGAGGCGTATTCCAAACGCGTCATTCACGGTTATCGCCAACGCCAAGCACCTCGTCCAGGAAGACGCGCCCGAAGCAATCGTTGCCGCGGTGCTCGACGTCTGGCATCAGCACGCGTCAGGTTCGGGACTGTCGGCAGCAGCGCATAATAGCAATCGTTGAGCGGCACCCTCTTCGTCATCGTTCGAAGGACGTGCCCGGCACTGATTCCATGCAAAGCAGTTCGCGGAGTCCGTTGAGGACACATTCAAACGGGAACGCGATCAGACAGAAAGCGGCGCCAGCCGCCGAATGACGAGATGTCGGAAGCGCCCAGCAAGCCCACGGATTCCACCAGGAAGCCTTTGGCGCTGCTGCCGTCGTCAAGCTCTATGTTGCCAATGCCCAGCGGCGGCGGGATGGCGGCCACGAAGTGGCCGAAGGCCTCGGCAGGCAGCCGCCAGACCTCCACCTCGATCGCAGTGCCGCCGCTCTCCACACGGACCAGTCCGGGCTTGGGCGTGTCCTGGCCGGCGAGCTGGTAAAGCTTGTATGAAGAAGCCGTCCTCGTCGCCCGGCAGAACCGGGCACCGGCCTGCTTGAGCTGGCCATTGAGCGGCATTCCCGAGAGGTGAGCGCCGACCACCACCAATTCGATCGTGCCGTCTTCGGCCGACGCGCCGACAGGCTGCACGCTCGGCTGGCGCCAGCCGGTCGCGCCGAGGGTGAGACCGCTCGCGGCATGGAGATCGCGCGCGATGGACGCCACAAGGCCGTCCAGTCCGGCGGCCGCAAGCAGTGTCACGCTCATCGGCAGGCCGTCGTCGCGCGTGCCGGTCGGCACGGCGATGCCGCACATGTCGAGCAGGTTGACAAAATTGGTGTAGGTGCCGAGCCGGCTGTTGGTCTCGACCGGATCGGCGAGCACGGCGGCGGTGGTGTAGTGCGTCGGCGCGGTCGGCACGCAGAACAGGTCGACCGAGGCGATGAGCGGGGCGAGCTTGGCCCGGTAGGCCTGCAAGGCATAAAGGCCGCGGAAAGCGTCCGCCGCCGACAGCTTCCTGGCGCCGCCGATGATCTTGCTCGTCACCGGATGCATGGCGGCTTCGTTGGCTTCCATGAAATCGCGGATCGCAGCATAGCGTTCGGCCACCCAGGCACCCTCATAGAGAAGGTTGGCGGTGGCGTAGAAATCGCCGAACGGGATTTCGACCAGCCGGCAGCCGAGCCGCGACAGCATGGCGAGGGAGGCCTCGAAGCCGGCCTGCATGGCCGCATCGCCGAAGAATTTCCAGTCGGCTCTTGCCGGGATGCCGACGCTCGGCACAGGCGGGCGAGCGGCGAGCGGCCGGACGGCGATGTCGCGCGAATAGGGATCGGCCGCATCGCGCGCTGCCGCGACGCAGAACACTTCATAGGCGTCGTCGACGGTCAGCGCGAACACCGACACGCAGTCGAGCGTGCGGCAGGCCGGAACGACGCCGCCCGTCGACAACGCGCCGACGGTCGGCTTCAGCCCGACGATGTTGTTGAGGCCGGCCGGGATGCGGCCGGAGCCGGCGGTGTCGGTGCCAAGCGCGAAGGAGACGATGCCGCGCGCCGTCGCCACCGCCGAGCCCGAGGAGGAGCCGCCCGGCACCAGCTCCGCGTCGATGGCGTTGCGCGGGATCGGCCAAGGCGTGCGCACACCAACGAGGCCGGTGGCGAACTGGTCGAGATTGGTCTTACCCACGACCAGCGCGCCGGCGGCCTTGAGCCGCGCCACCACGGTGGCGTCCTTGTCGGGCCAGTAGGTGTATTGCGCGCAGGCCGCCGTCGTCGGCATGCCGGCGACGTCGATGTTGTCCTTGACGGCGAAGGGAATGCCCCACAGCGGTTTTGCCACCGGGTCGAACGGGCCGAGCGCTTCGGCCGCGGCAAGCAGATCCGCCCTGGCGGCGAGATGGATGAAGATGCCCGGATCGTCGGCAGCCTCGATGCGGGCATAAATCGCCGCGATCACATCGCCAACGCCGACACCTCCACGATAGGCGGCGCGCAGGCTCGCTATGTCGAAGTGGACATCACTCATTTCGTCTCCCCCAGAATGATCACCGGCAGGTCCCATTGGATCAGCACGACACAGCCGTCCTTCGTCCACACCGAATGCTCGGTTCCGACCGGATTGAGGATCACGCTGCCGGCAGGATAGTCGCCGTTCTCGTCGCTCTGGGTGCCTTCCAGCACGACGATGGTCTCCAGCCCGACATGGCGATGGCGCGGCACGCTGGCGCCCGGCCGGTATTTCAGGATCGCGACCGACGGCTCGACCGGCCCACCCTTCAGCAGCCAATGCACGCCGATGCCGTCTCGGAAAGGCTCGAACGCCAGATCGCGCCAGCCGCCGTCGAGCAGGCCGGCAAAGGCAAGATTAGGCATTGGCAATTCCCTCGAGCACCTGGTCGGTCGTCGCCGTCCAGCCGACGATGGCGCCCTGCGCCCTGATCATGGCGATCGCCGCCGCCTTGAACTCGGGAAAATAACTTTCCGTGGCGTCCTCGGCGAGCAGGCACTCATAGCCGCGATCGTTGGCCTCGCGCATCGTCGTCTGCACGCAGACTTCGGTGGTGACGCCGGCAAAGACGAGCTGCTCGGCGCCGAGCCTTTTCAGGTCATCGCCGAAGGAGGTCGCATAGAAGGCGCCCTTGCCTGGCTTCTCGATGACGATCTCGCCGGGCAGCGGCGCAAGCTCGTCGAGGATCGCGGTGCCCGGCTCGCCGGCGATCAGCACGCGGCCCATCGGCCCGGCATCGCCGATACGAACCGACGGATTGCCGCGGTTGCGCTTGGCCGGCGGCAGGTCGGAAAGGTCGGGCCGGTGGCACTCCATCGTGTGGATCACCGGAAGGCCGGCGGCGCGAAAGCCGTCGATCAACCGCTTCACCGTCGGCACGATCGCGGTCACCCGGCTGACGTCGTTGCCGAGGCTGGCGCCGAAGCCGCCGGGCTCGGCGAAGTCGCGTTGCATGTCGATGACGACCAGCGCCATGGTCCGCGGCTTGAAGGCGAACGGAAATGGCTGCGCTGCGATTTCCGCCATTAGTGATGTCCCGCCATGTGCTCGCCGATGGTCTGCACGCTAGCCTGCGCGATCGGCGTCTCGTAGACCAGCGCGCCGTCCGACATGACGAAGATGCGGTCCGAGAGCTCGACCAGTTCGTCGAGATCCTCCGACATCAGAAGCACGGCGGCACCGGCATTGCGCGCCTGCATGATGCGGGCGCGGATTTCGGCCACGGCCGAGAAGTCGAGGCCGAAGCACGGGTTGGAGACGATCAGAAGGTCGACCTTGCCGGTGAGCTCGCGGGCAAGCACGGCGCGCTGCACATTGCCGCCCGACAGCGAGGCGATCGGCGAGGCAAGGGATGCGGTCTTGACCTTGAACTGCTCGACCAGCCTGGCGCTGAATGCCCTGATGGCGCCGGCACTAATCCAGCTCACCGGTTTGCCGTTGGCGTCGATATCGAAGGTGCGGAAAGAAATGTTTTCGGCCACCGTCATTTTCGGCGCGCAGGCATTCTTCAGCGGCTCCTCGGGAATGAGCCGCACATTGAGAGCGCGCGCCTCGGCCCGCGTTGCCGCATAGGCGGCGCCGCGCACCATGACCTCGCCGGCATCGCGGGGGCGCTGCCCGGCCAGCACTTCGAGCAATTCCTTCTGGCCGTTGCCGGAAATGCCGGCGATGCCGACAATCTCGCCGGCACGCACGCCGAGATCCTCGATCCGGATCGACTTCAACCCGGTGCGGTCCGGCGCCTTCAGCGCCTTGACCTTGAGGACGATCTCGGCGTCCGGCCTGGGCTCGGCGCGGCTGTCGAGGACCGCGATCGGCTGGTCGCCGATCATCATCGCCGCCATGGCTTTGCGGTCGAGGTCGACGACGCGGCCAGTGCCGGTCAGCCTGCCCTTGCGCAGCACGCTGACATCGTCGGCGAATGCCGTCACCTCATGGAATTTGTGCGAGATCATCAGCACCGTCAGGTTGCCGGCCCTGGTCATGGCGCGCACCAGTCCAAGCACTTCCTGCGCCTCGCCGGGGGTAAGCACGGAGGTCGGCTCGTCCAGCACCAGGAAGGAGCGGCCGAGATAAAGCTGCTTGATGATCTCCAGCTTCTGCTTCTCGCCGGCAGCGAGCTCGGCCACCTTGACGTCGAGCGGCAGCTTGAACGGCATTCGATCCATGAACATTGCAAGCTCGCCGCGCTCCTTGCGCCAGTCGATCACGCCGGGAACCTTCTCACGCGAAATGACCAGATTCTCGGCGCCGGTGAGCGAGGGGACAAGCGTGAAATGCTGGTAGACCATGCCGAGGCCGAGCGCCGAGGCGTCCCTGGGGCTGGCGATCGCCACCTCGCGGCCGTCGACGAGGATGTCGCCGGCGGTCGGGTGATAGAAACCCATCATGCATTTGACCAGCGTCGACTTGCCGGCGCCGTTTTCGCCAAGCAGCGCGTGGAACGATCCGGCCGGCACCTTGATCGAGACGTCGCCCAACGCCGTGAAGGCGCCGAAACGCATCGTCATGCCGATGGTCTCGACGCCGACGGCCTTGTTGCCGGTGATCGCGCTCATCCTGGCCTCCTTACGGCAGCTGGGCGACGAAGGGCGCCGAGCTCGACACCGCGCCGAAGACGCCGCCCTGCATCTTGATCATCTTGATCGCGGCAAGATGATTGCCGTAGTCGGTCGCGCCGCAGCAGTCCTCCAGCATCACGCATTCGAAGCCGCGGTCGTTGGCCTCGCGCATGGTGGTGTGCACGCAGACATCGGTGGTGATGCCTGTGAGCACGATGTTTTCGATGCCGCGCTGGTTGAGGATCAGCTCCAGGTCGGTGGCGCAGAAGGAGCCCTTGCCGGGCTTGTCGATGATCGGCTCGCCCTCGGCCGGGTAGAGGTCGGGGATTATGTCCCAGCCCGGCTCGCCGCGCACCAGGATGCGCCCGCAGGGGCCGGGATCGCCGATGCCGGCGTTGATGCGGCGCGAGCGCCAACGCTTGTTGGCGGGCAGGTCGGCGAGGTCGGGGCGGTGGCCCTCGCGGGTGTGGATGATGGTGTAGCCTTTCGCGCGCATGGCCGACAGCACCGACTTGATCGGCTCGATCGGTGCGCGCACCAGCGACAGGTCGTATCCCATATGGTCGACATAGCCGCCCGGCCCGCAGAAATCGGTCTGCATGTCGATGACGATCAACGCCGTGTTGTCGGGGCGAAGCTCGCCATTGTAGGGCCACGGATACGGGTCGGCGTCGATATAACGCTGGGTGATTTCGGCTCTGGCGTTCATGGCAAAAACTCCAGCTATCTGGTGATCGACAATTCGCCCGGCGCGCCCGCTAGCGAGCGTGTCGGCGACGAGGTGGCGATCATGATGATGAGGGTGAGGATGTAGGGGGCGGCGTAGAACAAATAGTAGCCTTGCGTGACGCCGACCGACTGCAGCGCCGGTCCGAGCGCTCCAGCGCCGCCGAACAGAAGCGCGGCGGCAAAGCAGCCGAGCGGATTCCAGCGCGCGAAGATGACCAGCGCCACCGCCATCAGCCCCTGACCGGACGAGATGCGCTCGGTCCAGCTGCCGGGATAGTAGAGCGACAGATAGGCGCCGCCGATGCCGGCCAGCGCGCCGCCGACGCCGGTGGCGATGAGGCGCACTGTGTTCGGGTTGAGGCCCATGGCGCGCGCGGCGTCGGAACTGTCGCCGACGACGCGCACGATGAGGCCGGCGCGGGTGTTGCGGAAGGCCCACCACAGGACCAGCGAAAGCACCGCACCGATCAGGAACAGGACGTTAACGTCGAGTGCCGCCTGCACCTGCGGAATGTCGGACCAGGCGCCGAAGGGAATGGCCGGAAGATTGGGCGCTTTCGGCTTGATGAACGGCTTGCCGAAGAAGAAGGCGAGCCCCGAGCCGAACAGCATCAGCGCGATGCCGATGGCGATGTCGTTGACTTTCGGGAATTTGCAGATCCAGCCATGGAACAGGCCGAAGCAAAGGCCGGCGGCCGCGGCGGCCAGCAGGCCGAGCCATGGCGAGCTGGTCATGACCGCGACCGCATATGCGGTCATGGCGCCGAAGACGAGCGTGCCTTCCAGCCCCAGATTGATGCGGCCGGAGCGCTCGGTGATGGCTTCGCCCAGCGAAACGAAGATGAAGGGCGTCGACACGCGGATCGCGCCGCCGAGGATGGCGAGCGGCACGCCCCAGAGGCCGATCCCGGCCGCATCCATCACGAGGCCCTCTGCCACAAATCGGGGTTGAAGGCCTTGAAACGGCCGTACAAGGTTTCGCTGAGCAGGATGACGATGAACAGCATGCCTTGCAGCACCAGGACAGTGGCGTCGGGCAGGTCCATGCGGCGCTGGATCAGCCCGCCGGACGCGTCGATGCCGCCGAGCAGGATGGCAACCGGGATGATGGCCAGTGGGTTGTGGCGGGCGAGGAAGGCGACGAGGATGCCGGTGTAGCCATAGCCGGCGGCGAGCGAGCCGTTGGCGCTGCCTTGCACGGCTGCGACTTCCAGCATGCCGGCAAGACCGGCAAAGCCGCCCGCAAGCGCGGTAAAGCCGACGATGAGCGGTCCGACGGCCAGCCCCTGCACCTGCGCTGCCCTGACATTGCCGCCGGCGATGCGAGCGGCAAAGCCCCAGCGGGTCTTTTCGATCAGCACCCAGGAGAGCACGCAGGCGACGACGCCGACGGCAAGCCCCCAATGCACCTCCATGCCCGGAATGTTGCCGATGCGGTAGATGTCGGCGAGCGGCTGGGTCGAGGGCTTGTTGAGCGAGGCCGGGTCGCGCAGCGGCCCTTCCACCAGCTGGTTCATCAAGGCGATGGCGATGTAGGCCATCAGCAGGCTGGAAATGGTCTCGTTGACGGCCCGGTAGTGGCGGAGCGCGCCGACGGCACCGATCCAGATGCCGCCGGCGGCCAGGCCCGCCACGCCCATGGCAAGAATGACGATGAAGGAAGGCGCGCCGCTCAGCATCACGCCTATGGCAGCGGCGCTGACGCCACCGAGCACGATGGCGCCCTCGCCGCCGATGACGACGAGGCCGAGCCGCGCCGGCAGTGCCACGCACAGCGCCGCCAGCAGCAGCGGCGCGGCCCGCGACAGCGAATTCTGGATGGAGAACCACGAGCCGAAGCCGCCCCGCCACATGGTCTCGTAAAGCAGGACCGGGGACTTGCCGACCAGGGCGATGAACAGGCTGAACAGCGCCATGCCGACGACAAGAGCCGCGAGCGGAATGACGAAAGCTTCCGCCCGCCGCGCGATCCATGCCAGCGCCGCCGGATATCCCTTGGCGCCGAGCAGGGCCGGCGCCTCCGCACTGCTGACCGTATTGGTCATGGTCCCCGTCTCCGCTCGGCTTCAGGCGGTCGAGCCGACGACACCCTCGACGAGATAGTCCATGCTTTCGAGCTCGATGGCGGTCTCGACGAAGGCTTGGCCTTCCGTCGCCACGACGGCGCCCTTGTTGCTCTTCAGCGGGCCCTTGATGACGGAGAAGCCGCCCTTCATCATTTCGGCCAAAGTGGCGTCGAATTGCTTGCGGGCCGGCTCGCCGACGGCGGGACCGAGCGGGCTCATCTTGACGAAGCCGTCGGCCAGTCCACCGCGGGTGAAATTGGGTAGCGGCGTGCCGGCGATGAGATCGTCGACGAACATCTTGTAGACCTTGGCCCAGTTCCACTCGGCGCCGGTGAGGTATTTTTCCGGCGCCAGCGGGCTCTGGTTGGCGTGGTAGCCACAGACGAAGGCGCCGCGGCCCGCGGCCGTCTCGACCACCACTTTCGGGCTGTCGACATGGCAGGTGATGACGTCGGCGCCCTGGTCGACCAGCGCGTTGGTGGCTTCCGCTTCCTTCACCGCCAGCGACCATTCGCCGGTGAAGATGACCTGGCAGGTGATCGCCGGATCGACCGAGCGCGCGCCGAGCAGGAAGGAGTTGATGTTGAGCAGCACCTGCGGAATGGGCTTGGCGGCGACGAAACCGAGCTTCTTCGACTTCGATGTGTGGCCGGCGACGACGCCGTTCAGGTACTGGCCCATGCCGATATAGCCGAAATAGGAGCCGGCATTCATCGGGTGCTTGGCCTTGTCCCACATGCCGCCGCAATGGCGAAACTGCACGTCGGGGAATTTCGCGCACATGGCCAGCATGTGCGGATCGAAATAGCCGAAGGAGGTCGGGAAGATCAGCGAAGCGCCGTCGAGGTTGATCATCGATTCCATCGTCTTCTGGACGTCGACCGTCTCGGGAACGTTTTCCTCCTCGACGACGGAGATGCCTTCGATGCCCTTCAGCGCGGCCGCCCCCTCGGCATGCGCCTGGTTGTAGCCATAGTCGTCCTTCGGGCCGACATAGATGAAGCCGACAGTGGCGGCGGCGGCGAAGGCACGGCTGATCGGAAAGGATGCCGAGGCGAGGCCGAGCGCGGCTCCCGCGGCTGAGGTCTTGAGCAGTTGGCGGCGGTTAAGCATGAATCTGTCGGTCATAGTGAATGCTCCCCTTTGGGACCCTTTTCCGGGTCGGTTAACATGCCGTCCAAGAAAGTGCATGCAACCGCCGTGCCAGTTTATGTCCTGGAATTTATCCAATAAAATCAGTTATCAGATCGGAGGCTTGTGCCTATGCCGGAGGCAATTGCATGCACTTTTTGCCTTGAAAGTAGCCAATTTGACAGACAGATTAAAATAGAGGCATAGAGGGCATGCCTGAGTCGAAAGGCCAACGAGTCGGCCGACTCCACGAGAAGACGCGACGGAGGAAAATTGTCTGGGAAGCGCAGCTTGATCAGGTCTGGCACGACCGTGGATCAGATGGTTCGGGCGATCGGCGACCGGATCGTCACCGGCTACCTGCGCCCCGGCGAAAAGCTGGACGAGACCTCGCTCGCCGCTCGCTTCGACGTATCACGCACCCCTGTCAGGGAGGCGCTCGGCCAGCTCAGCGCCATGGGCCTGGTCGAGAGGCGGCCAAACAGGGGCGCTATCGTCGCCGTCGTGACGCAGGAGCATCTCGCCTCGATGTTCGAGAGCATGGCCGAGCTGGAAGCGATCTGCGCGCGCTTCTCGGCCGAGCGCATGACCAGCAGCGAGCGTCGCGGGCTCGAGATCGAGCACCAGGCTTCGGCGCGGATGGTGCAGCTGGGCGCCGAGGAGGACTATGAGTATTTCAACACCGAGTTCCATAGCCGGCTTTATCGTGGCGCCCACAATGCGCATATCCACGAACTCACCGTGATGACCCGCAGCCGGTTGGCACCCTTCCGCCGCGCCCAGTTCATGCTGCCCGGACGGCTGGCCAAATCCTGGCAGGAACACGACCTGATCGTCACCGCAATTATGCGCGGAGACAGCGTGGCTGCGGGCAAGGCCGCCAGGGACCATGTCTCGATCGTCAGCGAGGCGAGCGCGGTGTTCGCGGCTGATGATCGCAAGCCAATTCGGCGGGACGTGGCCTGAAATTTGCGAACGGTCCGAAGATGCGGTGCTGCTTCATTGACCAAGAATGCCCGCGACGGCCTTCAGCCGCGGGCATCGAGAGCGTTTCCGAGAGACCTGCGGTCAAATGTTGGCGAGCAATTCGTTGACGCGGCTTTCCATGTCGGCAAGTGCGGCATCGACGTCCTTCTGGCCGGTGATTGCAGCGCTCATCTCTTCGCCCACAATGTCCTGGATTGCGAACTGGCGCTGTACCGCGGACGGCAGCGGCCTGCCGAGATCGGCGACCGCGGCAATGGTATTGCGATGCGGCAGTGCCTTGAAGGCGTCCGAGGCGATGATGGCTTTGTAGGCCGGCAAGTGGCCGGTGCGCGACCAATCGAAGTCATGGTCGGCGAAGAACTTCAGGAACTTGCCGATAGCCGCGGTCTGTTCGGGTGTGCGGTCCTTCTGCGAGACTGCCCAGGTGTGGCCATCGGCATATTGCGCATGGGCGCCGGCAAATAGCTGCGGATACGGGTAGACTGCATAGCCGCCCTTGTTGAGGGCCGTGCCCTTGGTTTCGGACTGGGCGTTGTTGTCGCCGACGACCCACGTGCCGTTGAGCTGCACGCCGCCTCCACCGGCAAGGAAGGCGTTGATCGCGCCGCCATAGTCGAGGTCCTTGGTGGTGTAGTCCTTGTCGAAGATCGCCTTGTACATCTCGACGACCTTCTTGGCTTCCGGCGTGTTCAGCTTCACATGCTTTGGATCGGCGAAGAAATCGGAATTCTGCTGGAAGAGATAGGTGTAGAGATTGCGCGTGTAGAGCGCGGTCTCATTGGCCAGGTTCTGAACGAAGTAGGGCTTGCCGGTCTTCTGCTTGAACTGTTCGGCCTGGGCGAGCAGCTCCTCTGGCGACGTCGGAAGGATCGGCGTGCCGTCGGTTTTGACGAGGCCGGCCTGTTTGAAGAGATCCATGTTGATGTGATAGAGCATCGTCCAGCTGTCGATCGGCAGGCCATAGATCTTGCCGTCCTTGGTGGCGCCGTTGCGCGCCGCGTCCGTGAAGGAATCGGGTGTGACGCCGACGGACTTCAACAGATCGTCAAGCGGCATCAACAGCCCCTTGGACTGGTAATCCGAAAGCGCGGATTCATGAATCGTGACGATGTCGGGAGCCTCGCCCGAAGCAAACTGTGCGGTCAGCTGGTCATAGCCCGGCCATTCCACAGTGCTGACGCTGACGTGGACATCGGGGTTGTCGGCATTGAACTTGTTGATCAGCGAGGTGATGATGCCGCATTCGCCTACTGCCTTGGCGACATCGGTGTTGGTGCCGAAATCGGCATCGCAGGCACCGAAAAACCGCTGCACCGTCAATTCCGTCGCTGCAAGGCTCGGGCTTGCGAGCATCAGCACGCCCGCCGAGACCGCTGCAAACAGGACTTTCTTCATTTTCATATCAGTTCCTCCTCCTGAGTCTGCGCCACTCCACGCTGGACTGGCTTCATGCTTCAATCGCTGCGACGCACTCCGTCAGGCAATCTCGTCATCGCACCGCGGCGCCCGAGACGGCCGTGACGATGTATTTCTGGAAAAACAGGTAGACGATCAGGATCGGCGCGCCGGCGAACACCGCCTGCGCCATCAAGAAGCCGATGCCTTCCGACTGGGCGAAATTGGTCTGTGTCGAGGCCATGCCGACCGTCAGCGTGTACATATCCTTCTTGGTTGCCGAGATCAGCGGCCACAAGTAATCGTTCCACGCGCCGAGGAAGGTGAAGATGCCGAGGGTTGCCTGGGCGGGCACCGTGAGCGGCAAAAGAACCTTCCAGAACGTCCTGAACCGGCTGGCATTGTCCAGCATGGCGGCTTCGTCCAGCTCCTTCGGGATGGCCTTGAAATACTGCGTCATCAGGAAGACGCCGAAAGAAGCCGACAGGCCCGGGAGAATGAGCCCGTGATAGGTGTTGTGGAAGTTCAGCATGCTGAAGATCTGGTGGCGGGCGACAAGCACGGCCTGTTCCGGAACCGCCAGGCCGAAGAGGACGATCACGAACAGGATGTTTCGGCCGGGGAAATTCAGCCGTGCAAAGCCATAGCCGGCAAGCGATGACAGGATCAGCGTTCCGAGCGTCAATCCTCCGGAGACGATGATGCTGTTGAGCACCCAGACGAACACCGACGAGGTGCCGATGGTGTTGATGTAGTTCTTGAGCGTATAGGGCGACTGAAACACCGAATTCGGATTTGCCATCAGCGCGGCATTTTCCTTTAGCGACAGGCCGATAACCCACAGAACCGGCGCGACCATGACCAGGGAAAGCAGGATGACCAGAGCCAGCAACACGCGGTCGCCGAATGCGCGTCCCTTGATGGAGATGGCTGGAGCCCTCATGCCTGACCCGCCTTGTTGCGCGTGACCAGGTACTGGGCCATGGCCGCCATCAGGATCAGGATGAACAGCACCTCCGAAGCCGCGGCACCCATGCCGAGATCCCAGCGACGGAACGCGGTGTCGTAGATGTAGAGCACGATCGGCTTGGTCAGGTTGTTCGGACCGCCGCGTGTCATCAGCCAGGCCTGGCCGAACAGCTGGAACTGCAGCACGATCTGGACGATGACCACCAGGACGAAGGTGCGTTTGATCGACGGCAGCGTAATCGAGCGTAACGTCTGCCAGCGATTGGCATTGTCCAGGGCTGCCGCTTCGTAAATATCCTGCGGAATCTGCTGGAGGGCGGAGAGAAAGAGCATCATCGGCAGGCCGATGCACCACCAGACGGTAGCAATGGCGATGCCGATCATCGCCAGGCTGGGATCGGAAATGAAAGCCGGGGCGGTTGCGCCGAACCATCCGTAGATCGTCGACAGAAGGCCGACATTCGGAATGAACACGATGCGCCAGATCAGCGTGACGATCGTGACCGACAGCACGGAGGAAGAAAAGAACAGGGTCCGCAGCACCGCGGCGGTGCGCGTGCGGCGGTTGAGGCAAAGCGCGAGAAAAAGACCGATCAGTGCCAGGGTCGGCACCGTCAGAAGCACGAAGTAGAAGGTATTCCAGACCGATTGCAGGAACACCTTGTCGTGAAACAGCCTGATATAGTTGCCGAAACCGACGAAGTTTCCGGATGAGAACGTGTCGGCCTTGTGGAAGCTCAGCCACATTCCCCAGAACAGCGGGACCAGCAGAAGCGTCGTGAAGAAGAACAGGAACGGCGCGACGAAAATGAAGTTTCGCCATTGCGGCGCGCAGATATCGATGCTTGCAGCTCTGTCGCCGGCGGCCGGAAGCGCGGTGCGCGGCGTCGCCCGTCGGTCGTCCATGTCAGACCTCCCCCGCGTGCCAGGCGCGACCGGTCTCGCCGAACAGATGCGATTTCCGCCCGTCGAAGGCGAGCCCGACCTTGTCGCCGACCGCGACGCGGCTGTTGCCGACATCCGAGCCGACGATCTGCTGGCCGTCGCCAAGCCGGGCGTAGACCAAGGTGCGTTCGCCGAGCCGCTCAAGCACATCGACCACGCCATCGGCATTGCCCTGCCCGGCGGAAACGATGCGCACGTCTTCCGAACGGATGCCGAAAGTGTATTTGCCATCGATCGTCTGGTCGGAGGCGATCTCGGTCTGAACCGATATGCCGTCCGCAAACCTGGCCGTGGCGTTCCGGCTCGATCTGTCGAGCGTCGCCTCGACAAAATTCATCGCCGGCGCGCCGACGAAGCCTGCGACGAATTTGGTCGCGGGGCGGTCGTAGATTTCCATGGGAGAGCCGATCTGCTCGATCTTGCGATTGTTCATGACGACAATACGGTCGGCGAGCGTCATCGCCTCAACCTGGTCGTGGGTGACGAAGATCATCGTCGATTGCAGGCGCTGGTGCAGTTGGGCAAGCTCGATGCGGGTACGGGTCCGCAATGCCGCATCGAGATTGGAGAGCGGCTCGTCGAACAGGAAAGCCTTCGGCTCCTTGACGATCGCACGGCCGATGGCGACGCGCTGCCGCTGGCCGCCGGAGAGCTGGCCCGGCTTGCGCTCGAGCAGGTGCTCCATTTCGAGGATGCGGGCGCTCTCCTTTATGCGCGCGTCGATGACGTCGCGCGGCATGCCGATATTCTCAAGCCCGAACGCCATGTTGTCGCGCACGCTCATATGCGGATAAAGCGCATAGGACTGGAACACCATGGCAATGCCGCGCTTGCCCGGCGGCAGATGATCGATACGTTCGTTGTTGATGGCTATCTCGCCGGTATCGACAGTCTCGAGGCCCGCGATCATGCGCAGAAGCGTCGATTTCCCGCAGCCGGAGGGCCCGAGAAACACGATGAATTCGCGTGCCTTGATGGAGAGAGACAGATCATCCAGCACCGTCATGGCGCCGAAATGCTTGCTCACATTCCTGATCTCGATATCGGCCGTCACGTCGAGGCTCCTCCTCAGCCCATGCACGACGATGCGCCTGAAGTCAGAGCTTCAGGCGCACCATCTGGTAGGAATAGGGCGGCAGCGGCAGGCTCAGTTTGCCGCCCACCACCGACGCGCCGGTCCCCTTCCTGGGACTGACATTGCTTGGGTTCTGCGCCGAATTGACGGCTTTCAGATCAGCATGCGCCATCAGCTCATGGTCGACGATCTCAGCCGCGCCGAAGCCCGCTATGTCGATCGCGGTTTCGATTTCCTCGCTCGAATGGCGGTTGATGGCAAAGAAGGTGACATGTCCGGTTTCCGTGTCATGCACGCCGGCGACGTCGACATAGGAAACATCGCCGGCGACGGTGGAGCTGTAGGCCGGGCTTTCCACCTTGAGATCCAGCGCATTGCCGCGGCCGTAGATCGAGGCATAGAGATAAGGATAGAAGATCGTCTGACGCCATGCCGGGCCGTTGGGAACGGTCATGATCGGCGCGATGACGTTGACCAGTTGCGCCAAGCACGCGATCTTGACCACGTCGGAGCGACGGATGAAGGTGTTGAGGATCAGGCCGACCTGCAGCACGTCCTCGAAATTGTAAATGTCTTCGAGCAATGGCGGGGCGAAGGGCCAACCCTCATTGCCGCCAAGGATCTTCTTGTCCTGCTCCTTGGAATGGTACCAGACGTTCCATTCGTCGAACGAGATGTAGACCTGCTTCTTGGAGCGCTTCTTGGCCTTGATATAATCGATGACGCCGGCGACCGAGACAATGTAAGCGTCGAGCTTCTCGCTCATGGCAAGATAGTTCGGCGCGTCATTGGCTTCATTGTCGAAATACATGTGCAGCGAGATGTAATCTACCTCGTTGTAAGTATGATCGAGAACGGTCGCTTCCCATTCCGGGTATGTCGGCATCTTGGCATTTGACGAGCCGCAGACCACGAGCTCGAGCGACTTGGAGAAGGCACGCATCGCCTTGGCGGTCTCGTGGGCCAGGCGGCCATACTCGTCGGCGGTCTTGTGGCCGATCTGCCAGGGGCCGTCCATCTCGTTGCCAAGACACCAGAGCTTGACGTCAAAGGGCTCCTTGCGGCCGTTGGCGATGCGCTTGTCGCTCCACTCGCTGCCGCCGGGATGATTGGCGTATTCCAGAAGGTTGCGGGCTTCATCGAGCCCACGCGAGCCGAGATTGACGGCAAGCATCATCTCGGTGTTCGCCGAGGCGCACCAGTCGGCAAATTCATGCAGGCCGACTTCATTGCTTTCCGAAGTGTGCCAGGCAAGGTCAAGGCGCACAGGGCGCCCTTCCTTGGGGCCGACGCCATCTTCCCAATTGTAAGCGGATACGAAATTGCCGCCAGGATAGCGGACGATCGGAACTCTGAGCTCCCTGACGAGATCGATGACGTCGCGACGCATGCCATTGTCATCCGCCGTCGCATGGCCGGGCTCATAGATACCGGTGTAAACCGCCCGCCCAAGATGCTCGATGAAGGATCCATAGAGCCTGGGATCGATCTTCGAGACGATATAACGCGGATGCGCCGTAACGGCCGCCTTCATGCATTACCTCCGAGAGTATCATAAATAGTGATTTAAATCACCTTATTAGATATCAAAGGGAAACAGCATCCGTTCGTCAAGCGAAAAACCGCCAAAAGTCTGACAATTGACCGGCAGCCTCAGCCGCAAATGCAGCCAAATATTTGAAATTATTTCGCTATTTTTGAGACCCGATTTGACGATATCAACCGGTTTTGATCCTCAGCAGAATGTCCTGATCGTAATTTCCAAATCCCTTGCCGAAAATATTGATTCCGCCGGGACGCTCGGCGTCGTCCTTGACGCCGATACGGACCCGGATTGAATGATGACCCTTCAGGTCGAGGGCGGCGAGACTGGTCTCTGAAATCCTGACGCCGTCGACATAGGTGCCGTCAGCGGAAACCCGCCAGTTCTTCAGCTTGCCATATTGCGAGCCCTTGAGCTTCCACCAGGAGGGCGTGAAAACGCCGCGCTTGTCGCCGAAATCGCCAGGTGACGTCCAGGTGCCGACGTCGACGCCATTGATCGTCAGCGTGATGTCGGAGGGCCAGTCGGCGCTGGTGCCCGGCACTTCCGAGGACAGTTCCACCACCAGCTCGAGCTCGGTAATCTCGGTATTGGCGAGCTTGGCATTGTTGGGGAACTGATATTCGACGAAGCCGCGCGTGAACCACAACAAACCGGCCTTCATACGGTCCGGATCCAGGAAAGTGTTGGGCACATCGAGCAGGCCGATGATCCCGTCCGGCGAACAGAGACCGCAGGGCGCTGTGACCTCGAAGCCGGTGTAAAGCCCGATCGGCATCGATACTTCGATCGCGTCGTTCTTGACCGCACGATACTCGCTCTTGAAGACCACGAGCACTTCCTCGGCGGTCGGATAGCAGATCTTCTGGCTGCCTTTCTTCGCCTTCTGGTTCTCGGTGCGGATCAGGCCCGCATCCTCAAGCACCTGGATATTGGTCGAGACCGTCGACTGCGGCAGCGACAGCACGGAGGCTATTTCGTTGACATTCATCGGGCCCTTCTCATGCAGCAGCCTCAGCATGGAAATGCGCGCCGAAGAGGCAAGGCCCTTAAGAACGGCCATGCCCTCCTCAGGGTCGATCACCAGAAAATTGCGACTCAATGGATTGCCAGCCTATGCGATTTGCACCCGAAATCAGCTTGTATATCGGGATAATTGATTCAATCAATGCGGCGGCGGCACTCATGCACCTTTTTGGTTGAGCGGCCGCGAAGAGGCCATTTGTTCCTCGGCAGGCTTGCCGCCTCGTGCGACCTAGCCAAGCAGGACGTCGGGTGCGCCATTTACCGGCGCCGCGAAACCCTCACCCCAGCGTCTCGCGGATCGCCTGCGCCAGCCGCTCCACCCCGTCCCGCGTCTGCGCGGCATCACACGCCGCATAGCCCAGCACCAGGCCTTGCGTCGGGGCCGTGTTCTGGAAATATTTCGACAGCGGCGAGACGTTGATCGCCCTTTTTGCTGCGGCCTGGCTGACCTTGATGTCGTCAATGCCATCCTTGAGATAGCCCACCACCTGGATGCCGGCTTCGGCGGGGGAGAGTGTGATCTCATCGCGCAGGCGCTCGGTCACGATATCGCGAAAAAGCTGGCGGCGCTGGGCGTAGATGCGGCGCATGCGCTTCAGATGCCGGCTCATATGGCCTTCGGTGATGAAGTCGGCCAAGGCGGCCTGCAGCAGCAGCGGCGCGAACTGGCCGGTGGTGGAGAGCGCGTTGACGATGCGGCCGGCAAGCTCCGGCGGAAGCACCATGAAGCCGAGGCGCAGCGCCGGGAACAGCAGCTTGGCGAAGGTGCCGACATAGATGACGCGGCCGGAGCGGTCCATGCTCTGGATCGCCGGCACGGGGCGGCCCTGAAAGCGGTATTCGCCGTCGAAATCGTCCTCGATCACCCATGAATTGGCGGTCTCGGCGATGTCGAGCAGGCGCAGCCGCTCCTCCATGCGCATGGTGATGCCGAGCGGATGCTGGCAGGCCGGCGTCGCATAGATGAGGCGGGGCGAGAAGTGTGGAGCGTCGAGACGCCAGCCGCGCTCCTGGTCGACAGGGATGGGCAGGATCCTTGCGCCGGCCACGGTGAACGCGGCCTTTGCGCCGTAATAGCCTGGCTCCTCCATCCACACCGTGTCGCCGGGATCAAGCAGCAGGCGGGCCAAAAGATCGAAGGCGGCCTGCGCGCCGGTGGTGATGACGATCTGCTCGGGACGACAGCGCACGCCGCGCGCGGAATAGAGATAGCCGGCGATCGCTTCCTTGAGCGCTGGATGGCCGGTGACGTCATAGGTGCCGAACAGCGTCTCGCCGCCATGGCTGGCGCGGCGCGCAACCAGGCGGCCCCAGACGCCGAAGGGAAAGCTCTGCGCGTCCGGCATGCCGGGGTGGAACGCGACATGCCCCGGCCGGCCGTGGTGATAAGGCTGGCTGAGCAGCTGCTGGCCGCGCAGCGAGGGCTGGCGCAGCGGCACGGGCGGCTCCTCGGCCGGTGACTCGCGCGGGCCTTCGGGCAGGTCGACGATGACCGGGCGGGCGCCCTGGCGATTGGCGAGATAGCCTTCGGTGACGAGCTGGTCGTAGGCGGCGACGATGGTGTTGCGGCCAAGGCCGAGCTCGGCGGCCAAGGCGCGGGTGGAAGGCAGCTCCGAGCCGGGCGGGAGCGCGCGGCTGCGGATGATGGCGACGAGGCCGTGATAGAGCTGGCGAGAGAGATGCTCGGGGCTCGAGCGGTTGACGGCCAGCATGTCGAGCGGGAAGACCTGGGGCTTGGGGTGGGAGCGCATCGTTTATCCCCCCCCATGGATGCAATGGCAATGGCGTGCCGCGACACGCTTGTGCTGCAAGGTCGAGTTCCTTCGCCCCCCTCTCTGTCCTGCCGGACATCTCCCCCTCAAGGGGGGAGATTGGCAGTTCAGGCGTCTCGCTTTTCTTTGCGACGTCGGCGATTGGCGAAAGCCGGCGCGACATCCGATCTCCTCCCTTGAGGGGGAGATGGCCGGCAGGCCAGAGAGGAGGGCCTTGCGCCGACGATCAATGATTTCGAGGTTGCCCATCTATCCATCCTGCCACACCCGCCTCTCCGCACAAACTGGTTCCTTTATTTTCCAAAAAACTGGCCCTCGCGATGGAGACAGAGCGGCGTAGACTTCGCTCAATGACGTTGGGGCAAGACGTCGACAAGGACATGTAAGACGGGGACATGTGAGGCGCGGCGCTGGGAGGGCGTCTTGCCGAACGAAACGGCAGGGTCTCGTCCCGCCGCCAGCAACCGCAGCCATCTCCTCCCGAGACAGGACACCCCGCAGCCATCATGGCTGCGGGGCGGAAAGCGAGCAATGACGACAGTTCGACTTGGCATCAACCCGATCACCTGGACCAATGACGACGTGCCGGAACTGGGTGGCGACACGCCGCTCGAGACCTGCCTCAGCGAGACAGCGGAAGCCGGCTATGCCGGCACCGAGCTTGGCGGCAAGTTCCCGCGCGAGAGCCGTGCGCTGAGGCCCATCCTCGACCATTACGGGCTGGCGCTGGTCTCCGGCTGGTATGACGGGCGCATCTGCGAGAAGGAGGTGGACGAGGAATTCGAGGCGATCCGGCCGCATCTGACGCTGCTTCGCGACCTCGGCGCCAGGCGCGTCGTCTATGCTGATACCTCGCGCGGCCGGCATGGCGCGATCCACGATCCGATCTCGCAGCGGCCGAAGCTGATGGACGGGGAATGGAAGGCCTATGGCGCCAAGATCACCCGGCTCGCCGAGCGGTTTTCCGATTTCGGCGTCGGCATGGCCTTCCATCACCACATGGGCACGATCGTCGAGACCGACGCGGAGATCGACAGGCTGATGCACAGCACCGGCGAGGCGGTCAGCCTGCTTTACGATACCGGGCACTGCGCCTTTTCGGGCGGCGACCCGGAGCAGTTGCTGCGCCGGCACGTGGAGCGCGTCGTGCATGTCCATTGCAAGGATGTGCGGCCGGCCATCTTAAAGAAGGCGCGTGAGGCCGACATGAGCTTCATGGGCGCGGTGATGGAAGGCATCTTCACCGTGCCGGGCGACGGCGCGATCGACTATCCGACGCTCTTAAAGATCCTGGCCGACCACGGCTATTCCGGCTGGCTGGTGGTCGAGGCCGAGCAGGACCCGGCCAAGGCGCATCCCTTGACCTACGCGACGATGGGGTATCGGAATCTGAAGAGGCTGGCCGAGGGCGCGGGTTTCTACGTCCACGAGCGCAAGGCCTGAAGAAAGCATGAGGCGCCGGGGAGGGAAATGAGCTCGGTTCTGTACCAGAAGGTGGTCAAGAGCTTCGGCGCGCTCAACGTGCTGCGATCGCTCGACCTCGCGGTGCCGGACCACAAATTCCTCGCCCTGCTCGGCCCGTCGGGCTGCGGCAAGACGACGGCGCTGCGCATCCTGGCTGGGCTCGACATGCCGACCGCCGGCAAGGTCTTTATCGGCGAACGCAACGTCACCCGGCTGCAGCCGCGCGACCGCGACATCGCCATGGTCTTCCAGAGCTACGCGCTTTATCCGCAGATGACGGTCGCCGAAAATATCGGCTATCCGCTGTGGATACGCGGCACGCCCGAAGCCGGGCGAAAGGCCAAGATCGGCGAGGTCGCCGCCGTGCTCGAGATCGGCCATCTGCTCGACCGCCGTCCGCGCCAGCTCTCGGGCGGACAACGCCAGCGCGTCGCGCTGGCCCGCGCCATCGTGCGCGACCCGGCGGCCTTCCTGATGGACGAGCCGCTGTCCAATCTCGACGCAAGACTGCGGCTCACCATGCGCGGCGAGATCAAGCGGCTCTGCCAGCGCCTCAGCGCCACCACCATCTATGTCACCCACGACCAGGTCGAAGCCCTGACGATGGCCGACTTCGTCGCCGTCATGCATGGCGGCGAGCTGCAGCAGATGGCGCCGCCCATCGAGATATACGACCGCCCGGCAAACCGCTTCGTCGCCACCTTCGTCGGCAACCCGCCGATGAACATTCTGCCGGCAGCGCTTTGCGAGCAAGGCATCATCGTGGCCGGCAAGGTCGTCCCACTGGACGCCGCGCGGCTTGCTGCCTGCCGCGCCGCCTCCGTCGCCGAAATCGGCCTCCGGCCGGAGAACTGCAGCGCTGCCGGCGTCGGCACGCCCGATGCCCTGCCCGGCGAAATCTACGTCGTCGAACCGATGGGCAACGAGACGCTGGTCAATGTCCGCCTCGAAGGCGGCAACGTCTCGGTCCGGGCCGGCCGCGATTTCAGGGGCGTGGTGGGTGAAAGCATCGGCGTCGCCTTCGACCCGGCGAACGCCTGTTTCTTCAATTCGGACGGCCTGACAGCCGTCCACAGGGTCAACAACAATGGGAGAGTGACATGATGCATTCCAGCAGACTTACTCGCCGCTCCGTCATCAAGGGTGGGCTTGGCCTGGCTTTGGCGACCACCGCCCTCACCACGCTTGGCCTGCCGATGCCTGCCCGCGCCGCCGGAAAGAAGGTGATCATCGGCGCCTTCGCCGATGGCGGCCTGACGCCGTTCAAGGAAAAGATCATCCCGCTGGCCAAGGAGCAGGGCTTCGACATCCAGTTCCTCGAGGACGAATACGGTGTGACGCTCGAGAAGTGGTTCGCCGACGCCCAAAGCGGCGCCGGCCAATATGACCTTTACCTGCTCGACGACCCATGGGTGCCGCAGTTCGGCGCCGCCAACGTGCTTGAGGATCTTGGCGCCGGAGGCATCGATGGGTCGGACAAGGACTGGATCGGCGCGATGATCGACATGGGCTATTGGCCGCCGCAGAAGGGGCCGCGCGTCAAGGGCTTCGAGAACGCCAAGCCGACGTTGATCTGCGTGCCCTTCGTCGGCGACCTGCAGACGCTGACCTATCGCAACGACGTCTTCACCGGCGGTGCGCCCAAGACATGGGACGAGGTGATCGCCAAGGGCAAGGAAGGCGTCGCGGCCGGCAAGATCAAGTACCCGGTCGTCTTCCGCGGCGTTTCCGGCAACCCGATCGTCACCAGCTGGTATCCGGTCTTCCTGTCGTTCGGCGGCTCGTTCTTCGACGACAAGTGGAACCCGATCTTCAATTCGGCCGAAGGCAAGGCCTCGGCCGATTTCTTCGTCGGCACGATGAAGCAGAACGCGCCGAGCGGCGTGGTCGAGTTCGACTCCGACCAGGAGGGCGCGGCGATCCTCGGCGGGGAGGCAGGGGCGATCATCCAATATTCGGGCAACGCATTGAAGGCGGACGACCCCGCCCAGACCAAGGTGGCCGGCAAGCTCGATTTCGGCGTTGTGCCCAAGCAGGAAAAGGCGATCGCCCAGATGGGCATCTTCATCGCCGGCGTGCCGAAATCAGCGCCCAACAAGGCGAATTCGATCGAGTTCCTGAAGTGGTATGTCAGCGCCGAAACTCAGGCCAAGCTCTCGGAGGCGGGCTCGATCCCGGTCAAGCGCAGCGCCTTCGGCATCGCCAAGCCCGGCAATCGACTGATACCGGTCGCCCTGCAGCAGCTCGACGCCGGCGCGCTGCCGCGGCCGCGCACCCCCGACTGGGCGAAGGTCGAGGAACTGCTCGGCATCGAGCTCAACAAGGCTTTGCAGGCCGGCTCCGGCGGCGGTGCGGCCCTGGACACGGCGGCCAAGCAGGTCAAGGACTATCTGACCACGGCCGGGTACTACTGATGCAAACCGGCATGCAGGCACGCAAATATCGCCTGCAGGGGGCGGGGCTCGACCTCGCCCTCCCCTATCTCATGCTGGCGCCGGGCCTGACGATCGTGCTCGGCGTGCTCGTCTACCCGCTCTGGGACGGGCTGCGCGCCAGCACCAGGGCTTACCGCTACGGCTCGCCGGTCGCCCATGTCGGCTTCCGGAACTATGTGCAGCTTTGGAGCGACGCACAGTTCCTGAATTCGCTGTGGGTCACCGTCAAGTTCGTGGCGCTGTCGGTTTCGATCGAGGCGGTGCTGGGCTTCGCGCTTGCCTTGTTCTGCCTGCACGAATTCCGCGGCATTCGGCTGCTCAGGACGGTGCTGATCATTCCCATGGTGATCACGCCGGTCGTCGTCGCCATCCTGTTCAGGCTGATCTACGCCAGCGATGCCGGCATGCTGACGGCGCTCTCGGAGGCCATGGGCGGCGGCGGGGTCCAGATCCTCGGAAACCCGCTCAATGCCTTCATCGGCCTTGTCGTGCTCGACGTCTGGGAGTGGACGCCGCTGATGTTCCTGATCCTGCTCGCCGGCCTGCAGTCGCTGCCGCACGAGCCGTTCGAGGCGGCGCGCGTCGACGGCGCCGGGTCCTGGCGCGTCTTCGCCGATCTCACCTTCCCGATGATGCGGCCGGTGCTGGCGGTCGCCATCGTGCTCCGCACCATCGATGCCTTCGGCACCTTCGACCAGGTTTTCGTGCTGACCCGGGGCGGGCCGGGCGAAGCGACGAGGCTGATCTCGATCTATGGCTACGACACCGCTTTCAAATTCCAGCAGACCGGATACGCGGCGGCGTTGTTCGTGACGATCGGCCTCGTCGTGCTCGCGCTCGCCTTCAGCGCCATCAGGCTCCTGCGCAGGATCGACGCGTCATGAGCACCCGCCTGGCGCGCATCCTCACCACCATTTTCGTGCTGGCAGTGGTGCTGCTGCCGATCTACTGGCTGGTGTCCACCTCGCTCAAGTCCAACCGCGAGATCACGCAGGAAGGCACGCTCTATCCGCATGTGCCGACGCTCGACAATTACGTCAGGCTGTTCACCGAAAAGCAGTTCGGCTCCTACCTGACGAACTCGGTGGTGGTCACCTTCTTCTCGGTCGCGATAGCGCTGGTCTTCGGCGCGATGGGCGCCTACGCGATCGCTAGGTTCCGCCTGCCATTCGCCGCGGAGCGCAAGATCGGGCTCTTCCTCCTGACACTGCGCATCATCCCGCCGGTGGTGATCCTGATACCCGTCTATCTCTTGATGCTGAGCCTCGGGCTGCTCGACAGCTGGCTCGGACTGATCGCCACCTACACCGCCTTCAACGTCACCTTCTGCGTCTGGATGATGGAGAGCTTCTTCCGCGAGATCCCGGTCGACCTCGAGGAGGCGGCCATGGTGGACGGCGATTCACGCTTCGGCGCCTTCCGCCGCATCACGCTGCCATTGGCGGCACCGGGGCTCGCGGCCACCGCGATCTTCGCCGTGCTGGTCACCTTCAACGAATTCCTTTTCGCGCTGGCGCTGACCGCGACGCCGCGGGCGATGACCATGCCGCGCGGCACCGCCACACTCATCGGGCGCATCGATACCGACTGGGCCTCGATGGCGGCCGCCGGCGTCATCGGCGCGTTGCCGATCGTCTTCTTCGCACTCCTGGTGCAGCGGCATCTGGTACGCGGGCTGACCATGGGCGCGGTGAAATGATTGCCGCTCGGATACACGAACCGGCGGGCAGCGCTGGAGCGGCCTGATGAGAAAGTCGAACGCATGATGGATGTTTGTCTGTTCGGGGTGGGGCTGATCGGCCGCGTGCATGCGAGCAATCTCGCGCGCCACCCGAAGGTGCGGCTGCGCTACGTCGTCGATCCCAATCGCGAGGCGGCCGAGAAGGTCGCCGCCGTAACCGGCGCCGAGATCGTGGATACCGAGACCGTTATGAACGATCCGGCAGTGAAAATGGTGTTCATCGCCTCGGCCACGCGCACGCACGCGGAGCTTGCCATGGCGGCCGCCGCGCATGGCAAGGCGATCTTCTGCGAGAAGCCGATCGATCTCGACCTCAAGCGCACGGATGAATGCCTGGCCGCTGTCGCGAAAGCCGGCGTGCCGTTCCAGATCGGCTTCAACCGCCGCTTCGATCCGAGCTTCCGGGCGCTGAAGGAGCGCCTCGATGGCGGCGAGATCGGCGCCGTCGAGCAGGTCATCATCACCAGCCGCGATCCCGAACCGGAGACCGAGGAAGCGCTGGCCGGAGGCGGCGGGGTCTTTCGCGAGATGACCATCCACGATTTCGACATGGCGCGGAACATGCTTGGCGAAGAGCCTGTGGAGCTCTTCGCGACCGGCTCCTCGCTTGTTGCGCCGCAATACAGGAAGCTCGGCGACTACGACACCGCGATGTTCATCCTGCGAACGGCGTCCGGCCGGCAATGTCACATCAACAACAGCGTCAGGGCCGCCTACGGCTACGACCAGCGCATCGAGGTGCACGGCGCCGACGGCATGCTGCAGGCCGGCAACCGGCTGCCGACCTCTGTGGAAATGTACGGCGGCAAAGGTATTTCGCGCGACAAGCCCTACTACTTCTTCGTCGAACGCTATGCGGAATCCTACGCCGCCGAGATCGATCACTTCATCACCTGCGTCGAGACGGGCAGGAGTCCGGCGGTCACGGCCAGCGATGGGCGCAAGGCCATGATCCTCTGCGAGGCAGCGCTAGCGTCGGCCCGGTCCGGCAGGTTCGAACTCGTAGAGCTGTGAGCGGATGGTCCGAAATAAGCGGGAGTTTCCGAAATGAAGATTGGCATGATCACCGACAGCCTCGGCAACCTGTCCTTCGACGAGATGCTGCGCGCCTCGGCCGATCTCGGACTGGAGACGCTGGAGTTCGCCTGCGGCAACTGGTCGTCGGCGCCGCACATCGATCTGGCCGCCATGCTGGACAGCAAGACGACCCGAACCGAATTCGTCGCCAAGGTTCGCGACCACGGGCTGACGATCGCGGCGCTTAACTGCTCCGGCAACCCGCTGCATCCGGGACCGCAGGGCAAGCAGCATCGCCAAGTGACCGAGGACACGATCCGGCTGGCGAGCCTGATGGGCATCGACCGGGTGGTGATGATGTCCGGGCTGCCGGGCGGACCCGGCGACACCAATCCCAACTGGATCATCACCGACTGGCCGCCCGAATGCGCCGACATCCAGCGCTACCAGTGGGACGATTGCATCATCCCGTATTGGCGCGATCTCATCGAATTTGCGAACAATCTGGGCATCAGGAAGCTTTGCCTGGAACTGCATGGGCATCAGGCCGTGTACAATGTCCAGACGCTGTTCCGGCTGCGCGATGCGGTGGGCGAGACGGTCGGCGCCAACTACGATCCGAGCCATCCGATGTGGATGGGCGCCGATCCCATTGCCGCCGTGCGCAAGCTTGGCTCGGCGATCTACTATGTCCACGCCAAGGACACACGCATCGAACCTATACCGGCGGCCATCGACGGCACGCTCGATGCGCGCCCGCCAAATCATTATGCCGAAAGGGCCTGGAATTACATCACGCTCGGCTACGGCCACGGCGAGACCTGGTGGCGGCAGTTCTGCACGGCGCTGAAGCAGGCCGGCTACGACGACGTGCTGTCGATCGAGCACGAGGACATGATGCTGTCACCAATGGAAGGCATGCGCAAATCCGTGGCGCTGCTGCGCAACGTCGCTATCAACCTGGCCTGAATGCTCAGATCCGGTCCTGCATTGGTAGGTGATCACCGCCCGTTGCGGCGGCCTCGATGGCCGGCAGGCCTATCTCACATTGACCCAGCGCTGCTCCTGGAACGAACGGGCCATGGCATGCACGGTGCGCTCGATCTCCAGCCCCTCGTCGAAGTCGATGATGCGGGCCGGCTTGCCGGCGATGCGCATCAGGAGCTCGCGGCATTCGATCATCTTGAGGTCGTTGAAGCCGAGGCCGTGGCCGGGCGCCGGCAGGAAGGAATCGTAGGGCTTGTGGTGCGGCGCCACCAGGATAGTGCGGTAGCCCTGCTCGGTCGGCCGGTCGGCGGTGAGGTAGAGCTGGAACTCGTTCATCCGCTCCTGGTCGTAGAGGATCGAGCCCTTCGAGCCGAAGATCTGAATGGCGATGCGGCCCTTGCGGCCCCAGGCCGAGCGGTTGACCAAAAGCGTGCCGGCGACGCCGTTCTCGAGACGCATCAAGACGCTGGCGATGTCATAGGTCTCGACCGCGCGGCGGGCGCCGGAAGCGGTCCTGCGATCGGCATAGGGTTTGACCATGTCGCACATGACGCGCGAGACGCGGCCGAACAGCGCCTTGATCAGCGACAGCGGATGCACGGCGAAATCATCGAGCGCGCCATAGCCGGACGAAGCCTCGTGTTTCCAGAAGAACAGCGCCTCCGGGTCGGCCATGAAATCCTCGTCCATCTCGATGCGCACGAGATTGACGTCGCCGATGATCTTTTCCTCGAGCAGCGCGCCGATATGGCGGATGGCGGGGTTCTGGATGTAGTTGTAGCCGAGCACGGCGACCTTGCCGGATGTCCTCGCGGCCTTCGCCATCGCCTCGGCCTCGGCGAAACTCGGCGCCATCGGCTTCTCGCACCACAGATGCTTGCCGGCTTCGAGGACGGCGATCGCCATTTCCGGGTGGAACTGGTTCGGCGTGGTCAGCGAGACGATCTCGACGTCCGGATCCTCGACCACGGCGCGCCAGTCGCCGGAGCCTTTTGCGAAGCCGAACTCGGCAGCTTTGCGTTTGGCAAGCTCGTCATTCACCTCGCCCAGATGCACCAGTTTCGGCTTGTCGACATCGGGAAAGACGGTGCCCACCGCGTTCCAGGCGATGGCGTGGCACTTGCCCATGAAGCCAGTGCCGATGAGGCCCACTCCGACCATGTCGATTGTCTCCAGGATAAAGGAAAGTATGCGTGGATGAATTAGTCTATTTTGATAAAGAATGGAATATCTAAATCATTTTTTATGGTGTTCTTGCCCGAACTCGCTATGATGAGGCAGGAGAGAGACAAACCTTATGAGCGTGGGCGGAGCGACGATGGACGAACGGGTGCCTCGCGATTTCGAAACGCTGCGCGCGACGATCCTGGACAGACGCGCGAGCCTGCCCAAGCGCATCGCGCAGATCGCCGCCTATGCGCTCGACAATCCCGACGACATCGCCTTCGGCACGGCGGCGAGCATCGCCGCCTCGGCCGGCGTGCAGCCCTCGACGCTGATCCGTTTTGCCCAGCAGCTCGGCTTCGACGGCTTCACCAGCCTGCAGCAGGTTTTCCGCGAGCGTCTGCGCGAGCGCAACTCCTCCTATGACGAGCGGCTGGCGGCGTTGCGCGCCAAGGCCGAGGAAGGCCGCGGGCACCGGGCGATCTTCGACGGCTTCGTCGCCGCCGCCAGCACCTCGCTGGGCGACATCTCACGCTCGCTCAACGATGCCCATTTCGAGGAGGCGGTGGCGCTCCTGGCTAAGGCCGAGACGATCTATGTGCTGGCCAAGCGCCGCTCCTATCCGGTGGCGTCCTACATCGCCTATGCGCTGGGCAAGCTCAAGATCCGCAACCAGCTGGTGGAATCGGCCGCGGGGCTGAACGCCGAGATGATCGGCTTCGCCACGCCGCGCGACGCCGTCATCGCCATCAGCTTCTCGCCTTACGCGCCGGCGACCATCGAGGAGACGCGCTCGATCGCCGAGCAGGGCGTGCCGATCGTGGCGATCACCGACTCGTCCTTCTCGCCGCTGGCGCAATTCGCCAAGGTCTGGTTCGAGGTCGCCGAGGCCGATTTCGGCGGCTTCCGCTCGATCTCGGCGACGATGGCGCTGGCCATGGCGCTGACCGTCGCCGTGGGCGAGAAGCGCCGCGAAGCCGGGCGCCGACGCAAGGGCTGAGCCTCCCAGACGAGCGCTTTTCGGTTCGGGAATGCTCATTCCATATTGACTGTAGATTGGAATTAATATTTCATATTGACGACACCACGCCGTCGCCGGCGCGTGCTGTCCAAAACAAACGCTGCTCTGCACAACAAGGCCGATGGGAGGTTCGAATGGGCGAAGCCGTGGAAGGGAAATACCCACCGCTCGACGTCATCACCATCGGCCGCGCCTCGGTCGATCTCTATGGCCAGCAGATCGGCTCGCGGCTGGAGGACATCACCTCTTTCGCCAAGTCGGTCGGCGGCTGCCCGGCCAATATTTCCGTCGGCACGGCAAGGCTCGGCCTGCGCTCGGCGCTGCTCACCCGGGTCGGCGACGAGCAGATGGGCCGCTTCATCCGCGAGCAGCTTCGGCGCGAGGGCGTCTCGGTCGACGGCTTGAAGACCGACAAGGAGCGGCTGACGGCGCTGGTGCTGCTTTCGGTCGAAAGCGAAGGCGTCTCGCCGATGATTTTCTATCGTTCGGACTGCGCCGACATGGCGCTGGCCGAGGAGGATATCGATGAGGCCTTCGTCGCCTCGGCGCGCTCGGTGGTCGTCACCGGCACGCATTTCTCGCGGCCCAATTCCGATGCCGCCCAGCGCAAGGCCATCCGCCTGATGAAGGCCCGGGGTGGCAAGGTGGTGTTCGACATCGACTATCGCCCGAACCTCTGGGGGCTTGCCGGTCACGCCGAGGGCTTCGAGCGCTACGTGAAGTCGGACCGCGTCTCGGCGCAACTCAAGACCGTGCTGCCGGATTGCGATCTCATCGTCGGCACCGAGGAAGAGATCATGATCGCTTCCGGCGCCGACGATTGCCTGAGCGCGCTGAAGACGATCCGCGCGCTGTCCTCGGCCACCATCGTGCTCAAGCGCGGCGCCAAGGGCTGCATCGTCTATGACGGCCCGATCAGCGAGGACCTCGAGGACGGCATCATCGGCAAGGGTTTTCCGATCGAGATCTACAATGTGCTCGGAGCCGGCGACGCCTTCATGTCGGGCTTCCTGCGCGGCTGGCTCGGCGGCGAGAGCTTTGCCACCGCCGCGACCTGGGCCAATGCCTGCGGCGCCTTCGCCGTCTCGCGCCTGCTCTGCGCGCCGGAATATCCGACCTTCGAGGAGCTGCAGTTCTTTTTAAAGAACGGCAGCAAACACCTGGCGCTGCGCAAGGACGAGGCGATCAACCACGTCCACTGGGCAACGACGCGGCGGCGCGACATCCCCTCGCTGATGGCTTTAGCCTGCGATCATCGTGTGCAGTTGGAAGACGTTGCCGCGAAGGTCGGCGCAGATGTTTCGCGTATTCCCGACTTCAAGGTGCTCACCGTCAAGGCGGCGGCAAAGGTCGCTGCCGGCCGCGATGGCTACGGCATGCTGATCGACGAAAAATATGGCCGCGACGCCATGTTCGAATTCGCCCGTCATTCCTTCGCCTGGCTCGGCCGCCCGGTCGAATTGCCCGGGTCGCGGCCGCTGCGTTTCGAGTTTTCGCAGGATATCGGCTCGCAGCTCACCGAATGGCCGGTCGACCATTGCATCAAATGCCTGTGCTTCTATCACCCGGACGACCCGGAGGCGCTCAAAGTTGAGCAGCAGCAGAAGCTGCGCGCGCTGTTCGAGGCGGCGCGGAAGGTCGGCCGCGAGCTGCTGGTCGAGATCATCGCCGGCAAGCATGGCAAGCTCGACGACACCACCATTCCGCGCGCGCTTGAAGAGCTCTATGCGCTGGGCGTCAAGCCGGACTGGTGGAAGCTCGAGCCGCAGGCTTCCGCAGGCGCCTGGGCGAAAATCGAACAGGTGATCGTCAGGAACGATCCTTGGTGCCGTGGCGTGGTGCTGCTCGGGCTGGAAGCGCCGCAGGACGAGCTGGTCGCGGCGTTTGCCGCCACCGCCAATGCGCCGATCGTCAAGGGATTTGCCGTCGGCCGCACCATCTTCGTCAACGCCGCCGAACGATGGCTGGCCGGCAGGATGTCGGATGACGAGGCGATCGCCGACATGGCCGCGCGTTTCGAGCAGTTGACCGAGGCATGGCTTGCCGCGCGCGGCCGCAAGGCCGCATAACAAAGACCGCTGAAGGACTGCGGAGGAGACACCATGAGCAAGACAATCCGCCTGACGATGGCGCAGGCGCTGACCCGCTTCCTCAGCCGGCAAATGACCGAGATCGACGGGAAGAAGGTGTCGATCTTCGGCGGCGTCTGGGCCATCTTCGGCCATGGCAATGTCGCCGGCATCGGCGAGGCGCTCTACCAGGTCCGCGACGAGCTGCCGACCTTCCGCGCCCATAACGAGCAGGCGATGGCTCACGCGGCGATCGCCTATGGCAAGGCGAATTTCCGCCGCCGCTTCATGGCCGCGACCAGCTCGATCGGTCCCGGCGCGCTCAACATGGTGACGGCGGCCGCACTCGCGCATGTAAACCGGTTGCCCGTCCTGTTTTTGCCGGGCGATGTCTTCGCCAACCGCCTGCCGGACCCGGTGCTGCAGCAGGCCGAGGATTTCTCCGACGGCACCGCTACCGTCAATGACTGCTTCCGCCCGGTATCGCGCTATTTCGACCGCATCACGCGGCCGGAGCAGATCATCCCGGCGCTGAACCGCGCCATGCAGGTGCTGACCGATCCGGCCGAATGCGGCCCGGTGACGCTCTCGCTCTGCCAAGACGTGCAGGCGGAGGCCTATGATTATCCCGAAAGCCTGTTCGCCGAGCGCGTCTGGACACCGCGCCGGCTGCGCCCGGACCGCAACGAGCTGGCGGCAGCCGTCGCGGCGCTGAAGGGCGCCAGGAAGCCGCTGGTGATCGCGGGCGGCGGGGTGCTGTATTCGCAGGCTTCGGACGAGCTCGCCAAGCTGGTGCAGGGCGCTGGCATTCCGGTCTGCGAGACACAGGGCGGCAAATCCTCGTTGCCCGACGACGATCCGCTCAACATGGCGGCGGTCGGCGTCACCGGCACGTCGGCCGCCAACCGGCTGGCGGAAGAGGCCGATGTCGTGCTCGCCGTCGGCACCAGGCTGCAGGATTTCACCACCGGCTCCTGGGCGCTGTTCAAGAATGCCGGCCGCACCATTATTGGCCTCAATACCCAGGTCTTCGACGCCGGCAAGCATTGGGCGCTGCCGCTGGTCGCCGACGCGGCCGAAGGGCTTGCCGAGCTGTCCGCCGCGCTGAAGGGCTGGAAAGCGCCGGCCGCGTGGACCGACAATGCATTGAAGGGCAAGACGGAGTGGCAGGCCGCCGCCGCCAAGGTGACGGCCTCGACCAACGCCGCCTATCCGTCCGATGCGCAAGTGATCGGCGCCGTGCAGCGCGCCATGGGCTCGGGCGTCACGCTGCTGCATGCCGCGGGCGGTCTGCCCGGCGAATTGCACAAGCTCTGGCAGGCCGGCGCGCCGGGCTCCTACCATGCCGAATACGGCTTCTCGACCATGGGCTACGAGATCGCCGGCGGGCTCGGCGTCAAGATGGCGAAGCCCGACCAGGAGGTGGTCGTCATGGTCGGCGACGGCTCCTATCTGATGCTCAATTCCGAGATCGCCACTTCGGTGATGCTTGGCCTGAAGCTCACCATCGTTTTGCTCGACAATCGCGGCTATGGCTGCATCAACCGGCTGCAGATGGCGACCGGCGGCGCCAACTTCAACAACCTCTTGAAGGACGCCCGCCACGAGGTGATGCCTGACGTCGACTTCGCCGCGCACGCGGCAAGCTTAGGTGCCGTGGCCGAGAAGGTAGCGTCGATCGCCGAGCTGGAGACGGCACTGGCCAAGGCGAAGAAGAACGACAAGACGACGGTGCTGGTCATCGACACCGACCCGCTGGTCTCGACCGAGGCGGGCGGCCATTGGTGGGATGTCGCCGTGCCGGAGGTCTCGTCGCGACGCGAAGTCAATGCCGCGCGCAAGAAATACGAGGAAGCCGTGGGCAGCCGTCAGGGCTGAACCGGCTCGCAACGAACCGACATTGGAGTGACGACTTGAAAGCCAAACTGGGCATGTCCCCCATCGCATGGTGGAATGACGATCTCGTGGAATTGAGCGATGACGTGTCGCTGGAAGAATGCCTGCGCCAGTCGCGCTCGGCCGGCTTCACCGGTATGGAGATGGGCCGCCGCTTCCCCAATGATCCGAAGGTGATGCTGCCGATCCTGAAGGAGGCCGACGTCACGCTTTGCGGCGGCTGGTTCTCAGGCACGCTTGTCAACGAGGACATCTCCCGGAACAAGGACCGCATCCAGCCGATGATCGACCTGTTCAAGGCGGTCGATGCGCCCTGCATCGTCTATGGCGAGGTCGGCCGGTCCATCCAGGGCGACCGCTCCAAGCCTCTGGCCACCAAGCCGAAACTTTCCGCCGACGAGATGAAGGCTTACGGCCGGCGCGTCACCGAGTTCGGCGAGTGGTGCGCTGAGCAAGGCATGCCGCTCTCCTACCATCACCACATGGCGGCGGTGGTCGAGACCGAGCCGGAGCTCGACGCCTTCATGCGCAACTCCGGCGAAGGCATTCCGCTGCTGCTCGATGCCGGCCATCTCGCCTTTGCCGGCGGCGACGTGCTGCGCGCCATTGACAATCACCACAAGCGCATCAACCACGTCCATGTGAAGGATGTTCGCATGGGCGTGATCGACAGGCTCGACCGCACGAAACAGTCCTTCCTCGACGCCGTGGCGCTCGGCGCCTTCACCGTGCCGGGCGACGGCTCACTCGACTTCGGGGCGATTGTCCAGCGTTTCGCCGATCATGGCTATGAAGGCTGGTTCGTGGTCGAGGCCGAGCAGGATCCGAAGAAGAACCCGCCGCTCAAGATGGCCCAAGTCGGCCACAAGGAACTTATGCGGGTGATGACGGCCGCCGGCTATACGGTCGAGACGCAGGGTTTTCCGGCCTGAGCAGTGGATTAGTCGGGGCGCCCGGTTTATCCGTTGTGCTTTCGGCAAATCCTGGATTGGCGCGATGAAAGACTATGAGCATCCCTTCTTCCGGCCGCTGTGGCGCCGTATGGCGGTCGTCGCGGTCTGCCTGGTCTGGTCGGTGATCGAATTCGCGTCCGGCACGCCGTTCTGGGGCGTCATCGCGCTGGGCTTCGCCGGCTATGCCGTGTGGCAGTTTTTCTACCTCTACAAATCGGAGGAGGAGAACAAGGCCGAACCCGGACCGAAGGAGTGACTAATCCATGGCTCAGAAGCGTCTACGGATCGGATACTGCGTGCATGGCGGATCGCATGCGTTGGCGATTAGCCGAAACGCCCCTCGCTTCGTCATCCTAGGGCGGAGCAAGGAGCGCAGCGACGTAGCGCAGACCCTAGGATCCATGCCATGACTTTGACGTGTCGCGACGGTGCAGACAATGGCGCCGAAACGCCGGCCCAGACAGCCTCTTTCTGCACGGCTGCATTCTACGGCAGGTGTAACGGCATGGATTCTAGGGTCTGCGCGCGTCGCTTCGCTCCTAGCTCCGCCCTAGAATGACGACGTTGCGAGGGAACCGGCCAATCTCCAAGGTTTTCGCGATAGTCCATCGGATTCTTAGCTGCGCGAATGGGGCGCCCAAGAATTAGGAGAGCCAAAAATGTCGAAACTGCTCGTCAAGGCCGATAAGGGCCACGGCCATGTCGCTCATGTCACGCCGCAAAGCGCCGGCTGGACCTATGTCGGTTTCGACCTGCATCGGCTTCGTCCGGGCGAGACGGTGTCCGGCAAAACCGGCGAGCGCGAGGTCTGCCTGGTGTTCGTCACCGGCAAGGGCAAGGCATCGGCCGGCGGCAAGGATCTCGGCCTGCTCGGCGAGCGCATGTCGCCCTTCGAAGGCAAGCCGTGGTCGGTCTATGTGCCGCAAGGCGCCGACTGGTCGGTGACCGCCGATACCGAGCTGGAACTCGCCGTCTGCTCGGCGCCTGGCCTCGGTGGCCGTCTGCCGGTGCGCGTCATCGGACCTGACGATCTCGGCCAGGAGGTGCGCGGCAAGGGCACCAACACGCGCTACGTCACCAACATCCTGCCCGAGGGCAAGCCGGCTGATTCGCTGCTGGTGGTCGAGGTGATCACGCCCGGCGGCCACACGTCGAGCTATCCGCCGCACAAGCACGACCGGGACAATCTGCCGGCCGAATCCTATCTCGAGGAGACCTATTACCACCGCCTCAACCCGCCGCAGGGCTTTGCCTTCCAGCGCGTCTACACCGATGCCGACCGCAACGGCGTGCGCGAGCTGGACGAAGCGATGGCGATCGAGGACGGCGATGTCGTGCTGGTGCCCAAGGGCTATCACCCTTGCGCCGCCTGCCACGGCTACGACCTCTATTACCTCAACGTCATGGCCGGACCGAAGCGGACGTGGAAGTTCCACAACGCGCCCGAGCATGAATGGCTGATGAAGGCCTGATCGGCACGCCGGCAAAGCCGTTGGTCCAGCCCGGAAAAATCGTCGGCTAACGAGCTCCGTGCTGGACTTGCCTTCGAAAACCCACGAAAGCTTCGTCAATCCGTCATGGAAATCACCTATGGCAGCGGTTCCGGTGCATGTCGCCGCAAGCGCTCCGGCGTTTGGGCCACGACCTGCCAAGACAATGACTTGAAGCGCGTCGCATATTCCTTCGGGGGCGCAGCGCGCTTGACGAGGAACGCCCATGCGCTACGCCATCTACTACACCCCGGGACAGGACGAGAAGCTGGCGCGCATTGCCGCCAACTGGCTGGGCCGCGACCCGTTTGGCGCGGCGACGCGGCCGGTCGAGGCCGTGGGCGATCTGTCGGCCGCGGAAGTCGCTTTCCATACTGCCTCTGCCCGGCGCTACGGATTCCATGCGACGCTGAAAGCCCCGTTCCGGCTGGCGCCGAACGAGACGGAAGCTTCGCTGCGCGCCGCGCTCGACGCTTTCGCCGAGACGACGCCGCCTGTGATCATCCCGCGTCTCGTCGTCGGCCAGATCGACGGCTTCTTCGCGCTGGTGCCGGAAACGCAGTTCGCGCCGCTCAACGATTTCGCCGGCGAGGTGGTGCGCGCCTTCGATCCGTTCCGCGCGCCGCTGACCGAGGCCGAGATCGAGCGCCGCAGCCCCGATGCGCTGAAGCCGGACGAGTTCCGCAACCTCTGCCAATGGGGTTACCCTTACGTCTTCGACACGTTCCGCTTCCACATGACGCTGTCGGGGTGGGTCGGGCCACGGGAAAGCCCACGTCTTCGTGCAGCGATCGACGGCCTGTTCGCCGATGTGCTGCGGCAGCCGGTGCCGGTGGATGCGCTGACATTGTTCGTCGAAAGCGAGCCCGGCGCCCCGTTCATGGTGCTTTCCCATCATGCGCTTGGCCGTAGCCCCGCCCGCAAAACAGCTTGATTGATATAGGACCGCCCTCGATGACCGCCGAAACCGTTCTCACCAATGCCCGCATCGTGCTGCCCGAGGAAATCGTCGAAGGCTCGCTTTTGTTGCGCGACGGCCTGATTGCCGCCGTCGAGCCGGGTGCTGCCCGCATCGGCGAGGATATGGGCGGCGACTACATCATCCCGGGCCTTGTCGAGCTGCACACCGATCACCTCGAGGGCCATTACGCGCCGCGTCCGAAAGTGCGCTGGAACCCGATCGCCGCCGTGCTTGCCCATGACGCCCAGGTCGCCACCGCCGGTATCACGACGGTGCTCGACGCCTTGCGCGTCGGCATGGACGAGGATGCCGACCTGAAATCCGACGATGTTCGCAAGCTGGCCGACGCGATCGAGGACAGCGTGCGCCAGGATCGGCTCAGGGCCGACCATTTCATCCACCTGCGCTGCGAGGTCTCGGCGCCGGACTGCCTCGAGGCTTTCGCCAATTTCGAGACCGACGAGCGGGTTAAGCTCGCCTCGCTGATGGATCACGCGCCCGGACAGCGCCAGTTCGTCAACCTCGAGACCTATGCCTACTACTACCAGCGCAAACTGAAGCTGACGGACCGCGACTTCCAGAAATTCTGCGAGAAGCGGATGGCCGAATCGGCCCGCAATTCCGGTCCGAACCGGGTCTTCATCTCAGCCGCCTGCCAGGAGCGCGGCATCGTGCTGGCGAGCCATGACGACGCGACCGCCGGCCATGTCGACGAAGCGATCGAGCAGGGCGTGCGCGTCGCCGAGTTCCCGACGACGCAAGAGGCGGCAAAGGCCTCGAAAGCCGCAGGCCTCGGCGTGCTGATGGGCGCGCCAAACGTCATGCGCGGCGCCTCGCATTCCGGCAATGTCTCGGCGCGCACGCTCGCCGCCGACGGCCTGCTCGACATCCTGTCATCCGACTACATCCCCTTCAGCCTGATCCAGTCGGCTTTCTTCCTCGGCGATGTCGTCGAGGGCATCTCGCTGCCGCAGGCGGTCGCGATGGTCTCGAAGAACCCGGCCGAAGCGATCGGCCTCGCCGACCGCGGCGTCATCGAGCCCGGCCGCCGTGCTGACCTTGTGCGGGTGCGCGTGGACGACCACGTGCCGGTCGTGCGTACCGTTTGGCGCCAGGGCCGCCGGGTCGCATGATGGTCTCGGCCCTCATCGAGCGCGAACTGGCCGACAGCCTGCCGATCCGCAATGGCGTCTTCGTCGCGGTGGTGGGGCCGAGCGGCGCCGGCAAGGACACGGTGATCGGCTACGCCAAGCAGCGCTTTGCCGGCGAGACGCGGCTGGAATTCGTGCGCCGCGTCATCACCAGGCCGAGCGACACGGCAAGCGAGGACCACGACACGTTGGCCGATGCCGCCTTTGCCGAGGCGGAAGCGGACGGCGCCTTCTCGCTCTGCTGGGACGCGCATGGCCTGCGCTATGGCCTGCCGGCCGATGTCGACTGGGCGGTCGCCAATGGTCATGTAGCCGTGGCGAATGTCTCCCGCGCGGTCATACCGGCGCTGCGCGAACGCTACGCCAATCTGGCCGTGGTCGAGATCACCGCCACGCCGGAGATCCTCGCCGAGCGGCTGGCGGCGCGTGGCCGCGAATCGCGCGGCGAGGTGCTTGCCCGCCTGGCGCGCAGCACCAGCGTAAAGCTGACGGGACCGGACGTGACCTCGATCGACAACAGCGGCGACAAGGAAATCGCCGGCGAACGCTTCGCCGAGGTGCTGCGCAAGGCGATGGCGTTCTCGGATCTGTCGGACATGATCTAGCGCTTTCCCTTCTCCCCTTGTGGGAGAAGGTGGATCGGCGCGAAGCGCCGAGACGGATGAGGGGTGCTCCAGCTTGGCGGTGGCTTTCGCCTGGCAGCACCGTTGTGCCCAAACGCCAGCGCCTCGCTCCGTCCAGCACCCCTCATCCGGCCGCTTCGCGGCCACCTTCTCCCACAAGGAGGGCTTTGCACGGGAGAGTGAATTCTGTTTGTTGGCTAATGAGGCGTTTTTGAAGGCCGTGGGAGCGGTTTTGGGCGGCTTTGCGGGGCATTTGCCGGGTTAGGCGGCCAATCCGCTGGACTGCGGACGCACTCCTCCTCATGCTCGTCTCTCAGCAGGTGGAAAGAGGGCGCCGATCATGGTCCTTAGATTGTAGGCGCAGGCCGCCAGCATGCACTGCGTGCGGTTGGTGGCCAGGTTGAAGAAGCGCACGCGCCGCATGCCATAGTGCTCCTTGAATACGGCGAACGGCCGCTCGACCGCCGCGCGCACCTTGGCGATCAGCCGGTTGCGCAGCTTTTGGCGCGGCGGCAGCTCGGGGTGATGCTTGTTGGCCCGCCGCATCAGCCGATCCTTGATGTTGGCCTCGGCTAGCCGATCGTGCCTGGCGTGGGTGTAATAGGCCTGATCGCCATAGGCCGCCTTCTCGTCGCCGCAGATCAGCTGGTCGGCCGGCTCGGTGTCGGTGAGCGAGGCGTCGCTCACCTCGACGCGCCGGATGATGGTGTGCGCCTGGTCAGCGCCGATGTGCATCTTGTAGCCGAAGGTGCTCTTCTTGCCCTTCTTGCCCCAGCGCGCATCCTTGTCGGACGACGGCTTGATCGGACCATGATGGCCCTTCTTGGGCTGCTTGGGCGGGCGGCCGCGGGCCTGCAAGAATGTGGCATCGACCAAGGTACCGCGCTTGACGATCAAGCTCTTCGCCTCCAGTTGGCGATTGATCTCCTCAAAGATCTTGTCGATCAGACGCTCGCGCGTCAGTTCCTCGCGGAAACGCCACAGCGTCGAGTGATCAGGCGTGCGATCCGAAAGGCTGAAGCCAGCAAAGCGGCGGAACGACAGCCGGTCCCGGATTTGCGCTTCAAGCGCGGGATCGCTCAGTCCATGCCACACGCCCAGCAGCAAGCAACGCACCAGCGGCTCGGCTGGATAGCTGGTGTTGCCAGAGCCAGGACCGCTGCGATGACCAAGCAAGGTTCGAATTGGCGCCCAGTCCAGTTCCTTCGCTATCAGGTCGAAGATCGTCTCATCCGACGCCGCAAAACCGTCCGCTAGGCTCAATTGGCCAAGCACTCGATCGACCATCGCGAATCCTCCTTGCCGGGATATCCGCATGGAATCACTGATCCGATTCTGTGCAAAGTCCTCACAAGGGGAGAAGGTGAAACGCAGCGCCTCACTTATTGAAGTTGGCGATGAACTGCTTGAACTGCGGCGTCGGCGGCCTGGCGAACATCTCCTTCGGTTCGCCGGCCGAGTCCACCTCGCCCTTGTGCAGGAACATCACCTTGCTCGACACGTCGCGGGCAAAACCCATCTCATGCGTGACGACCAGCATGGTGCGTCCTTCTTCGGCGAGCGACCGCATGACGCGCAGCACCTCGCCGACCAGTTCCGGATCGAGCGCCGATGTCGGCTCGTCGAACAGCATCACCTTGGGATTCATCGCCAGCGCCCGGGCTATTGCCGCGCGCTGCTGCTGGCCGCCAGACATGTGGGGCGGGTAGTAGTTGCGGCGCTCCCATATGCCGACGCGCTTCAGCAATGCCTCCGCCTGCTCCAGGCACTCGGCGCGCGGCCGCTTCAGCACATGCATCGGCGCGGCGACGAGGTTTTCCAGCACGGTCATGTGCGACCATAGATTGAAGCTCTGGAAAACCATGGCGAGGTTGGCGCGGATCCGCTCCACCTGGCGGATGTCGGCGGGCATCTGGTGGCCGTCGCGACCCCGCTTCATCTTGATGAGCTCGCCGTCGACCCGCACTTCGCCGGAATCCGGGGTCTCCAGGAGATTGATACAACGCAGCATCGTGCTCTTGCCGGACCCGGAGGAGCCGAGAATCGAGATGACGTCGCCCTTGTGGGCCTCGAGCGAAATGCCCTTGAGCACCTCATGATCGCCGAAGCACTTGCGCAGATTCTTGACGCTGATGGCGGGCGTCTCCTCGGAGGACGGCGCGGCTTTCGCGGCAGCGGCGACATTTGCCGACATCACAACACCTCCGGTACGGGTTTGACTTGCTGGCTCTGCTCGGGCGGGGGACGCAGATGCGGCGAGAGCCGGTGTTCGACCCAGGCGAACAACCGGGCGATCGACAGGTTGAGAAGCAGGTAGATCACGCCGGCGCAGGTCAGCACCTCAATCGGCCGGAACGTGTCATGCTGGATCTTCTGCGCCGTTCCCATCATCTCCATGATGGTGACCACGGACGCCAGCGCGGTTGCCTTGGTCATGAGGATGATTTCCGTCGAATAGGCCGGCAACGCAAGCCGCAGCGCGATCGGCAGCGTGACGAGGCGGAAGCGGGTGAAGGCCGACATGCCGAACGCCTTGGCCGCCTCGATCTGGCCGACAGGCACCGCGCGCAGCGCGCCGCGGAAAATCTCGCTCTCATAGGCCGCAGTATTCAAGGCCATGGCGACGATCGTGCAATACATCGGATCGCGCAGGATCGGCCACAGGATCGGGCTGTGGCGCACGAAGTCGAACTGGGAGAGCCCGAAATAGACCAGATAGAGCTGCACCAGCAACGGCGAGCCGCGGAAGACGAAAACGTAGGCGCGGGTGAAATACTCGCCCGATTTGTAGCCGGAAGCCCGCAGCCAGGTCAGGCCGGTGGCGATAATGAGCCCGAAGGCGATGCCGAAGAACCAGATCTCGAGCGTCAGCGGCAGCGCCTTCAGCACGCTCCACATGGTTGAAAGGTAGAAGTCGAAATCCACCGCCACCTCTTATTTCGGCCGTGTGAAGCTTCGGGAGGTGTAGCGCTCGGCTTTGTCGAAGATCGGCGTCGAGATCGAGGTCATCACCAGATAGAGGATGCCGGCGAGTGTGTAGAAAAGCAGCGAATGATGCGTCGAGCGCGCCGCCTTGTTGGCCGTCAGCATCAGCTCGGCGACGCCGGTGACCGAGATCAGCGCCGAGTCCTTGATGGTCAATTGCCAGACATTGCCCAGCCCCGGCACCGCGAGACGCAGGACCTGCGGCATGATCACGAGGCGAAACCGCAGCCAGGCCGACATGCCGTAGGCACGCGCCGCTTCCAGCTCGCCGCGATGGATCGCCAGGAACGAGCCGCGAAAAACCTCGGCCTGATAGGCGCCGGAAATGATGCCGACCGCGAGAACGCCGCCGAGGAAGCTCGGCATGTTCAAGATATCGGCCGAGCCGATCGATCCGGTCGAGCGCGCCACGCCGGTCAGGACCTGGGTGCCGCCATAGTAGAACAGGTAGATGATCAGGAGTTCCGGTTCGCCGCGGAAGACGGTGGTGTAGCTCTCGCCGATGAACCTCAATCCGCCGCGATGCGAAAGCTTGGCCGCCGCCACCAGCGAGCCCAGCACGGCGCCGATCAGCATCGAGACGACGGTGACGGCGAGCGTCCAGCCGATGCCCCACAGCAGTTGCACGCCCCAGCCGGCGGCCAACAGCTCATAGGCCGTCGAAACCTGATCCTTGAGATCGTTGAGAAACTCCACTTACGGCTCCTGCGGGCGCCGAGATAGGCATCGACGTATACGCTCAATGCAAAACGGGAGCAGCCTTGGCTGCTCCCGTTGCGACGTTACTTGGTAATGTCGATCTTGAACCATTGCATGGAATATTTCGACACCGAGCCGTCGTCGAGCGCGGCCTTGAGCGCCTTGTTGTAGATGTCCTGCAGGTCCTTGTCGGTCTTGCGGAAAGCGGCGCCGATGCCCGGTCCGAGGATCGGGCCACCCTTGAATTGCGGGCCGACGAATTCCAGGTCTTTCGCATCGGGCTTGGCCAGCGTGCCGAGGAAATAGGTGGTGTCGGCGAAGGCGACGTCGATGCGGCCCGCCATCAGGTCGAGGTCGTGCTCGTCGGTGGTCTTGTATTCATGGACGTTGGCGACATCCTTGAGATATTTGTCGGCGAATGTCGCCTCCGTGGTCGAGACCTGCAGGCCGACATTCTTTCCGGTGAGCTCCTTGCGCAGCGTGTCGAGCGCCGCCTTGGATTCGGCGTCGTCCTTCGACAGATCGATCATCTTGCCGGTGTTGGACATCTGCGCCAGCGGACCGTTCTTGTCGGCCAGGAAAGCCACCGGCGACGACGCGTAGGGAATCGAGAAGTCGATGGTCTTCATGCGCTCTTCGGTGATCGACATGCCGTCCATGACGATGTCGAACTTGCCTGCCGTTAGCCCGGGAATGACGCCATCCCAATCCTGCGCGACGATGCTGCATTCCAGCTTCGCGCGGGCGCAGACGTCGTTCAGGATGTCCACCTCAAAGCCGACGATCTTGCCGCTGGCATCGGTCTGGTTCCACGGGGCGTAGGAGCCCTCCATCGCGACCGTCACGGTCTTCCAGTCCTTGGCCATAGCCGGGGTCGAGCAGGTCAACGCCAGCGCGGCGAGCGCGATCCAACGTGATGATGTCACGGTAATTTCTCCCATATTTTGTTCTTGGAACCCTCAGATACCAATTGCTTAGCCCAGCCCCGATTCTGCGACAAGGGCTGTTTTCCGGTTCACGCGTTGTTGCAATTCGTTCGCGAATCGGGACCTGCCCACGGCTTCAACGCGAGCATCGATCCAATCGGAACCCGGTCCGGTGTGGACGAAAGAGCGAGACTACTCCGCCGGCGCGCCGGCGACGCCCCTGCGAGACGCCTCCAGCATCCGGCGCCGGGCGCGGAAGACGCCCCATTGCTGGTCGACCAGCACGCCGATCAGGATCACGCCGCCCATCACCGCGAAGTTGAGCGAGGAAGGAATGCCGAGCAGGTTGACGAGGTTCTGCAACTCCTGCAGCAGCACGGTGCCGAGGACAGCACCGACCAGCGACCCTTCGCCGCCGCGCAGCGAGAAGCCGCCCAGCACCGCCGCCGCAATGGCATAAAGCTCATAGAACTGGCCGTGACTCGCCGGCGAGATCGAGCGCGTGTACATGGCGAAATAGATCGCCGACAGCGCCGTCAGCACGCCGCAGATGACATAGGCGGCGATGATCACCCGGCCCGTGCGGATGCCGGAATATTTCGCCGCTTCCTCGTTCTTGCCGATCGCATAGAGATAGCGGCCGAAGACCGAGCGGTGCAGCACCACCCACATCACGATGGCGATGACGATCAGCGCGATGAAGCTGTTCGGCAGGCCGTAGGAGCGGCCCGCGGTCAGGAACTCGAGCGTCGGGAAGTTCTGCCCGAAGGCGAAGCCGGCCGTGCCGTCGGCGGTATAGAAGCGCGCCACGCCGCGATAGATGAGCAGGCCGCACAGCGTCACCACGAAAGGCTGCAGTTTGAGCCGCGTGATCAGCCAGCCATGCACGAAGCCGATGACAGCGCCGAGCGCGAGGATCAGCACAAAGGCCAGCGGCCAGCTCACCTCGCGCACCGCGATGAAGTCGATGAACAGCGTGCCGAGCAGGGCGATCACCGAGCCGACCGACAATTCGATGCCGCCGGTGATGATGACGAAGGCCTGGCCGATCGACAGGATGCCGAACAGAGCGACCAAATTGGAGGTGTTGGCGAGGTTGATCGCCGACAGGAAGCGCGGGTTGATGGCCGTCACCACCGCGCCGACCACCAGGATCAAGATCAGCAGGCCGAGATCTTTCTTGCTCATTGCGCTCCTCCCGCCGCTTGCAGCAGTTTCGGCTTCTTGCCGACCGCCAGCAAAAGCACGTTTTCCTGGCTGAAATCGTCCTTGTCGAGGATGCCGGAGATCTGCCCCTCATGCATGACCGCGATGCGGTCCGACACGCCGATCACTTCTTCCATGTCGCTGGAGATCATCAGCACGGCGACGCCGGCATCGGCGAGAGCCCGCATCAGCCCGTAGATCTCGGCCTTGGCGCCGATGTCGATGCCGCGCGTCGGCTCGTCCAGGATCATCACCTTGGGGTTCATCGCCAGCCATTTGGCCAGGACCACCTTCTGCTGGTTGCCGCCCGACAGCGTCCCAGTGCGGGTCAAGACCGACGGCGCCTTGATGCCGAGGTTCTTCTTCTGCTTTTCGGCCGTCGCGAGCTCGGCGCCGACCGATACCAGCGAGCGCCTGGCATGCGCCGGCAGGTTGGGCAATGAAATGTTCTGCGCGATCGAGAGATCGAGCAATATGCCGGTGAGCTTGCGGTCCTCCGGCACGAGGAAGATGCCATTCGCCACCGCGTCGGCCGCTGATGTCACATTCAGCGGCTTGCCGTCGAGCGTGACGCTGCCGGCCAACCGCTCTTCGATGCCGAACAGCACGCGCGCCAGTTCCGTGCGGCCGGAGCCGACCAGGCCCGCCAGGCCGAGGATCTCCGCGCGCCTCAGTTCGATGCTGACCGGCCGGTCCGGATAGGTGCTGGTGCGGATCGCATCCGCCGACAGGGCTACGCTGCCCGGAGCCCGCGCGGCCTCGCCGGCCTTCTCGCGCTCCTTCAGCATGCGGCCGATCATCAGCCTGACCATCTCGTCGTGATTGATGTGGCTCTTGGGAAGGGTGCCGGCCAGCGTGCCGTCGCGCAGCACCACGACGCGGTCGGCGACGCGCTCGATCTCATGCAGCCGGTGCGAGATGAAGATGACGCTGATGCCTTGCGCCTTCAGGCCCTTGATGACGTCGAGCAGCTTTTCGGTTTCTGCCATCGGCAGGCTTGAAGTCGGCTCGTCGAGGATGACAAGGCGCGCCTTGATCGACAGCGCCTTGGCGATCTCGACCATCTGCTGCTGCGCGAGCGACAGCGACGCCACCGGCGCGTCGGCCGAGAAATTGGCGCCGACGCGCTTTAGCAGCGGCGCCACCATCTCGCGCAGTTTCGCGCGGTCGACCAGCCTCAGCGGCCCGGCGCGCAGCGGCTCGCGGCCGAAGAAGATGTTGGCGGCGACGTCGAGATTTTCGAAGAGGTTCAATTCCTGGTGCACGAAGGCGATGCCGGAGCCGATGCTCTGCTCGACGGTCAGCGCGTCGTGCGCCGCGCCATCGACGGTGATGGTGCCGCTGTCCGGCCGCGTCACACCGCCGAGGATCTTCATCAGCGTCGATTTGCCGGCGCCGTTTTCGCCGACCAGGCCTATGACCTCGCCGGGCCGGACCTCCATCGAGAATCTGTCCAGCGCCACAACGCCCGGATAGGTCTTGCGCACGGCCTCGAGGCTCAGGAACGGAGCGGTGGTCGGTTGAGTGGAATCGGTAGAGGTCATCACGCCATAGTTTACCGCACGGGGCAACAGCCGGTGGCCACAGACTGACGGGCCTTGGCGGGTCCGTCAATACGAACGCCGGCTCAAGGCGAACCTTGAGCCGGCGCAACTGTGCTGAGCTTACTTGCCCTGCATCGCCTTGAGGTTGGCGGCGTAGGCGTCCACATCATCCTTGCCGATGATCTTGGTCGGGATGATGATCAGGTTGTTGGCCGGGATGCCCGACTTGTCGCCCTTGAGGTAGGAAGCCATCAGCTTCATGCCCTGATAGGCCCATTCGAACGGCTGCTGCACCACGGTCGCGGCGACGGTGCCTTCCTTGACGCCGCCCAGCGTGATCGGATCGTCGTCGAAGCCGACGACGGTGATCTGGCCGAGCTTGCCGGCGTCGCGCAGCGCTTCATAGATGCGCGGCGTGTTGTAGGAGTAGAAGCCGACCATGCAGGTGATGTCGGGGCTGGCGACCAGCGCGTCCTCGACATTCTTCTTGGCACGCGCCTGGTCGATGTCGTCGCCGCGTACGTCGACCAGCTCGATCTTGCTGCCGGCGAGCCCGTCCTTCATGCCCTGGATGCGCTCCTTGGCGTTGTCGGCGCCGAGCAGGCCGACGAAGCCCAGGCACTTGCCGCCGTTGGGCATCGCCTTCTTGGCGATTTCGGCCGCCTGTTTGCCGGCATCGACGTTGGACGAGCCGATATAGGCGACGCGCTTGGTCTGCGGCGCATCCGAGTCGGTGGTGAACAGCGCGGTTTCCGACGCGATCTTGTTCAATCCGTCGGTCGAGGTCTTGGGATCGACGGCCGAGACCATGATGCCCTTGACGCCTGCCGTCACCAGATCATCCATCAGCCGCTGCTGGATGGCGACCGACGACTGTTCCGGATATTTGAGCTCGAGATTGTAGTCGGGCAGTTCGCCCTGCGCCTTCTTCACGCCGGCTTCCGCCGCCTTCCAGAAGTCTGACGCACCGTTGACGACGAAGGCCAGCGTCGGCTTGTCGTCGGCGCGCACGCTGGCGCTTACCGACAGGCCTAAAGCCAAGGCCGCCGCGGCGACAGATGCGTTGCGTATCATGGATTTCATAGTTCAACCTCCCTTGTAGAACTCTTCGCTGATGTCTCGGCTGCGGCGCGGATAACCCTCCTCCTCAAGGGTATGGCGCAAAGGTCCGCCGACTTAAGAACGGTTCCAATCCGGCCGCGGTCGAGACACTAGACACTCATGTGGCATTCGTAAATAGTCCGATTTGTCTGACATTTTCGTGAGGATGGACACGAGCCCAAACCGGCGATCCCGCCGGCTTTCGAGCGAGCATCCTTCGCACTTTGCCGGCACCGAGCGGAAGCCCGGACGGTTACGACGAGTTGACAGTAGAACGCTTACAGCTATTAGTAAAGAGTATTAGTTTTGGGCTGAGGCGCGTGCTTTCGAAGCGGAGGAGACGCTGGTCGAAAGATGCGCCGGGAGTGAGGAGAGCACGTGCGCAAAAGCGTTCTATCGCACGGAAACCCGTAGGAATTGTCAGCGCTGCTGACCTTATCGGACTGATTTCGTCGCGACGCGGCGCGGCCGGCGATTTGCATGTCGCGCTTGATAATACTTATTATCAATAGTGTGTTTCAGATGAGCGTGCCGACCATCTTGCCGTTGCAATCGGCCTTTGCTTTGGTGCCGGCCGGGTTTGGGAACCGACCATGAGTGAACCGACGGAACTGCGCGATCCTCCCGGGGCTTCCAGGCGCCGCAAGCCGGCCGCCAAGCCCAAAGGACGTGTCACCATGACCGACATCGCGCGCGCCGCCGGCTGCTCGCAGGCGACGGTCTCGTTCGTGCTCAACAATTCGCCGGGCATCAGGCTGTCGCAACAGACACGCGACCGGGTGATCGAGGCGGCCAGAGCGCTGGGCTATTCGCCGCCGGTCTTTTCCGCGCTGCGGCCGCCGGTGACGCCATTCGAGGGCCTGGATGGCGTCATCGGCTTCGCGGTCGACCAGCTCGCCACCAGCCCCGAGGCGGTGGTCGCCATCGAGGGCGCGCGGCAGGCCTCGTGGAACGCCGGCAACGTGCTTCTGGTGGCGCAGACCATGGGCGACGCGGTGATGGAGCCGCGCGCCATCCAGGCGCTGACGGGGCGCGGCATCACGGCATTGATCTATATGACCATCTTCACCCGCGAGATCGCCGCGCCGGATTTCCTCTACAGCCTCGAGATGCCGGTCATCCTGCTCAACTGCTACACCGCCGATTATGCCTTCCCGGCCGTGGTTCCCTCCGAGATCGCCGGCGGCCAGAGCGCGACGAGACACCTGATCGGCCATGGCCATCGCCGCATCGCCACCATCACCGGCGAGCCGTGGATGCAGGCCGCGCAGGATCGGCTCAAGGGCTATCGCCGCGCTCTAGCCACCGCCGACATCCCGTTCGACCCGGAACTGGTGGTCGAGGGCGACTGGTCGGCCAGCGCCGGCTATGCCGCGATGGTCAAGCTGCTCGGGCTCAAGGACCGGCCCACCGCCATCTTCTGCCAGAACGACCGCACCGCGATCGGCTGCTACGAAGCGCTGAAGGAAGCCGGCCTGCATATCCCGCAGGACATCTCCGTGGTCGGCTATGACGATGAGGAGATCGCCCGCCATCTGTTCCCGCCGCTGACGACCTCCATCCTGCCGCATCTGGCGATGGGCCAATGGGCGATCGAGCAGTTGGAGACGCCGCCGACGCCCGGCCGCGGCCGCTATCCGATCACCAAGTTGGAGTGCCCGCTGGTGGAACGGGAGAGCGTGGCAGGCGTGAAGGGATAGGATATCCCAGATCGCCACTTCAAGGCTTGAAACGTATTGACGTTGTACTGACAATCACTAGATATCTGTCCCTGACACAGGAGGATTTCGATGGCGCAGTCCAGTCATGCTGGCAGCAATCGCAACGCAGTTCGCAAGGATGATGTGATTCAGATCCGCGCTTCGGCCGAGACGAAGGCCATTCTCAACCGCGCCGCGAGCTTGCGCGGGCAAAAACTGTCGGAGTTCATGCTGGACAGTGCGCGCAAGCAGGCTGAGGAGACCATTCTCGACCAGCGTGCCTTCTTTCTCGATGCCGACGCGCATGAGAAATTTCTTGACCTGCTTGATGCTCCGAACAAGCCGTCGCAAGAGCTCCGCGGCCGCATGACGCGCAAGCCAGCCTGGGAGCGCTGATGCCCGCTGGGCAATCGCAAGGCCCGCGAGTCCGTGCTCCGGAACGGCTGACCATCAGTCATGATGTCGCAGAATTTCGCAATGGCAGGCATCCCACCCTTGATGACTGGCTGCGAAACCGTGCCCTCGCCGGCGAGGGATTGTCTGCCCGAACCTATGTCGTCTGCGACGCGGGCACGAAAAATCGTGTCGTCGGTTACTACGCGATCTCCACGGCGATGGAAGAACGGGTCGCGCTGCCAAGCGCCAAGCTACGCCGGGGCATGCCTGAACAGGTTCCTTTGCTGCTGATAGGCCGTCTGGCGATCGATCAGGCGTTCCAGGGAATGGGCCTCGGGGGCGACCTGCTTTCCGATGCGCTCCGGCGTTGCCTCGCGGTTTCGGACATTGCCGGGGTTCGTGCCGTGGTGGCGCACGCCATCGACGACGACGCCGTTGGTTTCTACCAGCGTCACGGCTTCACTATTTCTCCGCTGGGCGAGCGCGTCATGCTGATGCCGATCGAGACGATACAGGCGCTGTTCTCGAAAACTTGAGGCGAGTTGTGCAGGCCATTGCATGACGAGGAGATCGCCCGCCATCACTTCCCGCCGCTGCGACCTTGCCGCATCTGGCGATGGGCCAATGGGCGATCGAGCAGCTCGAAACGCCGCCGACGCCTGGCCGCGGCCGCTATCCCATCACCAAGCTGGAGTGCCCGCTGGTGGAGCGGGAGAGCGTGGGGAGCGTACCCGAACAATTCCGATGACCCGGCCCCGAGACCGGCTTATGATGAGTGAGCGTGTGTTCCTTCCCAACAGGAAAAACGCTCATGTGGCCGAACCGCCGTTTATGCGATCTTTTCAAGATCGAGCATCCGATCATCCAGGCGCCAATGGCGGGCTCGGCGACGCCGGAGCTCGCCGCCGCGGTGAGCAATGCCGGTGGGCTGGGGTCGCTCGGATGCGCATCGATGCTGCCGGATGGCCTGCGCAACGTTGCGCGCCAGATGCGCGCCTTGACCGGGCGTCCCTTCAACCTCAACTTCTTTGTTTTTCCCAGACCCGACACCGGCGACGCCGTGCTGACCCAAGTCATCGACAGGTTGCGGCCCTACTATGAGGAGCTGTCGCTCGGCGAACCCTCGCGGAGGCTTCCGCCGATCGGACCAGGTTTCGACGAAGAAAAGCTTGGACTGCTGCTCGAGATCCAGCCGCCGGTCGTGAGCTTTCATTTCGGCATTCCGGATGCGGCTGCCATCGGCAGGCTGAAGCAAGCCGGGATCGCAATCATCGGCACCGCGACGAATGTCGCCGAGGCGCGCAAGCTCGCCGACGGTGGAGCCGACGCGGTCATCGCCCAGGGCTGGGAGGCGGGAGGTCACCGCGGTTCGCATGCTCCCAATGGCCCTGGCGACGGCGTTGGAACGATGGCACTGGTTCCCCAGGTCGTCGATGCTGTCGAACTCCCGGTCATTGCCGCGGGAGGCATCGCCGACGGCCGCGGCATAGCTGCCGCGTTCGCGCTTGGCGCCAGCGGCGTGCAGATCGGCACCGGCTTCCTGTCCTGCGACGAAGCCGGCACGGACCCACCGCGCCGCGCCCTGATCCGCACGGCGACCGACATGGACACGATGGTCACCGATGCCTTCACCGGCCGCGCGGCGCGCGCGAGACGCACCCGCTACGCCCTGGAAATGGAGGAGAGCAGGGTGCCCCTTCCGGACTTCCCGCAAATGGTCGCGCTTAGCGCTCCGCTCAGCGACGCCAAGGAAGATTTCGCCTTTCATCTCTATGGGCAGGCGGCGGCGCTGAACAGGGAACTTCCGGCCGGCGAACTGGTACGAACGCTCGTGGCCGAAACAAGCGAAGTGTTCGAGGCTCTCTCGACCGGCAAAACGACGCCTGCGTAAGCGAAGTCTCCGTCGTCGCGGTCCCCGATGAGCTTTTAGCCCACGCGTCGACGCTGGGGCGAAAAGATCAGCCGGCAAGCAGGGATGCCATACGGTCGCGATCGATGATGTTGGGATTCGGCGGCAAAGGTCGACCGTCCAGTTCGGCCAGTTTTGCCGCGACATGCGGTCTGGCGACGACATCCTGCGGCAGCGAAACGCACATGGCGATCTCGATCACGCCGCGAAACACGTCGGCATCCTCGCTTGCGGCAGCGAAAAGCCGGGCCATGACCGGATTCGGCGGCGGAACAGGAAGGCCCTCGGCCAAGGCGTTCATCTCCGCGATCCGGGCACGGTCGGCGGCGATCTGGTTGCGATAGAACGGGCCGACCTGGCGCTCGGTCTCGACATCGTATTCCCGCGAGAATTCGGCGGGGTCGCCGATGTGCCGGCGAGCGATATTCCTGAGCACCTGCGCGTGCAGAAGGCCGACGCTCAACCCCCGCCCGGCGGACGGATTGGTGCAGGCCCAGGCATCGGCCACAGCCGCAAACCCGGTGACGACAGGCTGGCCGTCGACGACAAACCGCCGGTAGCGGTCGAGAACGCCTGCCATCAGCAGGACGTGCGTGATCGGCTCGCCGTCAAGCCAATGGGCCTGCATCGGACATGCCATGACGACACGGTGGAAGGTGGCGGTGTCGCGCAAAGCGCGCATGGCCTTGTTTCCCGCGGAGGTGAACAGGGTGACCGACCAGGTGTCGTTGTCGCCATCCAGCGTGAGAATCGAGAACAGTCCCATCGGAGTGAGCAGGCGGCCCTTTCGGCGCGGCCGCTGCTTGCCCGTGAAATAGCGAGTGAAATAGACGAAATTGCTGTCCTCGGCTTCCTCGTTCGGACTGCGGCCTCCGGCGGCAACGATCCATTCGCAGGCAGGGCTTCGCCGCCCCATCGCGTCGATCACCAGGTCGGCGCGAATCTCTTCGCCGGACGTCGTGCGAACGCCCGCAATATGCGGCACGCCGGGAAGGGCTGAGGCTCCCGTGATCAGCTCGCGAACCTTGATCCCCCGCCGGACCGTCACATTGGGCGCCGCTTGCGCCATCTCGGCTACGGCCCACTCGATCACCGGCCGCCGGCCGGTGACGAAGCGCATGGCTTCGTCGCCCAGGCGGGGCGCCCTGTCCGTTATCGTCGGCGGCAACGATCGGGGGTCGAAGAAATCCATCCAGACGCAGCCGGCGCGCAGCAATTTATCCGTCAGCCCCGGCAACTCCTGATCGGCGACCATCCGGAAACGCGAGCTGAGGTTGTGGGGCTGCCTGAACTGCGCAACGCCGGGGCGCTCCCAGTCCCATCCTTGACTGGAACTCGAAGGCCGGTCCGCCGGATCAGCCTCGAGGACCGTCACGTCATGATCGTCGCGGCCAAGCATGGCCGCCGTGCACAACCCGATTACGCCTCCACCGCAAATCAGGATCTTGCTCACCCCTTCCCCCAATATCCGCGAGGGTCCGGCGCCATATTAGCTTCTGTGCACAGTCCCGGCAACGTGCCGGGCCGCCAGGGCCCACCGCTTGTGTGCGGTCACGGAACGATCCGCTGCTTTGGCTGCTTGGCATGGCTTCCGTGGAAGTCTAGGCTGACATCAGCGAAGGGAGGGCGGGATGACATCAAGTTTCACCGTTCACGCGGCGTCGGGCTATGAGCAACTGATGGGGCGCTGGAGCCGCAGGCTCGCGCCCAAGTTCATCGATTTCGCCGGTCTGGCCGGCGGCGAAAAAGTCCTCGACGTGGGTTGCGGCACCGGCAGCCTGACCTTCGAGCTGGCGAAGTCAGGCGATCTCACCGAGATCCAGGCCATCGACTTCTCGCCGGTCTTCGTCGCGGCGGCGAAGGAGAGGAACACCGATCCGCGCGTCACCATCGAGCAGGCGGATGCCACCGCCTTGCCGTTCGCCGATGATGCGTTCGACCGCGCGCTGGCGCTGCTGGTGCTGCACTTCGTGCCGGAGGCCGGCAAGGCGGTGGCCGAGATGCGCCGGGTGACGCGGCCGGGCGGTGTGGTCGCGGCCGTGGTCTGGGACCATTACGGCGGCATGACCGGCATGCGCATGATGATCGACACAGCTGCGGCGCTCAGCGAAAGCGGGCGTCAGCTGCGCAACCGCTATTGCTTCCAGCCAATGATGCAGCCGGGCGAGATGAAGCGGACCTTTGTCGAGCAGGGTCTCGTCGATGTCACCGAGGCCGAGCTGATGATCCGAATGGACTACGCGAATTTCGACGACTTCTGGGTGCCGATCGGCGCCGGCGAAGGCCCGCTCGGCAAATACATGACCACATTGGATGCAGCCGAGCGGGAGCGTGTCGAGGCCGCCGTCCGCGATGCCTATCAAGCCGGCCGGCCGGATGGCCCGCGATCCTTCGCCAATGTCGCCTGGGCCTGCCGCGGCATCGTTCCCTGAGACATAAGCCGGCAACGCGTCAGTTGCCGGCGGCCACCGGGACATTGATCTCCCAGCCGTCGACCCACACCTGCCGCAGCCGGTCGCCTTCGCCCTTGAACCATTGGCCGGCCGCCCGGCAATCCTCGATGCGGTCGCTGCGGAAATTGCGGATGGCCTGGCGCAACTCGCACCAGGCGACGATGTTGGCCGTCTCGGCATAATAGATCAGCGCGACCGGGCGGATGATGCGGCCGGTCGGCCGTCCCGCCTCGTCGCGATAGGAGAGGTCGAGTTTCTCCTCGTCGCGGATGGCGCGGCGGACCAAAGCGAGGTCGACGGCGGAAGCGGAGGGTGCTGCAAAGCCCCAGGCATGGAGGGCGTTGGCATCGAGCGTCTGCCGCAAAGGCGGCGGCACGGCGCCGGCGATCTTGGCGCCGACGCGTTTCGCGGCCTGCTTGAGCTCGTCGTCGCCTGTGCGCTCCAGCAACGCCAGCGACAGGACGATCGCTTCCATCTCCTCGATGGAAAACATCAGCGGCGGCATGTCGAAGCCTGGGCGCAGGATGTAGCCGATGCCGCGCCCGCCCTCGATGGGCACGCGCATTGCCTGCAGGGCCGCGATGTCGCGATAGACCGAGCGTGCAGTCACTTCCAGCCGCTCGGCGATCGTCGCCGCCGTTACCGGCTTCCTGGCCAGCCGCAGGATCTGGATGATCTCGAACAGGCGCGAGGCCTTGCGCATTTTCTCACCCGGCTGAAATGCAACTGACACACCCTCGTCAGTTGGAATGCCCTATAGGGCCGCCTACCCGCTTGAAAATCAACAAATTCCTTTGCGTGCAGGCGGATAATGCGACAGGCAACTGACATGAGCTATAGCGAAAATCTCTGGCTGTTCTTCGTGCTACTGTTCGGCATCATCGCCGTTCCGGGCATGGATATGCTGTTCGTGCTGGCCAATGCGCTGACCGGCGGCAGCAACAGGGGCCTGGCCGCGACTGCCGGCATCATGCTGGGCGGTGCAGTGCATACGCTGAACGGAGCGATCGGCGTCGGCCTGCTCATGCATTTCGTGCCGATCCTGTTCACGCCGCTGCTGATCGCCGGCGCCGCCTACATGGCCTATATCGGCATGTCGCTGATGCGCAGCTCGATCATCGTCGGCGACAACGGACCAACCGGGAGCCGCTCGGCCTGGAAGGCGTTTCGCCAGGGCCTGGTCACCTGCCTGATCAATCCGAAGGCCTATCTCTTCATCCTTGCCGTCTATCCGCAATTCCTGAAGCCGGCTTACGGTCCGATCTGGATGCAGGCGACGATCATGGGATTGCTGACGGTCGCCACGCAAGCCGCGATCTATGGCGGGCTCGCCGTCACGGCGGGGCGCAGCAGGCAGATGCTTGTGGCCAATCCCCGCGCGACCGTTCTCGCCGGGCGCATGGCAGGGCTGCTGCTGTTTGCCGTTTCGATATTCACGGCCTGGGAAGGTTTGAGGGCGGCGTGATCGCCGCCCTCTCCATTTCGCTCAAGCCGCGCCCTGCCGGCTAGCAAGCATCTCGCGCTTCACCGACCGGCGCCATTCGACCGCGCCGGCGAGGCCGTGCAGCACCGTTTCCGTGGTAGCCCAGTCGATGCAGCCGTCGGTGATGCTCTGGCCGTAGACCAGCGGCTTGCCGGGCACGACGTCCTGCCGGCCGGCGACGAGATTGCTCTCGATCATGACGCCGATGATGCGCTCGTCGCCCGCGGCAATCTGGCCCGCCACGTCATGCGCGACCTTCGGCTGGTTCTCCGGCTTCTTGGCGCTGTTGGCGTGGCTGACATCAATCATCAGCCGCGGCGCGATGCCGATGCGGACTAGCTCGGCCGCGGCGGCCTCGACGCTTGCGGCATCATAGTTCGGCGCGACGCCGCCGCGCAGGATGACATGGCAATCCTCGTTGCCGGTGGTCGCCGCGATGGCGCTGCGGCCGCCCTTGGTCACCGCCATGAAATGATGCGGCTGGGTGGCGGACTTCACCGCCTCGCCGGCGATCCTGAGATTGCCGTCGGTGCCGTTCTTGAAGCCGACCGGGCAGGACAGGCCCGAGGCCAGCTCGCGATGGATCTGGCTTTCGGCGGTGCGCGCGCCGATGGCGCCCCAGGCGACAAGGTCGGCGATGTATTGCGGGATGGTCATGTCGAGGAACTCGGTCGCCGCCGGCAGGCCGAGATTGTTGACGGCCGACAGAACGTTGCGCGCCATGCGCAACCCCTTTTCGATGTTGAAGCTGCCGTCGAGGTCCGGGTCGTTGATCAGGCCCTTCCAGCCGACCGTGGTGCGCGGCTTTTCAAAATAGACGCGCATGACGATCTCGAGCCGGTCGGCCAGGGCCTCGCGCAGCGCCGCCAGACGGCTGGCATAGTCAACGGCCGCGACCGGATCGTGGATGGAACATGGGCCGACGATGACAAGCAGTCGATCGTCGGCCCCCGAGAGGATCGAATGGATAGCGTTGCGCGAGGCAGCGACGGTGCGCGTCGCGGTGAGCGAGCGCGGTATCTCGCGCATCACCTCGTCCGGCGTGCTCAAGGCTCTGATTTCGGTGACCCGAAGGTCGTCTGTGGTGGTCAACACGGCTTTCTGCTCCTGGTTTAGGAGACCTGCCGGCTGAAACAAAAAAGCCGCCAGGTCTGGCGGCTTGTCGGATTTTTTGATCTGGAGTTTTCAGATCGAGCGCAATCCTCCCGCCGCCAGCGAGCTGAAATAAAAGTACCAAAACGAGGCGGTCAGGTGGATCATGCGGCTGATATAATCGATGCGTGGGCGTTTGTCACGTGCCTGTTGAGGCTGGCAATTTCGGGTGGGGCCGAACCTTCGCGATTTCGTCATTCCAGGGCGAAGCAGGAGCGAAGCTCCGTCGCGAAGACCCTGGAATCCATGCCGTTACCTTGGCCGAAGAGCGCGGCGATGCATAATTCTGGACCGCAGCAACGCTCCGGAGTCGCGGCATGGATCCTCGGGTCTGCGCCGCGTCGCTTCGCTCCTTGCTCCGCCCGTGGATGACGAAGTGACCTGCGTCGCCGCCAGGCTCCCCTGCGACTACTCCCCGACCACGCCGGCGATATTCTGATCATAGTCGACCAGCGAGCCGGTCATGACGCCCGCCTGCGGGCTCAGCATGTAGGTGATCAGCCGGGCAAGCTGCGCGGGCTTGACCAGCTGGCCCATGGGCTGCGCGGCCTCGGCCTTCTCCAACCAGTCATCCGACGCTCCGTGCCATTTCTTCTGCACGATCGTCTCGCCCTCAGTGTCCATCCATCCCGGCAGCACCGCATTGCAGCGGATGCGGTTCCTGCGATAGGAGCTCGCGACATTCTTGGTCAGCGTCATCAGCGCGCCCTTGCTGGTCGAATAGGGCGTCAGGAAGGACTGGCCGGCATGCGCCGACATCGACAGCACGTTGACGATCGAGCCCGGCGCCTTGCGTTCGAGCAGATGCGCGACGAGGCCCTGCATCAGGAAGAAGGGGCCGCGCACGTTGGTGTCGAAGATCTGGTCGAAGAGTTCCTCGGTGGTCTCCACTAGCGACCCCCGCGCGGAAGTGGCGGCGGCGTTGACCAGCGCGTTCAGCGTTCCGAAATGCTTGATCGCGGTCTCGACGGCGCGCTTGCAGTCGGCGACCTTGGCGACATCGGCGCTGATGAAGATGGCGTCGACGCCGTTCTTCTTCAGCGCCGCGACCGCTCTGTCGCCCTTTTCCTGCGAGCGGCCGATCAGCGCCAGCGCGCGGCAGCCCTCATCGGCAAGCGCTTCCGCAACCGCGAAGCCGATGCCCTGCGCGCCGCCGGTGACGATGGCGCGCGTTTGTGAATTGCGACCGGCCAAACCGTTCATCGCTCTGCTCCTCAATCCGTATTCAAATTTCAATCAACGCGGACGGTCTTGCCCGTCTTGGCCGACTGCAAAGCCGCGTCGGCCAGCTTCAGCGCGATCAGCCCGTCCTTCCCGCTCGGCGCCGCCTTCTTGCCGGCGGTTGCCGCGGCGATGAAGGAGGCGATCTCGTTGGCATAGGCGTCGATGTAGCGGGTCATGAAGAAGTCGTGCAGCGGCGGACGGGTGTAGCCCTTGTCGTTGGCGAGCTCGATCGACACCGGCCGCTGGTTCTCGGCCGCGACCATGCCCTTGGAGCCGTGCACCTCGATGCGCTGGTCGTAGCCATAGGTGGCGCGGCGCGAATTGGAAATGACGGCCTGCTTGCCGGAGGCGGTCTCGAGGATGACGCTGACCGAATCGAAATCGCCGGCTTCGCCGATTTTCTTGTCGACCAGCACCGAAGCATGCGCGCTCACCGCAACCGGCTCCTCGCCGAGCAGGAAGCGCGCCATGTCGAAATCGTGGATGGTCATGTCGCGAAAAATGCCGCCCGAGCGGGCGATGTAGTCGAGCGGGGGGGCGCCCGGATCGCGCGAGGTGATGGTGACCATCTCGACGGTGCCGATGGCGCCGTCGTCGATCGCCTTGCGCACGGCGGCGAAATGCGGGTCGAAGCGGCGGTTGAAGCCGACCATCAGCGTGGCCTTGGTCTCCTCGACAACGGCCAGGCATTTTTCGACCCGCTCGACGGAGAGATCGATCGGCTTCTCGCAGAAGATCGCCTTGCCGGCCTTGGCGAAGCGCTCGATCAGATCGGCATGGGTGTCGGTCGGGGTGCAGATGATGACGGCGTCGATGTCCTTGGCCTGCTCGATGGCATCGATCGTGCGGACTTCGGCGCCGTAGGCGGAGGCGAGGTCAGTCGCCGCTTTCTCGAAGGCATCCGCCACGGCAACCAGTTTTGCCTGCGGATTCGAGCCGACCGCGCGGGCATGCACCTTGCCGATACGACCGGCGCCGAGAAGAGCGAAGCGGAGAGTCATGGAATGTCCTTTGAGATGATGTTAAAGGCTCGCCCGCGTCTGGCGGCGCGGATGATTGGTTGATCCCGTCGCGGCGTCCGTCAGGCGGCCTGCAGTTCCGCCTGTCCGGTCTTGGCGCCGGTGATGTAGGCGACGATGTCGTTGCCGTCGGTGTCCTGCTTGCGCAAATTGGCGACGATGCGGCCGCGGCGGAAGACGACGATGCGGTCGACCAGATCGAACACCTGGCGCATGTTGTGGCTGACCAGGATCAGCGGTTCGCCATTCTCCTTCAGCGTGCGGATGATGTTTTCGACCTGCGCGGTTTCCTGCACGCCGAGCGCTGCCGTCGGCTCGTCCATGATGATGAGCTTCGAGGCGAAGGTCGCGGTCCTGGCGATCGCCACGCATTGGCGCTGGCCGCCGGACATGTGGCGGATGGTGCTGGAGAGGTTCGGTATCTTCACCGCCGTGCGGACAAGCGCTGCTTCGGTCGCCTTGCGCATGGCCTTGCGGTCGAGGATCGAGAACGGCCCGAGGTTGAACAGCACCTTCTCGCGGCCGAGAAACAGGTTCGACGGCACGTCGAGATCGTCGGCCAGCGCAAGGTTCTGGAACACGGTCTCGATGCCCGCCTCGCGCGCCTCGATCGGGCCGGCGAAGTTCACTTCCTTGCCGTCGAACCAGATTTTGCCGTCGGTGCGCTGCTCGACGCCGGTGATCTGGCGCACGAAGGTCGATTTGCCGGCGCCGTTGTCGCCCATGATGGCGACATGCTCGCCCTTGCGCAGCTCGAAATTCGCCTCCTGCAGCGCGTGCACGCCGCCATAATGCTTGGTGAGGTTTTCGGTCTTCAGAACGATGTCGGACATGGTCAAGCTCCTATCGCGCGGCGGCGCTGGCGCCATTGATCGAGAACGACCGCGCCGACGATGATCACGCCCTTGACCATCTCCTGATAGTAGGCGTCGAGGCGCAGGAAGGTGAAGCCGGAAATGATGACGCCGAAGATCAGCGAGCCGATCACGGTGCCGATGATGGAGCCGCGGCCGCCCGACAACGAAACGCCGCCGATGACCGCCATGGCGATGGCGTCGAGCTCGTACATGACGCCCATGCCGGCCTGAGCGGTGAGGTTCTTGGAGCAGAGCACAACGGCGGCAAGCGAAGCGAGGATACCGGCGATGGCGTAGACCAGTACCTTGTGGTTGGCGATCTTGATGCCCGACATGCGCGCGGCATCCTCGTTGGAGCCGATGGCGTAGCAATGCTTGCCGTATTTCGTATAGCTCAGGATAAGCTGGAACAGGAGCGCCAGCGAGATGAAGATGACGACAGGCATCAGGCCCTTGCCGATGGCCGCGAAGCTGTCGGTCGGGAACGAGATCGGCTGGCCCTTCGACCACCATTTGGCGATGCCGCGGGCGGTAACCATCATGCCGAGCGTGGCGATGAACGGCGGAATGCGGGTATAGGCGATCAACAGGCCGTTGATCAGGCCGGCGATGAGGCCGCAGCCGATCGCGACCAGCACCGGCACGATGACCGGCAGGTCGGTCCAGCCATAGTCGATGAACATCGCCTTGGGATTGGGATTGCCGTTGACGGTCGCAACCTGCGCGAAGCTCATGGCGATCATGGCGGTGGCGCCGACGATCGAGCCCGAGGACAGGTCAATGCCGCCGCAGATGATGACCTGGGTGACGCCGATGGCGATGATGCCGACGATCGAGACCTGCAGGATGATGATCTGCAGGCGCTGCTCGTTGAAGAGGCCCGACACATTCTCGCGCGTGTTGAACAGGAAGCTGTCGCCGAGGAAGACGCGGCCGATCAGCTCGAAGGCGACGACGAGGATGACCAGCGCCAGGAACACGTTGAACTCGGCCGGCCATGGACGCTTTTTGGCGTCATAGCTCAACCCGCCAATGCCATGCGATGTCTGTGACACGTCTTCTTCCTCCGAATGACCGCGCCCCGTTCTCCCGCCCTGTCGGGCGGGAGAGGAACAGAGCGGCGCCGCTTCGCCAGCAGCCGATTTCAGCCAGTCCGATGCGTCGCGGCACCACCCCGCGGTTTGTCTTCACACAATTCCGTACCGAAAACCGTTCCTGGAATTGCGCCGGCGCGCCTCAGTTCTTCTTCAAGAACTTGTCGATGTTCGCCGGAGTGACGAGCTGGAACGGGATATAGACCTTGTGTTCCACCTTTTCGCCCTTGGCGAGCTTCAGCGCGGCGTCGAGCGCACCGGCGCCTTGGCCGGCAGCGTCCTGGAAGACGGTCACGTCGAGATCGCCTGCCTGCATCGCGGCCAACGCATCCTGCGTGGCGTCGACGCCGCCGACGACCACCGACTTCATGTCGATATTGGCGGCCTTCATCGCCTGGATGGCGCCGATGGCGCTTTCGTCGTTGTTGGCAATAACGCCGTCGAACGCCTTGCCCGATGACAGCCAGTTGGTCATCAGGTTCTGCGCCTGGTCACGATCCCAGTTCGAGGTCTGCTTGTCGATGATCTTGATGAAGCTGCAGTCCGGCGTGGCGATGACTTCCTCGATGTCCTTGGTGCGCTGCACCGCGGCCTGATTCGAGAGCTCGCCCATGATCACGTAGACATTGGCTTCCTTCTTGCCGGCTTCCTTGAACAGGCGGCAGGCTTCCTTGGTCTCGAGCGTGCCGGATTCCGCCTCGTTCGACGCGACGAAAGCCTGGTTGTCCGGCAGCTGGTCGACATTGACCGGCTGACGATTGACATAGACCAGCGGGACCTTGGCCGCGGCGGCCGCGTCCGACATTGCCTGGGTGGCCGAGGTGTCGACCGGATTGACGATGATCGCGTCGACGCCCGAGGCGGCGAAGTTCTTGATCTGGTCGAGCTGCTTGGCCACGTCGTTCTGCGCATCCTCGACCTGCAATTCGACACCGCTCATGCCCTTGGCCTGCGCGATCATGCCGTTGCGCAGCACGGTCAGGAAGTTGTCGTCGAACTTGGCCATCGAAACGCCGATCTTGGCGGCGAAGGCGGATGAGCACATCAGCGCCGAAAGCGCGACGCCCAAAAGCAGTTTCTTCATTTTATTCTCCTCCACTTGGTGTCCGGCTGCACCCATTTGAACCGGAATCCCCGGTTGCCCGGGGAATCTCTCCCTGCGGCCATGCGGCGTCCCAACTCGACTGGAACGCCTCTTCCTCCGTTCGCACAGGCGTTCCGGAACGAAAGAACCAAAAAGCCTAGTTAGTGAAATATTTATTCCATTTCGTTTTGGAAACGTCAAGGGCGATTCCGACGAGATTGGCCGGTTTTTCGGTCCCGATCGTCGAAACCCGAGCCCGAATCGAAGCAAATCGCCATGAAAGAATCCATCAGCCTGATGGATTCTTTCACATCGACGCCATTGCAAACGCCGGGAATTGTCTGAAGCCGCCCCAACCTCGTCATTCTAGGGCGAACTATGGCGAAGCAAGGAGCGAATCGACGCGATGGGCGCTTCGGCCAATCTCCAACGCGTGCCGCCTGCCAACGCAAACGGGCGACCGATCAAAATTCCTGCGGCGGAGCTGCTAGATGTTTTCCGGCAGATAGATATCGAAGGGCAGGAAGGTCTGCCCCGGCGCATTGGCGGCGCCGCTTTCGATGGCATGGGCCATCAGCCCCAGGAGTTCCCGGCAGAGCGCGGCGAGCGGCGTCGAGATCACCATGGTGAGGATGTTGTCGGCAAGTGCTGCGCGCGAGACGGCGTTGATCTCGTTGCAGATGACGACCGGCATATCGGCCGGGTTTGCCGTTCTCAGCGCCGAGACGGCGCCTTCCATGCCGCCGCCGGCGACATAGCAACCGGCAAGATCGGGATGGCGCGCCAGAAGATCGAGCATGGCGTCATGCGTCACGTCATTCGCCTCGAGGTTGACCAGCGTCTCCATCACGGTGAAATCCGGCGCGTGCTCGCGGAAATAGGAGCGAAAGCCGATCTCGCGCAGCTCGTGGCCATGGAAGCGGTGGCTGCCGACGAAGAGAGCCACCTTGCCCGGCTTCCTGGCGGCCTTGGCGATCATCCATGCGGCGCTGCGTCCGACCTTGCGGTTGTCGAGACCGACATAGCCCTCGCGGATGCCGGCGGCAAAATCGGACAGCAGCGAGAACACCGGCTGCCCCCTCGCCTTCAGCGCCTCCACCACCGCCGTCAGCGTCGGGTGATCCGGGCCGACAACGGCGATGGCTCTCGACTTGGCCGCCAGCCTGCGCATCTGGCCCGCAATCTCATCGGGTGCCAGCGACGTGGCGAAGTCGATCGCGGCAGTGCCGCGGAAACGTTGCGACTGCGAAACCGCCAGCTCGAGCTCCCTGGCAAAATCGCCATAGAAGACGTCATTGCCCCTCAGCAGCAGGAAGCCGAGCCGGTATTCCGGCAATTCCTGGCGCATCCGCTGCTTGATCAGCCCCGCCGCGTGGTAGCCGATTTCGGTGGCGGCCTCATACACCCGGCGCGCCGTCTCCTCGCGCACCGGCAGGCGGCTGTTCAGCACCCTGTCAACGGTGGCGACGCTGACGCCCGAGACGCGCGCGAGATCGCTAATGGTCGGCCGCTTTGCCATGAATGCTCCATTCCTGTCCGACTCAGCATATCTCACTCTGATAGGAAATGATAGAAACTATCTTCCTGATGTTGAGACTATCATGGGCCGGCGGTATGGTGAGGTGGAAGCCGGCCATGAACGAGCCCAGACCTGCCAAACCGTTCGCCAGGCGCTGTTGGAGGAAGCTCAATGACTGCCATGACGTCTTCGTCGGCGTCGCCACGCGACTACAGCCTGACCGGCCGCGACGCCAAGCTCGCGGTCGAGAACGGGCTGGCGGCGGCCGAGTGGTACCATACCGAGATCCCGCGCAAGCAGATGAAGGAGCTGATGCAGCGCTCCGACCAGCCGGCGATCCGCGACACCATCATCTGGCTCGGCGCGCTGATCCTCAGCGGCGCGGGCGGCGCCTGGTTCTGGGGCAGCTGGTGGTGCGTGCCATTCTTCTTCGTCTATGGCACGCTCTATGGCTCCTCGACCGATTCCCGCTGGCACGAATGTGGCCATGGCACGGCCTTCCGCACCCAGTGGATGAACGACGCCGTCTACCAGCTCGCCTGCTTCATGATCATGCGCAATCCGGTGACGTGGCGCTGGAGCCATACACGCCACCATACCGACACCATCATCGTCGGCCGCGACCCGGAGATCGCCGTCATGCGGCCGCCGGATCTGCTGCGCGTCGTCTTGAACTTCTTCGGCATTCTCGACGCATGGCATGCCATGACCGACATGCTGCGCAACGCCGCCGGCGTCATCAGCGCGGCGGAAAAGACCTTCATCCCCGAACAGGAACAACCGAAGGCCATCCGCGTCGCCCGCATATGGCTCGCCATCTATATCGCGACCATCGCCCTAGCCCTCTACCTGCATTCCTGGCTGCCGCTGCTGCTGGTCGGCCTGCCCCGCCTCTACGGCGCCTGGCATCACGTCATGACCGGACTGCTGCAGCATGGCGGGCTCGCCGACAATGTCATCGACCATCGGCTCAACAGCCGGACCGTCTACATGAACCCGGTCAGCCGCTTCATCTATTGGAACATGAATTACCATGTGGAGCACCACATGTTCCCGATGGTGCCCTATCACGCGCTGCCGAAGCTGCACGAGATGATCAAGCACGATCTGCCGGCGCCGACGCCGTCGATCCTGGCCGGCTATCGCGAGATGATCCCGGCCTTCCTGCGGCAGCTGCGTAACGAGGATTATTTCCTCAAGCGCGCGCTGCCGCCGACGGCGAAGCCCTACCGGGAAGAGCTGCACAACGACAATCCGGTGGCGGCCGGGGCCGAGTAGCGTAACCAACCGATTTTCGCGGAGGACGAGATGAGCGACTGGGTCGAGGCCTGCGCGGCCGGGGACATCGATGAGGAGGACGTGATGCGGTTCGACCATGCCGGCCGCACCTTCGCCATCTACCGCAGCCCGGACGACGAATATTTCGCGACCGACGGGCTGTGCACGCATGAAAAGGTGCATCTGGCCGACGGGCTGGTGATGGACGACATCATCGAATGCCCGAAGCACAACGGCCGCTTCAATTACAAGACCGGTGACGCGCGCGGCGCGCCGGTCTGCGTCAACCTCAAGACCTATCCGGTCAAGGTCGACGCCGGCAAAGTTCTTGTTCAGGTCGGGTGACGCTGATGACGGGAGGAATGGTGGTCATCGGAGCCGGCGAATGCGGCGGGCGCGCCGCGCTCGCCCTGCGCGATCTCGGCTTCGAAGGGCCGGTCACGCTGGTCGGCGACGAGCCGCATCTGCCCTATGAGCGGCCGCCGCTGTCGAAGGAAGCGATGACTGGCGAGGCGCTTTCGATCAAGGCGATCGCCACCGACGCGCTGTTCGCCGAGCGCGCGATCCGCCACATCCATTCCGTCCGGGCCGTCGCGATCGATCGTGCCGTGCATGTCGTGCAACTGTCGGACGGATCCTCCCTTTCCTATCAAAAGCTTTTGCTGGCGACCGGATCCGTGCCGCGCACGCTGCCGATGCCGGGTCTCGGGGGGCGTTGCGTCTATCTCAGGACGTTCAACGACGCTTTGGCCATTCGCGCTCATCTCAGCGCCGGCAACCGCGTCGCCATCATCGGCGGCGGCTTCATCGGCCTCGAGCTTGCCGCCGCGGCGCGCAAGCTCGGCGCCGCCGTCACTGTCCTCGAGGCGCAGCCGCGCATCCTGATGCGCGGCGTGCCGGCCGAAATCGCCGAGATCATCCACAAGGCGCATCAGGCTGAGGGCGTTGCGATCCGCACCGGCCAGGGGATAGCGGCGATTGCCGATGACGGCGCGGAGGTCAGCATCACGCTGGCCGACGGGCAGGCCATCGTCGCCGATCTCGCGGTGATCGGCATCGGCGCCGTGCCGGTGACGGCGCTTGCCGCCGAGGCAGGGCTTGCGATCGACAACGGCATCGCCGTCGACGAGCATTTGCGCACCGCCGACCCGGACATCTTCGCCGCCGGCGATTGCTGCTCGTTCCCGCTCGCCGTCTATGGCGGCCGGCGCGTGCGTCTCGAAGCCTGGCGCAACGCCCAGGAACAGGGCGCCTTGGCCGCGAAGAACATGCTGGGCGCCGGGGAGGCGCATGCCGCCGTGCCGTGGTTCTGGTCGGATCAGTATGGGCTGACCCTGCAGATCGCCGGGCTGTCGGACGAAGGCAAGAGTATCGTGCGGCGCGACCTCGACGACGGCGCCTTCATCCTATTCCATCTGGCCGAGGATGGCAGGCTGGTGGCCGCCAGCGGCGTCGGCCCCGGCAATGCGGTGGCGCGCGACATCCGGCTGGCGGAAATGCTGATCGCCAAGCGGGCGACGCCAGCCCCGGAAGCGCTCGGCTCGCAAGCGGTCAAGCTGAAGTCGCTGCTGGCGGCGTGAACTGGCGCGCCAATTGTTGATCGCGGCGCCGCCCCTCATCTGCCTGCCGGCATATCCTTCGTCATTCTAGGGCGGAGCAAGGAGCGAAGCGACGCGCGCAGACCCTAGAATGACGAAAGGATGGGGTCGCGGGCCTTGAGGGGCAGCGCGAATGTGACGCACCTAAAACAGCGCCTTCAGCTCATCCAGCTTGTCGTTGACCAACCAGCCGTAATAGTTTTCCTCGGGCAGCTTTTCCGGCTCGCCGGCGGCGCGGCGCTTGTCGTTCTCGGCCTTCAGAGCATAAGCGCGCTCTTCGGGGTTGCCGACATTGTAGAGCGTGGCGGTCAGGCCCGGATTTTTCGAGATGTCGAAGCCGGCGATGCCGCGGTAGGCGTCGATGGACTTCTTGATGGTCGCGGCGACGTAAGGCAGCGTCAGGTCGGGATCCATGATGGTCTTGTAGACCGTGTTGGGGTCATTGACATCAAGTCTCGGCAAGCCCGAGACCTTGTGCACGAGGTCGCTCATCTGCAACGCAGTCAGCGGGTTCAACTGGCCGAGGCCAAAGGTCTGGCCGGCATAATAAGGCTGGAAGAAGGTGGCGCCGAAGCGATCGTTGGGGAAATCCTCGCCGCCGATGCTCTTGCCGCGGAAGGCGCGGTTCCACACCTGCTCGCGGCATTCCCAAAGGTCGTAGCTGTCGTCCATGCCGGCGCATTTCTCGAATTCCGGCCGCTGGATGAAATCCGAGACGTCCTCGCCGCGATAGGCGAAAGAAAGCTTGCTCGACAAATAGGAGATCGCCTTGACGTAATAGGTCTGCAGACGGTCGTAAGCGTCGACATTGTAGGTATGCTCGCCGACGATGGCGCCGACGATATGCATGGGGTCGATGCCGTAGGCTGCCGCCACCTTCCTGATCTTGCCGCGCAGCTCGGCATCGTTCTGCAACAGCGCGTAGACCTTGCGGTACTTGGCCTGGAAGGTGGTGTTGGTGGCCTGAGTGCGCCGGCTGGAGGCGCCTGGAATATCCGGCTGCACGCTGTTGCGGTTGCCCGGGGGCACGATGGTCGCGGCATCGGCGGTCGCCACCGCCGCCGCCAGGGCCATGCCGAGAAAAAGCAGGATAAGTTTCTTCATACGCCGCCGCCTTCGAATGCGCGGCAAACTAGGTAAAGCGCATGGCAGAGTCGAGAGAAGGCTTCGAGCTGCCAGCGAAAATGGTGGCCAGATGCTTCCATTTGGCCACACTTTGGATTGGAAGGGCGCTTCAGGCCGGCTTGAGCCGGCTCGAAATCGGGGCATTGGGCGGGCGTTTCAGGCCGGCTCGAAGGCCAGCCCGAAACCCAGATAGAGCTTAAAGAATAAACCGCGACAGGTCGGTGTTTCTGGACAGGTCGCCGACATGCTTCTCGACATAGGCGGCGTCGATGGTGACCGCCGTGCCGTGGCGGTCCGGCGCGTCGTAGGAAATCTCGTCCAGCACACGCTCCATCACCGTCTGCAGGCGCCGGGCGCCGATATTCTCGACGCTGGCGTTGAGGTCGACGGCGATGCCGGCGAGCGAATCGATGGCGTCGTCGGTGAAGGTCAGCTCGACGCCTTCGGTCTTCATCAGCGCGATATACTGCTTGATGAGGCTAGCCTCGGTCTCGGTGAGGATGCGGATGAAATCCGCCTTCTCCAGCGCGCGCAGCTCGACACGGATGGGCAGGCGGCCCTGCAGCTCGGGCAGCAGGTCGGACGGTTTGGAGACATGGAAGGCGCCCGAAGCGATGAACAATATATGGTCGGTCTTGATCGGCCCATATTTGGTCGCGACGGTGGTGCCTTCGACCAGCGGCAGCAGGTCGCGCTGCACGCCTTCGCGCGACGGGCCGCCCGAAATGTCGCTCCTGGCGGCGATCTTGTCGATCTCGTCGAGGAAGACGATGCCGTCATTCTCGGCCGATTCCAGCGCCCTGCGCACCACCTCGTCCTGGTCGAGCAGCTTGTCGGACTCGTCGTTGACCAGCACCGCGTAGGAATCGCGCACCGTGGTCTTGCGGGTCTTGGTCCTGCGGCCGCCCATCGCCTTCGACAGCATGTCGTTGATGTTGAGCACGCCGACATTGGCGCCCGGCATGCCGGGGATCTCGAAACCGGGCATGCCGCCGGTGCCGGTGTCGGCCACCTCGATCTCGATCTCCTTGTCGTCGAGCTCGCCGTCGCGCAGCTTCTTGCGGAAGGAGTCGCGGGTCGCCGGGCTCGCCGTCTTGCCGACCAGCGCTTCCAGCACGCGTTCCTCGGCGTTGATCTGGGCGCGCGCGGCGACGTCCTCGCGCATCTTTTCGCGCGTCAGGCCGATGGCGACCTCGACGAGATCGCGCACGATCTGCTCGACATCGCGGCCGACATAACCGACCTCGGTGAATTTCGTGGCCTCGACCTTGACGAAGGGCGCGCCGGCGAGCCGCGCCAGGCGCCGCGAGATCTCGGTCTTGCCGACCCCGGTCGGGCCGATCATCAGGATGTTCTTCGGCATCACCTCTTCGCGCATCTGGCCTTCCAGCTGCTGGCGGCGCCAGCGGTTGCGCAAGGCAATGGCCACGGCGCGCTTGGCGTCCTTCTGGCCGATGATGAAGCGATCGAGTTCCGAAACGATTTCGCGGGGAGAAAATGTGCTCATATTACTCAAATTCCACTTTGCCACTGCCTGATAAACTCGAACGGATGCAGCAGCATGATCACGTTGAGCGTCAGATTGTCCCGGATGATGTAACCCGTGCCGAACTCGAAGATGAGCGCCAGGGCCACGACCACCCATATAGGTAGCTTTCGCGCCATCACAAATCCCAGCGCCATGAACAGCGTGTCGGACACCGAGTTGATGATCGAGTCGCCGTAATAGTTGAGCGAGATGGTGCCGGCGCGGTAGCGGTCAATGATGAAGGGGCTGTTTTCCAGGATCTCCCAGCCGCCTTCGATGAGGACGGCGAAGGCGAGCCTTAAGCCCACCGGCGAGCGCGGGAACAGCGCCCAGGCCAGCGCATAGAACAGGAAGCCGTGGATGATGTGCGAGAAGGTGTACCAGTCGGCGATGTGCTGGGAGTTCTCCGAACTGTTGACCACGCCATGCCAAAGCTTGACGTAGCCGCAGGTGCAGATCGGCGGATGGCCCATGCCGTACAAGGCGCCTGCCTGGAATATGATAAAGGCGAGCACGAGCAGCAGGCCCATGCGCCAGCTGTCTTCATAGGCCGAAAGCGTCTTGTCCCCTCCGGATGCAGTCATTGCCTCAGTCCCCCAGATGTTCATCGTCGTTGGCCGAATCGACGGCCATCAGCACGACGTCCCCATATTGCGAATGCCTGCGGCCGATCGGCCTGAAGCCGGCCTTCTCATAGGCGCGGATGGCGCGGCCATTGTCGGGATGCGGATCGATGATGACGCGCGGCGCGCCTTCCTCCAAAAGCTCCTCGACGAACTGGCGCAGGATGGCCGAGCCATGGCCGATGCCGACCAGTTCCGGCGGGCCGATCGTGAGGTCGATGCCCAGCGTGCCGAAGGGCTGGTCGGCATAGGGATGGTCGTCCTCCATATGCGGATCATAGCTCTGCAGATAGGCGATTGGCCTGCCGTCGAGCTCGACGATCAGCGGTTCCACCGAAACCGAATCGATATGCTCACGGATCTCGGCGATTTCCTTTTCCGGATCGTCCCACCATGCGGCGACATGCGGCTCGCGCAGCCAGCCGGCGATCATCGGCAGGTCTTTTTCCGTGACCGGCCGAAAATCATAGCTATCTTCCTGTTCGACCATGATCTTGTCCGAAAACCGGCGGCCACCCTTCGGGATCATGGTCGTTCAAGCGGCATCGAGCGTTTCGACGACAAAATTGTTGTTGGTGTAGACGCAGATGTCGGACGCGATCTGCATGGCCTTGCGGGCGATCTCCTCGGCATCCTTGTCGGTGTCGATCAGCGCGCGTGCCGCGGCCAGCGCGTAATTGCCGCCGGAGCCGATGGCCATGACGCCATGCTCGGGCTCCAGCACGTCGCCATTGCCGGTCAGCGCCAGCGAGACCGACTTGTCGGCGACCAGCATCATGGCTTCCAGCCGGCGCAGATAGCGATCGGTGCGCCAGTCCTTGGCGAGCTCGACGCAGGCGCGCGTCAGCTGGTCCGGATATTGCTCGAGCTTGGCTTCGAGCCGCTCGAGCAGGGTGAAGGCGTCGGCGGTAGCGCCGGCGAAGCCGGCAATGACGCTGCCGTCCTTGCCGATGCGGCGGACCTTGCGGGCGTTGCCCTTCATGATGGTCTGGCCAAGGCTGACCTGGCCGTCGCCGGCGATCACGACCTTGTTGCCCTTGCGCACGCTGATGATGGTCGTGGCGTGCATGGTGAGTTCATTCGACATTTGGGCTCCGATGCGCGCTATCCCCCGAGAAGGCGATTGGCGCGGTACGAGTTAGTTTGATCGGCCATATGTATGCATAGGGCCAACGATTGCAAACCGCCTCAGGCCGAGCCGATAGCGGCCGGAATGGCAACTGGCAATCGCCGGATCATGCTGATAGAAGGCTCTCGTTTTCAAGCCCTGGCGCCTCCAAGCAGGGCAACAAGGACAAAGCGATGACGCGTTCGGCCGAAGTCAGCCGCAAGACCAAGGAAACCGAGATTTCGGTCTCCGTCGATGTCGACGGCAAGGGAAAATCCGACATTTCGACCGGCGTCGGCTTCTTCGACCATATGCTTGACCAGCTGTCGCGGCATTCGCTGATCGACATGACGGTCAAGGCCAAGGGCGACCTGCATATCGACGACCACCACACGGTCGAGGACACCGGCATCGCGATCGGCCAGGCGCTGAGCAAGGCGCTGGGCGAGCGGCGCGGCATCATGCGCTATGCCTCGATCGACCTTGCCATGGACGAGACGCTGACCAGGGCGGCGATCGACGTCTCGGGCCGGCCGTTCCTGGTCTGGAATGTGGGCTTTTCGTCGCCGAAGATCGGCACGTTCGACACCGAGCTGGTGCGGGAATTCTTTCAGGCGCTGACGCAGAATGCCGGCGTCACGCTGCATGTGACCAACCATTACGGCGCCAACAACCATCATATCGCCGAAACCTGCTTCAAGGCGGTGGCGCGGGCGTTGCGCGCAGCGCTGGAGCCCGATCCGCGCCAGCCCGACGCGGTTCCCTCCACCAAGGGATCCCTGAAAGGATAGCCCTATGGCGATCTATGTCGTGATGGCGCCGCCGGCCGGCAACAAAGCCGAGGACGCAATTTTCGTGCGCGACAGCTTCACCTGGCTGGGTTTCCTCGTCGCGCCGCTCTGGCTCGCCTGGCACCGGATGTGGATCGAGGCGGCTCTGACCTTCATAGTCATGGCGATCCTGTCGGTGGCCGGCGAGAGGCTCGGGCTCGAAGGGGCCGGATCGCTGCTGTCGCTGCTGGTCTCGCTCTATGTCGGCTTCGAAGGCCAGGGCCTGCGGATCGCCTCGCTGCGGCGGCGCGGCTGGCGCGAATGGGGCGTGATCGAGGCCGGCACTCTCGGCGATGCCGAGACGCGCCATGCGCTGGAAACCGACGTGGAGAGCGAGGAGCAGCCTCTGCCGCGCATCGTGCCGGATGCATCGCAGGCACGTCCGCCGCAGACAGGCATGGCGCTCGGCCTGACCCATACGCCTGGAAGGCCCTGACATGCGGGTGGCAATCATCGACTACGGCTCGGGCAATCTGCGCTCGGCCACCAAGGCCTTCGAGCGCGCCGCGCATGAAGCGGGCCTTGCCGCGACGATCGAGCTGACGGCCGACGCCGAGCGCGTGCGTTCCGCCGACCGCATCGTGCTGCCGGGCGTCGGCGCCTATGCCGACTGCGCCGCCGGCCTGCATGCGCTGTCGGGGATGTGGGAGGCGGTGGAAGAGGCCGCGCTTCGTAAGGGGCGGCCTTTCCTCGGTATCTGCGTCGGCATGCAGCTGATGTCGCGACGCGGCCTCGAAAAGACCATCACCCAAGGTCTTGGCTGGATCGCCGGCGACGTCAAGGAGATCCAACCCTCCGATCCGGCGCTGAAAATCCCGCAGATCGGCTGGAACACGATCGAACTCCAACGCAAGCACCCACTGTTTTCCGGAATCGAGACCGGCCCGAAGGGGCTGCACGCCTATTTCGTCCATTCCTATCATCTGGACGCGAAGAATTCCGGCGAGGTGCTGGCGACGACCGACTATGGCGGCGCGGTGACGGCAGCGGTTGCGCGCGACAACCTTGCCGGCACGCAGTTCCACCCCGAGAAGAGCCAAGCGCTCGGCCTGGCCTTGATCACCAATTTCCTGAAGTGGAGGCCCTGACAATGAGCAAGAAGGGCTATTGGATGGCGATGATCGATGTCCGCGATCCGGACGTCTACAAGCAGTATATCGACGCGAATGCCGTCGCCTTCGCGAAATACGGCGCAAAGTTCCCGGTCCGCGCAGGACGCTACGAGAGTCCGGAAGGGCCGACCGGCAACCGTCACGTGCTGGTGGAGTTCGAGTCCTACGACAAGGCGATCGAATGCTATCATTCGCCTGAATATCAGCATGCCTCGAAGTTCCGGCTCGCCGCTTCGACCGGCCATTTCGTCATTGTCGAGGGCGCCTGACCGATGATCCTGTTTCCCGCCATCGACCTCAAGGACGGAAAGTGCGTGCGCCTGAGGCACGGCGACATGGCCACCGCCACCATCTACAACGACGATCCCGCCGCGCAGGCCAGGGCCTTCGAGGAGCAGGGCTTCGAGTGGCTGCATGTCGTCGACCTCAACGGCGCCTTCAAGGGCCAAAGCGTCAATTCGGCGGCGGTCGGCGCCATCCTGAAGGCGACGAAGAATCCCGTGCAGCTCGGCGGCGGCATCCGCACCTTGCCGCAGATCGAGGATTGGCTGGATCGCGGCCTGACGCGCGTTATCCTCGGCACCGTGGCGGTGCGCGAACCCAACCTGGTCAAGGAGGCCTGCAAGGCCTTTCCCGGGAAAATAGCGGTCGGCATCGACGCCAAGGGCGGCAAGGTCGCGGTCGAGGGCTGGGCCGAGGCCTCCGAACTCGGCGTCATCGAGCTGGCCAAGAAATTTGAGGGCGCCGGCGTTGCCGCCATCATCTACACCGACATCGACCGCGACGGCGTGCTGACCGGCATCAACTGGGATTCGACCATCGACCTCGCCGAGGCCGTGTCGATTCCGGTGATCGCCTCCGGCGGCCTCGCCTCGATCGCCGACATCGTGCGCATGACCATGCCCGACGCGCAAAAACTCGAAGGCGCGATCTCCGGCCGCGCTCTGTATGACGGACGTATCGACCCAGCCCAGGCGCTGGCGATCCTGCGCGGCGAGCGGACGGGGGAAAGAGCGTGAACATTTCGATCATCCTGGCCTCCTATGACAGCGGCCATTTCCACGGCGGCTGCGGCCAGGGCCCGGACGCGCTGATTTCGGGCGGGCTGGCCGACGCGCTGAAGCTCGCCGGCCACGATGTCGAGGTGAGCGACATCGGCAAAGTGGTCGAGGACGAAGCCGAGCGCGAGATCGGTACCGGATTTGCCGTCTGCAACGCCGTTTCAGGCGAAGTCCGCATGGCGCTGGACAGGAAGCGGTTTCCGATCGTGCTGGCCGGCAACTGCCTGACCGCCGCCGGCGCCGTGGCCGGTGCCGGTGCCGACGCCATCATCTGGGCCGACCAGCACGGCGACCTCAACACGCCGGAAACCACCACAACGGGCTTTCTCGACGGCATGGCGCTGGCCACCGTGCTGGGTCTGTGCTGGCGATCGATAGCGGCGCAGATCCCCGGCTTCAAGCCCCTCGATCCGTCGCGCTGCGTTCTGGTCAACGCGCGCGACCTCGACAGCGCGGAAAAGGAACTGCTGGAAAAGCTGCCGATCATCCGGACCGAATGCCCGGACTGGAAGAGCGCGGTGCAAAGGCTGAAGGCCGACGGCGCGCGCCAGGTTCACATGCATGTCGACCTTGACGTGCATGACCCCGAGAAGCTGCAGGCCAATCGCTACACCACGCCCAGCGGTCCGGCTCCCGAGCAGCTGCGCACCGCCATGTGCGGCCTCGCCGGGCCGCTCGCCATCGCCGGGCTCACCATCTCCGCCTACGATCCGGCCTTCGACCCCAAGGGCGACGTGCCGCCGCTGGTCGGCGCGCTGGTGGTCGATCTGCTCTCGACGCTGGAGCGCAAGTGATGCTCAAGGCCCGCCTCATCCCCTGCCTCGACGTCAAGAACGGCCGCGTGGTCAAGGGCGTGAACTTCGTCGACCTCGTCGATGCCGGCGACCCGGTCGAGGCCGCCAAGGCTTATGATGCCGCAGGCGCCGACGAGCTCTGCTTCCTCGACATCACCGCCTCGTCCGACAATCGCGAGACGATCTTCGACGTGGTTGCCCGAACTGCCGAGCAGTGCTTCATGCCGCTCACCGTCGGCGGCGGCGTGCGCCAGGTGGCCGACATCCGCAAGCTGCTCCTGGCCGGCGCCGACAAGGTGTCGATCAACACGGCGGCGGTGAAGAACCCGGATTTCGTCGCGGAAGCCGCCGACAAATTCGGCAACCAGTGCATCGTCGTGGCGATCGACGCCAAGAAGGTATCGGCGCAAGGCGAGACCGACCGCTGGGAGATCTTTACCCATGGCGGACGCGAGAAGACCGGCATCGACGCGGTCGAATTCGCGCAGCGCATGGTCGAACGCGGCGCCGGCGAGATCCTTTTGACTTCGATGGACCGCGACGGCACCAAGGCCGGTTACGACATCGCGCTCACCCGGGCGATTGCCGACGCCGTGCGCGTGCCGGTGATCGCTTCCGGCGGCGTCGGAACGCTCGATCATCTGGTCGAAGGTATCCGCGACGGCCATGCGGGCGCAGTGCTTGCCGCCTCGATCTTCCATTTCGGCACCTACACCATCGCCGAAGCCAAGACGCATATGGCCAGGGCTGGCCTGCCGATGCGGCTGGACTCGGCCGCCCATCGGACTTAAACCGCTGCTATGGCTCAATTTTCGCTCGCCGAGCTAGAAACGATCATCCATCAGCGCGCCCATTCCGGCGACGCCGACTCGTGGACGGCGAAACTGTTCGCCAAAGGCATCGACAAGGCGGCGCAGAAGCTCGGCGAGGAAGCCGTCGAGACGGTGATTGCCGCCGTCAAGGGGGACAAGAAAGCCGTCGTTTCGGAAAGCGCCGATCTTATATATCATTGGCTGGTCGTCCTTGGCATCGCGGGCATTCCGCTTGACGAGGTGCTGAAGGAGCTTGAGGGCCGAACCAGCCGCTCGGGTACCGCCGAAAAGGCGTCCCGGCCCCAGGGCTGATCGAAAGAGAGAGCATGATGTCGCCCGGCTTCGCACTTTTCGGCGGCACGCTCTAGGAGGGCAGGAAACCCGATGGACCAGCTGGCTCCGACCGAGAAGTATTCCCCCTATCGATTCTTCTCCGCCGAGCAATGGTCGCAGTTTCGGGCCGACACGCCGCTGACGCTGACCGGGGACGAGATCGACCGGCTGCGCTCGCTCAACGACCCGGTCGACCTCGAAGAGGTCAAGCGCATCTACCTCTCGCTGTCCCGGCTGCTTTCGGCCCATGTCGAGGCGAGCCAACTGCTGTTCCGGCAGCGCCAGGCCTTTTTCAACGCGCAGGACGTCGTCAAGACACCCTTCATCATCGGCATTGCCGGCTCGGTCGCGGTCGGCAAGTCGACCACGGCGCGCGTGCTGAAGGAACTTCTGGCGCGCTGGCCGTCGAGCCCGAAAGTCGACCTCATCACCACCGACGGCTTCCTCTTGCCCAACGAGATTCTGCGCCGCGAGAACCTGATGGAGCGCAAGGGGTTTCCCGAGAGCTACGACGTCGGCGCGCTGCTCAGGTTCCTGTCCGGCATCAAGTCGGCGCAAAGCAGCGTCCGGGCGCCGGTCTATTCGCACCTGACCTACGACGTGATTCCCGGCGAGTTTGTCACCATCGACCGGCCGGACATACTGATCTTCGAAGGCATCAACGTGCTGCAGCCGGGCAAGCTGCCGAAGGATGGCAAGATCGTGCCGTTCCTGTCCGACTTCTTCGATTTCGCCATCTATATCGATGCCGACGAGAAGCTGATCCATCAATGGTACATCCAGCGTTTCATGCGGCTGCGCGAAACCGCCTTCCGCAATCCGGATTCCTTCTTCCACCGCTATTCGCAGCTCTCCGAGGATGCCGCGCGGGCCATCGCCGAGGGGCTGTGGGCCAACATCAACCTGAAGAACCTGCGCGAGAACATCCTGCCGACCAGGGCGCGGGCCGACCTCATCCTGCGCAAGGGCACCAACCACCTCATCGAGGAAGTGGCGTTAAGGAAATTGTGACCTCTTAACGACGCCTTAGGCAATCCCGACTAGCGTTGCCAGCCAAACTCCAGCGGGTGTCGGGAGGCAACCGGTGATCAATGCGGGCAATGCCGCGGGACGCGAGCCCCGGTCTATTCACTGGTCATTTCGGGCTTCAATGCAGAGGCGGCGCTGCCGCTATTTGTCCGGCGGGATGAGCCTAACTCGACAAGCTCGACGCCAGCGCCGGAGCAGCGTTTTCCTATTGCGGGCATCGCTGCGTGACGTTCATGCCTGACGGTGCGCTTGGCGTCGAAATCTTCCGCTTCGCCTGTGCAACCGGGGCCGGATTCCTCCTCTCCGTTGGGCTGGCCGCAATTCTCACCGATCTCGCCGGATACCTGTCGTCGGCGCCGGTGGCGCTGGCTTCCATTCTAGTGCCGGTTCTGAACTTCGCAGTCTTACGCAAGTTTGTCTTCGGCGCTCCCATGGGCGCCAACGGCCCCCTCTGCCCCGAAGGAGAGAGCCGATGACCGCCGTGCTCGACAGACCGACAGCAGACGCGCCTATCGGCGAAGCGCGCAGCATGTGGGCATGGACCGTGATACTTTGCCTGCTGGTCCTGGCGGCCGCCATTCCCTGGCAGATGCGATGGGGCGTCATACCAGACACAAGTTGGGTGATCACGCTGTGCGAGAAGATGCTTGCCGGATCACGGCTCTATGTCGACGTGTTCGAAGTCAATCCGCCTTTCACGCCTTGGATGTTCATGCCGGTCGTGGCACTGGCGCACAAGGTCGGCATGTCGCCGGAGGTGGCGGTTCATGCCTACAGCTATGCGATTTGCCTGGCAGGATTGGGGTTTGCCGGGCTGATCGCCAAGCAGGCCGGTCTTGCCGAGAACCGCGCGCTGTTTCAAATGTTGCCGCTGTTCCTGGCCCTGCTTGTCATCTTCCCGGGCAATGCTTTCACCGAACGGGAGCAACTGGGGATCGCGTTGTTTTTGCCGATGCTGGTGCTGACGGCGTGGCGCGCGGCGCCTATCGAAGGACGCGTGCCGAGTATCCTGATGGCGGTTCTTGCCGGGCTTAGCGGCAGCGTGCTGGTTCTGGTGAAGCCCTACTATGCACTGGTCGTGCTCGTTCCGGCGTTATACGCGGCCTGGAGCCGCCGGTCGATCCGGATGCTTTTCGCCGTCGAGAACTGGGCGATCGGGCTGGTCTGCGTCGCCTATGTCGTTGCCGTCCAGTATTTCTATCCGGAATTCCTGAGCGTCGTCTATCCGATGCTGGCCGACACCTATATGCGGATGCAGAAGATGCAGGCGCTGCTGGAGATCTATGTGCCGATCTATGTGGTCGCTCTTGCCGCGCTATATCTTCTTAGACCGGGATTGCCTTTGTCGCCACTGGTCACCGTGTTCACGCTTGCTTCGCTGGCTGCGACCGTGCCGCTGATCTACCAGGCAAAAGGCTGGCCCTATCACGCGTTTCCGGCCTTCAGTCTGATTCTGGCGGCCCTCCTGCTGAGGATGGCGCAAGCTGCCCCGGCGACATACAAGTCGCCGGGCACGGCAATGGAACTGGTGCGCAAGGTGCTGCTGGCTGTCATCATTGCGGCCGCCGCCATCCCGTTCATGCAGACACAGAAGCTCAGTGCAGAGTTTGTCGCCAAGCTTAAGGCCGCAGCTCCTCAGCCGACCGTCGCGCTAGTCGGCGCCGACATCTCGGGGGGCCATCCACTTACCCGCATGCTCGGCGGGACATGGATTTCACGCCATTGCAACGACTGGCTGGGTGAATCGGCGCGTTATCTTTCAGGCATCGCAAGCCGGAACGGCGACCAGGAGGCGGCGTCCCACTACCGGCAGATCGCCGATCGCTACATCGAGAGCAAGATCGCCGAACTCGAGACCCAGAAGCCTGCCATGATAATCGTCGAGAAAAAGGACAGGGACTGGAATGCGGAGCTTGCCCAGTGGCAAGACTACACCAACTTCCTGCGACGCTATCAGCAAATTGCCGAGGATGACGAAGTGCAGGTGTTGCTGCGCAATACAGGAACTGCCCAGGCAGAGTGATCCGCAGCCGTCCTTTCGGGAGAGGTCGCGAGGAAATTTTGAACGGTGGCTGCCGGTTAAAGCGCGCTTAACTGCCGGTCCGTTAGAAACTAAGCCACAAACGCTGTACTGCTATTGAGGCTCCCGGCATGGATGCGCCATTGGTTGCTTCAGGCGAGCAGGCCGATCTGCGGCCCCGTCAGGCCGGAACTGCATTTCGCCTTGGCCTGCCGGCTGCCGCAACATTGTTGATCGCCCTCTATGCGATCGTCGTCTCGCGCCTCTTGCCGGGCAATGTCGACGTATCGTGGCTGCTGACCGTCGGCGACCGCGTGCTGAGCGGCGAACGCCTTTATGTCGACGTCGCCGAGGCCAATCCGCCCTTTTCGACCTGGCTCTATCTGCCATTCCTAATTCTTGAGCGGTTGACCGGGTTTTCGGCGGAGCTCTGGGTGGGGCTCGGCATGGTAGTGCTGGCAATCGGTTCGGTCTGGCTTTCAGCTCGAATCCTCGTACGTGCCGACCAAACGCTGACGCGATTCGTCTGGGCAGTTCCGGTCCTGGTGTTTCTTCTGCTTGCGCTGTCGCCGGCGGATTTCGGTCAGCGCGAACAAATCGCAGTCATCTGCCTTTTGCCTTGGCTGGCGCTGCTTGCGGCACGCGACCGGACAGCGGATTTCCGCGCCGGCAGCACGGCCGAGCGGCTTGCCGCCGGGATTGGCGCCGCGATTTTCGTCATGATCAAACCGCCCTTCAGCGTGCTGGCGCTGGCTGCGCCGGTGCTGGTCCTTGCCGCGCAGCGACGCTCGGCGCGGCCTCTGCTGACGACCGAGAATGTCTTCGGCGCTGTTTTGACCGTCGCCTATCTGGTCGTGCTTGTAGTCTTTATGCAGCCCTTCTTCACCGGTGTCCTGCCTTTGCTGCGCGAGGTCTATTTGCCGATGCGCTTGCCGGTCGTCGACATGTTGATGCTCTTGCCGGTGAAGATTTTCGTGGCCATGGCCGCGGCAACGTTGGCCATGGCCTACCCTGACCGGCCCGATCGCGATGCGAAGGTTCTGCTGCTGGCAGGTGTTGGCTATGTCCCTGGGTTTGTCGTCTTGGGCAAAGGCTGGACCTATCAGGCGATGCCGTTCCTGACGCTCGGCATGTTGGCCTTTGTGCTCCAGTTTATCCGGTTGCGGCCACAGCGCGACCTGCCTGTGCTGGCAAGGGCGGGTGTCGGGTTCGGTCTGCTTTTGCTCGTAACGACCGTCGCGCCACGGCAAGGCCTGGCATTCGTCGAACCGCGTGGCGATCTCGACGCGGCGACGGCCGCCATCAACCGGATCGCCGATCACCCGACCTTTATATCGATCGGCTCGGCGCTGCAGATCGGCAATCCGCTCGTCCGGATGACCGGCGCTCGCATGGTTGGGCGCCACCCGTCCGGCTGGATGGTCAATGATGCCCAGGTCCTGATCGAGTCTGGGCCGGATATCGCGACCCGCCTCAGGCTCGAAGCCTTGCGCGCGGATTACACGCAGGCGATCGCCAGTGAGTTGGCCACGAAACGGCCCGATATCGTTGCCGATGACGGAACCGCAGGACCGGACGTACCGATAAAGCTCCATCTGACGCAGCCGCACGCAACGGCGCCGTTGCGTGACAGCCCTTTGATCGCAAAGGCTTTGCAGGACTATCGTCTGCTCTATCAGAACGCCTCCGTAACCCTGTTCATCCGCAGCGATATCGCCGAACGCAATTAGGACGGCACTGGCTGATCGAGATCAATTGGCGCTTAAAGGATATCTCCTTTCTGGCTGCCCTGGCGGGACTGATGCTGGCCGCGCGGCGGTGCGCCGCCCGTTTCAGGGAAGGACCGGCGCTTCTCGCGCTTGCCCCTGCCGCCTATGCGATGCCGGTGCTGTTTCCCGGCAATGTTTCAGCGAGCGTGAGCATATCGGCGTCGCGCTTTTCCTGCCGCTGATGTCATTGATGGCGTGGTGCGCGCGGGGCGAGGTACGGGTGCTACAGCGCAACGCAGGAATTAGCCAGGCACGAGGACCCGCGACCGCCTCAAATTGACATGGCCGTCATTCTTCATACTTCCTGCGGCGAACGGAAGGCTGCGGCAAAGCCGCCGAGCCTATCGCTGCGCACGTATCTTGGAATTGTTTCAGGCTAGGGACGGTTCTCCCGAGAGTTCAGCCTTCCGGCCTCTCGTCCATATCGAATGCAGCATCCACGCGGCAAGAAACAGCGGGATCAGGACAGCGACGCAATATCCGCCCCAGGTGAAAAAATTCACGACGAAAGGCGCGAGCCAGCAAATCGCCAGGATCAGCCGAGGCGGCCTGGAAACCATCGCGGCGAGCATCGCCACCGCTACGGCCACACCGATCGTGTCGTAGGTATAGCCATAGGGCGTGGCAAGGATTGCGAGGACAGCGGTAAGCACCACGCGTTCCTGATGCGAGACCACGCGGCCCGGCCGCCAGAGCCAGATCGCCGCGGCGATGGACGCGATGGTTGCGACCGCCTGCACGCCATAGGCGGAGGTCACCCCGGCGCCGAAAGCTCTCGCCGTGAAGAACACCGTTATCGCGTTGTACTGATAGGGCTGCGGATAAGGCGCCTCCATGATCGCCGTCATCAAGGGGCGGGTTTCGGTCAGGAACAGGCGCCAGACATCGAAGCCAAAGAACAGGCCGGTGGCGAGGGCGATCACGACGCTGGTGCCGATCGCCGCGAGAATGGCGCGCCAGTTGCCGCTGGCGAGCAGGCAGAAGGGCACGAGAATGCCGAGATGCGGTTTGATCGTCAGCAAGCCGAACAGGATTCCGGCCAGCAGCGGACGCCTTGGTGCCACGGCGAGGCCTCCGATCAACAGCGCGGCGGTCAGCGCGCCGTTCTGGCCGAACAAGGAGTTCCAGATAACCGCCGGGCTCAAGACAATCGCCAGTTCCAGCGCCGCTCCGAGCTTCAGCGGCCGGATCGCCAGCCACAGGCACAGCACGGTCCCGACCGTCCAGATCAGATAGGCAGGCAGGATCGGCAAGGTGGCAAGCGGAACGCCGAGCAGGAGGATGTTCGGCGGATAGCTCCATTCCTGATTTGGAAGGTCGGGTGAGAACATCGCGCGCAGCGCCGCGCGATAGGCCTCCACGTCGAAGAGAACGGCAACGTGGCCCTCGATGGCCATGCGCGAACCTGCCCAGAGGTTGGTGAAATCCCAGTAGGGGAGCCTGTGCGACAGCGCGGAAAAGCCTCGGCTGTCCAAGGTCCACAGAAAGCTCAGGTAGAACCAAGTCATCCATGCGGCGATGATCGACACGACCGTGACAATGGCCACGTCCAAAAGGCTCCTGGTCCTAATCCAATCAGGTTGCATGGCGATCTCGGTTATAGCAACCGCGATTGTAGCCCAGGTGTCCTTAAGATCGTCTTGCCCCAATATGCTCAGCCAGGCACCGTCACCCGCCGCAGCGTCAGATTGATGCGGCCGCCGTTCTTCAGCAGCGCCGATGTCGCCGGATAGATGCGGTCGACACCGTGGAAGGCGAGGCGGCCTTCGCCGCCAAGCACGACGACGTCGCCGCTCTTCAGCCTGAACGACTTGGTGCCGCCATCGCGCCTGTCCTGGCCGACCCGGAACAGGCAGTCGTCGCCCAGCGAGACCGACACCACGGGCGCGGCGAAATCCTGTTCGTCGCGGTCCTGATGCAGGCCCATTTTTGCATCCGCCGAATAGAAGTTGACCAGGCATGCCTCGGGCGGATGCGGATAGGCCGAGACCTCGCGCCATAATTCCAGCAGGGCTTCCGGGATCGGCGGCCAGGGCTCGCCGGTCACCGGATGCGTCGGCTGATAGCGATAGCCGCGCTCCTTGTCGGTCACCCAGCCAAGCGCGCCGCAATTGGTCATGCGCACGCTCATCTCCTTGCCGCTGCGCGGCATGGCCGGCACGTAGAGGGGTGCGGCCTGTACGACGCGCCTGATCTCCTCGACCAGCGCTTCCTGGGCCGGGCGCGCGAGGTAGCCCGGCATATGGCGGACGCCTTTGGGCAAAACGAGCATGGATCGATCCGTTGCTCTCTAGAGCCGGATGGTTTCGGGTCTGTTCGACATGAAATCTGAATCCGTCTCTAAATCAGAGGGATAGGGCATGATGTCCCGCAAACCGCTTCACACTGTTCGGCATCATGCCCCAAGCCATGCCATTCTTCAAAGAAGGCGGCGACCCGAAAGCAGCGGCTTTGGCCGGATCAATCGCTTTCCACCCGACCGCGCAGCTTCTTCACCGTCGACCGGCCTGCCTTGCTCTTGAGGCGGCGCTCGACGGCGCCTTTGGACGGCCTGGTCTTCTTGCGCGGCGGAGGCGGCGGCTCGGCCGCCTTGGCGATCAATGCAGTCAGCCGCGCCCGCGCGTCGGCGCGGTTCTGCTCCTGGGTGCGGAAGCGGCCTGCCTCGATGACGATGACGCCGTCCTTGGTGGCGCGCTGGCCGGCCAGCTTGATGGCGCGCTCGCGCACGCGCTCGGACAGGCCGGACGCGTTCGCCGCGTCGAAGCGCAGCTGCACGGCGGTGGCCACCTTGTTGACGTTCTGGCCGCCCGGACCCGACGAGCGGATGAAGTCCTCATGCAGGTCGCCAGGACGGATGACCGCTTCGCCGGAGATGGTGATATCGTCGTCGCTTGCCATACACGCACTCATGACGCGACGGCGGCAAAAAGAAAAGGCCCGGCGCGAGCCAGGCCCTGGAGGAAGACATTGGCAGTGACTGCTATTCAGCCGCTTCCTGCATCCGCGGCGCCGCGCCGAGGATGGTCGCGTCGACATGGCGTTCGAACTTCTCGAAATTGACGGCGAACATGTTGACCAGCTTCGCTGCCTGGCGGTCGTAACCGGCCTTGTCCGCCCAGGTCGAGCGCGGGTCGAGAATGGCGCCGTCGACACCCGGGACCGCCACCGGCACCTCGAAGCCGAAATTGGCGTCGGTGCGGAACTCGGCCGACTTCAGCGAACCGTCGAGGGCGGCGCCCAGCAAGGCGCGCGTTACCTTGATCGGCATGCGGCGGCCGGTGCCGTAGGCGCCGCCGGTCCAGCCGGTGTTGACCAGCCAGCAGTCGACGCCATGGCCGGCGATCAGCTCGCGCAGCAGATTGCCGTATTCGGACGGATGGCGCGGCATGAACGGGGCGCCGAAGCAGGTCGAGAACGTCGCCTCCGGCTCGGTGACGCCCTTTTCCGTGCCGGCAACCTTGGCGGTATAGCCCGACAGGAAATGGTACATCGCCTGCGCCGGCGTCAGCCTGGCGATCGGCGGCATGACGCCGAAGGCGTCTGCCGTCAGCATGATGATGTTCTTCGGATGCCCGGCGCGGCCGGTCTTCGAGGCATTGGGGATGAAATCCAGCGGATAGGCGCAGCGCGTGTTCTCGGTCAGGCTGCCATCGTTGAAATCCGGAACGCGGCCGGCGTCGAGCACCACGTTCTCCAGCACCGTGCCGAAGCGCTGCGTGGTGGCGAAGATCTCCGGTTCGGCCTCCGCCGACAGCCTGATCGTCTTGGCGTAGCAGCCGCCCTCGAAATTGAAGATGCCCTGCGGGCCCCAGCCATGCTCGTCGTCGCCGATCAGCGTGCGCGACGGGTCGGCCGACAGCGTCGTCTTGCCGGTGCCGGACAGGCCGAAGAAGACGGCTGCGTCGCCGTCCGCACCTTCATTGGCGGAACAGTGCATCGGCATCACGCCCCTTGCCGGCAGCAGATAGTTCAGCATGGTGAAAACCGACTTCTTCATCTCGCCGGCATAGGAGGTGCCGCCAATCAGAACGATCTTGCGGGTGAGGTCGACCGCGATCACCGTTTCGGTGCGGGTGCCGTGACGCGCCGGATCGGCGCGGAAGGAGTGCAGGTCGATGATCGTCAGCTGCGGCACGAAACGCTCGATCTCCGCGGCTTCGGGACGGATCAAAAGATTGCGGATGAACAGCGAGTGCCAGGCGAATTCGGTGATGACCCGGGTCGGCAGCTTCAGATTGGCGTCGGCGCCGCCGACGAGGTCCTGCACGTAGAGGTCCTTGCCGGCTGCATGTGCCTTGAAATCCGCCAGCAGCGCTTCGAACTCACCCGGCGAGATCGCCTTGTTGTTGTCCCACCAGACCTGGCCGCCGGTCGCCTCGTCGCGCACGACGAATTTATCCTTCGGCGAACGCCCGGTGTGCTGGCCGGTCTCGGCGACCAGCGCGCCCTGCGCGGTCAACCTCGCCTCGCCGCGCCGGATCGCTTCCTCGTAGAGTTCGGCCGCGCCAAAATTATAGCGTACCATGCCCATTGTCTTCAGGCCGATCGCGTCGATGGCGCAGTCGGGGTTGCGTTTGCCGGCTTCCGACATCAAATTTCCTCTCTGGATTTGGCCGCATCTGACGGGTTACTTCCCGGAGCCCGCGCTGGGGCCGTCAGGTTCAGAACCAGAAAAGCCGAATGATATCAAATCATTAATCGATTTAAAAAATTTGAAAGTTGTTTAAATCGTTTATATGTGCAAAAAACCGTAGAGGTTGCCCAAAGGATTGGCAGGCTCGGTTCGTCCAATCCCACTATGGGTGCGATGGCGTGTGACGGCAGGCCGCCCGTGACTTCGGACAAGGCCCGTGCCACATTTTGTACCCAATTTGTCCTGCAAAAGCCCCTTCTCGACGACAGAAGGGACAGCTCATGAGGGAGCCGCTTGAAATGGCAACAATCGCGCTTGTCGACGACGACCGCAACATTCTGACCTCGGTGTCGATCGCGCTCGAATCCGAGGGCTATCGGGTCGAAACCTACACCGATGGCGCGTCGGCGCTGGAAGGCCTGGCGGCACGGCCGCCGAACCTCGCCATTCTCGACATCAAGATGCCGCGCATGGACGGCATGGAGCTGTTGCGCCGCATGCGCCAGAAGTCGGATCTCCCGGTCATCTTCCTGACGTCGAAGGACGACGAGATCGACGAGTTGTTCGGTCTCAAGATGGGCGCCGACGACTTCATCCGCAAACCGTTCTCGCAGCGCCTGCTTGTCGAGCGCGTGCGCGCAGTGCTGCGCCGCACCAGCGCCCGCGAGGCGGCGGCCAAGGCGCCCAGTCAGCAGGCCCGCTCGCTCGAACGCGGCCAGCTGGTGATGGACCAGGAGCGGCACACCTGCACCTGGAAGGGCGAGCCGGTGACGCTGACGGTGACCGAATTCCTCATCCTGCATTCGCTGGCGCAGCGCCCCGGTGTGGTAAAAAGCCGTGATGCGCTGATGGATTCAGCCTATGATGAACAGGTCTATGTCGACGACCGCACCATCGACAGCCACATCAAGCGGCTGCGCAAGAAGTTCAAGGCCGTCGACGACGACTTTGAGATGATCGAAACCCTTTACGGAGTCGGGTACCGGTTCCGCGAAGCGTAAGATAGGCAGTAGGGAATAGTCAGTAGTCAGTTTTGAATGATGCGGGCGGCCACCCATAGCCGAAGTCAGCCAACCACTTCCCTACTGCCTACTCACTACTCACTAACTAAACAGGGCCTGCTATTCGATGGCAGTGGAAGTAGAGCGAGGCAGACGGGCGGGCGCGGCAAGGCGTCCGCCGCGGATCGTGCCCGCCTTCGTTTCGAGAATCACGGTGCCGATGCGCCGGTTTCTCGGCCATCACATCTTCTCCAGCCTGACGCGGCGCATCCTGTTCCTCAACCTGGCCGGCCTCGCCGTGCTGGTCACCGGCATCCTTTACCTGAACACCTTTCGCGACGGGCTGATCGACGCGCGCGTCGAAAGCCTGATGACGCAGGGCGAGATCATCGCCGGCGCCATCGCGGCTTCGGCGACCGTCGAGACCGATTCGATCAGCATCGACCCGGAAAAGCTGCTGGAGCTGCAAGCGGGCGAAAGCCTGGGGCCGGGGTCGGACCAGCTCGACAACCTCGATTTCCCGATCAATCCCGAGCGCGTCGCGCCGGTGCTGCGACGCTTGATCTCGCCGACGCGCACCCGCGCCCGCATCTATGACCGCGACGCCAACCTGCTGCTCGATTCGCGGCATCTTTATTCGCGCGGCCAGATCCTGCGCTACGACCTGCCGCCCGTCGACGAGGAGCAGCCGGGCCTCGTGGAGCGAGTGGAGAAGTTCATCTTCGACTTCTTCCGCAACAAGGACCTGCCGGTCTACCACGAGCAGCCCGGCGGCAACGGCGCGGCCTTTCCCGAAGTGGTCAAGGCGCTGACCGGCAGCCCTTCGACCATCGTGCGGGTGAGCGAGCAGGGCGAACAGATCGTCTCCGTCGCGGTGCCGATCCAGCGCTTCCGCGCCGTGCTCGGCGTCTTGATGCTGTCCACCGAAGGCGGCGACATCGACAAGATCGTCGCGGCCGAGCGCAAGGCGATCCTGCGCGTGTTCGGGGTGGCGGCGCTCGTCACCGCGATCCTGTCGATGCTGCTCGCCTCCACCATCGCCAATCCGCTGCGCCGGCTTTCAGCCGCCGCCGTCAGGGTGCGGCGCGGCGTCAAGAGCCGCGAGGAAATCCCCGACTTTTCCGATCGTCAGGACGAGATCGGCAATTTGTCCATTGCCGTGCGCGATATGACGAATGCGCTGTATGCGAGAATCGAGGCGATCGAAAGTTTCGCCGCCGACGTGTCGCATGAGTTGAAGAACCCGCTGACGTCGCTGCGCAGCGCCGTGGAAACGCTACCTTTGGCGAAAAACGATGCTTCTCGCGCACGCCTGATGGAGATCATCCAGCACGACGTGAGGCGGCTCGACCGCTTGATCACCGATATCTCGGATGCGTCCCGCCTCGATGCCGAGCTGGCGCGCGACGATGCCGCGACCGTCGACCTGAAGAAGTTCATCACCGACCTCATCGCCGTCTCGCGCGAGACGACGCGCAACAAGAAGGCCGTCGAGATCGACCTCAAGGTCGCCAAGCTGCCGGCCGGCGCCAAAGGCTATTTCGTCGTCGGCCATGACCTCAGGATCGGCCAGGTCATCACCAACCTGATCGAGAACGCGCGTTCCTTTGTGCCGGACGAGCATGGCCACATCGCGATCTCGCTGGCGCGCGGGGGCAAGTTCAACATCATCACCGTCGACGACAACGGCCCGGGTATCCGGGCCGAGAAGATCGACCGCATCTTCGAGCGCTTCTATACCGACCGGCCGGCCGGCGAGGCGTTCGGCCAGAACTCCGGCCTCGGGCTGTCGATCAGCCGTCAGATCGTCGAGGCACATGGCGGCACGCTGACGGCCGAGAACATCCCCGGCACCAAGCCCGGCGAGATCAAGGGCGCGCGTTTCGTGGTGACGCTGCCGGCGGAAGGCTGATCGCCGAACCGACATGCCAGGCGCCGCCGCAAAGCCCCGCAACATCCATGGGACGGCCATACTGGCCGGCGAGCGCGGCGTGCTGATCACCGGGCCGTCCGGCGCCGGCAAGACGACGCTGGCGCTGGCGCTTGTCGATCATTGCCGCGCGCAGGGCCTTTTTGCCCGGCTGGTCGGCGACGACCAGTTGTTTGCGGCCGCGCACAGCGGCCGGCTGGTGTGCCGCGCGCCGGTGAGCATCGCCGGCCTCGCCGAGGTGCACGGCATCGGACCGCGGCCGCTGGCTTTCGAACCGGCCGCCGTGATCGACCTTGTGGCGCGGCTTGTCGAACCGGCGGACATGGCGCGTCTGCAGGACGAGACCACGGAGACGATCGGCGGATGCCGACTGCCCCGCGTCGACATCGCCCGGCGAAATGTCACCGCCGCGTTGCCCATGCTGATGGCGCGGCTGTCGATCCAGCCTTTTTCATGATCCGGCCCGGGTTTTTTGCTGCGATGCGTCAAAATGGCCCGGGCCGCCGCAATTTTGGGCTTGTCAACCGGCCGTGCGTCGACAAGATAGCGCTCCCGCCGCCTGGAATGGCTGGCGAACATAAGATACGCCTGTGAAGCGGCGATGACGGGAGCCACCAGAGAATGATCGGACTCGTGCTCGTGACGCACGGTCAACTCGCTACCGAGTTCCGACATGCCGTAGAGCATGTCGTCGGGCCGCAAGACAATTTCGAAACCGTGGCGATCGGCGCCGACGACGACATGGAGCAGCGCCGGGCCGACATCGTCGACGCAGTCGCGCGCGTCGACACCGGCGCAGGCGTCATCGTGCTCACCGACATGTTCGGCGGCACGCCTTCCAACCTCGCCATCTCGGTGATGGAATCCGGCCGCACCGAGGTCATCGCCGGCATGAACCTGCCGATGCTGATCAAGCTCTCCTCGATCCGCAAGGGCGACAACATGGCAGCCGCGCTCGACGAAGCGCAAGCGGCGGGCCGTAAATACATCAACGTCGCCAGCCAGCTCCTGAGCAGCAAATGAACGCATCGGCGCAGCGGACGGATGAGGTGGTGCGGGAGTTCCCGATCATCAATCAGCGCGGCCTACATGCGCGCGCTTCGGCCAAGTTCGTCCAGGTCGCCAGCGGCTTCGACGCCACCATCCATGTCGAGAAGGACGGCGTGAAGGTCGGCGGCACCTCGATCATGGGCCTGATGATGCTGGCGGCGAGCCCAGGCTATTCGATCCGCGTCATCGCCAGCGGCCCGGAAGCCGTGCCGGCGATGGACGCGTTGGAGCAGCTGATCGCCTCACGTTTCGGCGAGGAAATCTAGTCACGCTTTTTGTTGGATACATGTCGTCTTCCCAAAATCGTTCCGCGCTTTTGGACGAAACGCAAGACATGCGCGCATAAAGATTTCTTTATGTCCCATTGTCGTGCGACGACCGATCTGGTAGTCAAGCCGGCAACCGCGCCCTCCCATGCGCCTCCCGGCGTCGGCGCGCCTTGAGAAAAAATCACACCGGAGCACTGCCATGACGGGTAGCAAGGACTATGTGGTCGCCGACATCTCGCTTGCCGGCTGGGGCCGCAAGGAGATCGAGATCGCCGAAACCGAAATGCCGGGCCTGATGGCCTGCCGCGAGGAGTTCGGCGCCAAGCAGCCGCTGAAGGGAGCGCGCATCACCGGCTCGCTGCACATGACCATCCAGACGGCGGTGCTGATCGAGACGCTGAAGGCGCTGGGCGCCGACATCCGCTGGGCCTCCTGCAACATCTTCTCGACCCAAGACCACGCGGCCGCGGCCATAGCCGAGGCCGGCATTCCGGTTTTCGCCATCAAGGGCGAGTCGCTGGAAGACTATTGGGACTACACCGACCGGATCTTCCAGTGGACCGATGGCGGTACCTCCAACATGATCCTGGATGATGGCGGCGACGCCACCATGTACATCCTGCTCGGCGCGCGCGCCGAGGCCGGCGAGGACGTGCTGTCCAATCCTGGCAGCGAGGAGGAAGAGATCCTGTTCGCCCAAATCAAGAAGCGCCTGAAGGCTTCGCCAGGCTTCTTCACCAAGCAGCGGGAAGCGATCCGCGGCGTCACCGAGGAGACCACCACCGGTGTCAACCGTCTTTACCAGCTGCAGAAGAAGGGTCTGCTGCCCTTCCCGGCGATCAACGTCAACGATTCCGTCACCAAGTCGAAATTCGACAACAAATACGGCTGCAAGGAATCGCTGGTCGACGGCATCCGCCGCGGCACCGATACCATGATGGCCGGCAAGGTCGCGGTGGTCTGCGGCTATGGCGATGTCGGCAAGGGCTCGTCGGCCTCGCTGCGCGGCGCTGGCGCGCGTGTGAAAGTCACCGAGGTCGACCCGATCTGCGCGCTGCAGGCGGCGATGGACGGCTATGAGGTGGTGACGCTGGAAGACGCCGCGCCCACCGCCGACATCGTCATCACCACCACCGGCAACAAGGACGTCGTCACGCTCGACCATATGCGGTCGATGAAGGACATGGTGATCGTCGGCAATATCGGCCACTTCGACAACGAGATCCAGGTGGCGGCGCTGCGCAACCTGAAATGGACCAACATCAAGCCGCAGGTGGATTTGATCACCTTCCCGGACGGCAAGCGTATGATCCTTCTGTCCGAGGGCCGCCTGCTCAACCTCGGCAACGCCACCGGTCATCCGAGCTTTGTCATGTCGGCCTCGTTCACGAACCAGGTGCTGGCGCAGATCGAGCTTTTCAGCAAGCACGGCCAGTACGAGAACCAGGTCTATGTGCTGCCCAAGCACCTCGACGAGAAGGTCGCGCGGCTGCATCTCGACAAGCTCGGCGCCAAGCTGACCGAGCTGTCCGGCGAACAGGCCGCCTATATCGGCGTGACGCCGCAGGGCCCGTACAAGCCTGAACACTACCGCTATTAACCAAAGCGAAATTATCTACCATATATTGAAGCCGGGTGGTTGACTTTCCATCCGGCTTTATTTTTTGCGCCAATGATTCTTCACGCCGATTCCAGCAAGCGTTATTGTTGTGATTCGCGGTCCGGGGACATGTTGGGCCGGGGACGCATCAGGGCGGTCTTGCATTCAAGCGGCGAAGAGGACCAAGACATGCCGGGGGATTACCCGCCACGCGCGGGAAAGGCCGTTTCCGGCGGCCATGAGGATTCGAATGATGCCGGCCCCGGTGTGAGCCGCGGCGGTTTTCGTGCCGGCTCGCGGCTGGCCTTGCTGCTTGCGACCTCGACGCTTGCCGGCCCGCTCCTCGCCTTTGCGGCCCACGCCGAGACGGGCATTCCGGCAAAGGCCGCGGCGCCGGTCAGCACGCTCGAGGTCATGCAGCTCGCCATGTTCGTGGGCGTCATGGGCGCGGCGCTGGTTTCGGCCATATTCCTTATCCGCGAGCGCGCACGCACCGCCTCGCAGAACCTGCAGCTCAGGGCCCGCATCGCGGACGTCAACGCTGCGCTGCAGCGCTCCGAAGCGCTGCTCAACCTGCGCGACCAGCGCCTGATCGTGTGGACAACGGACAACAAGAAGCCCGAGCTCATCGGCAGCCTGCCGCTGGAAAGCGGCGCGCCTGACGACAGGTCCGCCTTCCTCGCTTTCGGCCGTTGGCTGATGCCGCGCTCGGCGGCGGCGTTGGAGCACGCGGTTGCCGCGTTGCGCGAACAGGCGAAGACCTTCGACCTGGTCATCGAAACGCAGGCCGGCGTGCCGCTGGAGGTGCATGGGCGCAAGAGCGCGGCGCATGTGCTGGTGCGTTTCGTCTCGCTGTCGGAGACGTTGCGCAACCAGGCCAGGCTGAAGATCGAGAACCAGCGGCTCAGCGCCGACTACGACACCTTGATCGGCCTGCTCGACGCGTTGAAGATGCCGGCATGGCTGCGTAGCGCGGACGGGCGATTGCAATGGGTCAACCGCGCCTATGCGGAGGCCGTGGAAGCAGGAAGCGCCGCCGCGGCCGTGCGCGACGCGACAGAATTCCTTGGCGGCCAGGCGCGCGATCAAATCGCCGAGCAGCATAAGTCGCACCCGGTCTTCGAACAGACGCTATCCACCGTGATCGAAGGCGATCGCCGCATGTTCGCGGTCACCGACTTCGCCGGCGTCGACGGTTCGGCGGGGCTCGCCTGCGACACCAGCGCGGCCGAGACGATCCGCGCCGAATACGAGCGGACCGTGCGCAGCCATGCCGACACGCTCGACCAGTTGAACACCGCCGTGGCGATCTTCGACACCGAGGAAAAGCTGCGCTTCTTCAACCAGGCCTTTCAGAAGCTGTGGGGTCTCGACTCGGGCTTCCTGCTCAGCGCTCCCTCCAACACGCTGCTGCTCGACAGGCTGCGCAGCGAAGGCAGGATCGCCGAGCAACCGGAATGGCGGCGCTGGAAGGAAAACCTGCTCAGCGCCTATCGCGCCGTCGAATCGCAGGAACACTGGTGGCACCTGCCGGACGGCAAGACGATCCGCGTCGTGGCGAACCCGCAGCCGAAGGGCGGCGTCACCTGGGTGTTCGAGAACCTGACCGAAAAGATGGACCTCGAAAGCCGCTACCAGACCGCCGTGCGGGTGCAGGGCGAGACGCTGGACAATCTCGCCGAAGGCGTGGTCGTGTTCGGTCCGGACGGGCGGCTGCGCCTGTCCAATCCGGCCTTCGTCGCGCTGTGGGGGCTGACGATGGAAGCGGTCAAGCCGAACGTCCATGTTTCGGCGATCCGCGACCTGTGCGACCAGCGCGCCGCGAACAGCCCTTGGGGCGGCTTCGTCGCCGCAGTCACCGGCTTCGACGACGAGCGCCGCGACCGTCGCGGCCAGATCGAGCTCGTCGACGGGACGGTGCTGAGCTACGCGGTGATCCATCTGCCCAACGGCCAGGTGATGATCACCTTCGTCGACGTCACTGACACCGTCAATGTCGAGCGGGCGCTGAAGGACAGGAACGAGGCGCTGGAGAAATCCGATCAGCTGAAGAACGAATTCGTGCAGCATGTGTCCTATGAGCTGCGCTCGCCGCTGACCAACATCATCGGCTTCACCGAGCTTCTGTCGCTGCCCGCGACCGGGCCGCTGACGCCCAAGCAGCGCGAATATGTCGAGCATGTCGGCTCGTCGTCCTCGGTGCTGCTCACCATCGTCAACGATATCCTCGACCTGGCCACCGTCGATGCCGGCATCATGCAGCTCGACATCTCCGAGATGAACATCGACCGGACGATCGCCGCGGCCGCCGAGCTGGTCGCCGACCGGCTGGACGAGCATCAAATCAAGCTCGAGATCGATGCGGCGGAGGCGCCGGCGAGCTTCCATGGCGACGAGACTCGCATCCGCCAGATCCTCTACAACCTGCTCAGCAACGCGGCCAACTACGCACCGGAGGCAAGCACGATCCGGCTCACCTGCCGTCGGCTAGCCGACGGCGTCGAGTTCTCCGTGCATGATGACGGTCCTGGCATGCCGCCGGACGTGCTGGAATCGGTCTTCCGCCGCTTCGAGCCGCGCGCCAATGGCGGGCGGAGGCGCGGCGCCGGGCTGGGGCTCTCGATCGTCAAGAGCTTCGTCGAACTGCATGGTGGAACCGTGCGCATCGAGACCGGCCAGGACAGGGGCACCACGGTAATCTGCACCTTCCCGGACAAGCCTTCCGGAATCCCCGATACGCCGGCGGGCATCCGCGACGCGGCCGAGTAGCGCGGACTATATGGCTGGACCAGTGTTGGAACGTTTTCTCGCCGACGAGGCGGCCACGGCAAGGCTTGGCGAGGACCTCGCCATGGCGTTGCGCGCGGGCGACGCGATCGCGCTGAAAGGCGATCTCGGCGCCGGCAAGTCGACGTTGGCCCGCGCGCTGATCCGGGCGCTCGCCGACGACGCCAATCTCGAAGTGCCGAGCCCGACCTTCACCTTGGTGCAGAGCTACGAGACGCGCGTTCCGGTGCAGCATTTCGACCTCTATCGGCTGTCCGCGCCGGACGAGCTCGACGAGCTCGGCCTCGACGACGCGCTAAGCCAAGGCGCGGCGCTCATCGAATGGCCGGAACGGGCCGGAGACCGTTTGCCGGAAACGGCGCTGTGGGTCGATCTTGCCGAGCAGGGCGAAGGGCGCGTGGCGCGGCTTTCCGGGCAGGGACGGGCTTTCGAGCGCGTGGCGCGATCGCTCGGGATGCGCGATTTTCTGGCCTCCGCCGGATGGGGCGAAGCCAGCCGCCGCTACTTCGTCGGCGATGCTTCCGCCCGCTCCTACGAAATCGTCTCGCTGCCCGGCAAGGCGCCGCGCGTGCTGATGAACTCGCCGCGGCTCGTGCTCGGGCCGCCGGTTCGCGACGGCAAGCCCTATGCGGTGATCGCCCACACGGCGCAATCCGTCGCCGCCTTCGTCGCCATCGACCGGGCGCTGCTTGGGGCCGGCGTCAGCGTGCCGGCGATCCATGCCCAGGATCTCGACCAGGGCTTTCTGCTCATCGAGCATCTCGGCTCCGAAGGTTTCCTCGGTCGCGACGGCCAGCCCGTCGCCAAACGCTACGAGGCGGCGGCCGAATTGCTGGCCATGATGCATGGCAAGACTTGGCCTACGCGCTTGGAAGCGGCGCCCGGCCTATTTCACGACGTGCCGCCTTTCGACCGGGAAGCCATGCTGATCGAGGCCGACCTTTTGGTCGACTGGTATGTGCCATGGATCACCGGCGAACCGGCAAACGACGCGTTGCGGGCAGGCTACCACGAGGTATGGAACGCGCTCCTCGATCGCCTGGCAGGCAGCGAATACACGCTGATGCTGCGCGACTTCCATTCGCCCAACATCATCTGGCGGGCCGAGCGCGCCGGCCTCGACCGGCTGGGCATCGTCGATGTGCAGGACGCGCTGATCGGGCCTGCCGCCTATGACGTCGCTTCCTTGGCCATGGATGCGCGCGTCACCGTCTCGCCCGAGATCGAGCGGCGCACCGTCGCGGCTTATGTCGCGGCGCGGCGCGCCGCCGGCGCTTTCGACGAAGCCGGCTTCGCCGAGGCCTATGCGATCATGGCCGCGCAGCGCAATTCGAAGATCCTCGGCATCTTCGTGCGGCTCGAAAAACGCGACGGCAAGCCTTACTATCTGAAACACCTGCCGCGCATCCGCGATTATCTGAGGCGGGCGCTGGCGCATCCGGCGCTTTCCGGTCTGAAGGATTTCTACATGGCCCACGGCCTGCTCGAGGAACGGGTCCCATGAAGCCGACGACCGCGATGGTGCTGGCGGCCGGGCTCGGCAAGCGCATGCGGCCGATCACCGACACGATGCCGAAGCCGCTGGTGAAGGTCGCCGGCAAGACCTTGCTCGATTGGGGGCTGGACAGCCTGGAAGCCGCCGGCGTCGCCAAGGCCGTCGTCAACGTGCACTATCTGCCCGAGCAGATCGTCGCGCATGTTGCCCATAGGCGCGCACCGAAGATCGTCATCTCCGACGAGCGCCAGGCGCTGCTGGAATCGGCTGGCGGCATCGTCAAGGCGCTGCCGCTTCTGGGTGGCGAGCCCTTCTACATCATCAATGCCGACACCTTCTGGATCGACAGTGGCCAGCCCAGCCTAGAGCGTCTTGCCCTTGCATGGGACGCCGCGAGAATGGATATTCTGCTGATGCTTACCGATCTCGACTCAGCGACCGGGCATTGCGTCGGCACGGATTTCCTTGTTGCCCCTGATGGAGCCCTACGGCGCTCGAGGGGCGATCCGGCGGGCCTGATCTATGCCGGCGCCGCCATCATCCATCCGCGCATCTTCAAGGATGCGCCCATGGGCTCGCATTCGCTCAATGTCTATTTCGACAAGGCGATCGCCGCAGGGCGCCTGTTCGGCATGAAGATGAACGGACGCTGGATCACCGTCGGCACTCCGGACGCCATTCCGGCGGCCGAGGCAGCCGTGGCCGGCGCCCTAGCGAAGGCGGTATGAGCGGCACGCGCCGCGTCTTTTCCATTCCGCCCGGAGCGCCGTTCCTGCCGACGCTGGCGGGGGCGTTGCTCGACGGGCGCCTGATCCCCGGCTTCCGCTTCGACGGCGACCCGCTGGCGCTTGCCGACGCCACCATCTATGTGCCGACGCGGCGCGCGGCGCGTGCGCTGCGTGGAGCTTTCGTCGACATGCTCTCCGAAATGGACGGGGGAAAACACTCGGCCATCCTGCCGACGGTGCAGCCGCTTGGCGAATTCGACGAGGACGAGGTCGCCTTCGACGCGGAAGCGGCGCCGGCAATAGATCTCGCCCCGCCGATCGCCGCGCAGGAGCGGTTGCTGTTGCTGGCACCGCTGGTGCGTGCCTGGAAGGAAAGCCTGCCGGACCATGTCAGGGCACGGTTCAACGAGGAATTCGTCGTGCCGAGCTCGGCCGCCGACGCCATCTGGCTGGCGCGCGACCTTGCCCGGCTGATGGATGAGATCGAGACCGAGGGCACGGATTGGGCGAAGCTCGCGACGCTGGTCACCGGCAATCTCGCCGGCTGGTGGCAAGTGACGCTCGATTTCCTCGGCATCGTCACCGACAACTGGCCGGAACTTCTCAAGGAGCGGGACCGCTCCAATCCAGCCGCGCATCGCAGCGCGCTGATCCGGCTGGAGGCGGCGCGGCTGAAGCGCACTCCGCCGGCCGGACCGGTGATTGCCGCCGGTTCGACCGGCTCCATCCCCGCCACCGCCGAACTGCTTGCAGTGATCGCCGGCCTGCCCAACGGCGCCGTCGTGCTGCCCGGGCTCGACCGCAACCTGGACGACGCATCCTTCGCGGCGATCACGGCGCCTGGCGCGCGCCCGGCAACGCTCGGCCACCCGCAATACGGCCTCGCCAAGCTGATCGGCGGCATCGGCATTCCGCGCCGCGACGTCGAGGACCTTGTTGCGGCGCCATCGCCGCTTGCGTTGCGCGCGGCCCTGGTCGGCGAGGCGCTGCGGCCGGCCGAAACCACCGAATACTGGACCGAGACGCGGCCGCGCTTCACGGCATATGACATCGAACAGGCGCTGGCCGGCGTGACGCTGGTGGAAGCGGCGAACGAACGCGACGAGGCGGCGGCAATCGCCATCGCGCTGAAGCGCGCCGTGGAGGCCCCAGGCAAGCGCGCGGCGCTCGTCACCGGTGACCGCGCGCTGGCCCGGCGGGTTTCGGCCGAGCTTTTGCGTTTCGGCGTCGTCGCCGACGATTCCGGCGGCGCGCCTTTAATCAACACACCGGCCGCCAGCCTGCTCAGGCTCGCGCTGAGCGCTGCGTTCCGACCCGGCGACCCCGTAGGCCTGCTTGCCTTGCTCAAGCATCCGCTACTCGCGCTCGGTCTCGAACGCCAGGCCATGCGCAAGGCTGCCGAGCTCGTCGAGCTGGTGGCGCTGCGCGGCGGCACGGGCCGGCCCGATGTCGCATCGCTCGGCGCGCTGTTCGAGACACGGCTGGCGGAACTGAGCGGCGACACAAGGCAGCCTTTCTGGTTCTCGCGCTTGACCGTGCGCGGCATCGAGCAGGCCCAAGATATGCTTAGCCGCCTTACCAAGTCGCTGTTGCCGCTCACCGCGATGCGCGACGAGAAAGGCGCCGATATTGCGACGCTGACGCGCGCGAGCGTGGTCGCGCTGGAAAGTCTCGGTCGCGCCGTCGACGACGGCCTGGCGGAGCTCTATGCCGGCGATGCGGGCGAGAAACTCGCCGAGCTGTTGCGCGGGCTGGTGGCGGCGTCGTCGCCCTTCACCTTCGCCGCTTTGGAGTGGCCCGACGTGATGGAGGCCCTGATCGCGCCGGAGACGGTCAAGCCGGCGCAAGGCACCGATCGCAACATCGCCATCTGGGGCGCGCTGGAGGCTCGGCTGCAGCATGTCGACATGTTGGTCATCGGCGGGCTCAATGAAGGGGTTTGGCCGCGCAAGCCCGAGAGCGACCGCTTCATGTCGCGGCTGATGAAGACCGGCATCGACCTCGAGCCGCCGGAGCGGCGCATCGGCCTTGCCGCGCATGACTTCCAGATGGCGATGGGCACAAAAGAGGTCGTGCTGACGCGTTCGGCGCGCTCCGGCGACGCGCCGGCGGTGCCGTCGCGCTGGCTGCAGCGCATCCTGACCTTCCTCGGCAAGGAGCCGGCGTCAGCACTTCGCGGCCGCGGCGACGCGCTGCTTGCCTGGGCGCGCGCGCTCGATGCCGGCGAGAAGAAGGATTTTGCCTCCCGCCCGCAGCCGAAGCCGCCGCTCAGCCTGCGCCCGCAGCATTTCTCGGTCACCGAGATCGAGACGCTGCGCCGCGACCCCTATGCGGTCTATGCGCGGCGCATCCTCGGCCTAATGCCGCTCGAGCCGCTGATCCGCGATCCGGGCGCCGCCGAACGCGGCACGCTGTTCCACGAGATCCTGCATTTGTTCTCACGCCGGGTCGAGGATCCAAGGGCGCCGAACGCGCTGGCCAGCCTCATTGAATCGGGCCGTACCTGCTTTGCCGACGCAAAGCTTCCGCCTGATATCGAGGCTATCTGGTGGCCGCGTTTCGAAAAGCTCGCCGAGAACATCATCGAATGGGAGCATGGCCGCGCCGATGCCGTCGCAAGGCGCTACGCCGAGGAGCGCGCTGAGAAGACGGTGGTCGGCCGCACCGGGGTGACGCTTTCCGGCTATGCCGACCGCGTCGACCTGCTTGCCGGCGGCATGGCCGACATCCTCGACTACAAGACAGGATCCTCGCCCTCGAAAGCGCAGGCGCACACGCTGCTGTCGCCGCAGCTCGCGCTGGAGGGCGCGTTGCTCAGGCGCGGCGCCTTCAAGGACCTCGGCATCCGCGAACCCTCGCAGCTCGCCTTCGTGCGGCTGAAGCCGAATGGCGAGGTATTCGAGGAATCGATCCTCGACTACAACCGCAAGTTCCGCACCGCCAACGATCTTTCCGAGGAGGCCTGGGCGCGGCTGGAACGGCTGCTCTTCCACTATGCCGACCCGACCACCGGCTATCTGTCGCGCGCGCTGCCCTTCCGCGAGGGCGAGGCCGACGGCGACTACGATCATCTGGCGCGGGTGCTCGAATGGTCGGCCGGCGGCGCCAGCGAGGACGAGGCGGAAGGATGAAATATCCGATCCCCTCCGATACCGCCGCCAGCCAGGCGCGCGCCTCCGATCCCGCCTATTCCGCCTGGGTGTCGGCCAATGCCGGTTCGGGCAAGACGCATGTGCTGGCGCAGCGCGTCATCCGGCTCCTGCTCAACGGCACCGATCCGTCGAAGATCCTGTGCCTCACCTACACGCGGGCTGCCGCCGCCAACATGTCGAACCGCGTGTTCTCGACCCTGTCGGAATGGACGGCGCTGCCTGATGCCGAGCTGGCGGTCAGGATCGCGGCGCTGGACGGCCGCGGCGCCGACCGCGACCTGATGCGGCGCGCGCGCCGGCTGTTTGCCGAGGCGCTCGAGACGCCGGGCGGACTGAAAATCCAGACCATTCATGCCTTCTGCGAATCCGTGCTGCACCAGTTCCCGCTCGAAGCCAATATCCCGGCGCATTTCGAGATGCTCGATCCGCAGATGGAGGCCTCGCTGTTCGCCGATGCCCGCCGCGACATGATCTCGGGCGCAGGCGCCGGCGTCGAAGGGCTGGCGGAAGCCTTTGCCACCGTGCTGGAACGCGGCGGCGAGTTCGGGCTCGATACGCTGCTTGCCGAGATTGTTGGCAAGCGCGATGAACTGCGCGGTTTCATCGCCAAGTTCGGCGAGGATCGGGACTTCCGGCCGCTGTTCGCCGAATTCGGCTTCAGGCCTGGACAGACGGCCGAGGACATCGCTGCTTCGCTGTGGCCGCTGCCTGGCTTTTCGCCTGGCCAGCTCGCTGAATTTGCCCGTGCCGCCGAGGCCGCCGACGCCAAGCGGGTTTTGAACAACGTGCTGCCCTATGCGCAGAGCGCCTTTGCCGAGGCCGATCCGATCCGGCGGCTGCGCCTGCTCGCCAAAGCATTCCTGCGTGCGGACGGCGACCCCTACGATCCGTCCAAAATCTTCAGGAAGGCGCTTGTCGACCGCCTGCCCGACCTGCCGGACCGCTATTTCGTGGTGGCGAAGGCAATCCTCGACGTAACCGACCGGCTGGCGCTGTTCCGCATGCTGGAAGGGACAGCGGCAGCGCTCACCGTCGCCGGCTGGCTGATCGCGCGCTATGAGCAGTTGAAGCGCGGGCGGGGTTTCCTCGACTTCAACGACCTCATCACCCGCACGGTCAGTCTCTTGTCGCGACCGGATGCCGGGCCGTGGGTGCAGTTCAAGCTCGACCAAGGCATCGACCATATCCTGCTCGACGAGGCGCAGGATACCAGCCCGGACCAATGGGAAGTGGTGAAGAAGCTGACGGAAGAGTTCTTTGCCGGGCTCGGCCAGCGCGAAGCGGTGCGCCGAACTGTCTTTGCCGTCGGCGACGAGAAGCAGTCGATCTATTCCTTCCAGGGCGCGGCGCCGGATTCCTTTGCCGAAAGCCGGCTGTTGTTTGCCGGCCGCGTGCGCGACGCGGAGGCCGCCTTCGCCAATCTCAAGCTCACCTGGTCGTTCCGGTCGAGCGACGACGTGCTGGCCGCGGTCGACCGCGTCTTCGCTGAGCCTGGCGTCAGGCGCGGCATCAGCCATGATCCAGACCCTTTGAGCCATAAGGCGATCCGCAATGACGCGCCGGGCTATGTCGAGGTGTGGCCCTCGGTCGGCGCCGAGATGGTCGAGGAGCCGGACGACTGGACCTTGCCGGTCAACCATGCCAGCGCGCCCGCGGTGCGCGTCGCCGAGCACGTGGCAACGACCATTCAGAACTGGCTGCGCAGCGGCGAGGTCATCGAAGGCAAGGGCAGGAAGCTGACCGCCGGCGACATCCTGGTCCTGGTGCGCAAGCGCGATCGTTTCGTCCATGCGCTGTCGCGCAGCCTCAAGAACCGGCAGATCCCGGTTGCCGGCGCCGACCGGCTGAGCCTGCCCGGCCATATCGCCGTGCAGGACCTGATCGCGCTTGGACATTTCCTGATCCAGCCGGAGGACGACCTTCCCCTGGCCGCGGTGCTGCGTAGCCCGATCTTCGAGGTCTCGGAGGAGAGCTTGCTCGCGCTCGCTGGCTCGAGGCCGAAGGGCCAGTCGCTGATCGCCTCGCTCAGGCAACATGCGGCCGAAGATGTTTCCCTCGCCGCTGTCGTTAGCCGGCTCGACGGCTGGGCAACCGAAGTGGCGTTCAAGCCGGTGTTCGAATTCTACGCCGCGGCACTGGCGCGCGACGGACTGCGCCGCAAGATGACGGCGCGGCTAGGACCCGAAGCCGGCGACATCCTCGACGAATTCCTGAGCTTTTGCCTGGCCGAGGAACGGACCGGCCTGCCGGGGCTGGAATCCTTCCTCTCGACGCTCGAAAATGCCGGCCCCGAGATCAAGCGCGAGATGGACCAGACGCGCGACGAGGTGCGCGTCATGACCGTGCATGCCGCCAAGGGCCTGGAGGCGCCGGTGGTCTTCCTGGTCGATGGCGGCTCGGCGCCGTTCAGCGACCAGCATCTGCCGCGGCTAATGCCGTTCGAGAGCTCGGGCGCGCAATGGAAAGGCAAGGGCTATCTGTGGCGCTCGGCCAGCGATGTCGCCAATGGCGTTTCCAAGGCGGCCTCGGTCCGGGCGCGCGAGCTGGCCGACGACGAATACCGGCGGCTGCTCTATGTCGGCATGACGCGCGCCGAGGACCGGCTGGTCGTCTGCGGCTATCACGGCAAGCGGCAGCCCAGCCCCGGCACGTGGCATTCGATCGTCAGCCGCGCGTTGCTCGGCGCGCCCGAGAGCTCCGAGCGCCGGCATCCGGCGACGGCCGAGGCGGCGGTACATCGCTTCCACATGACCAGGCTGCCCCCGGTGGCATTGACCGGCATCGACGAGGCAGGGCCGTTCGAGCACACAGCGCCGCTGCCTGAAAACCTGTTCCGGCCGCTCCCGCCCTATGAGGAGCTGCCGCGGCCGCTTTCGCCTTCCGGCGCTTCGGCGTTGATCGACGAGGCGAAAGAAGCCGTCCCCGACACGCGCTCGCCGGTGCTCGACGCCGCCGCCGAACCCGGCTTTGCGATCATGCGCGGCCTTGCCCTGCACAAATTGCTGCAGATGCTGCCCGGCATCGCGGAGGAGGAAAGGCGGGGCGCCGCCGAGCGCTACCTGGCGCGCGCCGGCGCGGATTGGCCGGATGGCGAGCGCGACAGGGCGCTGGACGCCGTGCTCTCCATCCTGTCCGACACCCGCTTCGGCGCGCTGTTCTCGCCATCCTCCCGAGCGGAGGTCGCCGTCATGGGCAGCCTCGAGGTGAAGGGCAGGCTGCGCTCGATCTCCGGCAAGATCGACCGGCTGGCGGTCACGCCCGAAAAGGTGTCGATCATCGACTACAAGACCAACCGGCCGGCCCCCAAAGACCTGGCGGAGGTGCCGCCGGCCTATGTGCTGCAGCTTGCGCTCTACCGCGCTCTGCTCCAGCCGCTCTATCCGGGGCGCGAGGTGACGGCGGCGCTGCTGTTCACCGAGGCGCCGCGACTGATCGAGCTGCCCGCCCCCGCCATGGATGACGCCCTTGCCCGACTCACGGCAGCGTGACACAAGAACTGCTTGAACATCGCCGCCACAACCACCACATTTGGTGCAACCCGAATTTTCGAAAGGATTTCAGCATGGCCACCGTCAAGGTCGACAAGGGCAATTTCCAGGCCGATGTGCTCAACGCCAAGGAGCCGGTCGTGGTGGATTTCTGGGCGGAATGGTGCGGCCCGTGCAAGATGATCGCTCCGGCGCTGGAAGACATCGCCAACGAACTCGGCGCGAAGATCAAGGTGGCCAAGCTCAACATCGACGAGAACCCGGAGCTTGCCGCGCAGTACGGCGTGCGCTCGATCCCGACGCTGATGATTTTCAAGGGCGGCGAAGTGGCCGACATGAAAGTGGGCGCCGCGCCGAAGACCGCGCTGTCGCACTGGATCAACGGCAGCCTCGCCTGAGCCAATCTGAAGTTTTCAAGATCCAAGCCCGGCCATCGCGCCGGGCTTTTCTTTGGCGTCATGGCTCGTCGCGCTCTGGCTCTCGCCTGCGGGCACTCCGTGTTCTCTGTTCGCAGGAAAGGGAGAGCTCCATGACCGGAACCGCCAAGGCCACAGTTCACGTCGACAATGAGCGCGTCATCGTCACCGAATACCGCTTCGCGCCGGGCGCCAACACCGGCTGGCACCGCCATGGCCACGACTATGTCGTCGTGCCGCTGATGGACGGCAAGGTGAAGCTGGTGACCAAGGACGGCGAATCCTTCGCCGAGATGAAGCAAGGCGCGCCCTATTTCCGCCGGGAAGGCGTCGAGCACGACGTCATCAATGCCAATGACGGCGAATACGCCTTCATCGAAATCGAGCTGAAGTAGGCCGGCCGTGATTGCCGGCTTGCACGTTTCCTTTCCGGCCTCGTGCGGGATGTCGTGGGTCTAACGCCTGTCCTCGCCTTTGCCGGTTTTGCGGCGGTGGCCGCTTATGTCCAGACCCTGACGGGCTTCGCCTTCGGCCTGGTGATGATGGGCGCGATTGCGCTTGTCGGCTTGCTGCCGCTGCCCGACGCAGCCGCGATGGTCGGCATGCTGACCCTGGTCAATGCCACGCAGATGCTGATCCAGGGCGGCTGGCGCGAGATTGCGCGCCGGGAGCTGCGGCTTATCCTGGTCGCAAGCCTCCCTTCGCTGCTCTTGGGGTATGCCCTGCTGGAATGGCTGGCGGACACGCGGGCCGACCTGCTGAAAATCGGACTCGGTCTGGTCATCATGATGTCCAGCCTGCAACTGGCCATCAGGCCTGCCGGCTTGGCAAAACGATCATCGGACGCGAGTTTCGTCGGCTTCGGTGTCGTTTCGGGCCTGATGAGTGGGCTGTTTGCGACTGGCGGCCCACCGCTCGTTTATCATCTCTTTCGCCAGCCAATGCCGCACAAACGTGTCCGCGAAACGCTGGTCGCCGCTTTCGGCGCCGCGCAGGTGGTGCGGTTTATCCTGGTGACGGCAAGCGGCAACCTGCCGACCATGTCGCCTGTCGCGCTCGTCGTCGCCATACCGGCCGTAGTGCTGATGACCTATGCGGCACGCCGCTGGCCACCGTCATTGTCGCAAGGGACAATGCGAAAGATCGTCTTTGTTCTGCTTTTCCTGTCAGGGCTCTCGCTGGCACTGCCTGCCGCGATGCACCTTGCCGTCTAACTTCAACTGCTCATGCGGGCGACGTGTCGCTCCAATTTACCAGTCGGCGACACGGTCGCCGCCGGTGAATTGCGCGCTTTTGGCGGTGTATTCGAACAGTTCGATCCTCACGCCGTTGGGATCGCTGATCCAGGCCTGGTATGTGTCGTCGCAGGCGAGCTTCTTTGGCGTGACCGCGACGCCTTTCGACCGGATATGAAGGATCGCCGCATCGATGTCTTCCACCTCGAGGCAGAAGTGGTTGATCTGGTTGGCCTCGCTGTAGCTGGATTCACTTTTCTCGAACACCTCGACATGGCTGCGGCCGCCGCAGTCGAGGTAGAAGCCGAAGATCTTGCCGTCGCGCAGGAAATTGAACCGCGTGTCCATGCCGAGCACATCGCGGTAGAAGTCGCGCGTCGCCTCCAGGTCGTGCGCGAAGATGCAGACGTGAGCGAGCTGCTTCACCTTGATCATGGCCGGTTCCTTTCGGCCCCCGCCGAAATCCGCAATGCTGTCCCGGTTTCGCCTCAGGTCGGCGGCGTGCCGTTTTCGGCCAGCACGGCGCCGGCGAAATAGAGCGAGCCGCCGATCAGGATGCGCGGCGCCGGGCCGTCCCAAGAGTCGCGCAACAGCATCAGCGCGTTGGCGACGGAGCTGACCGGCTCGGCCGACAGGCCGGCCTCTTCGGCACGCAAGGCCAGCTCGTCGTTGGGAACGCCGGCGTCGCTGCTGGTCACCGGCACGGTATAGACGTGGCGGGCAAGCCCCTTGAAGGCGCTGAAATAGCCGGTCTGGTCCTTGGTGTTGATCATGCCGGAGATCAGGACCAGCGGCCTCGGGTTCTTTTCCTCCTGCTCGGCCAGCGCCTCGGCGACGACGATGCCGGCGCCGGGGTTGTGGCCGCCGTCCAGCCAGATCTCGGCGCCCTTCGGCGCCAGGTCAACCAATTTGCCTTGGGTCAGCTTCTGCATACGTGCCGGCCAGGCGACATGGGTCATCGCCCGCTCGGCGGCGCGGTGGCCGATCTCGAAGCCGGCCGCCTTGACGGCGGCGATCGCAGCCGCGGCATTGGCGTATTGATGGCGCCCCGGCAGGCGCGGCGAAGGCAGGTCCATCAGCCCGTCCCCGTCCTGATAGACCATGCGGCCGTTTTCCTCGAAGGCGAGGAAATCCTGGCCATAGATCACGGTCGGGCAATCCAGCCGCTCGGCCGACTCGATCAGCACCTGAAGCGCGGTGTCGCTTTCCTGGGCGCCGATCACCACCGGGCAGCCGCGCTTCATGATGCCGGCCTTCTCGGCGGCGATCAGCTCGACGCGGTCGCCGAGATAGGCTTCGTGGTCCATCGATATCGGCATGATCACCGAAACCGCCGGCTGCTTGATCACATTGGTGGCGTCGAAGCGGCCGCCGAGGCCGACCTCGATGATCGCCGCCTCCGCCGGATGCTCCGAAAACAGGATGAAAGTGACGGCGGTGAGGATCTCGAAGACAGTGATCTTCTGGCCGCCATTGGCCTCGGCGACACGCGCGATGGCCTCGGCGAAAATATCGTCCTCGACGAGCTTGCCGCCGCCTTCGGCCGCCAGCCGGTAGCGCTCATGCCAGTTCACCAGATGCGGCGAGGTGTGGACGTGGACAAGGTGGCCGGCGGCCTCCAGCAGCGCGCGCGCGAAGGCGGCGCAGGAGCCCTTGCCGTTGGTGCCGGCGATGTGGATGACCGGCGGCAGCCGATCCTGCGGATTGCCGAGGCGCTCGAGAAGCCCCGTGACGCGGTCCAGCGAAAGGTCGAAGCCTTTCGGATGCAGCGTCATCAGATGTTCGATTTCGCGTTCGGCGGAAAGCGTTGTCATGATGGAATCCTAGAGCGGTTCATCATCTCATGGAATGCAGAACCGCTCTCTCTTTTTTGTTGGCGCAATTCCGAACGGAAACCGTTCCACACTTTTCCTGGAATTGCTTTGGCGGGCGGTTCCCGAACCGGGAATCGGTTCGAACGAGCCGTGCGCAAATCAGAGGCTACAGCACGCAACAGGCGGCGCAACTCGCGGTTCGCGGCGAGCGATGTCGCGCCAAGCCGATATATCGCTTCAGGCTTGCGCGCGCGCCTCGGCATTGACCACCGCCGGCGGCAGGATCTCCGGCTCCAGCGGCTTCTCGGCCTCCGGCATCTTGAGCAGCATCTTCAAGAGACGGGAAATGGTCCGGCGCATCTCGAGGCGCGACACGACCATGTCGACCATGCCGTGTTCCATCAGATACTCCGCGCGCTGGAAACCGTCGGGCAGTTTTTCGCGGATGGTCTGCTCGATGACGCGCGGGCCGGCAAAGCCGATCAGCGCCCCGGGCTCGGCGATGTGGACGTCGCCCAGCATGGCGTAGGACGCAGTGACGCCGCCGGTGGTCGGGTTGGTCAGCACCACGATATAGGGCAGGCCGGCTTCCTTCAGCCGGTCGACGCCGATCGTGGTGCGCGGCAATTGCATCAGCGACAGGATGCCTTCCTGCATGCGGGCGCCGCCGGAAGCGGCGAACAGGATCAGCGGCCGCTTGCGCTGCAGCGCGACCTCGAAAGCATGCACGATGGCTTCGCCGGCGGCCATGCCGAGCGAGCCGCCCATGAAGGCGAAGTCCTGCACGGTGACGATGACGGGCAGCCCGTCGATGGTGCCGGCGCCGTTGAGGATCGCATCCTCGAGGCTGGTCTTGGCCTTGGCCTCCTTCAGGCGGTCGGTGTAGCGCTTCTCGTCGCGGAACTTCAGCGGGTCCTGGACGACCTTCGGGTTTTCCAGCACCTCGTATTTGCCGTCATCGAAGAAATATTTCAGCCGCTCCTTGGCCGAGATCTTCATGTGGTGGCCGGAAGCCGGGATGACGAACTGGTTGGATTCGAGATCCTTGTGGAAGACCATCTCGCCGGTCTCGGGATCCTTGATCCAGAGGTTTTCCGGCATGTCGGTGCGCCGGCCGAGCATCGAATTGATCTTCGGGCGGACGTAATTGGTGATCCAGTTCATGGCTTCGGCTCCTGTCCTGTAAAGGACTTCAAGCAATTCCAGGGAAAGTCTGTGGGGGTTTCCGGCCGGAATTGCTCAAGAACAAATAGTCGGGCTATTCGGCAGCAGCAAGGCGGGCCGAGCGGACGCCCTGGGCAAGCCCGCTGACCAAAGTGGCGACGGCTTCCGCCGGATCGGCTGTTTTGTCGCCCTTGGGGCCGAGCACATTGGCGACCGCATTGACAATCGCGGTGCCGACGACGACGCCGTCGGCATTAGCGCCGATCACACGCGCCTGCTCGGCGGTCTTGACGCCGAAGCCGACGCAGACCGGCAGGTCGGTGTGGCCCTTGATGCGGTTGACAGCCGCGGCTACCTTGCCCGTGTCGGCCAACGCCGAGCCGGTGATGCCGGTCATCGAGACGTAGTAGACGAAGCCGGAGGTGTTTTCCAAAACCTTGGGCAGGCGCTTGTCGTCGGTGGTCGGCGTCGCCAGGCGGATGAAGTTGACGCCGGCCTTCAGCGCCGGAATGCAAAGCTCCTCGTCCATCTCCGGCGGCAGGTCGACGACGATCAGTCCGTCGATGCCGCTCGCCTTGGCGTCGGCGAGGAAGCGGTCGACGCCATAGATGTAGATCGGATTGTAGTAGCCCATCAGCACGATCGGCGTCTCGTCGTCGCCGGCGCGGAAGTCGGCCGCCAGCTTCAACGTCTTGACCAGGGTCTGGCCGCCCTTCAGCGCGCGCAAGCCGGCGGCCTGGATCGCCGGGCCGTCGGCCATCGGGTCGGAGAAGGGCATTCCCATCTCGATAATGTCGGCGCCGGCGATCGGCAGCGCCTTCATGATCGACAGCGAGGTGTCGTAATCGGGGTCGCCGCCCATGAAATAGGTGACCAAAGCCGGGCGGCCTTCGGCCTTGAGCTTCACCATGCGGCGATCGATGCGGGTGGTCATTGTCAGATCTCCATGCCCAGCATGTTCGCCACCGTGTGCACGTCCTTGTCGCCGCGGCCGGACAGATTGACGATGACGATCTGGTCCTTGTCCATTGTGGGCACGATCTTCATCGCATGCGCGATGGCATGCGCCGATTCCAGCGCCGGGATGATGCCTTCGACGCGGGTGGTGAGCTGGAAGGCTTCCAGCGCCTCGTCGTCGAGGATCGGCTCATACTGGACGCGACCGGAATCGCGCAGCCAGGAATGCTCGGGACCGACGCCCGGATAGTCGAGGCCGGCCGAGATCGAATGGCCGTCGAGGATCTGGCCGTCCGAGTTCTGCAACAGATAGGTGCGGTTGCCGTGCAGCACGCCGGGCTTGCCGGCATTCATCGAGGCGCAATGCTCGACGCCGTCGAGGCCGCGCCCGCCGGCTTCGATGCCGATGATGCGGACGTCCTTGTCGTCGAGGAAGGGATGGAACAGGCCGATGGCGTTGGAGCCGCCGCCGACGGCGGCAATGATGACATCGGGCAGCCGGCCCTCCTGCTCCAGCATCTGGGCGCGGGCTTCCGTGCCGATCACCGACTGGAAGTCGCGCACCAGCTCCGGATAGGGGTGCGGGCCGGCGGCGGTACCGATCAGGTAGTAGGTGTCCTCGACATTGGTGACCCAGTCGCGCAGGGCCTCGTTCATGGCGTCTTTCAGCGTGCCGTGACCGGCGGTGACCGGCCGCACCTCGGCGCCGAGCAGCTTCATGCGGAAGACATTCGGGCTCTGGCGGGCGACATCGGTGGCGCCCATGTAGACGACGCAAGGATAGCCGAAGCGCGCCGCGACGGTGGCCGAGGCGACGCCATGCTGGCCGGCGCCGGTCTCGGCGATGATGCGCTTCTTGCCCATGCGCTTGGCGAGCAGGATCTGGCCGAGGCAATTGTTGATCTTGTGCGAGCCGGTGTGGTTGAGGTCCTCGCGCTTGAAATAGACTTTTGCGCCACCCCCGAGGCCCTTGGCCGAGGAAACCTCACGAAGATGCTTTGTCAGGCCCTCGGCGAAATACAGCTTCGACGGCCGCCCGGCATAGTGGGTCGACAGGTTCTGCAGCTCGGCCTTGAACTCGGGATCGGTCTTGGCCTTGTTCCACTGCTCTTCCAGATCGAGGATCAGCGGCATCAGCGTCTCGGCGACGAAGCGGCCGCCGAAAATGCCGAACATGCCCTGCTCGTCGGGTCCGGTGCGGAAGGAATTGGGCATTGCCGGCTTGTTCATCGCCGATCTCCTGATGTGAATTGTATTCAGGCGGCGCGGTCGTCGCGCGCGGCCCTGACGGCCCGGAAAAACTGCTCGATCAGCGCCGGATCCTTGACGCCCGGAGCGCTTTCCACACCGGACGAAACGTCTATTCCGGGCGGGTCGGCCTGTCTCAGGGCATCGCCGATATTGGCGGCGTTGAGCCCTCCGGAAAGCATGTAATCGAGCCCGGCGTCAAGGCCGGCAAGGATGGGCCAGTCGAAGGAAACGCCATTGCCGCCCGGCAATTGCGACCCCTTCGGCGGCTTGGAATCCAGAAGGAAGCGATCGGCGATGCCGATGAAGGGTTTTATGCGGTCGAGATCCGCCGCCTCGCTGATGGGCAGCGCCTTCATCACCGGCAGGCCGTAACGCGCCTTGATCTCGGCCACGCGCTCAGGCGTTTCCGAACCATGCATTTGCAGCATGTCGGGCTGCATTTTCGCGACGATCTCGTCGAGAAAGCCATCATCGGCGTCGACGCTGACGGCTGCCGCCAGGGCCTTGCCGCGCGCCGCCTGACGCAAACGGCCGGCCTCGGCGGGCTCGACATAACGCGGGCTCTTGGCGAAGAAAATAAAGCCGACATGGCTGGCGCCGCCCGCAAGCGCGGCGGCCATCGCAGCGTCGGTCTTCAATCCGCAGATCTTGATGTCGAGCGTCATGGCGCGGGCTTGGCACGAAACGGGAAAAGAGTCGAGAAAAAGCATGCTGTTGCCGGTCCGGCGGAAAACACTACCTTCATATAGGAACCACAGGCGGGAGCAGAATAATCATGGCCGACCGGACCGTCGCCGAACTGAAGCAGAAGATCGCGCAGGCGCGCGAGGTGATCGCGCATCTGATGGACAAGGCCGCCTTCAACGGTGCCGAGGCGCATCGGGCTCTGGACTATTTCGGCAGCGATACGTTCGACCGGGATTTTTTGCCGTGGCCGCATACCGAGGAAGGACTGCGGCCGGAGGAGCTGAACGCGGCGAATGACGACTGAACTGCTTATGCCGTGAACCCGGCGCGGAGAAACTCGGCGTTTAGATGTTGCGCGCATCCGCGCGCAACATCAGAGGAGTTACTCAAACACAATCGCCTGCAAGGCGCCGCCGTTGCGCTTCAGCCAGTCCTTGCAGCGGTCGGTATCCGGGCAGAGTTTTTCGCACAGCTTCCAGAATTTCGGGCCGTGGTTCATCTCCTTGAGATGCGCCACCTCATGCGCCACAAGGTAGTTTATCACCGCCGGCGGCGCCATCATGATGCGCCACGAGAAGGAGAGATTGCCCTCCGAGGTGCATGACCCCCAGCGGCTGGAGGTATCCTTATACCTTATCGCCTTGGCCCGCTTGCCGATCGTTTCGGTGTGCTTGATCACTAGCCTCTCGATCTCCTTCTTGGCCTCGCGCTTGAGGTAATCCCCGATGCGGCGCGGCAAATGGATACGCTCGCCATGGACGATCAGGAGCGGGCCGCGATCGTCGCGCGCGACGGTGACGGTGCCGCGCCGAGAAGGCTCGTGCACGATCCGGTGAGGCACCCCCCGGATCGGGATCCGGATGCCTGGGCGCACCTGCGGTCTCGTCGGCACCTTGGCCAGCCGCTGCTCCAGCCAGTCCTGGTGGCGGTCGAGGAATTTCTCCACCTCGCCGCGGCGCAGGCCGGGGGGCACGGTGACACGCAGGCCCTGGCCGCCGGAATCGATGCGCAGCGTGAGCCGCCGGGCCCTGGCGCTCTCAACGATCTTGAGCGGCAGCGTGCGGCCGGCGACGCAATGCTCGCGCTCGACGACAGGCGTAGGCTTTGGCTTGGTCAGATTGCGAAGGAAGCCGAGGGTCATGGCTGGACGATACGCGATTCGAAAAAAACGGCCAGTGGAGGGAAGCTACATAGAGAACAAAAAAGAAACGGCGCCGCTAAACGCGACGCCGCATATCATACCGAGACGTGTCGCCGGATCTCAGTCGTCGAGCAGGTTGGTACCTTTGCCGCCCTCCGGACCCGCCTTGTCGCTCGAGCCGGTCGAGCTCGGCGCGGTCGACTTGTTGCGGTTGGCCATGAAGCGATCGAACTCTTCCTGGTCCTTGGCGCGGCGCAGTTCGCGGGCGTACTCGTCGAACTCGGAGAGCATCTCGTCGAGCTTGCGGCGCTCTTCAGCGAGGCGCTCCAGCTCCTTCTCGCGCCAATCGTCGAAGGCGACGTTGCCGGTGCGGGCCGAGCCGTGGCCCCAGCGGGCCGCCTTCTCGGAGCGACGACGGCAACCGGCGAAGATGCCGTCCGTGGCGCGGTTGACGTCGCGCTTGAAGCCTTCCAACCGATCGCCCCAGATGATGTAGGCGAGCATGGCGAAGCCGAGCGGCCAGAACACCATGAAGCCGATGACCATCAGCGCGATGGTGGCCGGCGTCCAGGCCGGACGGATCAATGCACTTGTGTTCATTTTCTCCCAATCCTTCCATTGGAGACAGCCAAACCGGCTGCGTGGAATCGAAATGGGAAGGCGAAATCGGCGATTCAAGACAAACCCCGCCAAAACCGGCGAAGCACCTGAAATGATTATCGCTTTTTGAGCTTCTCGAGGAAAAGCACTGCCATTCCGGCGACCAGCCCCCAAAATGCCGCGCCGACGCCAAGGAGCGTGAGTCCCGAAGCCGTCACGGCGAAGGTGACGGTGGCCGGCATGCGTTCGGCCTCGTCCTTCAGCGCGATCGACAGCGCGTTGGCCAAGGGCGCCGTCAAGGCGAGCCCCGCGACCAGCACGATCAGGCTTTGCGGCAGGACGGCGAAGATCGCCACCAGCGAGGCGCCGAAGATCGCGAAGATGAGATAGGCGAGCGCGTAGAACGGGCCGGTCTTCCAGCGTTCGGCCGGGTCGGGATGGACATCGGGACCGGTGCAGATAGCGGCCGAGATCGCCGCGAGATTGGTGGTCGCGGCGCCGAACGGCGCCGAGAGCAGCGAAAACAGACCGGTGACGCCGATCAGCGTACCGGGCTCCGGATGATAGCCCGCGGCGCGCAGCACCGCGAGACCGGAAAGGTTCTGCGAGGCCATGGTGACCAGATAGAGCGGCAGGGCAAGGCCGATGATCGCCGATGCGGTGAATTGCGGCGCAATCAATGTCAACGTCGACAGTTCCGGCGCCGGCAGGCTGCCGACGCGGCCGGTGAGGAAAGCGGCGAGGCCGCCGCCGATCAGCACCACCAGCACCGACAGAGCCGGATTGAACAGGCGGATGGCGAAGAAGGCGGCGATCAGCGGCAGGATCAGCCAAGGGTCGGCCGGAATAGCCTTCACCGCATTGACGGCGAAGCTGACCAGGATGCCGGCCAGCATGCCGGACGCGACCGAGGCCGGGATTTTCGCGATCAGCCTGGTCAACGGCTTGAACAGGCCGGTGGCGACCAGAAGGATGCCGGTGACCATGAAGGCGCCGACGGCCTGCGGCATCGTAAATCCGCTGGAGGCCGCGATCAGCGCCAAGCCGGGCGTCGACCAGGCGGTAATGACCGGCATCTTGGTGCGCCAGGAGAGCCACAGACATTCAACGACCATGGCCAGGCAGATCGCCGTCACGCCGCTCGCGGTCTCGATCTGCGTGGCGCCGACCGCCTCGGCGGCGGCAATGACCAGGGCCAGCGTGCCGCCGAAGCCGACGATCGCCGCGACGAAGGCGGATATCGGGATGGAGATGCGCATTATCCGGCCGCCCGCTTGACCATGTCGCCGACGGCCCGCTTGAGCATGTCGAGATCCTCGGGGCGGGACAGGCGATGATCGCCGTCCGGGATCAGCGACAGCGTCACATCGTCGGCGGGCAGCATGGATGCGAGCTTCAAGGCATGGCCGGACGGCACGTCCGGATCGGCCAGGCCCTGCAGGATGTGCACCGGGCAATGGGTGTCGATCGGCCCGGTCATCACCCGGTTTGCGCGGCCGTCCTCGATCAGCGCGCGCGTGTAGATATAAGGCTCGTCCGAATAGTCGGACGGCTCGGCGAAGAAGCCTTTTTCCCTCAGATCCTGCCGCTGCGCGTCGGTCAGAACCGGCTCGATCAGCTCGACGGTGAAATCAGGCGCCGGAGCGAGCAGCACCAGGCCGGCAACCCTCGTGTCGCCCGCCTTGCGCAGTTCCTGCGCCATGCGCAACGCGATCCACGCCCCCATCGAGGAGCCGACCAATACCTGCTTGCCCTTGCTGAACCGGCGAAAGACGGCGAGGCTCTCGGCCAACCACTTCGAGATCGTGCCGTCGGCGAATTCGCCGCCCGACTCGCCATGGCCAGAATAGTCGTGGCGCAGACAGGCGTGGCCTTCGCTCGCAGCCCAGGCGGCAAGCGTCTGCGCCTTCGTGCCCTGCATGTCGGACTTGTAGCCGCCGAGCCAGACCACGCCGGGCGCCGCGCCCGGCATCTGCCTGACGGCGATGCCCGACCCGTCCACATCGATGAAAACCGGAGCGCTGGCGGTCATGAGCTTGTCCTTCCCGCCGGTCTTTTGGCACAGGCGGTGGTTCAACGAAAAGTGCTCGCGGCGTTTCTTTGCTTGGTGCAGACAATTACCAGGCAGCAGGTGATTTTGCGGCGCGGCTATGCTATTGACTCACGCCCCGCGCTTCCCACATAGGCGCGTCCACCTACTTTTGTCTAAAGAACCCAGAACGAAACGGCCGAGGAGACCACGACCATTCGCAGACCTTTCAAAGCAGCGGCACCCACCAAGGACGGGCCGCGCTCCAACCGAGACATCCGGGTGCCCCGGGTCCAGCTTATCGACGCCGACGGCCAGAACCGAGGCGATGTTTCCATCAACGACGCGTTGCTGCTGGCCGAAGAGGCCGGGCTCGATCTCGTCGAGATTTCGCCCAATGCGGTGCCGCCCGTCGTCAAGATCCTCGATCTCGGCAAGCTGAAATACGCCAACCAGAAGAAGGCGGCCGAAGCGCGCAAGAACCAGAAGGTCATCGAGATCAAGGAGATCAAGATGCGCCCGAACATCGACAGCCATGACTACGAGACCAAGATGAAGGCCGTGCGGCGCTTCTTCGAGGAAGGCGACAAGGTCAAGCTGACGCTGCGCTTCCGCGGCCGCGAGATGGCGCATATGGAACTTGGCATGCAGCTTCTGAACAAGGTGCGCGAGGAAGTTGCGACGATCGCCAAGGTCGAGGCGGAGCCGAAGCTCGAAGGCCGCCAGATGATGATGGTTCTGGCGCCGCGCTGACCAGGGATGGCGCGGCCGCCAAAGCGTCGCGTCCATCACGGTTTCGAGAGTTGCCGGGCTCTTTGTATCCCGCTCTAAAATCCGCCCGAATTGCCGGGCACGGCGTCCCGACGATCGGCGGGGCGCCTGTTTTCAACCCGATCGCCAGCCACCTCGACGATCCCTTCGCGATCGCGAGCAATCGACGATCGGCTTTTGCCGATCGCGAACCAATCGACGATCGGATGGGTCATGGTCGATGAAGTGAAGGTCTCAGCCGACAACCAGACTGAGGGGTTGGGCGGCTACCAGCACATGCGCCGGATCGTGCTGGCGGTGCTGATCGTGGTGCTGTTCTGCGCGCTTCTGTTCGGCCAGTCTTCCTTTCCGCCGGACACGTCCGTGCACGAGTCGATCGAGATGTTCGGCGTGCTTTTGATCTTTCTCGGCATTGTCGGGCGGCTGTGGTCGACGCTTTATATCGGCGGGCGCAAATCAGCCGAGGTGGTCACCGGCGGACCCTATTCGATCACCCGCAACCCGCTCTATTTGTTTTCGACCTTGGCTGCCGCCGGGGTCGGGGCGCAGATCGGCTCGTTCAGCGGCATCATCCTGTTCTCGCTGCTCTGCGCCGGCGCCTTCCACATCGTCATCCTGCGCGAGGAGCGTTACCTGAAGGAACTGCTCGGCGCGCCCTACCAGGCCTATCTGGCCAAGGTGCCGCGGTTCTTCCCGAACCTGGCGCTCTACCAGGAAGGCGATACCGGCAGCTTCAGGCCGCGCCTGCTCTTGAACACGCTGCTCGACGGCCTGGTTTTCCTGGTGGCGCTGCCCGCTTTTGAGCTGATCGACGGCATGCAGCAGTCGGGGATGCTGCCGGTGTGGTTCACGCTGCCTTAGGGTGGCTGATATTCAGGTGAGGCCGGCCTGCGAATGGCGGCTTCCTGCGCTTCCGGTGCTCACGTACTTTAAGTACGCTCCGCTCCGGTTCTCGGAACCACCATTTTCGACTCGGCCTGACCTGAATCTCAACCGTTCCCGCCGGCGCACGGCGAGGACAGCGCGTCGCATGGCTTCAGGTGTTGCACGCCGGCCATCTTTGATCTATAGGACCGCCGTTCCAAGAAAACCGCCCGGCAGGGCATGCCGTGGCGGTTTCATTTGCTTTTCGGGCTTTGGTCGGCCCGAAGCGAGACAAGAAGCGCGATGGTGCGCCACCAATACGGAGTAGCAAAATGCCCAAGATGAAGACCAAATCGGCCGCCAAGAAGCGGTTCAAGATTACTGCCACCGGCAAGGTGCTGTCGGCTGCCGCCGGCAAGCGCCACGGCATGATCAAGCGTTCCAACAAGTTCATTCGCGATGCCCGCGGCACGATGGTTCTGGCTGAACCGGACGGCAAGAAGGTCATCAAGAATTTTCTGCCGAACGGCCTCTAATCCCTCGGCTTGGACAACGTTTTTAAGGAGATCATGACATGGCACGCGTAAAGAGAGGCGTTACCGCCCACGCCAAGCACAAGAAGGTTTTGAAGGCCGCCAAGGGTTTCTACGGCCGCCGCAAGAACACCATCCGCATCGCCAAGCAGGCGGTGGAGAAGTCGCTGCAATACGCCTACCGCGACCGCAAGAACCGCAAGCGCTCGTTCCGCGCGCTGTGGATCCAGCGCATCAACGCCGCGACCCACGAGCATGGCCTGACCTATGGCCGTTTCATCGACGGCCTCAACAAGGCCGGCATCGAAATCGATCGCAAGGTCCTTTCGGACATGGCCATCCACGAGCCGCAGGCTTTCGCCGCGCTGGTCGCCAAGGCCAAGGTCGCGCTCGAATATCTGAAGAACACCACGCCGAATGCTTTTGAGAGCGCTGTCGCCTAAGCCAGCGCTTCCCAAGCATACGCAATTCTGATTTGGGGAACCCGCGCTGGCACGGCTGGCGCGGGTTTTTCTTATGCCTGATGTAACCAAAATGGCGACGACGAAACCGAAATGGTGACAGTCGCCCGACCGAGAGAGCTTCGCCGTGAACGCCACTGCTGGAAATCTTGAAGCCCTGGAAGGCTCGTTGCTCGCCGAAATCGCGGCGGCCGCGGACGAGGCCGCGATCGAGGCGGTGCGCGTCTCGGCGCTGGGCAAGAAGGGTTCCGTCTCCGAAATGCTGAAGACGCTGGGCGCAATGAGCGCCGAGGAGCGCCAGGTGAAGGGGCCGGCGATCAACGGCCTGAAGAACCGCGTCACCGAAGCGCTCACACAGCGCAAGGCGGAACTGAAGGATGTGGCGATCGCGGCCCGGCTCGCGGCTGAGAAGGTCGACGTCACCCTCCCCGTTCGCCAATCGCCGGCCGAGCGCGGCCGCATCCATCCGATCAGCCAGGTGATCGACGAGATCGCGGCGATCTTCGGCGACCTCGGCTTCGCCATCGCCGAAGGCCCCGATATCGAGACCGACTATTACAATTTCACCGCGCTGAATTTTCCCGAGGGACATCCGGCGCGCGAGATGCACGACACCTTCTTCTTCCAGCCGGACGAGAAGGGTGAGCGCAAGCTATTGCGCACCCACACCTCGCCCGTGCAGATCCGCACCATGGAGAAGCAGAAGCCGCCGATCCGCATCGTCATCCCCGGCAAGACCTACCGGCAGGATTCCGACGCCACGCACTCGCCGATGTTCCATCAGGTCGAGGGGTTGGTGGTCGACAAATCAGCCAACGTCGCCAACATGAAGTGGGTGCTGGAGGAGTTCTGCAAGGCCTTCTTCGAGGTGCCGTCGGTCAAGATGCGCTTCCGTCCGTCCTTCTTCCCGTTCACCGAGCCCAGTCTCGAGGTCGATATCCAGTGCGACCGCTCGCGTCCCGGCGAAGTGCGCTTCGGCGAAGGCTCCGACTGGATGGAGATACTGGGCTGCGGCATGGTGCATCCCAACGTGCTGCGCGCCGGCGGGCTCGACCCCGACGAATATCAGGGCTTTGCCTGGGGCATGGGCATCGACCGCATCGCTATGCTGAAATATGGCATGCCGGACCTGCGCGCCTTCTTCGACGCCGACGTGCGCTGGCTGTCGCATTACGGCTTCCGGCCGCTCGACCTGCCGACGCTATTCGGGGGGCTGTCGACATGACCGCACCCCACACCGGGGGCTGTCGCTGCGGCGCGGTGCGGTTCGAGGCCTCGGCCGAGCCGCACCACATCAGCTATTGCCATTGCGGCGATTGCCGGCGCGCCAGCGGCGCGCCGGTGTCGGCCTTTGTCGGCTTCATGGCCGATCAGGTCGCGCTCAACGGCAAATCGCTGAAGAGCTATCGCAACGGCCCGGTGGAGCGCACGTTCTGCGGCATCTGCGGCTCGCCGATCGCCTATCTCGATCAGCGGCTCGACAACCAGGTTTATTTCATGCTCGGCGCCATGGACATGCCGGCCTATTTCAGGCCGACAGTGCATGCGCATGTGCGCGAGCAACTGCCCTTCCTGCACATGCCCGACGCGCTGCCGCGCGAGCTGAAGACCAGCGTGCCCCGGCCCGAAGAACAAAGACCCTCGGAAACACAGTCATGAAATTCACCCTCTCCTGGCTCAAGGACCATCTCGAGACCGACGCCTCGCTTGCCGAGATCGTTGAGCGGCTGACCGCGATCGGTCTCGAGGTCGAGCATGTCGATGACAAGGCCGGCCTGAAACCCTTCGTCATCGCCAAAGTGTTGACGGCAGTGCAGCATCCGGACGCCGACCGGCTGCGCGTGCTGACCGTCGACACCGGCGACGGCAAGCCGCCGGTGCAGGTGGTGTGCGGCGCGCCCAATGCCCGCGCGGGCATGATCGGCGCCTTCGCCGCGCCCGGCACCTACGTTCCCGGCATCGACGTGACGCTCTCGGTCGGCAAGATCCGCGGCGTCGAGAGCCACGGCATGATGTGCTCGGAGCGTGAGCTGGAAATCTCAGACGAGCATAACGGCATCATCGATTTGCCTGAGGATGCGCCGGTCGGCACCAGCTTCGCCGCCTACGCGCATCTCGACGATCCGGTCATCGAAATCAATCTGACGCCGAACCGGCCGGATGCGACCAGCGTCTACGGCATCGCGCGCGACCTCGCGGCGAGCGGGCTTGGCCGGCTCACCGGCGGCGGGATCATGCCGCATGCCGGCGAAGGCCTGTGCCCGGTCAAGGCGAGGATCGAGGCGCCGGAACTCTGCCCCGGCTTCGCGCTGGCGCTGGTGAAGGGCGTCAAGAACGGCCCGTCGCCGAAATGGCTGCAGCAGCGGCTGATCGCCATCGGCTTGCGCCCGATCAGCGCGCTGGTCGACATCACCAACTATGTCACCTTCGACCGCGGCCGGCCTCTGCATGTCTTCGATGCCGCCAAGGTCGCCGGCAATCTCGTGGTGCGCCGCGCCAAGGACGGCGAGAAGGTGCTGGCGCTTGACGGGCGCGAATACACGCTGACGCCGGAGATGTGCGTGATCGCCGACGACAATGGCGTGGAATCGATCGCCGGCATCATGGGCGGCGAGCATTCGGGCTGCGACGAGAACACCACCGACGTGCTGATCGAATCGGCGCTCTGGGATCCGATCGCCACGGCCCGCACCGGCCGCGCGCTCGGCATTATCACCGACGCGCGCTACCGCTTCGAGCGCGGCGTCGATCCCGAATTCATGGTGCCGGGCGTCGAGCTGGCGATCAAGCTGGTGCTCGATTTCTGCGGCGGCACGCCTTCTGAAATCGAGGTTGCCGGCTATGCCGGCCATAAGCCGAAGATCGTCTCCTTCCCGCTGTCGGAAGTGAAACGGCTGACCGGCATCGAGGTGCCGAGAGAGGAAGCCCTTGGCATCCTGACCCGGCTCGGCTTCGAGCCGAAAGGACTGAGCGATGTCGTCAAGGTGGAGGTGCCGTCCTGGCGGCCGGATGTCGACGGCAAGGCCGACCTGGTCGAGGAGGTGATGCGCATCCATGGCGTCGATAACATCTTGGCCCAGCCGCTTACCTCGCATGACGCGGTTAACGGCAAGATCCTGACCACGCTGCAGGTGCGCACCCGCGCCGCCAAGCGCGCGCTGGCCGTGCGCGGCATGATGGAGGCCGTCACATGGTCGTTCATTCCCGCCAGGCATGCAGAGCTGTTCGGCGGCGGCCAGACGGCGCTCAAGCTCGCCAACCCGATCGCCGCGGACATGTCCGACATGCGGCCGTCGCTGCTGCCGGGGCTGATCGCGGCCGCGCAGCGCAATGCCGACAAGGGCATCGGCGATGTGGCGCTGTTCGAGGTATCGGGCACCTATGAGGGCGATGGCGCCGACCAGCAGCGGCGCGTCGCCGCCGGCGTGCGGCGCGGCACCGCCAAGCTCGACGGCTCGGGCCGCAGCTGGGCCGGCAATGCCGGGCCGGTGGGCGTGTTCGACGCCAAGGCGGACGCGATCGCGGCGCTCGAGGCCTGCGGCGCGCCGGTCGACCGACTGCAGATCGAGCCCGGCGGCCCGGCTTGGTATCATCCGGGACGCTCCGGCACGATCAAGCTCGGGCCGAAGACGGTGCTCGGCACGTTCGGCGAGTTCCATCCGAGGACGCTGGACGGCCTGGACGCGTCAGGTCCGATCTGCGGCTTCGAGGTTTTCGTCGACGCCGTGCCTGAGCCGAAGGCCAAGCCGACACGCACCAAGCCGAAGCTGGAGCTGTCGCCCTTCCAGGCGGTGAAGCGCGACTTCGCCTTCGTGGTCGACAGGTCGGTGGAAGCCGGCACACTGGTGCGGGCAGCGCTCGCGGCCGACAAGAAGCTGGTCACCGGCGTTTCGGTGTTCGACGTCTTCGAAGGCGCCTCGCTGGGGACGGCCAAGAAGTCGATAGCCATCGAGGTGTCGATCCAGCCGGTCGAAAAGACGCTGACCGACGAGGACTTCGAGGCCCTCGCAAGACGCATCGTCGAGAACGTCAACAAACAGACGGGCGGCGTGCTGAGGGCGTAAGGCATTGCGCAGAGATGGCGAATCGCTCTCCAAAGGGCGATGCACCATCTCCGCTATTCCGGCCTCCCCTTCGAGGAACAGCGCGCGGCGTTCCTCGCCATCATCGCGGCCGATCCGCTGCTGGATGAAACGCTGGCGCGAGTGCGCGAGCTTGCGCTTCCCGGCTGGCTGGTGGTTTCCGGCGCGCTCTACAACAGCGTCTGGAATCACCTAACCGGCAAGCCGCCGGGCTACGGCATCAAGGACGTCGACCTGTTCTATTTCGACGACGCCGACCTCTCCTACGAGGCAGAGGATGCCGTGATCCGCCGGGCGGCTGAGCATTTCGCGGGGATGGCGCTGCCGGTCGAGGTGCGCAACCAGGCGCGGGTGCATTTGTGGTATCCGGTGAAGTTCGGGCAGGAATGTCCGCGTTATGCGAGCGCGAGCGAGTCGGTGAGCTATTTCGCGTCGAAGACACATGCGGTCGGGGTGCGGTACGACGCCGACGGAGCTTTGGAGCTGGTGGCGCCGTTCGGGCTCGACGATCTTTTTTCGTTTCGCATCACGCCGAACCGGGTGCTGGACAATCAGCGGACGCATGAGGCGAAGGGGAGAAGGGCGCAGGAGTATTGGCCGGAGGTTAGTGTGGTGGCGTGGTAGGATAAGTTGGCGCGAGGCACCCCCCTCTGCCCTGCCGGGCATCTCCCCCGCAAGGGGGGAGATTGGCAGTTTGGGCGCCGGCGCTTCTCCTCGTAGCGTTGGCGATTGGCGAAAGCGGACGCGACATCCGATCTCCCCCCTTGCGGGGGAGATGGCCGGCAGGCCAGAGGGGGGTGCCTCGCGCCAACGTCTCAAAAAAAGGGCACCGAAGCGCCCCTTCCATTGTCGCTCACCCGTTCACCAGCGCCAGCAGTTCCCCCGTGTAGCGCTTGCCGACCACCTTGTCGGGCGACAGCGCGTCACCGATCGCCGCGACCTCGGCCGCGCTCAGCTCGATATTCGCCGCCGCCGTGTTCTGCTCAAGGTGGCGTATCTTCCTTGCGCCGGGGATCGGGACGATGAAATCGCCCTGATGCAGCACCCAGGCGAGCGCCAGCTGCGCCGCTGTCACGCCCTTCTGCGCCGCCATCTTCTCCAGCACTGCGATGACCGCGTTGTTGGCTTCCATCGCCTCGGCCTGGAAGCGCGGCAGAGTGAGGCGCCAGTCGCCGGCGCCGAGCGCGTCCGGCTTGGCGATCGCGCCGGTGAGCAGGCCGCGGCCGAGCGGGCTGTAGGGAACGAAGCCGATGCCGAGCTCGCGGCAGACGTCGAACACCTCATCCTCGGGATCGCGGCTCCACAGCGAATATTCGCTCTGCACCGCGGCGATCGGGTGCACGGCATGCGCCCGGCGCAGCGTCGCGCCGCTCACCTCCGACAGGCCCAGCGCCCGGACCTTGCCTTCGCGCACCAATTCCGCCATGGCGCCGACCGTGTCCTCGATCGGCACGTTCGGATCGACGCGGTGCTGGTAATAGAGGTCGATCACGTCGGTGTTCAGCCGCTTCAACGAAGCCTCGGCCACCGCCTTGACGTGCTCGGGGCGGCTGTCGACGCCGACCATGCGGTCGGTGCCCTCGCCGTGCTCGGAAATCTTGAAGCCGAATTTGGTGGCGATCGTCACCTTGTCGCGCACCGGCTTCAGCGCCTTGCCGAGCAGGATCTCGTTCTCGTATGGACCATAGACTTCGGCCGTATCGAAGAAGGTCACGCCGATCTCGACGGCGCGGCGCAGCGTGGCGATCGCTTCCGCCTCCGGCTGGCCGCCATAGCCGAAGCTCATGCCCATGCAGCCGAGGCCGACGGGGAAGACTTCGAGTTCAGTTCCAAGTTTGCGGGTTTTCATGGCGCATCTCCTTGTTGCGATGGGGGAGAGATAGCGCCTCGCGATGCGTTCGATAATTCTTTCTCTTTTGTACGGGTTGCTCTATAAAATGGAACGATGAATCGGACGAACCTCTCGCAACTCGCCGTGCTGGCCGCGGTCGCCCAATGCGCCAGCTTCCGCGGCGCCGCCCGCGAGCTCGGCATCGCGCCGTCGGCGGTGAGCCATGCGGTGTCGAGCCTGGAAGCACGGCTTGGCGTGCGACTGCTGGCGCGCAGCACGCGCAGCGTCGCGCCGACCGAGGAAGGCGCGCAGCTTCTGGAACGGCTGCGGCCGGCCCTGTCCGAGATCGATCTCGCGCTGGAAACGGCGGTCGAGGCGCGCGACCGGCCGGCCGGCAATCTCAGGCTCAGCGTGCCGCGCACCGCCGCGCATCTGGTGCTGACGCCACGGCTCGGCGCCTTTGCCACCGCCTATCCCGACATCGTGCTGGAGATCGTCATCGAGGATCGCTTCACCGATGTCGTCGAGGGCGGCTTCGACGCCGGCGTCAGGCTCGGCGAAAGCCTGCAGCGTGACATGATCGCGGTGCGGATCGGGCCCGACATCCGCGGCGCGGTGGTCGCAGCGCCGTCCTATTTCGCTTCCATGCCGAAGCCAGGTCATCCGCGCGATCTCGCAGGCCATCGCTGCATCCGCTTCCGTTTTTCCAGCGGCATTCTCTATCGCTGGGAGTTCGAGAAGGACGGCGAGGAAATCGAGATCGCGGTGGAAGGACCGCTGATCCTCGACGAGGATCATCTTATCGCCCAGGCGGCAGTCGACGGCGCCGGCCTGGCCTTCGTCTTCGAGCCCTATGTGCGGGCGCCGCTCGCCGACGGCAGGCTGATCCGCGTGCTGGAGGATTGGTGCCCGCCCTTCGACGGCTTCTTCGTCTATTATCCTAGCCGCCGGCAGATGCGCCCGGCGCTCAGGGCGTTCGTGGATTTCTTCAAGGTGAGCGGATAGCACCCCCAAAATGGGCAGGGTAAATCGCATATGGCAGCGCCAGCCCCCACTCCGGCCGCTGCGCGTTCACCTCTCACCCATGTTCATGGCGGAGAGGAAAGCCAGGCTTTTCGAGGCCGCAATCTCGGCGGTTGGCGTTTCCTCCCTCCAGAATGTGGCTACGCTATGCACACATCTTCTGTGACTGGCGCGACTGATCAGGCCGAGGCTTGATTGCCACGTTGTTCCCCCAATCCGTCGCTGCTTCGCAGCGCCACCTTTCCCCCCTCCGGAGGGAAAGGAAAGGAGCGTTGCTGGACGGGCGTTGAGGCAAAAAGCTTGGCGCCTTTCCTCTACCCCGTCGATCGGGGGAGA
>NZ_JAIUHQ010000013.1:0-156308 GCF_020165215.1 Mesorhizobium sp. CA15
CGGAGGGGGGAAAGGTGGCGCTGCGAAGCAGCGACGGATTGGGGGAACCACCTGGCAATCAAGCCTCAGGTCGATCACTCACGCCAGTCACAGAGGTTGTGTGCGTAGCGTAGCCCATTTTGTGGGGCCGGGAACCCAGGCTTGCGAAGGCCGCGCGCTTGGCGATTGGGGAAGCGCCGCCGGCGATTGCGCACGACGTCAGAGTGCCGCTATCCCTTATCGCCGCCGCTGCCCCACAGCGCGCGCTGCAGCAAGCCCGGCGCGCGCTTCTTCGGCGCGAGCTCGACATCGCTCACCAGCCGCGCCCCGCCCTCACGCCTCTCCAGCGTGATCTTTCGCGTGTGGAAGGCTTCCAGCTCGGCGCGGTGGGCGACGCTGATGATGGTGACCTGGGGCAGCACCTTGATCACCGTCCGCATCATCTTGTCCTGGCTCTTCTCGTCCAGCGCCGAGGTCGCCTCGTCGAGCACCACGATGTCCGGCGCGTGCAGCAGCAGGCGGGCAAAGGCGAGACGCTGCTTCTCGCCGCCCGACAGCGTCTGGTCCCAGGGCGCCTCTTCCTCCAGCCGGCTCTTCAGATAGCCGAGGCCGACCTTGTCGAGGGCCGCATTGATCTCTTTCGTCTTCCAATTCTCGGCGGGGGCGGGATAGGCGGTGGCGCGGCGCAGCGTGCCGGACGGGATGTAGGGGCGCTGCGGCAGCATGAAGAGGCGCTTGCCCGGGTGGAAATCGACGCTGCCGCTGCCCCAGGGCCAGAGGCCTGCGATGGCGCGCACCAGCGTCGACTTGCCCGAACCGGATTCGCCCGAGACCAGCACGCGCTCGCCGGGCGCGATCTCCACCTCGGTTTCCTTGACCACGGCGGTGCCGTCGTCGAGCGTCACGGAAACATTGTTGAGGCTGAGCATCGCGCCGTCTGCGGTCTCGCCGCGCTGGATGCGGCCGAGCTTGTCGTTCTCCTCGGCGCGCTCCAGCCCATCCAGCGACATCATCAGCGAGGCGATGCGGTGGGCCGAGGCGTTCCAGTCGGCCAGGCGCGGATAATTGTCGACCAGCCAGCCGAAGGCGCCCTGCACGATGGCGAAGGCGGAGGCCGCCTGCATCACCTGGCCCAGCGTCATCGAGCCGTCGAGGAATTTCGGCGCGCATAGAAGCACCGGCACCACCGGCGCGAACAGGCTGGAGCCTTGCGAGACCAGTGCCGTGCGCATGTGCTGGCCGGTGAGCCGCGCCCAGCGGCCAAGCACGCCGGCGAAGGTGCGGTCGATGCCGGCGTTCTCCTCCTCCTCGCCGCCCAGCAGCGCGATGCTTTCGCCATTCTCGCGCACGCGCGTCAGCACGTAACGGAACTCGGCCTCGGCCTGGTTCTTGTCCTCGGAAAGCTGGACGAAGCGGCGGCCGATGGCGAACATCGAGGTCGAGGTGATCGCTGCGTAGATGACCGCGGTGACGACGAGGAAGCCGGGCACGGTGATGGTGGAACCGCCCAGCGAAAAGCTCAGCGCGCCGCCGATCGTCCACAGCACCACGATGAAGGTCGAGGCCGACAGGAAGGCGTTGAGGACACCGGCGATGAAGTCGACCGGCGATTCGGTGGCGATGCGCAGATCCTCGGTCAGGCGGGCCTCGGGGTTGGCATGGTCGCCCTTGACGAGGTTGAGCTGGTAGTAGCGGCCGCTGGCCAGCCAGCGCTGGATGACGGCCGTGGTCAGCCAGGAGCGCCAGCGGCGCTGCATGGTCATGCGCAGGTACACTTGCGCGACCACCAGGCTGATGCTGCCGGCGACCAGCGGCAGGAAGACGGCGCTCAACCAGTAGACGGTGTGCGCGTCGCGCAGCTCGATGGCGTCGAAGATGGCGCGGTTCCAGCGGTTGATGCCGTATTGGAAGCCGACATTGACGCAGATCAGCGTGAGCAGCCCGATCGTCAGCGGCCAGGCAAGCCTGTCGCCGCGCAAACCCCAATAGCCGCGCCCGCTGATCCAGAAGCGCCGCAGCAGATATCTCTTGCGCGCCCGCACGGCCTCCTCGGGCGAAAGCTCGGGATCCGGCTCGATCGCCTCGGGCGGCGGCGACCCGGCATGGCCGATGGCTTCCGGCGCGGCGTCAGCGGATGCCTTTTCTTCGGCCTCGCCGGCCTGCGGCTTGCGTTGCTGTGCCTTGTCGTCTTTCAGCCGGTCTTCGTGCCGTGTGTCTTCCCGCGCCCTCTGCGCGCGCGGCTTCGGGGCACCGCGCGGTTCCGACTGGCGCGGCTTGTCCTGGCGCGGCGGCGCCGAACGCGGCTTGCTTGCACCGCGCTGCGTGGCGCTGTCGGCCGGTTTCGGTTTGTGCTTGGCCGGGGACATCGCGCCACAACGGCCCAAAAATCAAAAGGTTTCACGCGGGTCGCGGCTACCCTGTCCTTCCGATGCCGGTTGCCCGCCAAGTCAATGAATGCCCTTGGCGGTGGCCAATCAGGCGGCGCTGCCGCTCTTGGGCGTGCGCCGAGGCTCGAAAAGGGCCTCGGTGGCGGAACTACCGGTCGCGTCGAAGGCGAGCGCATCGCCCAGGGGGAGCGCGGCCGAGAAAAGATAGCCTTGCCCAATCACGCAGCCCAGCGAGCGCAGGATCATACGGTCGGCGTCGGTCTCGACCCCCTCGGCCATCACCTCGATGCCCAGCGTCCGGCCGAGGCCGATCACCGCCTCGACCACGGCCTGGTCCTCGAGGGATTTCGCCAGGTCGCGCACGAAATCCTTGTCGATCTTGATCTTGCGGATGCGGCTGTCCTTGAGTGAAACCAGGGTCGAGAAGCCGGTGCCGAAATCGTCGAGCACGATCGATATGCCCGCATCCGCCAGGCGCCCGACCTTTTCGTCGACCCGGTCGCGGTCGACCGGCGCCTCCTCGGTGATCTCGATCTCGAGCATCGCGGCAGGCACGTCCTTGGCCTTCAGGCCGTCGAGGATCATGTCGTCGACATTGCCGGCCTCGAGCTCGCGCGGCGAGAGGTTCATCGCGACGCGAACATCGCGGCGCCCATGCTTCACGAGCTCCGCGATGATGGCGCAGCAATTGAAGAACACCGTCTCGGTCAGAAGCGAAAGCAGCCCGGTTTCGCGCGCGGCAGTGACGATCTCGGGTGGCGAGATGGCGCCATGGACATCATGGTGCCAGCGCAGCAGCGCCTCGAAACCGACCACCGCGTTGGTATCGAGCCGCACCAAAGGCTGGAACCAGGAGCAGAGCGTGCCGGTTTCGATGGCGCCGCGCAGGTCGCGCTCGATGCAATTCTTGCGTTCCAGCGCGGCGTCCAGCCCGGCGTCGAAGAGACAATATTCGTTCCTACCGCCGCGCTTGGCGGCATAGAGCGCGAAATCCGCCTTGAGCAGCATCTCGGTCAGTCGCGGCTTTTCCGATTGGTAGATGCCGATCGAGGCGCCGACGCGCACCGAATTCAACTCCGGATCCGGATTGGCGATGGCAGCGATGATGGCGGATGCAAGCTCGCCGGCCGCTTGCTGCGACCTGCCGGCGGAGAAAAGCAGCACGAACTCGTCGCCGCCGATGCGCGCGATCGTGGCACCTTGCGGAGCGTGGTCCTCGATCCGGCGCGCCACCCTGACCAAAAGGTCGTCGCCGATGTTGTGGCCATAGGTGTCGTTGACGGATTTGAAGCCATCGAGGTCGATCAGCATGGCCACGAACGGGCCGTCGGAGAGCCCGAGCTTGGCAATCGCCTGCTCCAGCCCATAGCGGTTGAGCAGATTCGTCAGCGGGTCGCGCCTGGAGTTGCGCTCCATCTCGGCGGCGAATTCGCGCGCCTCGTATTTGAGCCGGCTCGTCTCGCGGAAGCGGAATTGCCCGAGCAGCGCGCTCCTGACCATGCCGCCAAGGAAAAGCAGCACGGTGAAGGCGAGCACGTAATTTTCAACGCCGCCCTTGGCAAGCACGCAGCCGGCGGCGGTGAGGAGCGGCAGGATAATGAAATTGATCGAAGCCGGCGCATAGGAGGTTCCGTAGGTGACCGAACCGGCCGAAGTGCCGGCGAGCACGATCAGATAGAGCGGCGCCTGGCTGGTCGTGTATCCGTCGCTCAGCAGCGCCAGAAAAGACCAGGCGACACCCGAGGCAAGCGCCATCAGGCCATAAAGCGAAAGCCGGGCGCCCACCGCCCTCGGGTTGTCACCGGCGGCTTCCGATTGGGTGACGGCAAGCGCCACGCGCGCGCCGTTGATCAAGGCGATCGCCACGAACCACAGCACCGCGGCGAGGCCGCCCCCCGACAAGAGCTGCACCGCCAGGATCAAGGCCGAGAGCACCGTGCCGATCGGCATCGAGATGAAGACGCCCTTGCTCAGATCCGCAAGCTGGTCGCGCAGGATGCCGGCTTCCACGGCTTCGCTCCTTCCCTCGGATGAGGGACCCGACACCAGCCGCTCGTCATGCCTTTTCATGTCTCTAATGGGTAGGCGAGCGGAATGAAAATCGTGTTAAGGATTTCAGCGGTTTACGTGGCATTTCTTGCACGAATTCGCCGATGGACTATTTGAAATGCTCGGCATGGCACGGCGCGAGAAAAGCCCTATCGTGTTTGGTGTGACCCGCAAGCCGATCGGAGCCCCAACCCATGACCCTGACCAATCGAGACATCGTCGAGCTCACCGAATGGCGGCGCAAGCTGCACCGCCACCCGGAAATTTCGAATGAGGAGGAAAGGACCGCGAAAGAGGTGGTGAATTTCCTCGCCGATACCGGGCCGGACAAGGTGCTGACCGGGCTCGGCGGCCATGGCGTGGCGGCGGTCTATGACAGCGGGAAGGCCGGCCCGACCGTGCTGTTCCGCTCGGAGCTCGACGCGCTGCCGATCGCGGAGCTTTCGGGCGTCGCCCATGCCTCCGAGGTGCCGGGCAAGTCGCATATGTGCGGCCATGACGGGCACACCGCGATCCTGGCCGCGCTCGGTCGCCAATTCGGACGCGAAAGACCGGCGCGCGGCCGCGTCGTCCTGATGTTCCAGCCGGCCGAGGAAACAGGCAACGGCGCGGCGGGGGTCGTCGCCGATCCGCGCTTTGGCGAGATCCAGCCGGATTTTGCGTTTTCGCTGCACAACCTGCCGGGCGTGCCGTTCGGCGAGGTGCGGCTGAAGGCCGGCACCGTCAACTGCGCCTCGCGCGGCATGCGCGTCGTGCTCGAGGGCAAGACAGCGCATTCCTCGATGCCGGAGACAGGTGTATCGCCGATGCCGGCGGTGAGCGAGCTGATGCCGGCGCTGCCGGCGCTCGGGCGCGGGACCTTCACCGACGACGATTTCGGCATGGTGACCGTCACCCATTGCGCGATGGGCGAAGCCGTGTTCGGCATCGCGCCCGGCTATGCCGAAGTGTGGGCGACGCTGCGCACCCGCCGCGACGAGCGCATGGCCGAGCAGGTCGCCGCGGCGGAGGCGCTCGCGGCAAAAATCGCCGCGAAGCACGGCCTTGCCGTTCGCTTCGACTATCACGAGATCTTCCTCGCCAGCGTCAATGCGCCGGACGCTGTGGAGCATCTCAACCGCGCGCTCGACGCGGAAGGCATTGCGCGCAGCGAAGACGCGCTGCCGATGCGCGCCTCGGAGGATTTCGGTATTTTCGGCCACAATGCGAGGTCGGCGATGTTCTTCCTCGGCGCCGGCGAAAGGCACCCTTCCCTGCACAACCCCGACTATGATTTCCCGGATGATCTTATCCCGATCGGCTCGCGGATCTTCATGCGCGCGGCGCGCAATCTTTTGGGCTGAGCGGACGGCGATGATGAGCTGTCCGAACGACGCCGATCGCCATGCCGCCTAGTGTCGGGCCCGATTTCTTCGCCCGCGACGCGGTTATCGTCGCGCGCGCCCTGATCGGCGCCAGGCTTGGGCTCGCCGGCGTCGGCGGGATCATCGTCGAGACCGAGGCTTACCGGCCCGACGACCCCGCATCGCACAGCTTTCGCGGCCGCACGCCGCGCAACGCGCCGATGTACGGCGTGCCCGGCGACGCCTATGTCTATCGTTCCTATGGGCTGCATTGGTGCCTGAACGCGGTGTGCCTGCCGGGCAGCGCCGTGCTGATCCGCGCCATCCAGCCGCAATCCGGCATCGCCGCGATGCGCGAGCGGCGCGGAACGGATGACGACCGGCTGCTCTGCTCCGGTCCCGGCAAGCTCTGCCAGGCGCTGGACATCGACGGTTCGCATAACGGGCTCTCGCTTACCGCGCCGCCGTTCGAGTTCGCCCGTTCCGAGGCCGACCCGGCCGCAATCCTCGCCGGTCGCCGGATCGGCCTCACCAAGGGCGTGGAAGCCGAGTGGCGCTTTGGCCTCGGCGGATCGGCCTATCTCAGCCGCAGGTTCTGAGCCGCGACCTATCCGTTCCCTGTCCCCGTCACGGATCATTCGCGGCCAGCGCGCGTTTGAACAGATGACGGAGGATCGGACAATGGCGACCGACAAATACGAACGCATCAAGCGCCGCGCCTATGAGATCTGGCAACGCAGCGGCGAAGCGAATGGCCAGGACGAGGAGCACTGGCATCAGGCTTGCGAGGAAATCGAGCGCGAGGACAACGGCTTGGGCGAACAGCCGGGTGCTGCGATGCCCGGCGCGGTCACGATACCGGCCGGCAATCCGGACCGGTCGGCGGCCGAGGCGCTGGCGCGCAAGGCCCTGGCAAATCGTCCGGACAAGCCGACCGCCGACGATCCGGCGCCGAACAAGCGCAGCCGGCGCAAAGGCTGACCCGGTCATGGTCAAAAACGTCGAACAGGCATTGGACGACGCGTTGCTGGCCATGCGCATGCTTCGCAAGTCGATCGTCGATCACGGCCATCTGGAAGCGATGGCCGATCTGGATGCCGCGATGGAAACCGCGATCGCCGTGGCGGAGCAAAAACGCATCGACATCGAGCGGGCAAAGTCGACATGAGCAGCGACGCGGCCGCGGTTCTCGGCGGCCGATCGTCCTGTCTCGGCCGCGGGCTCAAACTTCCCTGCTGTCGAAGAGGAACATCTGGACCCCCGATTCATCGGGTGCGTAAAGCCGGCGGTCCGCCCCGGCCGCCTTTCCCTCCGGGCTTGCGAAAGCCCTCTTCATCGCTTCGAGATCGTCAAAATAAATTGTCCCGATCAGGTAGACATCGGATGGGCCGGCCACCACCGTGATCGGCCCCTGGCTGACCTCGTATTTCCTCAGACCCGGGATTTTCTTGGCCAGCGGTATGTGCGTCTCGAAATAATGCTTGTCGAACGCCTCCGCGTCAACCGGCTGCTTGTAGATGACGACCATTCCAGCCATTGCGGTTCTCCTTTTTCGGTGGGACGGAACCAAGGACGAAATGGTGGGGGCAAACGGAACGGGACGTTGAAAAAATCTCGGGAGCGCCGAAGGACGACGATGGCGGCTATCCCGCCCTGCCCGTTGCTTTTCGCTATCTCGCTTGTGCGAAGGAGCGTTCTGTGTTCTCTCCGCCTTGAATTAGCAGGGACTCAAACGATGAGAATTGCGGTGCTCGTTGCGCTCTGCGCGGCAGCGGCGGGATGCGTGTCCTCTGCCGCCGATAATGGCGCTTCGCTGTCGCAGCAGGATCCGAAATGGGCATCGCCGGAATGCCAGCAGGCCCGCGCCGCGGCATCGGACTACGCCCAGCGCGAGAAGGACCATCCCGGCTGGGGGTTCGGTGTGCTGCTTGGCCCTTACAGCATGGGGATGGTGGCGGCGGTCAAGGAGCATGAGCACCAGCAGCGACGGCTTCTCGCCCGCCAGATGCACCTGCAATGCTCGAGCCAGCCGCTGCCGAAGGAGCTCGATTTCGATCCGGCAAGCTACGCGCCGAAGAAAACGCATTATCCATAGAGGAAGGACCGCGGGTTCCGGTTATTCTGGCCGCTCCGCCGCGGCCTTGCCATCGAATGCATAAGTGAGGATCGCCACCCCCGTCGCGGTCGACACCTGGTTGGACAGCTTCAGCATCGAGGGCGCCTGCCCCGGCTCGAAAAGGCGCGAGCCTGTGCCCAGCACCAGAGGGTGGACCATCAGCACCAGCTCATCGACAAGCCCGTGCCGCATCAGCGCGCGCAGCAGCTTGCCGCTGCCGAACACAATCAGCGCCTCGTCGTGACCTTGCTTCAGCGCGCGCACCGTCTCCCCGGCATCGCCGGCAAGCAGCGCCGAATTCTCCCAGCGCGGCTCATAGCCGGCGTCATGCGAGGCGACGAACTTCCGTGCGCCGGTCAGCGCCCCGGTCATCGGACTGGCCGGCTGACGAACAGCCCAGGCTTCGTGAAGATCCTCATAAGTCGTCCGGCCGGCGAGCAACGACCAGCCGCCGGCCATGGCGCGTCCGATGACCTCCTGCATCTTCGAGTCGCTGCCTGGATTGCCCCAACCGCCGTGCGCAAAACCATTGCGTGTGTCTTCGTCGGCGCGCCCCGGCGCCTGGAAGACACCGTCCAGCGTCACATGTTCGATGGCGACGATGCTTGCCATTTCAGCCTTCGCTCCAGGCTTTCAGCAGCGGCCCGTCGCCGCCGAAGAGCGGATCCTTGTCGGGCCGGCCGACCGTCGGGATGCTGCGCAGCGCCTCGGCATGCTGCTCGGGGTCGCGGCACAAATCATAGGTGCCGAAGGGCGGATAGGCGCCGACGACGAGAAGATCGGCGGAGCCGGACAGGCGCTGATGGCCGGTGCCGGCCGGCAGGACCGCCACGTCGCCCGCCTTCACCTCCAGCACCTTGCCTTTATCGCCGCCGAAGCGGATGTCGGCGGTGCCGCGCGCGATGCCCAGCACCTCGTGAATGCGCGAGTGATAGTGGACGAAGTCGTAGATGCCGTTGCGCCAGCTGTCGCCCCAGCCATTGGCGCCGAAAATATCCTCGAAAACGGCAGCCGGATCGCTTTCGTCCGGCAGCTGCACGGCGCCGGGATAGAAGAGCATGGGCCAGCGCGGATGATTGGGCACCAGCCCATCATCGGCGAAGCGGAAGGCGAGCGGTTCCTGTTTGTCGACAGATTGTGCCATCCTTGCGGTTTCCTGCATGGTCTTAATGGGACCTAACGGTTTCCCGCGGGTTTTGCTCCGGCCAGTCTGAGGAGGTCACAATGACCGCATTTCGTCTTCCGGCAATCGGCCTTCTTGCATCGGCACTTGCCTTTACCGCCGTCGCCGCCGGCAACGCCGAGACGATGGCGGTGATCGTCGCAGCGCTTCGGCATCGAAAATGATCTAGGCCTGCCGCAGGCACATTCAGCCCGTAGCAAACCGCTACGTGGGACGCCGCCCATTGATAGATTGCGTGCGGCTTCTAACTGAATTATAGATGTCGTACATAATCTAAAATATGGAGGTCGACGATGCGCGTGAGCCGCATTCAGGCTGAGCGGAACCGGCAAACCGTGATCGATGTCGCAAGCCGGCTTTTTCGAGAGCACGGCTTTGACGGTATCGGCCTTAAGGACCTGATGAAGGGCGCCGGGCTGACCCAAGGCGCTTTCTATAAGCAGTTCGCGTCAAAGGAGGACCTTGCCGCGCAAGCTTCCAGGCGCGCGATGGAGAGCGCTGCCGACAGATGGACGGCGGCGACCGCAGCGAATCCCGGCGATCCGCTTGGGGCGGTGATCGAGTTCTATCTCAGCATGGGCCATCGTGAGGAAAGGATGGACGGCTGCCCGGTCGCGGCGCTCGGGTCGGATGTGGCCAGACAGGGGACCGAGGTGAAAGCGTCGTTCGAAGTCGGCATCAAAGCATATCTTGAAGTGCTCGGCAGGATGATTGCCAGGACTGAGAAGGAGGAAACCGGTGAAAAAGCCATGGCCGTCCTCTCGACGATGGTCGGTGCGGTGGTTCTCTCGCGCGTCGTCAATGATCCCGACCTCGCCCAGGCCTTTCTGGATGCAGCGGCCGAACAGGTTCGCGACACCGTCAGCGTCTGACCGGCGCGGGCTGGCTACTCAGTTCGATAGGAGAATAGATGCGACGGATTGTTATCACGGGCATGGGCGCGGTCACGCCCCTTGCCGCAAATATCGAGGCGTCGTGGTCGCGTCTCCTGGCCGGCCGCTCGGGCATCCGAAGGCTTCCTGAGGACATGGTGGAAACCCTGCCGACAAAGATCGGCGGAACGGTTCTTTCCCTGGAGGAGGATCCCGAGGCCGGCCTCGATGCGAATGCCTTCCTGGCGCCGAAGGATCAGCGCAAGATCGATCGCTTCATCCTATTCGCGCTGGCGGCGGCGGAAGAGGCGCTTGCCCAGGCGGGATGGAAGCCGGAGTCGGAAAAGGATCGGCTTCGCACCGCGACGATCATTGCTTCAGGTATCGGAGGGTTCCCCGCCATAACCGAGGCGGTGCGGACCGTCGACCAGCGCGGCGTTCGGCGTCTTTCGCCGTTCACGGTGCCGTCTTTCCTGGTGAACCTCGCCGCCGGCCACATCACGATTCGTTACGGCTTCAAGGGCCACATCGGCGCGCCGGTAACGGCGTGCGCCGCCGGCATTCAGGCGATCGGCGATGCGGCGCGCATCATCCGCGCCGATGAAGCCGACATCGCCGTGTGCGGCGGCACGGAAGCCTGCATGAACGTCGTCAGTCTGGGCGGCTTCGCGGCGGCACGCTCGCTTTCAACCTCCTTCAATCACCGTCCCGATCAGGCCTCGCGTCCGTTCGACGTCTCTCGGGACGGCTTCGTCATGGGCGAAGGCGCCGGTATCCTGGTCATCGAGGAATTGAACCATGCACTGGCGCGCGGGGCACAACCGCTCGCCGAGGTCGTTGGCTACGGCACGACGGCGGATGCGCATCACGTCACGTCCGGCCCTGAAGACGGGGACGGCGCGCGCCGCGCGATGGAGATCGCGATTGCCCAGGCCGGCATTTCACCGCACGAGGTCCGCCATCTCAACGCGCACGCGACCTCCACGCCGGTGGGCGATCTGGGAGAAATCGAAGCGATCAAAACCGTCTTCGGCACGGATTTCTCCATAGCCGTCAGCGGAACGAAGTCGGCGACCGGACACCTGCTCGGTGCCGCCGGCGGGATTGGCGCGATCTTCACCATCCTGGCGCTGAGGGACCAGGTGGCGCCGCCGACCCTCAATTTGAGCGCCCCCGATCCGGCCGGCGACGGAATAGACTTCGTCGCAAACCGGGCCCGGCCGATGGAGATGGACTACGCGATCGCCAATGGCTTCGGCTTCGGCGGCGTCAATGCCAGCGTGCTGTTCCGGCGCTGGGACAAGCACGGCGTAAACGGTCGAGCCGCTCGTGGTTGACGCTCTTTGCTCCAGCCTTTCCTGCTTTCCAGTCCAACCAAAGAAAGTGATCTCCATGAACAGGACCAATCCTGGCGTTGCCATTGTCACAGGGGCATCCAGCGGAATCGGGCACGCAACGGCCAAGGCGCTGCAGAGCGCCGGCTTTCGCGTGTTCGGAACCAGCCGTCGCGCGGCCTCCAAGAAAAGCGACGGTATTACCATGCTGACCTGCGACGTGACCGATGACGCCTCCGTGGCGAAGCTGATCGATGAGGTGCTGGCCGATGCTGGGCGCATCGACGTGCTGGTCAACAATGCCGGCATCGGCCTGCTCGGCGGCGCGGAGGAATCCTCGACTGCACAGGCCCAGGCTCTGTTCGACGTGAACGTCTTCGGTGTCATCCGTATGATCAACGCGGTGCTGCCGATCATGCGACGTCAAGGAAAGGGCAGGATCGTCAACTTGAGCTCAGTGCAGGGGTTCATCCCCGCCCCCTATTTCGCGCTTTATTCATCGACCAAACATGCCGTTGAGGGGTATTCCGAATCGCTTGACCACGAAGTGCGGCCGTTTGGAATTCGCGTCGCATTGGTCGAGCCGGCCTATACGCGTACCTCCTTCGAAGACAACCTCGCCAAGCCGGACCAGTTGCTCGAGATCTATGACGCCGCGCGCGCCGGCATGACCGTAGCCGTGCGGAAGGCAATGGACAAAGGCGATGCGCCCGAAGTGGTGGCCGACACCGTTCTGGCGGCTGCGATCGATCCCGCTCCGAAGCGGCGCTATGCGGCGGGAAAGACAGCGCGCCAAGTCAGTTTCCTGCGCCGTTTCGTCCCCGCATCGGCATTCGACAAGAGCCTGCGAAAGCAACTCGGGCTGCCGGCCTGACAACGGAGCCTTTCACTCCAGCCACCCTGCCTCCTGGTCAAAGCGCCGGCAGCAATTAGCTGTTCGTCACTGACCGCATATAGGCATTCCCTATTGCAATCCCCGGAAGAGAAAGGTTGCTTAGAATCTCCGGGGAAACGAAATCGTGAATAGAGGCGTGGTGCGGCTTCTTCCGAAGCCCAAGGTTTCAATATTCATTTTGCGGATGCGGGCATACGGGGTCAACTTTGCTCGCCCGGATACTGGCTGCGCATCCGGAAATTTTCTCTGTCCGCTGCGAGACAAGCGCGTTTGTCTCACGCGATGGGGCGCGATGGACCAAGCTAAGCGCGGTTTTGCTGCAGGCAGCCATTTCACGCCGCAGCGTCTGGGTCGAAAAGACCCCGAACCATATCCACTATACGAGGCAGATCATCCAGACGATCCCGGGCGCGCGCTTCATCGTCGTCACGCGTGACGGCAGGGACATCGTGGCCTCGCTCGGGAAGCGTTACGAGGGCGATTTCGACAAGGCTTTCCAAAGATGGATCGCCGACAGCAAGGCCTCGATGGAGCGTATCGAAAAGGGCGAAAGCATCCTGTGGCGTTATGAAGACTTCATCGAATCGCCTGCGCTTTCCATCGAACGGCTATGCCGCTTCATCGGCGTGGCCTTCGATCCAGGCATTCTGAACTATCACCAACAGCCCGTCATATGGGGGCGCGAAAAGGCGGTGCGCACGCCGCATTCCGCTCGCCGGCACGCCCAGGTGAACCAGCCGATCACCGACTATCGGCAAAGCTGGCGATCCAGCCTGCCTATGAACTGGCTTGCCGTTTCGACGCCGGCGAAGCGCGGGAAATCATGGGCTATTTCGGATCCGCGCCGGCCGAGCGTCCGGCGGGTGTCGATCACCAGACCTAAGCGTAGTCGAGAAGCGACCTTTTGTGCTGCGACAGATCGGAAGCAACTGTCCGAGAAGCAGCAGCCTGCGCCGACGTATTGGCGAGCGCCCGCGCCTGCCATGAACCAGCAACGTCTTCAGCATGGATTGGGCGCGCCCGGTAATCAGCACCGACCGCCGAGAACTGGTGGCGGCCCGACTGATCCGCGAATTCGCACAGCAGCCGGCTGCCGATCGCATAAAAACCCAAGAAATTCGACCAATGCCGATCCGGTCAACGGCGGGAACGCGTATCGCAGGCCAAACTCGACGATGCGCCGATAAAGACGCTTGACTCACCCTCCCCCTTACGGACAAGTTGCGTTGTCAGACATCTTACATACGAGAGGGAGGTTTCGTGAGGAGATTTATCGCTTGTTTCGCGCTGGCTGCCGGCGCGCTCGCATTTGCGTCGGCAGCGTGGGCGGGAGAAACCCTGGATCGCGTCACAACCAAGAAGGCCATGGTGGTCGCGACCAACAGCGGCTGGCCACCGCAGAGCTTTCTCGACGAGAGCAACCAGTTGGTCGGCTTCGACATCGACGTCTCGAAAGAAATCGCCAAGCGCCTCGGCGTCGAGGTCAGCTTCGAGACGCCCGATTGGGCGACCATGACCGGCGGCCACTGGCAGGGCCGCTATGATCTTGGCGTCGGCTCGGTGACGCCGACCAAGGCCCGGGCCAGGGTGATCGATTTCGCCGGCATCTATTATTACAGCCCTTATGTCTATGTGGTCCACAAGGACAGCAAGGCAAAATCGGTGAACGATCTGAACGGCAAGGTGATCGGCGTCGAGACCGCCACCACTTCGGAAGATTTTATCCGCCGCCAATTGGAGATCGACGCTCCCGGCCTTCCGCCAATCGAATACAAGCTGCAGCCTGGCGAAATCCGGACTTTCGCCGATTCCATGCTGCCCTTCGACGATTTGAGACTTGGGGACGGCGTGCGGCTCGACGCGGTCATCGCGCCCGAGCAGACCGCGCAAAACGCCATCAAGAACGGTTATCCGCTGCGCATCATCGAGGGCGACTACGCCTTCCGCGAGCCGCTGGTGGTGATCGCCGACAAGGGCGATGCCGAGTGGACCACCAAGATCGGCGGCATCATCGACCAGATGAAGAAAGACGGCACGCTCGCCACGCTGACCACCAAGTGGTACGGCAAGAACTACAGCGCCGATTGACGCTCATCGCGGGCGGCCCCTCAAGGCCGCCTGCTTCCGTCAGAACCTATCATGACTTATCCCGACACCTATTATCGCCGTACACTTGCCGACGAGAAGGTCAGACCACCGCTCGCGGGTCCGGCCGAATGCGACACGGTCATTGTCGGCGGCGGACTGGCCGGTCTGACGACGGCGCTGCAGCTGGCGCGCGCCAGGCAGCAGGTCGTGCTGCTCGAAGCCGAGAGCATCGGCTTCGGCGCCTCGGGCCGCAACGGCGGCTTCGTCAGCCCCGGCTTCGCAACCGGCAGCGACAAGATCGCCGCGATGGCCGGCGCGTCGGCGGCACGAGAGCTGCATCGGCTGTCGATCGAAGGCGTCGATTTCGTGCGGCAGACGATCAAGGATCTCGACATCACGGTAGCGAAGCTTCGCCCCGGAATCATGGGCGTGCTGCGCCATGACGGCGGCGCCGAACTGAGGGCTCATGCAGAGAAACTGGCGCGGGATTTTGACTATCCGCTCGAATATCTCGAGCGCGACCAGGTGCGCGCTGTGCTGCGTTCCGAGCGCTACTACCAGGGCCTGCGCGATGGCAACGCCTTCCACATGCATCCGCTGAACTATCTGCGCGCCATCGGGGCGGAGATCGAGCGGCTGGGCGGCAGGATTTACGAGGGCTCCAGCGCGATCGAGGCTAAACTCGATGGCCCGCACAAGACGCTACGCACCGCAAGCGGCGAAGTACGCGCGCGGCAAGCGGTGTTTGCCACCGGCGGCTATACAGGGCCGCTGGTCGGTCGGCTGAAGCGGGCCATGTTGCCGATCGCGACCTATGTGATGCTGAGTGAGGAAGCCCCCGATCTCATCGCCGGCGCCATCGCGACGACGGATGCCGTCGGCGATAACCGCCGGGCCGGCGACTACTACCGTGTCGTGGAGGATGGAAAGCGGCTGCTCTGGGGCGGGCGCATCACTACGCGGGCCGCTTCGCCGGCGGCGCTGGCCAGGGAATTGCGCCGGGAGATGGTTGGAACCTACCCCCAGCTCACGGCGCTCAAGACCGAACTAGCCTGGTCGGGGCTGATGGCCTATGCCCGCCACCTGATGCCCCAGATCGGGCAGCTGCAGCCAGGCGCCTGGTATCTCACCGCGTTTGGCGGGCACGGTATCAACACGACGGCCATAGCCGGCAAGGTGGTCGCCGAGGCGGTACTCGGCCAGTCGGACCGCCACCTTCTGTTCGCGCCGTTCGGACTGGCCTGGGCAGGCGGACCGGTGGGCCTTGCCGCGGCGCAACTCACCTATTGGAAGCTGCAGGCGCAAGATTGGTGGCGCGAACGCCCCCGCTAACCAGAAGGGATATCAACAGGTGATCGGCAGACTGCTGCTCAATTATCCGGACGCCACGCGCCGCATCGGCGTGTGCCTGGCGCTCGCCGCTTTCGCCGCGGGCCTCTACGGTCTCGGCATCAAGGCAGACTGGATCGGCAAGCTGATCCCGAGCTCGATCGAATGGCTTGCGGCCAATCCCGCGGTGGCGCGAGCCGTCTCGGCGGTGCTGATCGCGCTGATCGTGGCCGCCAACTGGAAGGCGCTGCAGCAACTCGGGCGCAAGCAGCAGATCGTGGCGGTATGGATCGAGCTGTTCGTGCTGCTGATGCTGTTCTTCTATTCCTTTGACCTGTCCTTTTCTTTCATCGCCCGGAAGATCGGTTTCCTCATCTCGCAGGGCGTGGTGACCACGCTCTATATTTCCGCCATTTCGATCGCCATCGCGACGATCATCGCCTTCATCGGCGCCATAGCCAAGCTCTCCAAGAACGGCATCGTCTATGGCCTGGCAACGTTCTACACTTCACTGTTCCGCGGGCTGCCATTGCTGATGCAGATCTACATCATCTATCTCGGCCTGCCGCAGGTCGGTTATGTGATCGGGGCCGTGCCTGCCGGGATCATGGCGCTGTCGCTTTGCTACGGCGCCTATATGACCGAGATTTTCCGCGCTGGCATCGAAAGCATCCCGCGCGGCCAGACGGAAGGCGCCACCGCACTTGGGCTCAGCCCCAACCAGACGATGTTCCTGGTGATCCTGCCGCAGGCGATGCGCGTCATCGTGCCGCCGACGGGCAATCAGTTCATCGCGATGCTGAAGGATTCCTCCCTGGTCTCGGTGGTCGGGGTCTGGGAGATCATGTATCTGGCGCGCACGCAGGGCCAGACCGAGTTCCGGCATATCGAGATGCTGATCACCGCCTCGATGATCTATTGGCTTTTGTCCATCGGGCTCGAATTCCTGCAGTCCCGCATCGAGGAACGGTTCGGCCGCTCGCTCAAACGCTGAGCTTCAATGGGGCATCCCCTCCTGGGGAAAGCCGCCGAGATGGCAGCAGGCCAGAGCGGCATGATCGCGGCCGCTTTCGAGGCATTGCACCAGCGGCTTCCTCGCCAGCCAGGCATGCAGGAAACCGGCGATGAAACTGTCGCCGGCGCCGGTCGTGTCGACGACCTCGACCGGGCGGATGCCGGTCTCGGCGCGCTCGCGGGCCGTCAGCGCCATCGACCCCTCGGCACCGCGCATGATGACGGCGCAGCCTGCGCCGCGCGACAGGAGATCGGCGGCCATCGCTTCCGCCACGTGGCGATTTTGGCCGGTCGAGCAGAAAACTATGCTCAAACCCTCCACACCGAGATCGGCGGGATCGGCGTTGACCGAGATATCCTGCGAGACGCTGACCCCGGCCCGCGACAGGCGCCTGCGTAAAGCGCCGCCGTCATCCAGCCAGCCGATATGGACGTGATCCATCGTCCCCAGGATCGCCAGTTCGACCTGGTCCGGCGCATAGCCGGCGCAGGCGCCGAAATCCTCGGCAGCGATCAAACGCTCGCCGGACGGCAAGACGTTGATGTCGGTCCAGGCGGTGTTGCGCTGGCCTACGCGCAGGTGCTTGACCGCCACCCGATTGGCTTCGAGCTCAGCGCGGGTGCGTTCGCCCTCTGCGTCGCGGCCGACCGCGCCGAAATAGAAGCTGTTATGGCCAAGCCGCGCGAGCTGGACGGCAACGTTGAGCGCGTTGCCGCCGACCAGCGAGCGTCCAATCGGCGCTCCGAGGCGGTCGATGCAGTTGTCGCCGACGGCGGCAAATCGAAAGCTGCTCATATCCTGCGCTGCGATCAAGCTGACGCCGATAGCTAAGCTCAATAGGCAACGCGCTTATAGTAGCGGCGCGTCGTCAACGGGTGGTTACGGATCACCTCGAGATGCGCGCTGACCCGTTCGAGGGCGGTCGCGAGCACGATCGGCGAAACCAGCGCGCGCACATCCGGCGAAATGCCGGGCAATTCAAAATCGGCCGTGTCAAGCACCGTCAACTTGTCGGTATAGGCAGGCGCGAATTTCTCGACGCGATCGGCCAGCGGCCGGGCGCTGTCCTCGCCCTTGAAGAGCACGACACTGACGTCTTTGTCCACCAGCTCCAGCGTGCCGTGGAAAAAGTCTGAAGCATGCACGGGGCGGGTCCGGATCCACTGCATCTCCTCCAGGATGCACATGCCGTAATACCAGGCCTGCGGCCAGACATTCCCGGCGCCGGTTATGATGTGATAGTCGGAGGCGGCCAGTTTGTGCGCGAAGCCGGCGGCTTCCTGTTCATAGCTCCGCTTCACCTCCAGCAACAGTCGCGGCAACTGCTCCAGTTCGGCGAAAATCCGTTCGGATTCGGCGAGCTCGCCGCGATGCTTCAGCACTGCAAGCGCGATGAAGAGCGACTGGAGATAGAAGGATTCGCAGGACGTGTCGTCCTCGGCGAAGTTGACGAAAACATGGTCCCCGCCCTTGCCGAGCGGCGTCTCCTCATGTCCGACCAGCGTGATCACCGTCGCCCCGACGTCCTTGATCCGGGACAGCAGTGCCACGCTTTCCTTGGTCGTGCCGGAGAGCGAGGGCAACACGGCAATCGATTTGTCGGTCAGGTGCACGGATTGGACAAGCTGCAGCTCGGCGGTGATGTCGACGAAGGCCGGAAAGCCAGATCGGCGCTGCAGCAATTGCGCCGCCGGATGCATCAGGATCGCTGCACCGCCGGTGCCGAGAAAGAAGATGTTTTGCGCCCCGGCGGCGAGGCACTGCGCCACAACGGCTTCAATGCGCTCGCGCAAGGCCACCGCCCCCGATTGGATGCGCATAAACCGGGCTTCATCGAAATTGAGCATCGTTCCCTCGATCAGTTCAGTTGTAAGACAACTGACATCTGAGGGGGCACATTTCAAGAGAAATTTTGCGGATAGGTTTGCATGCGTTGCCTATACGACATGCGATCGCCACCGGATGCCTCCGCTTGACCTGGGCGCGATTGTCCGACAACAAAAGGAGAGTTGGCACAATGGGGAAGAGGGACTTGGACGAGCCGCTTCGGGACGCGCGCACATTGGCGGTTCAGTTACGCGACCGCATGGCCGACCTCATCAGGACCGAAGGGCTCAAGCCCGGCGACCGGCTGCCAACGGAATCCCAGTTGACGCAGCGCTTCCGCATCTCGCGCCCTGCCCTGCGCGAAGCGCTGAAGCTTCTCGAACAGGACGGCATCATCTCCGTCACTCATGGTCTCGGCCGCTTCGTGACCGCGAACTCCGCCGTCCAGGTCGACCGTCCAATCACGGTGTTCGAAAGCGTGACCGACATGTCGCGCCACTATGGCTACAACACCGTCAACAAGGTTCTTTCCATCGCCGAGGAAACGCCCGATCCATTGATCCAGCAGCAATTGCGGTTAGCGGACGGAGAGCGCGTCATCCGGCTTGAACGGCTGCGGTTGCACAACGATCTGCCCCTCATCTATTCACTCGACTACGTACCGCGCAGCCTTTTGCCGGGGCGCCTTTTCGACATCGAATGGAGCGGCTCGCTGCTCGCCCTGCTGGAAAAGCACCGCCATCAGCCGCGTATGTCGGCCGCCTCCGTTGCAGCCGTAACGCTGCCCGACGAAATCGTGCAGCGCAACGACTTGCGCGACTTTGGGCCAGCCCTGCTCATTACGGAAACCTGTTTCGATGGGACCGGAACCCCGGTCGTCCATGCCGCCGTCTATCACCGCGGCAGCCATTTCACCTTCAGCTTCGCACGAAAGTGAAAGCTCAAAGGGTGGCGATGACCAGTGTCAGGTGCCATGCAGATGTCGAGGGCCGTGACTAGCGCGGGAGCAGCCGGGAGACCTTGAGCCGCGGCGCGAAGAAACAGCGCAGATAGGGCTGGTTGGTTATGACGTAATGGTTCTCGCAGATATGGTATCGGCCGTCCGGCGATTCCTGCACGCGGTCAGGCGGGATGTTGAAGCCGTCGGGTAGATAGACATAGCCGCCGTCGGTCCCGGATTGCACGGCAGACTCGGGGATGGGGCGGCAATCCGTGCCGCCGCAACATTTGAAGTTGGTCACCGGGTCGACCTTGTTTTCGTACCAGTCATGGGCGTCGGCGCCTGTCGCGGCGACAATCCACATAGCTGCGACGATGACCCTTCGCATGGCGTTCCTCGACGGTGCGGAGGCGCTGCTCATTCGAGCATCATCTATATTAGCGTTCCGCCGGAAACGCCATTGGCCGCGAAGGTCTGGAAGGCGACGCCGGCCCTTGTGGACGGCAATAGGCGAAGCCGGAACCTTCAAATCGAGGTCCGGCTCTGCCGCTCACACCAGCCTTTGCCCGCCGTCGATGTGGACGGTCTCGCCGGTCATGAACTCGGTCTGCATGAGATAGAGATAGGCCGGCGCGATATCGGCGGGCCTGGCGATCTTTCCCACCGGCAGTCGGGCGCCCATCTGCTCGAAATAGCCTGATTTGGCGGCGCCGACGATCTCGTCCCACATTTCGGTATCCACCCACCCGGGCGAGACGATGTTGACGCGGGTTGGCGCAAGTTCCAGCGCCAGCGCCCGGGCGAAATAGGTGAAGGAGCCGGCGACCGCCGCGACGACAGAGCCGCCGGGGACCGGCGGACGGTCCTTGTTGATGCCGGAGGTGAAGATCATCGAGCCAGCCTTGTTCAGCGTGCGCACGGCGTGCTTGGCCAGCATCGCTGCGCCGATCAGCTTGCCGTCGACAAATTGGCGCACGAAATCCATGTCGGTCTCGCCGATCGGATAATTGGGCGGCGGCGTGCCGGCCGTCGCCACCAAATGATCGAAAGCGCCGGCTTGCTCGAACAAGCCGGACACCTCGGCCTCATTGGCCATGTCGGTGGCGATGCCTGTCACGCGCCCTGCCCCGCCGAGCCGCTTTTCGGCGGCCTTCAGCTTTTCGGCCGAACGGCCGGCGATCACCACCTCCGCGCCGCTTTCAAGCGCCGCTGCCGCGACGCCGAAGCCGATGCCGGAGCTGCCGCCGACGACGATGATCTTCTTTCCATTGAGCGATGTCATGGTGAGATTGGTCATGGGTCTTCTCTGTCTTTCCGCGATGGGTTCAAAATCAGGCGCGGCCGGCGTGGGCTGCTTCGATATCGGCGAGGATGATCTTCTTCATCGAATACATCGCCTGACGCGCCCGGTCGGCCTTGGCGCGGTCGGGGTCGTTCATCAGGCGCAGCGCCGGTTCGGGAATGACCTGCCAATAGACGCCGAACTTGTCCTTGAGCCAGCCGCAGGGCTGCTCCGAGCCGCCGCCGGCGGTCAGCGCGTTCCAAAAATAATCGGTTTCGGCCTGGTCCTTGGTTTCGATGTAGAGCGAAATCCGCTCGTTGAAGGGCGGCACTCCGCCGGCGTTGAGCGCGGTGAAGCGCTGGCCTTCGAGCTCGAAATCGAAGATCGCATGCGGCTTGTCGGTGAACTCGATGGTCCGCAGCGCGCAGCTGTTCTTGAAGACCGAGAGATAGAAATCTCGCGCGGCTTCGGCATCGAGGTTGAACCAGAGGAAGGGATGAACGGTGGCCATGATGTCCTCGCAGGTTTGATCTGAAGTGAGTATTGATCACAAATTCTGTGAGGATTTTTGATTGGAAAAGGCTCGACAGACAAACCAAAATTCGGCAAGTATTTGTTACCATAACTCACAAATGGCTTTGTCGACATGGCCCGCAGACTGCCGCCACTCAACGCCTTGCCGGCCTTCGAGGCCGCTGCACGGCATTTGAATTTTTCGCGGGCCGCCGACGAGCTCAACCTCACCCATGGCGCGATCAGCCGCGCCGTGAAGCATCTCGAGGATCAGCTTGGCGTGCAGCTTTTCGAGCGGGCGACACGCTCGGTGCGGCTCACTCCTGTCGGCGAGCCTTATGCGGTCGCCGTGCGCGAGGCGCTCGACCAGGTCGCGCTGGCGACGCAAACCGCAACCTCGCGCCATTCCGGCTCGACGCTCAACGTCAGCACCTCGGACGGCTTCGCCGGAAAATGGCTGGTGCCGAGGCTCTACCGCTTTCACCGCGCGCATGGCGATATCGACGTGCGCGTCTCGACCACCGGGCGACTGACCAATTTCCGCGGCGACGGCATCGACGTCGCCATCCGCTACGGCGCCGGCCACTATCACGGGCTGACGTCGGAATTTCTCACCGGCGAGGAAGTCTTTCCGGTCTGCAGCCCGAAGCTTCTGGAAGGGCCGCATCCGCTCAAGCAGCCGCAGGACCTCAAGCACCACACGCTGATCCGCGACGGCTACCGCATCGACTGGGCCGCGTGGCTGGCCAGCGCCGGCGTCGAAGATGTCGACCCGAATAGCGGGCTCACTTTCGATTCAGCCACTTTCGCGGTGGAGTCGGCCGTGCAGGGCGAAGGCGTGGTGCTCGGCCGGACCATGCTCGTCTCGGCCGATCTCGCCACCGGCAGGCTGGTGCGGCCCTTCGATCATGCGCTGAAGGCGATCTCCAGCTTCTATCTGGTCTACCCGCCGGAGGCGATCCACCAGCGCAAGGTGAAGGCGTTTCGCGATTGGCTGTTTTCGGAGATCGAGCCGCTTTAACGGGCGAGCTCCGGGCTCGACAGCCAAAAGCCGGACGGCTTTCCGCCAACTCGATTCGCCTTGCGAAGACCGCTGGGCGGATAATGCCGCCGCGGAGCGCCTAGCCAGTCAAAACCGAGTTGAAACTTTCGGCGGCCCTTCTAGTTCGGTTGGAAGGAGGATCTTGATATGACTGAACCCGGTGAAGGGAGTTCCCACGGTCGAATTGACGACAAGCAGCTCGTCATTCTGCTGAAAGAGAAAACCGGCATCTCGGAGGCCCAAGCCAGAAGGCTGATAAAGGCCGTTGGGCGCGACCGACCGTCGCTTCTGCGAGAAGCACGCATGATAAGGGCGCGTGTTCAGACGTCCACCTCAAGTCGCGTGTGACCGGCTGAATGCGGCGGATGCCCGCCGGATCTGGCGGCGGCATTTCGCGACCGGCTGCTTCGAAGATCGACCCGGCTGAAGCAAAGCTCGCCGGAAATTCCCTGCTTGCGAAGACGTGCTTGTTGCGCGATGCTCCGCAAAATGGCTGGCGAATATCTGGACCACAAACTGGAATGCCCGTTTTGCGGCACCATTCGTCTGCAGATCCCGGCCGATGCCCAGCCAGCAACACCGATCCATTGCGCCGAGTGCGGCGCATATCTCGGCACGTGGGACGAGCTTCAAACCGACTTCGAGCAGCAAGGCGGTACCGACGGCGTGTTCCGGCTGGATAAGGGACGTATCCAGAAGCTTAATTCCAGCCGATGATTAGCCGCAGCTGACGCAGCCGTCCGGGCTCAGAAAAGCGCCCAACAGGGCAACCGACGGCATGGGCGGGGGGTGTTGGGGAGCCGCCGGTTACCAGGACAAGGGGCCATGGAATAAGAAAATGCGCAGGCCCTGAGACCATAATGCCAGTTCTCTGCATTCATGGGAACTGGTTTCCAGCTTAAAATTCAAACATATATGGGAGAAGGCGCACACTCGTGATGATCTTCGTGCGGCTCCTCGCGACAGGAACCACATCGGCCGTGCCGCGTCATAGAGACAGGCTCTTGCCGCGATCCTGGAGTGACGTCGATGATCAGGCTGCTTGTTATCGCTGGATTGGCGCTCGTGCTCGCGTGCGGCGGGACGCTGGCAGCCAAGCTCGACCTCGCCGCTGTCAACCAGGCGCAATTCAGCGAGGGCGAGCCGAAGGGCGTCGATCCGATGGTGCTCAGAGCGCAGATCCTTCTCGATCGCGCCCGCTTCTCCCCCGGCCTGATCGACGGCCGCCTTTCCGACAATTTCTCCAAGGGCGTCGCAGCCTTCCAGGCGGCCAACGGACTGCCCTCCGACGGCAAGCTCACCCGCGAGACCTGGGACAAGCTCGCGGCGACTTTCGCCGGGCCGGTGCTGATAAACTACGAGGTCACGGCCAAGGATGTGCGCGGGCCGTTCACCAGGCGCATTCCCGCCCGTATGGAGCGGATGGCGCGTCTGAAGCGGCTCGGCTATCGCAACGCGCGGGAAAAACTGGCGGAGCGCTTCCATGTCAGCGAACAGTTGCTGAGGCTGCTCAATCCCAAAGCCGATTTCAGGAAGGCCGACACCACGTTGGTGGTGCCCGATGTCGGCCGTGGCGATCCTCCCGCGGCCGTCGCCAGCGTCGAGGTCGACAAGGGTGCCCGCCAGGTGCGCGCGCTCGATGCTTCGGGCAAAGCGCTCGCGGTCTATCCCGCCTCGATCGGCAGCGAGGAAAAGCCGGCGCCGAGCGGCACGGCCGAGGTCAAGCGCGTGGTGCACAATCCGACCTATCGTTACAATCCGAAATTCGCCTTCAAGGGCGTCAAGAGCAAGCGGCCGTTCACCATCGCCAAGGGGCCCAACAATCCCGTCGGATCGGTATGGATCGATCTCTCCATCGAGAGCTACGGCATCCACGGCACGCCTGACCCGGGCAAGATCGGCACCACCTTCTCGCATGGCTGCATCCGGCTGACCAACTGGGACGCCGAGGACCTCGCCGCCATGGTCAAGCCGGGCACCAAAGTCGACTTCAAGGACGAGACGGCGCAGGACGGGCAAGTGCAGTGAGATGCCGGGTCGCGATCCGCCAATCGCGATTGCTGCATAAGCTCAATTTATCGTCATCCTCAGTTTTTCAGAACGTTACACCGCCTTGCCTCGCCTGTAGCTTCGACGGCGCGGTTTGGAGAATGGTCTGGGTTTGGTGGTTCGATGCAAGCACATGCGCGGGTGGTGATCGTCGGCGGCGGATGCGTCGGCGCGGGTATTCTTTATGGCCTGGCCAAGCGCGGCTGGACCGATGTCGCGCTCCTCGAGCGCACGCAGCTCACCGCCGGCTCGACCTGGCATGCGGCGGGGCTGATTCCGTCCTATTCCCGCAACATCAATGTTGGGCGGATGATCAAAAAGACGATCGAAATCTATGAGGGTCTCGAAGCGGAGACCGGGCAGCCGGTCGGCTGGCACAAATGCGGGCAGTTGCGCATCGCCAACTCGAGAGACCGACTCGACGAGTTCAAGAGCTATATGAGCGTCGCCGAGGTGCAGGGGATGCGGGCGCAATTGCTTACCCCCGATGAGGCGCGCAAGCTCTGGCCGCTGCTCGACAATAAGGACATGCTCGGCGCGCTCTACCATCCCGATGACGGCCATATCGCGCCGGCCGATGTGACGCATGCCATGGCCAAGGGCGGGCGGGATCTCGGCGCAAAAGTCTATCTCAACACCGAGGTCACCGGGTTCAAGCGGACCGCTTCCGGCGAATGGCTGGTCGAGACCAACAAGGGCGACATCACCTGCGAGCACGTGATTTGCGCCACCGGCAATTACGCGCGCCAGACCGGCGTGCTGCTTGGCTTGGAGATCCCGGCGATCCCCATCCTGCACCAGTACTGGATCACCGAGGCGGTCCCGGAGGTGGTGGAGCGCAAGCGCGCCGGCCGGCCCGAAATGCCGATCCTGCGCGACGAGGGTTTTGAAGGGTATCTGCGCGAAGAAGGCGACGGGCTGATGTTCGGTCCCTATGAGCGCACCGAACACCTCAAGCTCTTCGCCGAGGACGGCGTTCCCGACTGGTTCGGCGCCGATCTGCTGGAAGAGGATTTCGAGGCGGTGTCGTGGAACTGGGAGCAGGCGCTGCAGCTGGTGCCTGCGCTCGGGCGCGTCGGCATCAAGGCCAATGTGCGTGGCCCGTTCCAGATGACGGCGGACGAGCTGCCTTTGATGGGGCAGGCTTGGGGCCTGCCCAATATCTGGCTGGCCGAAGGCGTGCCGGGCGGCATTCTGTGGGGCGGAGCGATCGGCTACTATTTGTCGGAGCGGATCGTCGAAGGCGGCAACAGTATCGACACATCCGATCTCGACCCGCGCCGCTTCGGCGACTACGCCAACAAGGAATGGGCGCGCGAGAAGGTGCGCGAGGCGTGGGGCACGCATGCCGAGCAGAAATACCCGGGACAGGACATGCCCGCTGCTCGGCCGCAGAAGACCGCGCCTTCCTATGACAGGCTGACGGAACTGGGGGCGGTCTGGGGCGTACTCAATGGCTGGGAGATGCCCAACTGGTTCGCGCGCGACGGCGTTGAGGCCAAGGACCAATATAGCTGGCGCTGGACGCCCAAGGGAAACCTCGTCGGCGAGGAAGTACAGGCGGTACGCAACGCCGTCGGCCTGGTCGAGATGACGCCGATGACCAAGTTCGAGGTGTCAGGTCCCAGCGCGGCCGCCTGGCTGGACCGGATCATCGCCAACCGCCTGCCGGCCGTCGGCAAGGTGACGCTGGCGCATCACCTCACCACCAGCGGTGGCGTGCAGGCGGAATATATGGTGGCGCGGCTTGGCGAGGACCTGTTCTACCTGATCTCGACGCCGCGTGCCGAACGCTGGAACTTCGACGACCTTTCAAGACTGCTTCCCGCCGACGGCAGCGTATCCTTGAAGAACGTCACCAACGACCGCGGCTGCTTTACCGTCGTCGGGCCGAACGCGCGGGCCGTGCTGCAGCCCCTCACGGAGATCGACCTTTCCAACGAAAGTTTTCCCTGGTTCGGCGTCAAGACCGGCAGCGTAGCCTTGGCAAGCGACGTGCGGCTGCTGCGGGTGAACTATGAGGGCGAGCTCGGTTGGGAACTCTATCACCCCCTGCCCTACCAGCGGCGATTGCTCGACGCGATCCTCAAGGAAGGCGAGAAGCACGGCATGCGGCTGGTCGGGCTGCACGCGCTGGAGTCGCTCAGGCTCGAGAAATCCTATCGCGCCATGTATCGCGACATGAACCCGGAGCTCAACGCGCTGGAGAGCGGGCTGGAGCGCTTCATCCGGCTCGACAAGGGCGACTTCGTCGGGCGCGACGCGGTTCTAAAATACAAGGAGCGTAACGACCAGCGGCGATCCGTGACGCTCAGGATCGAGACCGACGGCGCCAGCACGCTTGCCAATGAAGGGCTCTATAGCGACGGCGCGCTGGTTGGGCGCATCACGTCGGGCGGCTACGGCTACGCGCTCGGACATGACGTGGCGCTGGCGCTGCTGCCTGAACCGTTTTCGAAACCCGGCACCAAGCTCGACGTCGCGATTCTGGGCGACTGGAAGGTCGCCGAGGTGATCGCGGATTCGCCTTACGATCCGACCTCGGCCAGGGCGCGGATGTAATAGGCGGGGCCTACAAAGGCCCGTTGCCGACGTGTCCTTCGGAGGGAAGCCGTATGCGTATCGATCGGATCAACGTCTATTCGGCGCAATTGCCGGTCAAAGGCGGCGTCTACCGGATGGCCAGCGCCGATGTGGAGGCGCTGGATTCGACGCTGGTCGAGATCGTTACCGATGACGGTTTTGCCGGCTGGGGCGAGACCTGCCCGATCGGCCCGGTCTACCAGCCGCATCATGCGCTGGGCGCCCGCGCGGCGATCGCCGAAATCGCGCCGGGGCTGATCGGTTCGGAGATCGCCTCGATCCGGCTTCTGGCCAAGCAGATGGACGAGCGGCTCAACGGCCACGGCTACGCCAAGGCCGCCTTCGACATGGCGTTCCTCGACCTGCTCGGCCAAAAACTCGGCGTGCCGGTCTCGACGCTGCTGGGCGGCGCGCTGACCGACCGCGTGCCGGCCTATTATTCGCTGATCGTCGGCGCCCCGGACGAGACGGCGAGGATCGCCGCCGACAAGGTGAGCGCCGGTTACCCGCGCCTGCAGGTCAAGATCGGAGGCCGCAACCTGGAGGAAGACGTCGCCGTCGTTCACAAGGTCTGGGAAGCGGTCGGTTACAAGGCTCGGCTAGCGGTCGACGGCAACCGAGGCCTGACGGTGGCCGCAGCGATCCATCTCGACCGGGTCTGCCAGCAAATTCCCTTCGTCTTCGAGCAGCCCTGCAACACGATGGACGAGATCGCGACGCTAAAAGGCCGCATGACGCATCCGGTCTATCTGGACGAGAGCACCGAGGATCAGAACGCCGTGCTGCGGGCGATCTCGCTGGGCATCGCCGACGGCTTCGGCTTCAAGGTGACGCGCCTGGGCGGATTGACGAAGATGACCACGGTGCGCGACCTTTGTGCCATCCGCTCGCTGCCGCACAGTTGCGACGACGCCTGGGGCGGCGACATCATCGCGGCGGCGTGCGTGCATCTGGCCGCGACCGTCGAGCCGCGCCGCATGGAGGGCGCCTGGATCGCCCAGGAATACATCAAGGGCCATTTCGACCAGAAGCACCCGGTCGTCATCAAGCAAGGGCACATCGCCGTGCCGCAACGGCCGGGGCTGGGCGTGAAGCCGGAGCCAGGCATGTTCGGCAAAGCGGTGGCGATATACGGGCCGTAAGGGGCAAGCGGCGGGCAGCCAGGCTTACTATTCGGATCGGAATGGCCGCGGACGTGGCCGATATTTTCAGCGCCGTCCCCCACCCCGTCTCGGCTTCGCCGAGCCACCTTTCCCCCCTCCGGAGGGAGAGGAAATGCTGACCGGCAACGTCGCGACCTCGGCATTGCTATTTCCTCTCTACTTGGCGATTGCCATTGCTCGCCCCCGGCGATTGGCGTTCCTCTCCCTCCGGAGGGGGGAGAGGTGGCTCGGCGCGCAGCGCCGAGACGGAGTGGGGGAACCACCTGCGCGATTGTCGCCACGCCCGGCATGTTGACCGGCAGCACAGCACCCGATCACCTTCGCGATGCCACGGATCGTTCCGCCCAGTCCTGCGTTCTTGTGACACGCAAGGAGGAACGGCGATGGACGACGACGATCGGACCGAGAAGATCAGGCAGCGTGCCTATGAGATCTTTCAGCGCGAGGGCGGCATCCTGGGCAATCATGAACGGCACTGGCATCAGGCGGAGTTGGAGATCGACCGCGAGGCCGCCCTGCCGATGACGGCAGACGATGCGCTGCCAGAAACGCGCGAGATCGACAGCGCGGATGTGCTGACGGTGGAGGCGCTTGCCATGCGCACCGGCATTTCGGGCGACGAGGCGCAAGAGCTGCTCGACAGGCTGGGCAACGACCGCGCTGCGATCGAGCAAGCGGCGCGCGATCTGCAAGCACGCAAGCGCGGTGTCGATTAGTGGCACTGCATTGAGATTTTGACCGGTCGGCCCTGTTTGCGTTGGCAGGTGGTACGCGTTGGAGATTGGCCGAAACGCCCATCGCGATCGACATTCTATGGTCTGCGCCGCGTCGCTTCGCTCCCTGCTCCGCCATGGAATGACGAGGTTGGGGCGGCCTCCACCAATCCCCGGCGTTTGCGCTGATTTCACGGAAATGAACGGAAAAATCTTGCACCAAGAGGCGGTTGGCCAGCCAATCGGACCGGCCACAGGTGGCACTCTCCATCCGGGTTGACAGGTCGGACGCACCGTCCTAATTTTCGCGTTAGTGGCTACTAACGCGAAATACTGGACTGCGCTCGGCGATCAGACGCGACGCACGATCTTCGAACTGCTGGTCGACCGACCCAGTTCGGTCAGCGGGCTCGCCAATGCGCTGCCCGTGACGCGGCCGGCCGTCTCGCAGCATCTGAAGGTGCTCAAGGATGCCGGGCTGGTGGCCGATACGCGCTCCGGCAAGGAGCGCATTTACCGGATCGATCCGGACGGGCTCGCGGCGTTTCGCGCGGAGATCGACCAGTTCTGGGTGAAGACGCTTGCGGCCTACAAGCTGGCCATCGAGCAACCGACAAAGGACGAGACATGATCAAGCAACCGGCACCTGCTCCCGTAAGGCATTCCGTCGTCGTCGAGGCTCCGATCGCGCGCGCCTTCAAAGTGTTCACCGAGGATTTCGGCAGCTTCAAGCCGCGCGAGCACAATCTGCTTGCCGTGCCGATCGCGGAAACGATCTTCGAGCCGCGCGTCGGCGGCCACGTCTACGACCGCGGCGTCGATGGCTCAGAGTGCCGCTTCGCCCGCGTGCTGGCCTACGATCCGCCCGACCGGCTGCTTCTGAGCTGGGACATCAGCCCGCGTTGGCAGATCGAAACCGACCTCGCCAGGACGAGCGAGTGGGAGGTCCGCTTCACGGCCGAGGCGGAAAACCGGACCCGGGTCGAAATCGAGCACCGCCATATCGAACGGCATGGCCAAGGCTGGGAAGGCGTGCGCAGCGGAGTCGACGGCGATCAGGGCTGGCCGCTCTACCTGCAGCGGTTCCAGGCGCTTTTTTCCCGGGCGGCCTGACAGCGGCACCCCTGGGGGCATGGCCCGCATGGTGGCGATCGGAGGAGCACTGGAAACAATGGAAGCCTATTGGTTGAGCACCCTCGGCGTGCTTGCGCTCTGCCTCCAGTCGGTCGCGCTGGCGATCTACTCAGGCTCGTCCAAGGGTTTTGCCGGCAAGCTTTCAGGGCCGGTGATCCCGGCGGACGACGACAACTCTCTTTACCGGATCGATCGCGTCCACATGAACTCGGTCGAGGCGCTCGGGCCCTTCGTCGTGCCCGTGTTGCTGGCGATGATGGTTGGCGTCGAGCCGGTGACGCTCGCCGTGCTCGTCTGGGTTCACTTGGCGCTACGTCTCGTCCACATGATCATCTACCTGCGCGGCGGAAATGCCGCCAAGGGCGGCAGCGTCAGGACGATCCTCTATGTCTCCGGAGCGGTGGTCACGCTTGTCCTCGTCCTCGTGACGGGCTGGGCAGCGCTTCGCTGAGCAGCGCTCGCTTTTCGCTCCGTCGGCGGAACCCTCGCCCCGATCAGAGGTTCATCCCTGTACAACCACAGGAGATGCGCCATGGACCACACCAGCCACGTAAGACTGACCAACGCCGAGCTGACGCCCGACATCCTCGAAGGCGCCACCATCTACGGCCCGGATGACGAGAAGATCGGCTCGGTCGACCACCTGCACGGCAGCCAAGTCGTCATCGATGTCGGCGGCTTTCTCGGCATCGGCGCCAAGCCGGTGGCCGTCACAGCCAGCCAGCTCGATTTCATGCGCGACGAGGACGGCGACGTGCATGCAGTCACCAGCTGGACGAAGGATCAGCTCAAGGCGATGCCGGAGCATCGCGACTGAACAGGGACGCTTCGCGACTGTGAATCAATCAAGAGAATTCGGCCCGGCAATTGCCGGGTCGGGTTTTTTGCGGGGCGCGGTATTCGTTTATCGCCTGACGAGCGTCACGCGGATTGCCGTCGCGTCAAAAATGTGTGGCGGGTTCCCTCTGGAGCGGCGAGAAAGCCCAGGACAGGTCGGCGATTTCGTGGGGCGATGAACCGCTTCAAGGATCAGCGGCGCATGCTCGCAAGCAGGCAAATACACAGCCCCGCGTTGAGCGTTGCCGCGAGCGCCAGCGTGGTCAGGATAAAATTGGCGCCGCCCGTGCCAAGAAGCAGCGCTCCTACGGACGGAGCCGCCGCCTGGACGATGAGGCTGGGCGTCGCGAGCTTGCCCATCAGCACCGCGTATTGCTGCGGATCGAACAGCACCAGCGGCAGCGCGCCGCGCGCGATCGTATGGATGCCGTTACCCGCGCCATAAAGGATCAAGGCGAGAGCAACGAAAGTCTGGCTCGTCAGCAGCAGCCAGATTCCGGCGGCAAGCAGCGTTACGGATGTCAGCATCGTCCAGATCGGATGGTGCCGGTTGCGGCCGATCAGCAGCTCCGCCACCCTAGCGCCGACTTGTGAAGGGCCGATCAGCGCGCCAAGTCCGACGGCGGCTGCCAGGCTCGCGCCGCGCAATTGCAGCAGCGTCAGCAGATGCACGGAGAGCATGGACGCGACCAGTGCGGCCAAGGTCTGAATGGAGGCCAGCAGAATGAAGCGCGCCCGCGCTCTGCCGGTGGCCGATGCCTCTTTCGACCTGTCTTTGACCGGCGCAGGCGCGGCGGCCGGAGGCGACGGTATTATCCACAGATGGAGCGGCAAGCAGATTGCCAAATGGATCGCGGCATAGGCAAGGCAGGCGGTGCGCCAGCCGCCATGCTCGACAAGGAAGGCGCTGATCGGCCAGCAGACGGTGCTGGCAAAGCCGCCGAAAAGCGTCAGGTTGGTGATGGCGCCGCGCGCGCTCTGTCCATAGAGGCGGCCGAGTGTGGCGAAGCCGGCATCGTAGAGGCCGCTCGACATGCCCAAGCCCATGAGCAGCCATGCAGCCAGATAAAGAGGATAGTCGGTCGCCGTCGCCAACAGCGAATGCGCGGCCGCCAGCAGCAACGAGCTGGCGGCAAGCACCGGCCGCCCACCGTGGCGCTGGATCAGCCGCCCGGTGACGGGGGACACCAGCCCGGCAAGCAGGAGCCCGCAGGATAGCCCGGCAACGACCGACGCGAACGACCAACCGGTATCTCTAGCAATCGGCGCGGCAAGCACCGCGGGCAGGTAGTAGGATGATCCCCAGGCGAGAATCTGCGTGATGCCAAGAGCCGTAACGAGGACGCGGCGGTTGTGTACGATGGGCGCGGTGGCTTCCAATCAGGCTTGCCCTGGCGGATAGGCGACCTTCTCGCCATCCTCCTTGACGAACTCCCGCACCGGATTGTCGAGCAGCGGCAGCACCGCTTCCGACGGCCGGCACAGTTTTGTCCCTTTCGGCGTCTCGACGATGGGCCGGTTGATGAGGATCGGATGGGCGAGCATGAAATCGATCAGCTCATCGTCGCTCCATTTCGGATCGGCGAGGCCGAGTTCGGCGTAAGGCGTGCCCTTCTCCCGCAACAACTCGCGCGCAGAAATCCCCATCGCGGCGATCAGTTCGAGCAGCCTTTCGCGGCCCGGCGGCGTCTTGAGGTATTCGATCACGACAGGGTCTTCGCCGCTGGCGCGGATCATGGCGAGCGTGTTGCGGGAGGTGCCGCAGTCGGGGTTGTGATAGATCGTGACCGTCATGGCTCTGCTTTCAAGGGTTGTGGAATGGCCGCGGGCCGCAGCAGCCAGCCCATCAACGCGAGCGCGGTCAGGGCACCGAGCAATTCGGCGACGACGAAGCCGGGCAGATCGAGCGGCCTGATGCCGGAAAAAGTGTTGGTGAGTGAGCGCGCCACGGCGACGGCGGGATTGGCGAAGGAAGTGGATGCCGTGAACCAATAGGCCGCTGTGATATAGAGCCCGACCAGCCACGGCACGGCCCGCCGCTCGAAGCGAAGGCCAGCGAGAATGACGGCGACAAGGCCGAATGTCGCGACCACTTCCGAGAACCATTGCGCCGGCCCGGCACGCAGTTTCGTCGCGACCTCCAGCGCCGGCAGGGCGAACATGAGATGCGCGGCGATCGTGCCGGCGATTCCACCGACGACCTGCGCGAACAGATAGGCAGGGAGATCGCGAGCAGGCAGCGACCGGTTGAGACAAAACACCAGCGAAACGGCCGGATTGAGATGCGCGCCGGAGATCGGCCCGAGCACGGTGACCAACACCACCAGCATGGCGCCGGTTGCTAGCGTGTTGCCAAGCAGCGCCAGCGCGGTGTCATGCGTCAGCGTCTCGGCCATGATGCCGGAGCCAACGACGGTCGCCACCAGCAGACCGGTGCCCAAAGCTTCAGCCGCGAACCGGCGCGGCAGATCGAAAGTGTTCATCGGTCGACCCTGGATTGGACAATGGGGAGTTGGGTAGCGGGCGTGACGGTCATTGCCGGCTCTCCTCGCCCGGCTGGCAGCAAGATGCCGCAAGCGCCGGCGCGCAGATTTCCGGCCGGCCCGAGCAGCAGTCCTCCATCAGGAAGCGGATCAATCCGGACAGCGCGTCGAACTCGGCGCTGTAGACGATCGAGCGGGCATCGCGCCGCGCGGTCACAAGACCGGCGCGCTCGAGTTCTTTGAGGTGGAAGCTGACATTGGACGGCGAGACCTCGACCTGCTCGGCGAGCGAGCCGGCGGCAATGCCTTCCGGACCGGCAACGACCAGCAGCCGCAGCAGGCGCAGCCGTGTTTCCTGCGACAGCGCGCCAAAGGCGGTCAGGGCTTGACGTTCATCCACGTTTCAACAATCCTTGAAATATTGAAATGAGGAATAGCCGACATGCTCTCTTCTGACAATCGGAAAAACATCGCTCCTATGGATCCCTCCGACCTGACCATCGGCGATCTGCTGATGGCGCTGGCCGATCATAAGGACAGGCCACTGGTGTTCCGCTATGACGGGCGGCCGGTAAAGCCTGGCTACCACGTCACCGAGGTGAAGGCGGGACAGTTCGCGGCGCTGGATTGCGAAGCGAATCCGGAATCATGGTCGGAGATATTCGTCCAGCTGTGGGACGTGGACCAAGGCGGACCGGTCCATATGCCAGCCGGCAAGTTCGCCGCGATCATCCGCAAGGTTTCGGACCATGTCGCTCTCGATCAGGCGGCGAAGCTGACCTTCGAGGTCAGCGACGGCGTGCGCCCCATCGAACTGCACCGGGCAGCCCAGCCGAGCCTTGTTGGCGGGACGGTTGAGGTCGAGCTGTCGCCACGGCCGTCAAGCTGCAAGCCGCGCGACCGCTGGCTGGAAGAACAGAAGGCAGCGAGCGGGTGCGGAGGGAGTCGCTGCTGTTGAGCCCGCTAATGGTGACGCGCCGCCCTGATCAGAACCGGATCATGCCATTGGCCTGCAACAAATAGAGGCCCACGAGAACGATGGCGATCAGCGCCACCCAAACGGCTGTCTTGCTCATCCGCGCAATCCCTGTCGATCGGCGATAGTGAACGCGCGCGCCACGGTTGTGTTCCCGATATGCCGGGCTGCACATCGCCTAGGCAGGATCAAGTCACGAATTGCTGGACGATGCGCGTCCGTGCATAGTGGCGGCAATGGCGCCTGGTCGATGAAGATGGCTATGGATGACAAAGCGGACAATCCGGGCGTGGTGGTGTTTCCGCCGCTGCTCTTTCTCGTGGCGCTGATCGCGATGCTGGCGCTGCGCTATGTCTGGCCGCTGGCGATCGGCGGTCGCCCGCTGACCATCGTGCTCGGCGTAGTGCTGGCAGTACTGGCGGTTGCGATCATCGCTTGGGGACGCTCGACGATGTTGCGCGGCGGCACCAATGTGAACCCGACGCTGCCGACCACCGCGATCATCACCGGCGGCCCGTTCGGCTTCACCCGCAACCCGCTCTATGTCGGCTTGATGGGACTGCTTCTCGGAATCGGGCTGCTCTTTGACAGCTGGTGGGCCGTCATCGCGACCATCGCGAGCTTCCCCATCCTGCATTACGGCGTGGTGCTGCGCGAGGAGGCCTATCTGGAACGCAAGTTCGGCGAACCCTACCGCGCCTACAGGGCGAGCGTGCGCCGCTATTTTTGAGCATCAGTCCTTTGGCGCGTTGCTGTAGAGCGCCACGCCGACGCGGTCGTTGCGCCGCCACCGCACCAAAGCGCGATAGGCCGTATCGTCGGCCGGGACCTCGAGCAGAAAGCGGTCCGGAATCTCCACATTGGCACCGACGCGCAATTCCGCGCCCTGCTCGTGCTGATTTCTGACCGAGCAGCCGATCCTGACGCCGGCGGCGATGATCGTGGCTTCCTTGAGCACGAATTCGCGCGCATGAAGACGGCGTTCGATCTCGGGAAAATTGGCCATATCCGGCGGGCTCCTCAGGCAAGGCTCTCCTCGCCATGGGAAAGCACGATAGCAACGAGGCGTTTCCGTTCCGTTAGCGATTGCTGAAACGACCAGGCCAGTCGGGCCTGACGGCTGTTGTAGCTTTCCCGAAGCAGCGTCGGTTGCCTTGTTGGATGCGCTCGTTGTTACCATGACGGAGTTGAACGAGCGCACCAGCGCAGCATAGCTGCTCCAATCTATCGATTGGGGCAATGATCGGGGGCGCGACGCGAAAATCTAACCCGCTTGTGGATATGGAACCCGATGGCTTGTCTTCGGCTACTAATACGAGCTCAAACGTGCTTCGCTCATTAAAGCTGGGGGTGGAGATAATGAAACTTAGGTTCGCTTTCGCGACATTCGTAGAAATTTCGTTCGCGTGTTCGGCTGCTTGGGCCGCGAACTCAAATATCGAGTATCTGGCAGGACTGCCCGACACCAAGTTAAATTTGGCCGCTACAATCGCCGGCAACCTCGTCGGTGTGATGAAAAAATGCCCGGCGCTGAGGCTAAATGAAGATGGAAAAGCTATGATAGCTGTTCCTGTCCTCTTGTACGATGGGATAGACAAACACCTGACGCCCAAGTCCTCTAAGTTCAAGAAGGCTATACGTACCTATGAAAGAGCATTTGCTATAGCGGCTCAGAGAGGGAGCAATTGCCAGGCTGAGAAGGCCAGATACCCACACCTCTACCGGTAGAACGTGATGAGCAGAATCTTTGGTGTTGCCGTTCTTTCCGCCTGCCTGATCTGCCCTCCCGTGACATGTGTGGCCTCCCAAGGGTCTAATTTACGTCCAGAAGAACAGAATGCTGAATGCACGCCCCTCCAGGAAGCGAATGAGCGGATCATTAAGCTTCCGCTTATTCAGATGACATCCCGGTTCCATAGATTTGGTGACCATGCCCAGTTTGTTCATCGGGAACTGATCTACACCGCCGACATGGAGTATTCACGAGACAAACCCTACGGACGGTGGATCGCAAAGAGGATCCCCCCGAAGCAAGCCGTGCCGAAAAACGAAGATGGGTCACTGATTAACAGTAATTGTCATCGCCTCTACAACGCCACGATAGGCAGAGTCCAGACAATTGTTTTTCAATTTGACAAGACGCTCAAAAGCGACGGGCAGTGGTATCGCTGTAACATTTGGGTTGAATCACCGAATTATAGACCGCTAAAGGCAATTTGTGAGGGGCCCTTTGAGTGGACGAGACGCTGGTTCTATCAGTCCGATATAAAATTACCCGATGTTAAACCGGACTTTTAGCCTCCGGATCGGCGCCGCCTCACCGTCGCGTCGACCGTTTCCCTGACCGTCTGCTGGCTGCGTATCGTGCCGTTCGCGCGCGGGGGCTAATAGTCCCCGACTGTTCGGCCGGCGACCACGCCGCTCGCGCGCAGCACCCAGCGGCGGCCGTCGCTGCGGAACTCGGTGAGCGACAGCGGCTCGATGTCGATCTTCCAGACCGAGGAAAGCGGCGCGCCGAGCACATGCGCCATGGCGGCGCGGATCGGCATGGCATGCGTCACCGCGACGGTGTGACCGCTTTCGCCGGCCAGCCGCTCCATCAGCGCAGCACCCCGCCGGGCGACGTCGGCGAGCGATTCACCGCCATGGGGCGCCGCGTCTGTACCGGCGAACCAGGCCGCCATACCTTCGGGATCCTCGGCCTGCACCTCTTCGAAACCTTTGCCGGCCCAGCGCGCGAAATCCTGCTCGGCAAGCAGCGGCTCGACCGTCGCGTCAAGGCCGAGCGCCTCCGCCGTCCGCCGCGCGGCCAGCGCCGGGCTTGTCCAGATACGGTCGGCGCGACGCAGCGAAGCGGCCAGCGCGCCGGCGCGATCGAGGGCGCGCGGCTCCGGCGGCTCATCGTTCGGAAAGCGGCCCTTGCGCATCCCGGGCGTCGCTCCGCTTGCGATCATCGTCAGGCGGACAAGCATGAAAAACTCCGTGGCACAGCGAAAAACAGGCCTCACGAAGCCGTGCCGCCATTACATGTCGTTGACAGGCGAACGAAGTACTGACAAGTGTCTTAATGCTATACGGGATTGGAAGCCGGTGCGAGTCCGGCACGGTCGCGCCACTGTGATCGGCACCAGCCGAAAGTCAGGCCTTATTCCGCAGCACTCGATCAACGGGACGCAGTATCCCAAGGGAGGTCAATATGTCCGACACCACCTTCGCCCCCAGCTACGGCCCGGTTGCGATTCCGGTCCGCGAGCTTCTGCCCTGGGCCATCCTCGGCGGGCTGCTTTTGATGCTGGCGATCTATTTCGTCGGCGCGGAAGAAGGCGCCACCTCGCTGATTCGCGGCACCTATGTGCACGAATTCGTGCATGACGGCCGCCACCTGCTCGGCTTCCCCTGCCACTAAAGCGGTTCAGCATCGCTGAACCCGCTTTCGATTCTGATCCAACGCAATTCCGGACGGAAAACCGCTGCGCACTTTTCCTGGAATTGCTTGGTTGGCTTAACGCAATTCCGGACGGAAAACCGCTACGCACTTTTCCTGGAATTGCTTGGAGGGATTGGTGACATGGTTGGAAAACTTTTGCTGCGCGGCATGCTTGTCGGGCTGGTCGCCGGGATTCTGGCGTTCGCCTTCGCCCGCGTCTATGGCGAGCCGCAGGTCGACAAGGCGATCGCCTTCGAGGAACAGCAGGCCCCGGCCGCCGGCGAGGCGCCGGAGCCCGAGATGGTCAGCCGCGCCACGCAAGCCGGCATCGGCCTGGCAACCGGCGTGCTGGTCTATGGCGCCGCGCTTGGCGGGCTGTTCTCGCTGGTCTTCGCCTATGCCCATGGCCGTCTGGGCTCGCTCGGTCCGCGCGGCACCTCGGCGCTGATCGCGGCACTCGGCTTCCTGGCCGTGATCGTGGTCCCCGGCCTCAAATACCCGGCCAGCCCGCCCGCAGTCGGCAATGCCGAAACGATCGGCTACCGCACCGAGCTGTTCTTCATCATGATTGTCGTCTCGATCGCGGCGATGGTGGCGGCGGTCGGCCTGGCGCAGCGGCTGTGGAACCGGCTCGGCGCCTGGAACGCCTCGATCGTCGCGGGCCTCGCCTTCCTCGTCGTCTTCGCGCTGGTGAAGGCGGCGCTGCCCGACATCAACGAAGTGCCGGAGAACTTCTCGGCGACCGTGCTGTGGCAATTCCGCGTCGCCTCGCTCGGCATCCAGCTGGTGCTGTGGACCGTCGTCGGGCTCGGCTTCGGCGCGGTTGCCGAACGCGTGGTCGCGGTGCGCGACCAGCGCAGCCCGGCACGCCGCTACGCCTGAAATCCGATGCGTTGGCCGCCACGGTTCTGCGCCCTGGCGGCCAAAGCGGCTCAACGGTCGGTACGACCGCAGAGCCACTTTGGTCTTTCCTTTTCTCGCAATTCCGGACGGAAAACCGCCGCACACTTTTCCTGGAATTGCTCGGTTGCGGCGCTGCTCGCATTTCTGGCCGCCACATCCGCGCAGGCGCATGGCGGATCCTCGGCCCAGCCTCCTCCCGGCATCCAGATCCCCAGCCTGACCCACGGCCAGATGGCCGTCATCGCGCGCTATCGCGGCGAGATCCTCGACCTCGCCCAGCGCCAGACCGCGACCGACCCGACCTTCCGGCGGCTCTACAATCACGGCAATCTGCAATTCACTTATTGCCTCTGGGGCCTGATGCCGGGCAGCCTCGGCGACGAGGAAAGCCCGTTCAACGAATGCAGCCACGCCTATCTCGCCACCGCCAAGGCGCTGCTCGCCCATATGGCGATGATGCCCGCGGCCGGGCGCGAGGCGAAGACGCTGATCTCGGACATCGATGCCGAGATGGTGCGTAGCGGCGCGTCGTGGATCCTGTGCCAGTACAGCGGCGAGGCCTTCAGCACCGGCGCGGTCGTCGAGCCACGCTGGCGCGACATCTTCTTCCACTTGCCGAGCCTTGCGGTGATCCTCGCTATGGTGGCGGCGCTCGGCGCCGCCGCATGGTCGATTTTCCGTTCACCCGCTCCGCGAGCCGGCGCTGCTTAGAACGGTTCAGCGTTTCACGGAATCACCGAACCGCTCCCGGTCTTGCGTGTGATCGTTTTCAGGAAAGCCTGAACGCGCAACCATGTCAGCTCGGCTGCGGACGCATCGTAATCCGGCAGCGCTTGATCGGTGTAGAAATGGCCGATCCCCGGATAGGTGAAAATTTCTGCCCTGACGTGGCAGCGCTTCGCCGACGCCGACCAGTCGGCAACTTGTTCCGGCTGAGCAAATGCATCTGGGTCGGCGACGTGGACCGCGACCGGGATGTGTCGGCGAACATTGCTGGGAATATCAGCAAGGCCATGCAGCAGCACAATGCCGGCGGCAGCGACTCGTTCTGACCAAACGGCACTGATCACGCCAGCTCCCATGGAATGGCCAGCGAGCACCGCGTCTGGAGAAGTCTGGAGGAGCGCCACCCTGGCGCGGTCGCAGATGGTTTCCCACCCAACATTGCTCATCAAGTCAAGCCCGTCGTCGACCGATGCCGCAGTCAGCCCTGCGTAGAGGTCCGGCACCACAACATCGTACCCCGCGCTTCGCATGCGCTCAGCAGCTTGATGCTCCACCGCCCGAAGGCCGAGCGCCGAGTGAAAGAGTACAATAGCAGCCATCCGCTGTCCCTTCGGCGTCGCCTGGCCGATCGCGTTGAGCTCGGGCAATGATCGTCTTTTATCCGGCTTATCGAATCCCCACCACCAGCCATGCCCTTTCCGAAGCCTTCGCCGTCACATCATCCATGCGCGCGCTCGTGATGGTGGCCTTTCGGTTCGGCCATGGCGAAGGGCAGATCCTCGGTGTCGGGACCGGCCGCCAGTTGCAGCCTGGCGCTGAATTCATGCGGTTCGGTCGGCGCGACCAGGCTCTGCAGATAATGATGGTCGCCGCCGACCGGAGACAGCGGCAGGCTTTCGACCGCACCGTCCGCCCTTTCAATAGCGACGTTCGCCCGCAGGCCCTCGGCGTGACGCGACAGGCGCAGCCGCATGCGCTCGCCCTGCGGCGTGTCGACGATTTCGAGCAGCCCGCTGGCTAGCTTGCCGTCGACAAGGAACGGATCCGGCGCATGATGGTGGCCGGCCTCCGTCTCCAACTCGGCAAAGTGCACCGTGGCGACGTCGAGCGCCGGGATGTGCGCGAAGAGCTCGGCCTTGAGCGATGCGGCGATGTTGTTCGCGGCGGCAAGCAACAGGCCGTCATTGACCGCGATCGTAACGTCGACATGCAGCTTGTGGCCGAGCCAACGGGCCTTGACGTCGGCTACCTTTTCGATCCCGGCGACATGGTCGGCAGCATGGTGAATCTGGTCAACGAGGCCGGGCTCGACGCCGTCCAGCATGCGGGTCAGCACCGAGCGCGCCGATTGCCAGACGATAGCGAAAATGGTGACGGTGATGAGCAGGCCGATGATCGGATCGGCGAGCGGAAGGCCGAGCCAGACGCCGGCCGCGCCGGCAACGACGGCAAGGCTGGTGAGGCCGTCGGTGCGGGCGTGATAGCCGTCGGCAACCAGCGCCGCGCTGTTGATCTGGCGACCGACGCGGATGCGAAAAACCGCCACCGCTTCATTGCCGAGGAAACCGATGATGCCGGCGACGGCCAACCAGCCAAGGAAATGCACCGGCTGCGGGTTGAACAGGCGATTGATCGCCTCGTATCCGGCCACCAGCGCGCTGGCCAGGATGATGAGCACGATGATGATGCCAGCGAGATCCTCGACCCGGCCGAGGCCGTAGGTGAAGGTCCTGGTCGGTTTGCGGCGCACGAGCACAAAAGCGATCCAAAGCGGGATGGCGGTGGTCGCGTCGGCGACGTTGTGGATGGTGTCGGCAAGCAGGGCCACGCTGCCCGAGAGCATCACGACGACGATCTGCAGCGCGGCCGTGACCGCGAGGATCACGAACGACCACTTGATCGCCCAGATGCCGCGGTCTGTGGTGGCGATAGTCCCGTCGATCACGCCATGAGTATGGCCATGCGGCCCATGGTGGTCGTGGCCGTGGCCGCCATGATGTCCGTGCGCACCGAAGCCGAACCAGTCGAGCGCTTTTTCCCACATCGCCGCCTCATAGATATTTGGTGAGCTGCTTCAGCTCTTTGAGCGTGTCCCTGGTCGGTTCGCCGCCTTCGACAAGGCAATGCTCCATATGGTCGTGGATCAGCTCGCGCTTGGCATTGCCGACCGCGCTTTCGACGGCGTGGAGCTGTTGCGCGAGGTCAAGACAGGACCGACCCTGCTCGAACATGGTGAGCACGGCGGCGAGATGGCCATGCGCTCGCTTGAGCCGGGCGATGATATCGGGATGGGAGCTGTGTATCGTCATGGCAAACATCCTATCCCCCTGGGTAGGATATTGCCAATACGCCTCGAACTCTCGAGGCTAGCCCGCGGCAGGGCTGGACTCGCCGCCCAGCCGAACGTGCCCGCTAGCAGATGCTCGCCGACGCAGCAGGTCCTCGGCCCGCGGGGCAGTCTCTGCCGCGAAATCCCGATTTCATGTGATCAACCGGCTGCGGCGAGCGGCAGCCCCCCGGGGCAACCAAATGCTTGGTTTGCCGTTTATTTTAGCGGCTGCCGCCACCTACCGTGGGGCCAGGCGGCTCTGGCGGCCAGAGACCGCGCGAAAGGAGGCCGCAATGACACGGCCCGCAGTGGAGATAGGCGACCGGGTGGCTGTCATCGCCACCGTGATCGAGCGCATCAAGGACCGCGTGATGCTGAAGCTCGACGGCGATGGTCATAATTATTCGATGGCCGAGCCCAATGCCAAGCCAGGCGACAAGCTTAGACTCGAAGGCGACGTCGTGCATGTCGACGAGGATCTCGGACGCACGACCGTGCAGGTGCTGGGACGCGTGACGATCGACACCAACTCGGTCGAAATGGTGACGAGGCGTTGCGACCTCGACCATATCGGCTCGAACGTGCCCGGCCACCCTCGCCCGCGCACCCCGCCGAGACCACACGGGTAAAACCGATGGCTGCGGCGCGATCCTCCTCGCCGTGAAGCGGTGGACTGCCTTAGTGACGCTTGAAATACTGCACCTCGCGTTCGTGCTTTTCTGCCGCTTCGCGGGACTTGAAGGTGCCCAGGTTGCGGCGCTTGCCGGTTCTGGGATCGACTTTGCGCGAATAGAGCCGGTATTCACCAGATTTCAGCTTGCGGATCATGGCGGGTCTCCTTGTGAACCAGGACTCTAATCCGCCTGAGGCCTTCGCGGTTCCGAGCAGGGCCATGCCGCCCGGTCGCGGCCCGCCGGCAAAAAAGCGCTGCTGTCGGTGAACCATTTCACGGACGCAAACGACCCAATGTCGGAAGCGACACCGTAACGACACGATTGAGTCGGATTATTTGTATTCAAATGACTTTCGCGACGTTATGCGGATGTCGCTGAAGTGCCGGATCTGAGGAGGGTGAGATGGTTACGGCGAAGCTTCACGGCGTTGAACTCGTCAGGGGCCAGAAGTGGACGGTGCGCGTCACCGCCTACGGCACAACGCTCATCTTTCCATTCGAAGCCGAGCAATATGCGCGCTCCTATGCCGATGGCCAGGCCTTCCGCCTCGGCGTAGAGGTTGTCGAACTCAAGGATTGCGCCTGAGGGGCCGAGCCGGCCATCGCTGAATGGCCTCAAGACCCGCACAGCTATAGAATAGGCGCATGTCGGCTATCGACTCGGCAAAGCAATGGGCGCGAGGGATCAAGCGCGATGTGGTGGCGCTGTGGATTGCGGCCCGCGATCCGCGTGTCCCCTGGTATGCAAAAGCCACCGCGGGTGCGGTTGCGGCCTATGCGCTGAGCCCCGTCGACCTTATCCCGGACTTCATCCCCATCATCGGCTACCTGGACGACTTGGTGATCGTACCTGTCGGCATCATGCTCGCGGTCAAGCTGGTCTCGGCCGATTTGATGCAGGAATTCCGCGAAGAGGCGGTGCGACGCGAGAAGCCGGTGAGCAAGGCCGGGCTCGCCTTCATGATCGCGCTCTGGGTACTGGCGGCGCTGGCGCTCACTTGGCTGTTCTGGCCAAAGCCGGCCTGAATGCTTGGGGCCCGACCAGACGGCCTCGATTGCATCGGCCTGTCGCGGCCATCTTTAGATTAGCGACATCTTGTATTTGTTGTAAATCAGGCTCATGCTTTTGGCGCGCGCGAAGCCACATGCGCAGTGTGCAGGTCAAAAAGGGCCAGGCGTGATGCAATTCGCAGTTTGCTACGACCACAGCGGGTTCGATCTGGCGCGGTCGATCCTCCTCGATGTCACGGCGTTCTTTGCGCTGATGGCGCCATTGGCGATCGCGCGACTGATCGAGATATCCCGACAGGACGCCGCCCGGCTACAGCCCGCCTGAAGCCTGAAAGGCACGGAATTCCTAACCGTCGCCGGCGACCTTTCGGATCGGCAGGTCGCCGAGCAATGCCGAACAGTCGATCACCTCCTGGAAGTGAGCCTGCGGATCGAGCACGAGCCATGAAGCGTGGGTGCGAAGATCCTTCAGCCTGGCATTCTTTTGCGCACGCGCCAGGCGCTCCGCCTCGGAAGCCTGAAAAGGGCTTTCGGCCTTGTGATGGTGAGGAGTCCTCGACATCGCGGCGGAAAACGCGCCGACTCCCCTTTTCGTTCCGCGAAAGCGGATGACCCTCTGCGCATTGCAATGACCCGTGGGGCCAGGCTGGCGGCACCGCGCAACGCTGCTACCGATGCGACAAACGAGCGGAAAGTGCCGGACCGGCGGTTGGGGTAGCCCGGCTTGCCTTGGCGGTAAAAGAGTACGGCTCTTTGACTGGCAAGCCGGGCTGAAGCGCCGACCTTTGGGTTTCCTTGGGGGGAGCCGGCGCAGGGATAGAGTGTCGGTTTCCCGCTGCGCCCGCAATTGTTGCTGAGGTCCTACGCGCCGGCGCAATGGTCCGACCGGTTGGAAGCCGCGGTGCCGCAATTCCAAGGCTGAAAACCGCGCAGACCTTCCTGGAATTGCTTCAGGCGCCCGAGCGCTCAAACTCGTGTAAGACGGCCGTCTTCTTGAAGCGCTCTTTTGACGAAAAGCTCGGCGTGTTGCGCCCATTCCGCTTCCGCGACGTCATTCTCGCGAACGGACTGCCTGAAAGCTTCCCGCAGTGCCTCGAGCTCAAAAATCGACAACCGCTGGTTTCTTTTTTGCTTTTTTTCGCCGACGTCCATACTGCGTTGCCAACAGCGTGATGAAGCCCATTGTATATGCGGCGGTTGTTCGACCCATCAACAGCTTGATCCTGACTTCTTTTGGGGGCAAATTTTTGCCGCGACGTCCGCAGTTCATGTCGGGAAAGAGGGCCCGCCCGCCGATATGGACGGGTTGCAAGCCGGGCCGCCCGCGAGAGGTCGCCGCTATATGTCTACATCCACAACGATCGATGAAGAGACCGCGCCAGGCCAAAGCATCAGCGGTGTGGCGCTTTATCCCGCGGGGCATATGCCGTTGGTCCGGAGCCGGGGCTTGATTGGTGGTTGCGGCATTGCAAAAGAACCCGCGATTTCAGGTGGCAGCCGGCCCGCGTCTTCTCCGTCAACAGGAATGGCGCTGGCCTTGCCGCCCGGCAGAGCAAGCAGCCTTCTTGCTTGCGAATCAAAGCCCGCCCGTCGGCGTGCGCCCAAACCTGCTCTACCATTAACCTTCCCCACGGGCACGGACCAAGGTCGGTGTCGCAATTGCCTCCCCTCACCTATACTGTCGCGGACGGGTGGGTGAATGGTGCCGATGTTTGGGAGGTATTTAACACGACCTGCACGAATCTGGAGCGGGCTCTCTCTGGCCTGGCAGTTCGTGATCGCGGGCGGTATCGGCCTTCTGGCGGTGATGCTCGTGGTCGGGCTGTGGGTGACATCGCAGATCCGTGACGGGGTCCTGCACAATTCCGCCGCCACCACCGCGCTCTATGTCGACAGCGTGATCGCACCCTTGTTGCCCGATATGCGCAAGAGCCAGGAACTCGACGACACCGTCAAGCGCGCGCTGGACGAGACGCTGGGCCAGGGCGCGCTCGGGAAAAGGCTGGTCTCGTTCAAGCTGTGGCGGCGCGACGGAACGATCCTCTACTCCAAGGATGCCAGCCTGATCGGCAAGCAGATCAGGCCCAACGCAAACCTCATCGCCGCTTTCGCCGGCAACGTCATGGTCAAATACAACAGGCTCGAGGACGAGGAAGACGACAAGGAGCGGTCGATGGGCGTTCCGCTCCTCGAAATCTACAACCCGGTGCGCGAGCCGTGGTCCGGCGAGGTCGTGGCGGTCAGCGAATTCTACGAATTATCCGGCGACTTCGAGGAATCGCTCCACTCAGCTCTGCTGTGGACATGGCTGGTAGTGGCGGCCGCCACCGCCGCGGCGCTTGCCCTGCTCTCCGGCATCGTTTTCCGCGGCAGCCGCACCATCGTCACGCAGCAGGCTGCGCTCGAGGCCAAGGTTTCCGAATTGCAGACGGCCTTGGCGCAGAACTCGTCGCTGCGCCAGCGCGTTCAACGCGCCTCGCGCCGCGCCACAGCGATCAACGAGCGGTATCTGAGGCGCATCGGCGCCGACCTGCATGACGGACCGGCGCAACTGGTGGCGCTTGCCGCGCTGAGGATGGACAGCCCGGCGCTGGTCGACCCGGCCACGTCCAGCCAGCTGCGCGAAGCCGAGATCGCCGGCATACACAAGACGCTCGGCGAAGCGATGCGCGAGATACGCGGCATCTGCAACGGGCTGGTGCTGCCGCAGATCGAGGCGCAGGCCATCGCCGACATTTTGCGGCTGGCGGTAGCCGAGCATGAGCGCCGCACCAGCACCAAGGTGTTGCTAACCCTGCCTGAGCGCTTGCCGGAACTCGGCACCTCGGAAAAGATAAGCGTCTATCGCTTCGTGCAGGAAGGCCTGAACAACGCCTTCCGGCATGGCAAGGGCAAGGGCCAGCAGGTCAGAGCCACGACGAAAGGCGGCAAGCTTTTGGTCGAGGTGATGGATTCCGGTCCCGGCTTTGACCCGGCCCGAAGCGAAGGCCTTGGGCTTGCGGGTCTCAGGGAACGCATCGAAAGCATAGGCGGGCAGTTCGAGACGCTGTCCGGCCCGGAAGGAACAAGACTGGTGATTGCCTTGTCTGTCGAGGAGCAACCGTGAGCACATCCATCCGCATCGCAATAGTGGACGACCACCCCCTGTTTCGCGAGGGCGTGGCGCGCAGCCTCGGCGAAATCGGCGGCTTCGAGCTTGTCGGCGAAGGCGCCAGCGCCGAGGACGCCGAAAGGCTGGCGCGCGCCAGCGCGCCCGATATTCTCCTGCTCGACATCAGCATGCCAGGCGGCGGTCTCAACGCGCTCGCCAGTATCCTTTCAGCGATGCCCGAACAGAAGATCGTCATGCTCACGGTATCGGAGACCAATGCCGATGTCGCCCAGGCGCTGAAGGCCGGCGCGCGCGGCTATGTACTGAAAGGCGTCGGCTCCAAGGCGCTGGCCGAGATCCTGCGCGATGTCGCCAACGGCCAGAGCTACGTATCGCCGAGCCTTTCGGCCAGGCTGCTCTCCGACCTTTTGCAGCCCACCGGCAGCAAGCCCGATCCGCTCAGTCAGCTCACCGGCCGCGAGGCCGAGATCCTGAAACTGGTCGCCGAAGGGCTGAGCAACAAGGAGGTAGCCGCCCGGCTGTCGCTGCAGGAGAAGACGGTCAAGCATCACATGACCAGGGTGCTCGCCAAGCTCAACGTGCGCAACCGCACCGAGGCGGCGCTGCTGATGCATGAGGCGAGGGAAAGGCACTAAGGTACTGGGGAATTTAAGAATTGAGGAATTGAGGAATTGAGGAATCGGGGGAACTGGATAAGAGAGGACTCTTCAGTTCTTCAGTTCTTCAATTCCCCAGTTCTTCAATTCTCAACGCTCACAAGTTCAGCAGGCGCGACAGGTCCTCCTCCGTCGCTTGCCGTTCGATGATGGTGCGGCCTTGCGCATCCGTCATCTCGAAACGGCCGTTCTGGACCTGCTCCTTCATACCGTTGCGATGAATGACGGTGACCTTATCGCCGTCGATCGAAAGCGTGTCGCCGGTCGCGGCATTGGTGTAGCTATTCTTGCCGCCGGGATTGGTGTTGCCCTTGCCGCTGTTGTTGCCCGGCCCGGCATTGGGGTTGCTGCCGCCGGCATTGCTGTTCCCGTTGTCGCCCTGGCCGTTGCTGTTGCCGTTGTCGCCACTATTGCCGGAATTCGAGCCGCCGGCGGAGCCGGAATTCGAACCGCCGGCCGATCCCGAATTACCGCTGCCGCCGCCTCCACCACCGCCGTTCCCCCCGTTGCCGCCATTGCCGTTACCGGCGGCGGTGGCTGCGGCAATCCTCGGCGCGCCGTCAAAGGTGATGTGCCAGGGCGCAAAGATCAGCGCCAGCGCGCTAAACACACGCAGCGCGAGCCAGGCGAGCCTGCTGAAGGGGCGGTTTCGCATATCTTCTCTTCGTTCCGGTCCCACTTCCGCATGGCTGAAGCTCGCTCACGGCACAGACGAGGCGGAACCGGTGTGTTGATCCGGCGAGAATTCACATTCCGGCGAGGCGACGAAAGCGGCCCACGACCCTTGCCCCCACCCGTCGGACCATTTCCGGCGCCATAGCTGACCAATGTCGCAACGGACAGGCTTTCCCGGCGCAAAAAATTACCCCCGCACGAAGGCGGGGGCAAGGTGAGTAGCCAAGTTCCATCGCAAGACGATCAGGACCGCAGAGACGAAGCAAAAGGTGGCAACCTGATTTTGCAGCGCTGACCTTCGGTCCCTTAAGATCTAATCCGGATAAAACCTCACTCCCACAAACTCTGTCTCACAAATTCTTCAGGCGATTGAGATCGGCCATGGTGGCCCTGCGGTCGACGATGGTGCGTCCGTACTTGTCTTCCATCCTGAACCGGCCGTTCTCGATTGTCTCCTTCATTCCATTGCGGTGCGTGACCTGGATGCTGCTGCTGGTGGCCTCGACCTTGTCGCCGGTAACGGCGTTCACATGACTATCGACATCCGCGGTGCCTGCCGCGCTGCTGCTCGCGCCGTTATTGCTCTTGCCGTTGTTGCTGCCGCTATTGCTGTTTCCGTTGTTGCCGCCGCTATTGCCGTTTCCACTGTTGCCGCCGCTATTTCCGCCACCGTTCCCGCTGTTGCCGCCGCCGCTTCCGTTTCCACCACCGCTGCCGCCATGACCACCGCCGCCTTTGTCGGCATAGGCCTTGGTCACGACGAGACCATCGACGGAGAGACTGACAGGCGCGACGACAAGCGCCAACGCAGCCAGCGCTGGCAAGACTAGCCTGCAGCCCCCGCGCGATGTGCGCATTCGGTTCTCCCCATGCCAGCCCTTCAGCCCGTCGGCCGAACTACCCCACCGGCAATATCGCAGCATAAGCATCCCCAATCAGCAGTGCATAAGGAAGTGGCCCACGACCCATGTCTTGTCCATTCGGACCTATTGCAATTTTGTTATAGGACTTAGGTCTTATTTCAACCACCGGATGCGGTCGGATGTTGCCGCCACGGGGTGTTTTTCCAAAGCCAACCAATCCCTTACCGAGCTGCGGGTGCCGAAGCGGTTCACCGTTTCACGGAAATGGCAAACCATCGCACGTCCTTGTTTCGAAGCAGCTCAGGATAGATTACCGCTGCGAGGCGCCGAGCCTGCCGTTTCGCGCATTTTCCGGGATTGCCCCGGTCCGAAAGATGGATTCAGGCCGGCAAAGGCACCGGCCGCCGCGCCGCGACCGCCGTGCCGAAGGCGGCAGCAATGACGGCAGCGACGCCCGCGCATTGCAATAGGTTGAGCTTCTCGTGCAGAAACAGGAAGCCGGTCAGCGCGCCGCCCGCCGGCTCCAGGCAAACCAGCATGCCGTAGACCTTGGCCGGCATGCGCGCCAGCACCAGCATTTCCAGATAGAAGGGCAGCGCGCTGGAGAACAGGCCGACCACGGCCGCGCCCGCCATGATGTGCGGGTCGGCGAGATAGGGTTGAGCTGCGCTGAAGCCGAAAGGCAGCGCCAGCACAGCGGCGATCGCCATGCCATAGGCGGAGGTGCGCACGCCGAGCTCGGCGCCGGCCTTCTGCGCGAAGATGATGTAGAGCCCCCAGCAGGCGCCCGCTGCGAGCGCCAGCACCACCCCCAGCGGATCGAGCCCGCTTCTGGCATCGGCAAAGGGCGAGAGCAGCACGATGCCGGTTATCGCCAGCGCCACCCAGACGAGGTCGAGCAGGCGCCGGGAGCCGAGCATAGCGACGAACAGCGGCCCGGTGAATTCGAGCGCCACGCAGATGCCGAGCGGAATGCGCTGGAGCGCTGCGTAGAACAGCATGTTCATGGCACAGACCGTGATGCCGTAGGCGGCGAGCCAAGGCAGGGTTTTCCGCGAGGGCAGCACCTTCCAGGGCCTCAGCACCGCAGCCAGCATCAGCGCGCCGATGGCGAGCCTCAGCATGGTCGTGCCTTCCGAGCCCAGCACCGGGAACAGCCCCTTGGCAAAGGCGGCGCCGACCTGAACGGACAGGATGGCGCCGAGCAGCCCCAGAACGGGCATTGCGCCGACATGGGTTTCCGGCTTCGCGGTCTGCGTCGAGGTCAATCCTGGCTCCATCCCTGGTTCGGGAATGGAGATAGGGCGCGGGCACCGCGCTGTCGTGAGGCAGTACGGGGCGGATGGTGGGACAAGAGAGTGAGGTTTACGCCTTCGTCATCCTGGCGCGGAGCAAGGAGCGAAGCGACGCGCGCAGGGTCATGCCATGGCGCTAACGCGTTGCAACGCGTACGGAATTCTGGACCGCCGCGCGAAGGTAACGCCGTGAATCCTGGGGTCAAGCCGAGGATGACGAAGCGTAAGCGCAGGCCCCACTCGGCCGCTGCGCGGCCACCTCTCCCCCGCCTTTGGCGAGGGAGAGAAATGCGCCGGCGTTATCCCGCCATGGCGAGCGGCGCGGCACTCTTGTTGGGGATCTGGATGTCGATCTCCAGCGTCGACATGGTTGCGCCGCGGTCCATCGAGACCTGGAGGTAGTCCTGGTCGATCTGGACATGCTTGGCGATGACCGCCATGATCTCCTCGCGCAGGATGGAGACGAGATCCGGCTGGCCGCGGCTCTGGCGCTCATAGGCGAGCAGCAGCTGCAGCCGCTCGCGCGCCACCGGCGCGCTGGTGCGCCGCTTGAAGAGATCGAGGATGCTCATGCGGCCCTCCTTCCGAGAAGCCGGTCGAGGAAGCCCTTGCGTTCGAAGGGGACGACCACCGGCAGGTCCTCGCCTTCCAGGCGTCTTGCCGCTTCGAGGTAAGCCTTTGCGGCACCATTGAGCGGTTCCGAGAGCGTGACGGGCGAACCGAGATTAGAGGCCCGCAGCACATCCTGGCTTTCCGGGATGATGCCGAGCAGCGGCGTCGAGAGGATCTCCAGCACGTCGTCGATCGACAGCATCTCGCCGCGCGCGGCGCGCGCCGCGTCATAGCGCGTGACCAGCACGTGTTTTTGCACCAGCTCGCCCTGCTCGGCCTTCATGGTGCGAGCGTCGAGCAGGCCGATGATGCGGTCGGAGTCGCGCACCGACGAGACTTCCGGATTGGTGACGATGACCGCCTCGTCGGCGAAGCGCATGGCGAGCTGGGCGCCGCGCTCGATGCCGGCCGGGCTGTCGCAGAAAACATAGTCGAACACCGATCGCAGCCGGGCGATGACTTCCGCCACGCCCTCTTCGGTCAGCGCGTCCTTGTCGCGCGTCTGCGAGGCGGGCAGCAGGTAGAGAGTCTCCAGCCGCTTGTCGCGGATCAGCGCCTGCGAAAGCTTCGCCGTGCCCTGGATAACGTTGACGAGGTCGAACACCACGCGGCGCTCGGCGCCCATGATGAGGTCGAGGTTTCTCAGGCCGACGTCGAAATCGACCAGCGCCACCTTCTTGCCTGTCCTGGCCACGGCGGCGCCGAGCGCGGCCGTCGAGGTTGTCTTGCCGACGCCCCCCTTGCCCGATGTGACCACGACTACCTTGCCCATATATCCAGCCTCCATTGGCGGTTTTTATTCTCTGGCCGTGCCAGGCACGGCGGGATCTTTCGCTTTTGGTGCACATCGTTCTCCCAAGACCGCTGCACTTGGGGCGACATGCACCGACAATCTTCGCACGCGAAACCGGTCCGAAGCTTGCGGCCAAGAACTCAGCCGAGCGGCACCACGCACAACGCATCATTGTCGAGGAAGGCCTGCACGGCCTTGCCGCGCGAGGTGCCTTCCATCTCCTCGGCCGTGGTGTACCAGCCGTCGACGGCGAGCAGCTCGGCCTCGTTTTTGCGGCAGAAAATGCGGGCCGAAATATTGCCTTCCGAGCCGGCGATCGCCCGACCGCGCAGCGTGCCATAGACATGGATCGAACCGCCGGCGACGATTTCCGAGCCGGACGCAACCGAGCCCAGCACGATCACGTCGCCATGCGGATGGAAGACCGACTGCCCGGAGCGGATCGGCGCCTTGATCATCAGCGTGCCGGCGGCAGGCGCCGGCACGGCGCCCTGCCCTGGCCTTTCCGGTTCGGCCTGGGCCGGCTCGATCCTGACCGCTTCCAGCCTTGCCAGTTCGGGATCCACCGGCTCATCACCGGTCGCCTGCAGAACCTCGGCAGGCGCCGCCGCATGGATCGTTTCCCGGGTCACCTCGGCCCGCTCCCCGGCGACGGCCATTTCCAGCTCTTCCGCCCGCGCCTTGCGCGCGGCCCGGCCAAGCAGCCCCTCGGCGGTCGCCTCCTTGGCGGCGGCCAAGAGCGGCGGCAATTCAGACCCGAGCTCGGCGCCTTCGAGCTCGATGGCATAAACGCGGATGCCGCGCGAGCCGAGCACGCCGACAAGTGCTGCGATCTCCTCCGGCCCCGGCTGCAAGGTGTTCAAATCCAGCACCACCGGGCGGCCGTTGAAATAGCCGGGCGAATTGGCGATCCAGTGATCCAACCCCTCCAGCCAGTCGGCGATCGGCGCTTCCGGCGTCAGCGTGAAAGCGACGAAAGAACGGGCGCGAAAGCGGATCGATTTGTTGTGCAAAGGGGCGGCGAAGGTCACGTCCGGCGAATCCTTACTCAATGGTTAAAGGGTGCCGGGCTAATGGTTAACAAAAGGTTAATTTTAGGGATTGGAGCCGTTAATAGCTGACGCGGCTAACTGCTGTGGCCGGGCGGTCACAAGACCAGCCGCCGCCCCGCAATTCGCCGAAGATCGAGGCTCCGACAAGCCAGGCGTGTGAAGCGCCTAATATACGAAGCGACGCGCGCGGACCATCTTCTTGCCCGGAACTTTCCACTCTCTTCAGGGAGGAGACGGGCATGGGCATTGACCGGCTAGACAGCAAGCGAGCAGGCAAGACAGGTGCCGCAATGGCAGTCCTGATGGTGCTTGCAGGATGCATGACGCACCAGCCGAGCGGAATAGACGCATACCAGACGAGCAGCACAGACCAATGGCTGACGACCGCCGACGCTGACAAGGTCGTCAGCGCGATGAGCGCCAAGGGAATGATGCCGGCGACCATCGACTGCCGGTTCGACAACACCGCGCCAGGCCAGGTGGCCTACCGCTCGAAATTCACTTGGAAGCAGGCGCCTGCCAACACGCGCTACCACTGGGAAGTCGGCGACCCGACCTACCTCGCAAGCAAGGAGGTCGCATCCAACAGGGCGGGTCTGAGGCGGGTGTTCGCGAAGACCGCGCGGGACCCGGCGACGGGACAGAAAGTCGGCTGCTCGATCTGGGCGAGCAGCAGATAGAGAAGCGAATTGCTGATCGGCGATCGGACCTCTGCACAAGTCGCGGTCGGCAGCTCAACGGCTCTCATTTGCTGCGGTTTTGCTGGCCAGACAGGAAACAAAGGCGCACGATACGATCTCGCTGGTGCGGCGAGGACAGTCCGGCTTGATCTCTTGCTGAGTAGGTCGGGCTGTCCAGGAGCCTCTCCTTGGTCTTGCATGCGAACGAAGCTTTTGCTTGCGGCTGGTTTCCCGCCGACTGCCTAGATCTCGCGTCATTCAAGCTGCTTCCCGTTCGCCCGTCCGATAGTCCCACAAACAGTGCTTGCCATGTTGCGCGCCGCAGCCTAAGCGCAGTGATGGCAAATGAAAAATTCGACCAGTCGGTGACGATCATCGTTGATCCGGCCGGCGGACGGGAGGCAATCGGCGATGCCGCCGCCTGCCTGGACTTCCTGCTTCGAAGATGGCGCGGCAAGCGAAGCGACAAGTACCGCGCAGCCATTCAGGCCTGCACGGATGTAAACAGCGGGCGCCGACCGGCTTCATTCGCGCGCAAGGCGTTCATAGCAGCCGCCCGCGAGGCGGCCATTCTTGTGACGCCTTAAGGCTGCTCGCGCGGTCTGAAATTCTTACTTTCGATGTCGATGATCTCGCCGCAATTTTCACACTCCATCTGGGTGTGAGCGCGTATCCAGCCAACACGCGTTTTCGCCTGGTGATGGCACCGCGGGCACTCCACATCGATTTCGAAGTGATCGGACTCTCGTTGTGTCATTGCGGTTCCAAGGCCGGCCTGCCTAACGCGACATTATCCGTTATCAGTGCTCCCCTCCCGCTCGTCTTCCGGATCCACCACTTTCTCTTTCGCCACCTTGGCCGCGAGCTTCGCCTCTTTCTTTGCCGCCTTCGCCTGATCGCGTTTGCTGCGCTCGTATCGGTAGTTGGGTTTCATCGCCATGGTGTTTTTTCCGGTTTAGGCAATTTGCGCCTTGGGATTTGGACATGCCCAGGAGCGGGAAAGACAGTTCGCGAGACATAAGGCCCAAGCAAGAGGCACTTGTCAGGCGGCCATCATGTCAAATCAGGCGATTGCGTTCTGCGATCTGACGTGCCCGCCGCAAGGTGCCGTCAGTGTCGGCGAGCTTGCGCCTTGCTGCCTCGTCCTTCCTGACCGTCAGCCGCGCGGACATGATGCTTGAGGGACTGACGATCGGCTTGATCGCGGCGGGCGGCGCCTCGGGGGTTTTCATGGAACGCATCGGCATTGTCCTTTCTTGTAGCAGCCAGGGCTAAGGCTATTCGCGGCTGCGGGTTTTCCCTGCGACATCGGCTTCCTGCCTATCGGAAGCCGGAAGCCGTGAGCGTGTAGGAGTTTCGGCGCTCGCGCGCATATGCTTTGCTGGCGGCATCCTGGATGGAACTGCGCAAGGCGTCGAATGCCGAAAGATATGCCATCTCGGCCGTTTCCTTGCCCCCAGCATCGCCAAATGTCCCAAGGACCTCGACCTCGACGAAGAAGCGGACCTGGAACATACCATCATGGCCAATGAAGCAGACGGCGCGGCGCGTTTGATCGAAACTCCGGCTGGGATTTGGAAAGGCGAGCGTCATGAGTTGCCCACCCGTGTTTCAGGGTGTTCAGCTGGTGCCTGCCGGGTTCTATTCCATTCCTTTCGAGCCTCGACGTTGCGACGGTTGAGATTCAGCATGCTCGTCGTCGCATGCGCACGCGTCAGCCCGACCATCGGAGCGCCGTCGACATGCGCCGGAATCCCGGTGAAGACATGGTAGACGGTCCAGGAATGATCCGCTTCGACGCGGCGGCCGTATTGATGATCCCTGAAGGCGTGACCCGACAAGCCTCTGTTGTTTGGGGAACAGCCGGATACGGCCTTGTGGCCCGCCTCGGTCTCGCCCTTGGCAATGGACCTGTTCATACCTGTCTTTCCTCGCCTTCCTGCGCGGCGATAATCTCCGAATAAAGCGCCGCGCCGTCAGCTTCGGAGATCGTGACCGCATCCGGCCACTGCGGCATGTTCAGCGTCCTCGCCAAAAGCCGCGCGATCTCGATTGCATCGTCGAGATCGGTTGCCAGCACCGTCTCGCGGCCGATGACGGCATGCGCGTCATCGCTGACGCGCGTGCGATAGAATTCGATCACGACCTTCATCGAGACCCGCCGCGCGGCATCGATCCCTTCGCGCCGAGGCCGGCGCCTTGATTGAACGGGCTCTCAGGCCTGGTCGGAATTCTTCCCTGCTTCGGCGTCCTCATTTCGCGATTGGAGCGTTGCCGTCCCTTGGCCATGTCCGAACGTCCTTTCGATCAGCATCAGGCCGGGATCCGAGGCCGGGGTTCCGGCCGATTCCAGCCTATCCTCGGTCACCACGCGCTCATGCGGTTCGGTGTCGCTGCGGATGCGGTATTGCGGCGAGTTTTCTTTTGGCGGCAGCGTGCCGGTGACGTGGTAGACTTCCGCGGTCAATGTCCGGAAATCTCCCTTCAGACGCACCGCTTGTCCGATGTCGAACAAGCGCGGCGGGGCGCCGTGCCGTATCGGCCGTGTGTTGCGCTGCATAAGGCTTGTCATGATGGTCTCCGGTCGTCTTCGAGCGCCGCCTCGAGAGAGGCCGGTTGATCGATGCTTTTACCGTGCGAACCCCATTGGGCGGAGGATCGCCGGCAGGTGAATGAAAGAGGCCGCGTTGCGTCGCGGGAAAGACCCTTCCGGGCCTCCTCGTCGAGATCGGTAGATACTCTGCGGTCGCGGCGCGTCTGAAGCGCGGCAGCACCAAGGAGAGCCGAAGCAGACGACGACGATGGACGCGATGCGAATGGCCACGATTGCAGCTTTCCCGTGAAAACATGCTAGGATGGACTTCCGCGTTATTCAGTCGAACCGCTGGAACGATTTGCGGTGCTGCCAGTACATCCGTGGTCAGCGCCCTGCGTCGTTCCAGGGTTCAAACGAGCAAGCTGCCGCGCCGGACCGGCGCAACGCTTCGCTGTCGAAAATTCGGAAAGGATTGGCGCGGCTCCGACGGGGCGAAAGCCAAACTCAACCAAATCAACACTTTTTGTATGCGCCTCAATTGCGCTCAAAGCAAGACTTACACGTCTATTATTTTTTTTCCGGGTAAATAGAAATCTCGGGTCCGAGCCTGAAACAGCGGTAAATCGATTTCTAGGCGCTCGCCTAAAATCTTCGGATTATTTCACCCAAACATTTTTGAGCTTCCCCGGAATTATTTTTTCACTCCTATCGGCCACAACCAAAGCCGTCTACACGACGACAGGCTTGGCCAGAAAAAAGCCACCGAAAATCCGGGCACATAGCGGCTATATGGTCGTCCGGCCACCGCTTCCTCCGAGGCGTTTGCGTTAAAGGGTGAACCGCTACAGGTCACTCTCCGGACGCCACCTTGGGCTCCGCGCGAGATCCGCGACCCTCCGGCCGGGCCAAGCCGCGGATGGCAGGGCCGTTGAGCACCGTACCGTCCGGCGCGAACTGCGAGCCATGGCAGGGGCAATCCCAGCATTGCTCGGTCGAATTCCAGTGCACGAGGCAGCCGAGATGCGTGCAACTGGCCGAATGCCGGTGCAGCTTGCCGTCGCGGTCGCGGCATACGGCGAACTTGCTCAAGCCGTCCTGAAGGATGCCGCCTTCGCCAGGCTTGAGGTCGTCGGCCGACTTGACCTCACCGGGCAGCAAGTAGCCGGCGAGGTTCTTCACTGTTGTAAGGTTCTCATTGACGTAGTGCGCGAGCGCGGCGGGCGGCTTCCGGTCGGGGGCGTAGACGGCTTCCCAGGGGTTTGATCCGTCCACGATCAGATCGCGGATCAGCAGTCCGGCCAATGCACCATGCGTCATGCCCTGGCCGGAATCGCCGGTGGCCATGAAGACGTTGCCGTTGCCGGGGCTTCGGCCGATGAAACCGCAATAATCGATCGTTTCGAGAACCTGACCGGACCACCGCGCTCTTTCTGCGCCAAGATCGGGTACCAATGCCCTGATCCATGCTTCAAGCGCGGCAAAGCGTGCCTCGCCGTCATCCGCTTCGCCCGATTTGTGATCGCGGCCGCCGGCGATGAGACAGTCCGTCTTGCCGGGGCCGGGATTGAGGCGGACGTAATAATAGGGATCGTCCATGTCCCAGTAGAGGGCATCCGGGAGGGTTCCCCTGGCGATCTCGAAAGCCATGGCATAGGTGCGGTAAGGCGCCATCTTGCTATGGATCTTGACCCATGTGTTGATCGGGGAATTGGTGGCAAACACCGCGTTCGAAGCCGTGACGGTGTAGTCGCCGTCGCATTTCAGGCAAATCTGCTCCCCCTCCTCGATCTCGATGACGGCGCTGTCGGCGAATGCCTTGCCGCCTCGCTTCTCGAAATCAGCCAGCAGGGCGCGCAAATATTTCAGCGGGTGGAAGGTGGCCTGTCCGGGGTAGCGCAGGATGGGCGCCGATTCATGACCCTTGAGAGGCACGCCTTTGCCATGTTCAGCCTCGGCGCCGATCTTAGCCGCAGCCGCATACTCCTTATTGCATTCTCTGGCGGCCTGCTTCTCGTCCATCCATGCGGCCGGGAAAAGGAAGCCGTCCAGCCGCCGGAAATCGCAGTCGATCTCCAGGCTGGCAACGTGCCGCTCGATGCGGTTGACGGCGGCTTGCTGGCTCTCCTGAAATCCGCGCGCCAGAGCCTCGCCGCGCATGTCGATCAGCGCGCTCAAGCCATCGTCGCAGATCGGCGCCAGATGGGCGGTCGTGCGCGATGTCATGCCTCCGAGCAACGGGCCGCGATCCACGAGCACCACCTTGCGCCCTGCCAGCGCCAGTTCATAGGCAATCGAAATCCCGGCGATGCCGGCTCCAACGACGGCCACGTCGCAATGCTCGTCTTGCTCGAGGCGGGGAGCGCCGGGCAAGCTGGCGTCGAGCATCCAAAACGATCTGGTCGCTTCGCTGCTGACGTTCATCGCGCGCCCCGTCGAGACGATATCGGATGGCCAGCGACCAATGCTGCGCAGCGCGGGTTGTAGGTCATCGTGACCGGCTCCATCCTCGCGGCTAGGTGCTCTTGAGCGTTCCGTTCATCCCGTTCGGGTAAAAGCCGCCCTTGCTGACACCCGATTGGTCGGTCAGATAAACAATGCGCAGCACCTCCTGCGGCGTCCTTGTGAAGGCAATCGCATCGGGCGTTGAAGGAACGAAGTTGGCCTTGCCGTCGACGCGAATGCCCTGGTCCTTGTCATCGGGCCCGTCGATCTTGTCGCGTGCGTCGGAAATCGCATTCGCCGCCTTCCAGGCCTTCTCGCCCATGCGATAGAGCGACGACCGCGCCATCCCCATGTGGTAGGCCTCGACCGCGAGAATTCCAGCCGCGGCTGCCAGGAATTCCTTGTTCTTCAGGACGGTTGCCGCACCGGCGTAGGCGGTGACGCCGACATCCTCGAACAGCATGCCGCCAAGCACGAAGTTCATCTGGTTGCCGAAGGGGTCGAAGTCGGCACCGAGCCCGGCCGCCTTGGCGACCGCGGCAAAGCCGGCATCAAAATCGATCGCCGGCCGGTCCACCGCATTCGACGCCAGGGTCTTGCGGTAGAACCTGACATGGGCAAGTTCATTTTCCGCGACTTCCCGCAAAAATTCAGCCAGTGCGGGTGTTTCGAAGGGAACCTTCTTGCCGCCGACGACGTCGCCGGGCTTGGAACCGGCATCTGAATCGTCGATGCCTTTTCCTGTGGTGCCCCGGAGGTAGTATTCGGCCTCCATATATTCCAGGTTCAGCGCGAACCGGAAAATGTCTTCGTCCTTTATGTCATCTTGTGCGAAAGCAGGCGAAACGGGGGCGACGCCGGTCGCTGAAGCGAGCGTCGCTCCAAGACCAATTTGCAATGCGCCGCGGCGAGAAACATGAAGTGAAGGGGTGGCATGGATCATAGCTTCCTCCCGAAGCCCGCCATGAACCGGTGTGGCCTCAAACGAGCGGGCCGTCCTGTCAACTCCGCCAAACGCGGAATGTTCCTGAACCGAGCCGGTATGGTTGTGGACCCGGGCGATTCGATGGGCGTGCCGGCGTGACTCCCGGGCTGCGGTTCCTCTATAGGACGAGCTTCACGTCCGACGCCGGATCCATTTCATGGCCCTCCTCCCCTCTCTCCGCGCCGCCCTCCCCAACGCCACCATCTGGGACGCCGCCGAGCTCGCCTCGCGCGATCCTGGCTTCGACACCCGCAATTTCGGCGCCTCGGCTCTGGTGCGTCCGCGCGATGTCGAAGAGGTCGCGGCGCTGGTGAAATTCTGTTCGGAGCGTGGCATCAGTCTTGTCGCGCAGGGCGGGCGCACCGGGCTGGCGGGCGGAGCAGCCACTTCCCAAGGGCAGGTGATCTGCGACCTTGGCGGGCTTAACAGAATAGAGGACATCGATCCGTTCACGCGCGTGGCGATCGTGCAGGCGGGCGTGACGCTGGGCGCGCTGCAGGAGGCGGCAGCCCAGCATGGGCTCGACCCGGGCATCGACCTTGCCGCGCGCGGCAGCGCCACGATCGGCGGCATGGTTTCCACCAACGCCGGCGGCATCATGGCCTTTCGCAACGGCACAATGCGCCACCGCGTGCTTGGCTTGGAGGCCGTGCTGCCGGACGGGCGGTTGTTTTGCGATCTCACCCGGGTGTTGAAAACCAGCGCAGGCTACGATCTGAAGCATCTCTTCATCGGCGCGGAAGGCACGCTCGGCATCGTCACCCGCGTGGCGCTGCGGCTCGATCCGGTGGCCGGGGCGAGTGCCACCGCGCTTGTCGGCGTGCCGAATGCGGCCAGCGCCCAGCACATCGTGCGGCATTTTTTGACCTCGACCAGCGCGAGGCTCACCGCCGCCGAGATCCTGTGGCGTAATTTTGCGTCCCTCATGCAGCGGTCGCTGAACTATGCCTCGGGCAGCCTGCCGCTCGATGCGCCCTGTCTGCTGGTGCTGGGCCTAGGCGCCGACTCGATCGAGGCGGCGAGAAGCGCGCTCGAGGGCGGGCTGGCGGCGATCTGGGAAGAGGTCGGCATCGTCGACGGGCTGGTCGCGAGCTCCGAGGGCCAAGCCGCAGCGATGTGGCGGCTGCGCGAGGAGACTGTTGAGATCGAGCGCGCGCACCCTATGGCGCCCTCGTTCGACGTCTCCGTGCCGGCCGGCGCGCTGGACGCCTATGTAGCGCGCATCGAGGCGGGGCTGAAGAAGCTCGACGCCTCATATGCGCCCTATGTCTACGGCCATCTCGCCGACGGCAATCTGCACATCTCCCTCAATTGCGAAGGGCCGGTTCCACATGAGCGGCATGAGGCGATCGAGGACGTGCTCTATGAGGGGCTGCGCGAGGCCGGCGGTTCGTTCTCAGCTGAGCATGGGGTGGGGCTGGAGAAACGCGAGGCCTATGAGCGGCATGCTAATCCGGTTAAGCGGGATTTGGCGAAGGCGATCAAAGAGTTGATCGATCCGGGCAATGTGATGAATCCGGGGAAGGTCGTGGGCTGAGTTTGGCGGGGGCGCTAGAGCGAACCTGCCTGTGTCGCAGCCCCTCTCCGGTCGCTTCGCGATCACCTCTTCGCTGTCGCGGGCCAGAAACACTACTCGCACTGGCGGCGCGGGCCGCCGTCGAAGGGCTGGTAGGTGTTGTCCTGCGGATCGTAGGAGCGGTAGCGGCTGAAGCAATCGTCGATATGGGCGGCCGAGATCTGCCGGCCCTGTGCCCGCACGGCCCCGGCCTCGGGCGAGATCTCTTCCGGCGGGCCGCCATAGGTGGTGACGTAGCCGTCGCCCGACGGGGCGTAACCTTCCATCTCGGCCTGGTCGTCGCTCGTCTGATCATCGGCCGCGGCGGGTTGCCGATCATCCGCTACCGCTTGACCACCCTGGCCTTGCCGATCGTTTGAGCCGGTCGAGGCGGTGCGGTCGCCCATCGGGTCGTAATAGGGTGAGATGCAAGGGCGCAGCTCGCCGCTGTAGGCGCGGTAGCTGTTTTCCGCCGGACGGTAGCTGCGATAGCGGGCCGAGCACCATTGCAGATGGGCCACGGGCAATTGCTGCTCGGCCTGCCGATCGGCCGGAGCCGGCTGGGAAGGCTGGGTCGCGTCAGGCTCGGCCGCGGGCTGGTTCGGCTGAGCGGTCGTGGGCTGCAACTGCTGCGGCTGCGCGGGTGCGGTCGGCGCCGCGAGCGTCGCCGTCTGCACTGCGCTGTCGGTCTTGGCCGGCTCGCCCCCTGGGGCGGGCGCGACGGCAGCCTGCTGGGCGGGAATGCGCTGAAGATTCTGCTTTTGCGGATCGACCGGCTGAGCGTCCTTGGTCCAGAGCTCGGAAACGCCGATCGCCGGGGTCGCCTGGCGCACTGGCTTGGCGGCGAGCAGCCAGGTGGCGAAGGCGAGCCCGCTGGCGAACACGGCAAGGGTCAGCACGAAGCCGCCGACAATTCCCAACAAAGCCTTCATGCCGAACTCCTTTAGTCCCCGCTGATAGAATGCGAGGCGCGGAATCCGGTTCCCACAGCAAGAGGGCGATGTTGCGACCCGGCGGTAACAAACGAAGGCCCCGCGTGCTCCGGGGAGGAGCACGCGGGGCTTCGAGAGGATCGCTAGGTGAACCCAGCTGGGGACTAGGCAGCTAAGGGACTTTACGATGATCCAAACGGATCGATGACAGTGTCGCGCCTTTGCTACGACGCCGCATCGTGCAAACAGAGGAGTAAAAGCAGGTCGTTCACATGGCAGTCCCACGCCTCGGACTCGCAGCCGGCGGCGGCCGGTCAGGCCCGGCAGAATGCCCCAACGAGGCGGCCGGGCCGCGCCCGAGCGGCATGCGGGCACTCAGCAGTCCGCCACCACCTCGCTGTAGCTCCTCGCCTTCCCGTCCTGGCCGCGAATGCGCCACGTTTCGCCGTCCCGCCCCTCGATATGGCTCGCCGCCAGCGGCACCTTGCCGCCGCCATCCGGCAGATCGATGACATAGGTCGGATTGCAGATTCCGGATAAGCGCCGGCGCAGTTCCGCGACCAGCGCCTGGCCGTGGGCAATCGTCGTGCGGCGATGCGCCATGCCGCGCGCGAGGTCGCCGTGGTGCAGGTAATAGGGTTTTACGCCGAGACGGTACATCAGCTCGCGGCAGAGCTCCTCCAGCACCTCGACCTTGTCGTTGACGCCTTTGAGGAGAACGCTTTGGTTGAGCAGCACGAAACCTGCCTGGCGCATCGTGCGGCAGGCCGCCTCGGCTTCGGCGGTGAGCTCGCGCGGATGGTTGAAGTGCGTGACAACCGTCACCATCAGCCGGCCCTGCAGCGCCTCGACCAAGCCGGAGGTTATGCGCGACGGCAGCGCCACGGGCACGCGGGTGTGGATGCGCAGAAGCCTGAGATGCGGGATCGCCTCCAGCCGGGCGCGGATCTCGGCCAGCGCCTTGTCCGGCAGCGACAGCGGATCGCCACCGGTCAGGATCGCCTCGCGGATTTCCGGGTGCCCGGCGATGTAGGCCAATGCCGGCTCCAGCGCTTCGCTTGTGTAGCCGCGGCCGATCGAGGTCAGCGATTCCTTGCGGAAGCAGAAGCGGCAATAGACCGCGCATTGATAGGTCGGGAACAAAAGCACGCGGTCGGCGTGGCGGTGCGTCAGGCGCGGCACCGGGCTGAAGGCATGATCGCCGATCGGGTCGTCGAGCTCGCCTTCGGTGGCGACGAGCTCGCCCGGCGACGGGATCGCCTGGGCGCGGATCGGATCGTTGGGGTCGCTCCAGTCGATAAGATCGAGATAGGGTTTGGGCACGCGCACCTTGTGCGCGGTCGCGGCTTCTTGCATGACGGCGCGCTCGGCGGCCGAAAGCGGCAGCGACGCGAGGTCGCGGACATGGCGCACGCCGGCGCGGATGTCGGCTTGCCAGGCGGCGTCGGGGGCGGCCGGCTGTTTGAGATTAGTGGTCATTGCGGTTCTCTGGTTCGCCGTCCCTATCGGCCGGATGGTCGATGTGGTCAACCGCATACCGCCTTACGCCGTGTTGGGAACTCGGAACTCTCACCGCTTGAGCTTCGCAATCGCCTCCGCCGTCACCGGCGTGAAGCAAGCAGCTCGGCGAAATCCTCGGTGTAGACCGTGAGCTTGATGCCCGTGACTGTCTCGTAGAAGTCGACGAGCAGCTTGACGCAAGGCATTCAACTGCCGCAAGGCTAGATATCCGCGTAAATCTCCAGCACATTGCCATCGGGATCGCGAAAGAAAAGCGTGCGATGGCCCCAGGGCCGGTCGGTCGGCCCGCTTTCGATCGCCACGCCCTTCTCACGCAACGTCTCGGCACATTGATCAACCTGGCTGGCCGTCACGCGGAAGGCGAGTTGCACGGAGAGCGCGCCCGCAGGCGTCGGCGCGTCATGGAACATCACGCCACGCTCGGTGAGCGCCAGGAGGCACGAGCCGACCTGGTAGGCAATCCAGCCCTCGCCCAGGCTGGAATGGGCGCGAAAGCCCATCACGTCCTCATAGAAACGGCGCATCTCCTTCATGTCGCGAGCGAAGATGACGGTGTAGTCGATATTCCTGATGTTTTTCAGCGCATTCATTTGCGGAATCCTTTGTCTGGCGCCGCGTTCCGACGCGGCGTGATTGTCGATGCGCCTTATTATACTGGTAGCAAGGTGGTACAAGATGAGCGGCGCTGCTAGTAGCGTCGCCACCCCCTTCGAGGCACGAGCATGCTGGAACAGACCACCGAGATGGAAAGGCGTAAGGAACTCGGCCGCTTCCTGCGCGCCATGCGCGAACGCGTCGAGCCGTCAGGGCATGGCATCCGCACCGGCACGCGACGGCGCGCAAGCGGGCTGCTGCGTGAGGAAGTCGCGCTGCTCGCAGGGATCAGCGCCACCTGGTATACGTGGCTCGAACAGGGCCGCGAGGCCAATCCTTCCGCGCAGGTGCTCAATGCGCTCGCCGACGTGCTGGACCTCGTGCCTGTGGAACACCAGCACCTGTTCAAGCTCGCAAAGCCGGAATGGCGGCCTGAGGCGACGCCGCTCGAAGGCCCCTCGCCCGATCCGCGCATTGTCGGATTGCTCGCCACGCTCTCGCCCAACCCGGCCTATGCGCTCAACCGCGCCTGGGACTTCATTGCCTGGAACGACGAGGCGGCGGATTTGTTCGGCGGCTTCGATCAGGAGGATCCCGCAAGGCGCAACCTGCTGGCGCGGTTCTTCCTCGATCCGGCCTGGCGCGGCCTGTTCGCCGACTGGGAAGTGGTAGCTCGCTCGGCGATCGCGCAATTCCGCGCCGCGACCGTCGAATACGCGTCTGCTGCCGACATCCGCGCCGTGCTCGATCCACTCAAGGCGCTGAGCCCCGACTTCGCGCGCCAATGGGCTGAGATGCGGGTCGAGGAAGCGCCGATCTTGTCGAAGCGGATGGTCGGTCCGAGCGGCGAAATCATGGTCTATGATTATTTCATGCTGACGCCCGTGGGCGTGGGCAAGGAGATAACGCTGAGCCTTTATCGGAAGCGTGGATAAGGAGCTCCCGTAAAACGGGGAGAAAGACGCTGCCGCAATCGACCAGCGCCCTCCTTTCATGCAATCTCCTCCGGCGGCGATCATGGGGAGATGATCCGCCGCCGAGGAGGATTGCCATGACCGACACGCCAGCGGCGCTGCCGCGCTATGAGGATGCCGTTGCGCAATTCCGCATCGAGGACGAGATCGCACGCCTCCACGGCGATCCGGCGACCGGCATCAACGCCTATGTCGAATGCTGCGGCCGCTATACCGGCGAAAACCGGCTGGCGCTGCGCGCGATCTCGGCTGCCGGTGAATTGCGTGAATACTCCTTCGACGATCTGGCCGACATGGCGGGCCGCGTCGGCACCCTGCTCAAAGGTCTCGGCGTCGGTCCCGGCGACGTCGTCGCCGGCATGCTGCCGCGCATTCCCGAATTGGTGGCGCTGATCCTCGGTACGTGGCGGGTCGGCGCGGTCTACCAGCCGCTGTTCACCGCTTTCGGGCCGAAGGCCATCGAGCATCGCCTGAACTACAGCAAGGCGAAGCTGGTGGTGACCAACCCCGCAAACCACGCCAAGCTCGACGAGGTGGAAAACCGTCCGCGCATCGCCACCATTCTTGGCCCCGGCGACACGCTGCCCGCCGGCGACGTCGATTTCCGCGCGGCGCTCGCGGCTGCCTCCCCCGATTGCGAGCCGGTCATGCGCAAGGGCACCGACCTGTTCATGATGATGTCGACTTCCGGCACGACAGGACATCCGAAGGGGGTGCCGGTGCCGCTCAACGCGCTGCTTGCCTTCGGCGCCTATATGCGCGACGCGATCGGGCTTCGGCCCGACGACATCTTCTGGAATATCGCCGATCCCGGCTGGGCCTATGGGCTCTACTACGCCATCACCGGGCCTTTGCAGCTCGGCATCGCCACCACCTTCCACGAAGGCGCCTTCAACGCGAAATCGACTTACGACATCATCGAGCGTCTGGGCGTCACCAGCCTGGCCGGCTCGCCGACAGCCTATCGCCTGCTAATGGCGGAAGGGCCCGAGGCCGCGGCCCGCGTCAAGGGCAGGCTGCGCGTGGTGAGCAGCGCCGGCGAGCCGCTCAATCCGGAGGTGATCCGCTGGTTCGACGCGCATCTTGCAGCGCCGATCCACGATCATTACGGCCAGACCGAGAACGGCATGATGGTCAACAACCATCATGGTCTGGCGCATACGGTCCGCGCCGGCTCGGCCGGCTTTGCCATGCCCGGCTACCGCATGGTGGTGCTGGACGAGGCAGGCAACGAACTCGGCCCCAACCAACCCGGCGTGCTGGCGGTCGATATCGCCAACTCGCCGCTGAGCTGGTTCGACGGCTACCACCAGGCGGAAACGCCGGCGATCGCGGGCGGCTACTACCGCACCGGCGACACGGTGGAATATGAGACGGACGGCTCGGTCTTCTTCATCGGGCGGGCCGACGATGTCATCACCTCGTCCGGCTACCGCATCGGACCGTTCGATGTCGAAAGCGCGCTGATCGAGCATCCGGCGGTCAACGAGGCGGCCGTCGTCGGGGTGCCCGATCCGCAGCGCACGGAGATCGTCAAGGCGTTCGTAGTGCTGGCGCCCGCCTTCAAGGGCAGCGAGGCGCTAGCCGAGGAACTCGCCCAGCATGTGAAGAAGCGGCTGTCTGCGCATTCCTATCCGCGCGAAGTCGAGTTCGTCAGCGAACTGCCGAAGACACCGAGCGGCAAGATCCAGCGGTTCTTGCTGAGGAAGGCCGAGGTGGAGAAGCGCAAGGCGGAATAAAGATTTGGCTCTCCATGATTTCCGCCACGCAAAAGCCGCCAAGTCGGGCGATGGCTCGCAAGGGCTATGATCGCTAATTTGGGGTTGCAGCATGCGGTTGGTCTTGACGCTTCTCATTGCGCTGGCGGGCAACGCGGCATATGCCGCTTCGCCGGAAGATGATTATATCGCCGCGCGCGACAAGGCGATCGCCGATATCACCGCGCAGGAAAGCGCCAATACGGCGATCGAAACTATCGATGCCCAGAACGAGAAGGCGCTGGCCGACCTCCAGCAGCGCCTCGCCGCCATCCTCGGTCCGCTCTCCGTCAAAGGCTTTCCGGCGACCGGTACCATCAATGTTCAAAGCCTCAACGCTTCCGATATCGGCTACGGCATGCTGGACGGGCTGCGATATGCGCAGAGCGACGACGGCCCAAGCATCGTCGCCTCGACGCGCGGGTTGACCGAGCGCTGGCTCAAGTCCAAATCGTCCGAAGCGGAAGCGGATTTCAAGCTGCCCGCCGACATCGGAGCGGCGTTGAAGCTCGACAGTTTTTACACCCAGGCCATCGGCAGCGACGCGGCATTTTCGGGCACGCTCGACTTTTCGTTGAAGAAGCCCGACAGCGCCGATGCGGTGGTCGCGCGGCTCGGCGGCTGGACCCAGGATGTCGGACCGATCTACGACCAGCACGTCGTCGTGGCGGTCGTCAAAGGCGACCGCGTGCTGATTGCCGAGGCACCCGCCTCGCCCGCCGTGCCGAAGATCGCGGCCTGCGATTCAATCTGGGCAGCCGCCGACGCCGCCGCGCAGAAAGCCCAGCAGGCCGACCAGGGTTCGGACCAGGACGATCCGCAGGTCTCCGATCCCGCCAACGCCGCCTGGGAAAAGGGCGACGCCGACTACCGCGCCTGCATGGCCCAGCGCCTGCCCGGCGACCCGTCCTTCCCGGCGCTGCTCAAGCAGGCGCAGGACCTTGCCGACGACATGACTGGGAAATAGTCCGCCAGGGCAATTCCAGGAAAGCGCAGCGGCTCTCGAAGTGGAGCGGTTTCAAACCATAGAGATAGAGCGGGCCGGCGCTGTCGAAGCCGAGCCGCTCGAAACCCTCAGCCTCCGTTCGCCCGCATGTTGCGCCGAGAAACGCGCCGCGCGACGGGGCGCGCCGCTTCCGCGATGATCCCGTTGGTTTGAGGCGCGGCATCCATGCGCGACCTTGCGTCGGTCACCCGATGCAGGCGCTCATAAGGCAGCAATTCCCGGATGCGGGCGTTGAGCGCTTCGACTTCGGCGCGCAAATCCTCGCATTCCTGCTTCTGGATATCGAGCTGGATCTGCTCCGACGCCTGCTGCAGCGAAAGCCGTGAGAAATTGGTGCTGACCTCGGACAGGTTCTTCTTGTCGGCTTCGCTCTCGTCCTTGAGAACGGCGAGCCTTTTCTCCGCAATCTGGCGTTCGGTGACGGCGTCGTTCAGCTGCGCCTTTAGGCTGGTGATCTCGGCCGTGGCTTCGCCATTGTCGGTCGAGACCTTGTCCAGACGCGACTGCAGGTCCTGGATCTCGGCACGCAAACCGCGCATTTCCGCGTGGCTGCGCGCCAATTCGGCGGTGCTGTCGCTCTCGGCGATCCGCGCCGCCTCGATTGTTTCGGCAAGCCTGGCCTGCGCTGCCTCGAGGGCTTTCTGCAGCCGGGTTTCTTCCTTTTCGTGGTTGCCGATTTGAGCCATCAGCTCGGCGATGTGGGCGGTCTCGCTGGCGTGGGTTGCCGCGAACTCGTCGAACTTGTGCCGGGCCTCCGCCTCGCGCTTTTGCGCCTGCTCCAGATCGACCGAAAGGCCGACCTGCTTTTCGCGCAGCAGCTTGTTCTCGGCGCCGCGCCTGTCGACTTCGACGGTCTTGGCCGTCAGGGCTTTGACGATCTCGCCGAACTCCGTCTCGCGCCTGGCGGTCTCATTGCCCATCTCCACCAGCTCCAGGCGCACCGCCGCAAGCGCCGAGCGCAGCTGCTCCCGGTCCTGGACGAGGCTCGCCTCGCGCTGCTGCCACGCTTCGGCCGCGCCGTCGCGTTCGCGCTGCCGGCGGGCGGCGTCAAGCAATTGTTCCGACAATGTCTTGTGTTCGGCGGTGAGAGCGAGGTTTGCCAGCTCCAGCTCGTTGGAGCGCAACACGTCGCGATGGAAGACGTTGAGGACTTCGCGCGTCATATGATGCGCAGTGGCGATCTCCGCCAGCTTTGCCTCGATCTCCTGCAGATGACCCTGCCCGTCCCGGAAAAGCCCGGTGACGGCCTCCAGGGCGGCCAGCCGCGTCTGGGTATGCGGTGTCAGCCGCGATGCCGATGCGTCGGACGGCTCTTCGGCCGGCGGATTCTCGTCGCTTGCCACCAGTTCCCGACCGGCGACGGCGTCGTCTTCCGACGGCGGCTGTTCGTCATCTTTGAGAACGTCCTCGAACGCCTCCGCCAGATCCGATTGGAGTTCCTGAAATTCCTTATCGACGTCCTCGGCCCGCTTGATCAGAGACTTGAAATTCATCACGGCACATCCCTTACGCTCGACGACACATCTTTTACGCTCGCCCCCGGGCGTACTTAACGAATTACTAATCTATCGCGTTACCTTCCGTTCGGGAAGCCTGTGCAAAGGAAACCAAAATTAAGGTTATCGCCGGTCCCAATCTGATGCGGATCCGCGCTAGGTGAGCCCCTCTCCCGTTCCTAACATATGTTAGCTTTCTCTCCGGATAGGTGCTGAAAGCATGCGCAGCAGAAGGGAAAGACAGCGAGCTGCTTGTCATCATTCAGATGAGCGATGCGAAGACTTCTGGACGGAAAAAAGAAGCTCCCGCCGAATAAATTTTCTCTTCCTCGGCCGCCATGATCGACCGAGTGGAGTTGCTTGCGCGAGCATCCGGTTGCCGTGGCTCTATGAGAGTCGACGCGGGAGGCGGATCGGCCGACCTCCCGCGTCGGTGCATCAACTCTTGATGTCGATGCGCTTGACCTGCGACTGCGCCTTCTCGCTCTTCGGCAAGGTGACGGTCAGCACGCCGTTCTTGAAGCGGGCATCCACCTCGTCTTCCTTGACCTCGTAGCCGACCGGGATGCGGCGCTCGAAGCGGCCGTAATAGCGCTCGGAGAACTGCCTATCCTTGTCCTCCGTCTCGGAGCGCTTCTCGCCTCTCAGCGTCAGCACGCCGTCGTCGAGCAGGACCTCGATGTCTTTCTGTTCGAGGCCAGGCACCTCGGCCATCACCTTGATCTCCTTCTCGCCGTTGGAGATTTCGACGCTCGGCCAACCGGCGCCGAGGGCGGAGACACCGCCAAAAGACGGCAACCGGCTGTCGAAGCCGCGGAAAACGTCGTCAAACAGGCGGTTCACCTCGCGATGCAGCGACAGGAACGGATCGCGCTCACCGTCGCGGAATATGCTTGGAAGCTGGTTGCCGTTGCTCCGGCCCCAGGGGATCAGATCACGGACACTCATGGTTTGCTCCTTTCTGTTCATCGGCTCGAAAAGCTCCTACGCGCCGGGCAGTGCCCGGCGCGTAGCGCGGATGCGCTCACAGAAGCCCTCAAGCGGCGTGCTTCTCGGCTTCGATCTTCTTTGTCGTGCCTTTGAGCGTTGCCTTGTCGGCTGCGATCTCGATCCGCCGCGGTTTCATCTCTTCTGGAATTTCGCGCTTCAGATCGATCGTCAGCAGCCCATTGACCAAGCTGGCGCCAACGACCTTGACGTGGTCGGCAAGCTCGAAGCGGCGCTGGAATGCACGGCCGGCGATGCCACGATGCAGGTACTCGCCCTTGTCCTCGCCGGCTTTCTGGCCAGAGACCATGAGCATGTTCTGCTCCTGGGTAATGGCCAGTTCGTCCTGCGAGAACCCAGCCACCGCCATACTGATGCGGTAGTCGTCTTCTGCGGTCTTGGCTATGTCATAGGGTGGCCAATTATCGACGGTTTCGATCCGGCTCGCCGTCTCGAGCGCGTTCAGCATTCGATCGAAGCCGATGCTCGACCGGAACAGGGGACTGAAGTCAAACGTGGTTCTCATAGCTACATCCTCCATTGAGCAACATAGATACGAGGGGCGTCAAGGAAGCGGCGCCCCTTGACCTTGCCGGTCTTTCTCAAGCACCGGCGTAATCGATCTGGGAATTCAACACGGGCACGTCAAGGCCCCGCTCCGAAGCCACCTTCAAGGTCGTGAAAGTCAGTCCCTTCGTCTGCATGCAGGCAGGCAAATCATGAGTTGGAGGCGGCCGCACAACCACGACCGCCTCGGGGAGCTGATCTTCAATGGATCGCGATGATCCCGTCGACGGCCCGCCACTCCGACGCCCTGATGAGCCGATGGTGAGCGACACGGACAGAATGCAAGGCGCCAGCCAGCTCGCGCTGCCAAAAGCCCAGAAAGCCCCTCAGCGCCGGGAAATCCGGGGCAAGATCATAGTCCTGCCAGACGTAAAGCTGGAGCAGGCTGGGATGGTCGGGCAGATGATAGTGGATCTCGGCAGTGGTCAAGCCATACCCATTCATCTGCAAGCGGAATTCCCTGCTGACCGCCATCGCCTTCGGGCCTTCACGCGCTCAGCCGGTCGACCACCTGCCGGTGGTCGTCATCGGCAGGGCCGCTGGGCGGCGGAGCCAGCGCATCAAGCCGGCGCAGCGCATCCATGATGTCGTCGAAGGAGACCGGCCGCTCGGTGCCCGGCGGCTGGCGCAGCGCCGGCATCGATTCTACGGCGCAAGCATCGGACGCCCAGGACGAAAGGATCGCCCGCTTTTCCCATATATCGAGCGAGCCGTCCTCCAGCACATCCCGCGGGTGCTGAAAATGCCTGGCCGGCGACAGCAGCCGGTCGAGCGAAAGGTCTGATAGTTCGGGAGCTAGGGAAGGAATGATCGGCGAAAGCGTCTGTCGGTCCATTTCTGTCCTCCGTCTCCAAAAACTCCTTGCTTCGGGTTCCAATTTCTCAGCGGTCCCGGCGCTGCCGGGCACCGATAATCTTGTTCAACTCAATCGCGAATTCAAGCCTCTCCGTTATCGGAGCGGGCCAATTTACCGCATGTTTTCAGTGCGCTAGCACTCAACGGTCGAGAGTGCCAAAAAATTTGCGGTACCCCCTTGAAAGTAGATGAAGGCAAAATTAGCTCGACATGCGCGCGATGCCGAAAGGGTCGCGCGAGCCCCGCTCCGGTCCTGCCGGTCCGGAGCGGAGGAACTGCTCGCAATCTGTTTGTCCTGAAGGAGAACGATATGACGTTCCGTCCATTGCATGACCGCGTGCTCGTGCGCCGCATCGAGGCCGAAGAGAAGACGGCCGGCGGCATCATCATCCCCGACACTGCCAAGGAAAAGCCGCAGGAAGGCGAAGTCATCGCCGTCGGGCCAGGCGCCCGCGACGATAGCGGCAAGCTCGCGCCCCTCGACGTGAAGGTCGGCGACCGCATCCTGTTCGGCAAGTGGTCCGGCACCGAGATCAAGCTCAATGGTGAGGACCTGCTCATCATGAAGGAAAGCGACGTGATGGGTGTGATCGAGCAGGTCGAGACGCTGAAGAAAGCCGCCTGACCGGGGCTTCGATCGAACCGCAACCCAGTCAATGAAAGCTGCCTAAACAAGGAGTGATCCAATGGCTGCCAAGGAAGTCAAATTCCATTCCGACGCCCGCGAGCGCATGCTGCGCGGCGTCAATATCCTCGCCGACGCGGTGAAGGTGACGCTCGGTCCGAAGGGCCGCAACGTCGTCATCGACAAGTCGTTCGGCGCTCCGCGCATCACCAAGGACGGCGTCACCGTCGCCAAGGAGATCGAGCTCGAGGACAAGTTCGAGAACATGGGCGCCCAGATGGTTCGCGAAGTCGCTTCGAAGACCAGCGACCTCGCCGGTGACGGCACCACGACGGCCACCGTGCTTGCCCAGGCGATCGTTCGCGAAGGGGCCAAGGCCGTTGCGTCGGGCATGAACCCGATGGATCTCAAGCGCGGTATCGACAAGGCCGTGGATGCCGTCGTCGCCGAACTCAAGGTCAACGCCCGCAAGATCACCAGCAACGACGAGATCGCCCAGGTCGGCACGATCTCGGCCAATGGCGATGCCGAGATCGGCCGCTTCCTGGCCGAGGCCATGGAAAAAGTCGGCAACGAAGGCGTCATCACCGTCGAGGAGGCCAAGACGGCCGAGACCGAGCTGGAAGTCGTGGAAGGCATGCAGTTCGACCGCGGCTATCTCTCGCCCTATTTCATCACCAACCAGGACAAGATGCGCGTCGAGCTCGAAGAGCCGTATGTGCTGATCCATGAGAAGAAGCTCGGCAATCTGCAGGCGCTGCTTCCGGTGCTGGAGGCCGTGGTGCAGTCCGGCAAGCCGCTGCTGATCATCGCCGAGGATGTCGAGGGCGAGGCTCTGGCCACGCTCGTCGTCAACAAGCTGCGCGGCGGGCTTAAGGTCGCCGCCGTCAAGGCTCCGGGCTTCGGCGACCGCCGCAAGGCCATGCTGGAGGACATCGCCATCCTGACCGGCGGCAGGGCCATTAGCGAGGATCTCGGCATCAAGCTGGAGAACGTCACGCTGGAGATGCTCGGCCGCGCCAAGAAGGTCGCGATCGAGAAGGAAAACACCACCATCGTCGACGGCGCCGGCAAGAAGGAGGAGATCCAGGGCCGCATCACGCAAATCAAGGCGCAGATCGAGGAGACCACCTCCGACTATGATCGCGAGAAGCTGCAGGAGCGGCTGGCCAAGCTCGCCGGCGGCGTTGCCGTGATCCGCGTCGGCGGCGCGACGGAAGTCGAGGTCAAGGAGAAGAAGGATCGCGTCGACGACGCGCTGCACGCCACGCGCGCCGCGGTAGAGGAAGGTATCCTGCCCGGCGGCGGCGTTGCCCTGCTCAGGGCGGCCAAGGCGCTCGACACAGTCGCCGTCGACAACCCGGACCAGAGATACGGCGTCGACATCGTGCGGCGCGCGATCGAGGCTCCGGCGCGCCAGATCGCCGAGAACAGCGGGTCGGAAGGTTCGATCATCGTCGGCAAGCTGCGCGAGAAGACCGAATTCGCCTATGGCTGGAACGCCCAGACCGGCGAATATGGCGACCTCTACAAACAGGGCGTCATCGATCCCGCCAAGGTCGTGCGCACCGCGCTGCAGGATGCGGCCTCGGTTGCCGGACTGCTCGTCACCACCGAGGCCATGGTGGCCGAGAAGCCGAAGAAGGAGGCCGCTCCGGCCATGCCGGCCGGCGCCGGCATGGACTTCTGAGACGCCGACGGGAGCCCGCTTCCGGCAACGGGAGCGGGCGTTTCGAAACGCACGATGGGAGGCCCTTATGGATATGATGAGCGGCAATGGCTCGGTTCCGGCGCCGACGCGCCCGGCAAGCGAATTCCTCGCTTATGAAGCCGAATGCCGAAGCGCATTGAAGCCGCTGCTGGCAGGCTTGCTCGACACGGCCGAATCCGCCGGGTGGAACCGGCGGACCGTCGCCTCAACGCTGATGTTTCTTGCCGCACAGCACGTGTCGGCCACCGAAACATCCGGGGGCGGCTAGCAAAATCGGGCCCCGCCTCCAAGGCGGGGCCCATGTGACTGCGAACGGACGAGGATTGCCATGATTGCAGGACGATTGCGCGAATGCCTGAGAATCTTGCGATGGGAAGCTGCCGATGTCGCCGAGGAACTTGGCTGGCCCAGAAACGACGTGACACGCTGGCTCGAGGGGCGCGCGCCGGTGCCGCTGGCGGTCGCCGCCTGGATCGAGGCCCTCGCCAAGGCACACAAGGCGCTGCCCCCGCCGCGCCTTAACCGGCAGAATTCAGCGACGCACACGCCGGCGGGCCCGGTGGTTGTGCAGGCGTTCAACGGCATAGGCCAGCCGCGGCCGCACGGCATCGTCCTGCAACCGCCCTACCCGCGCCGACATGTGCTGGCCGGGACGACTGGCCTTCGCCCGGGCGCCATGAGCACCCACCCGAATGAGGGTTCTGACCATGAGCCACGACCGCTTTGAAGACCCTGTCACCATCCTTGTCGGAATGGGGTTGCCGGTCCGGCTCGAGACCATGATGGAAGCCTATGCCCTGCTGCAGGATTGGCCGGCTGCGAGCAGGAGCAGCGCATATGCGATCGCGCTCAACGCCTGCAAAGCCGGCATTGCCGGCGAGATCGACGCGGAAATGGTGCGGACAACCCTTGTTGCCTTCGCCCGCCGCCACAATATCCTGGCGCCGGACATAGTTTCGCTGGCGCCCGCAGCGCTGGCAGGGCGCGCATCCACAAGCAACAATGGCTGAAAATTTGAAACCCGGCGCGTGCTGGCGCGGCGGACAACGCAACGAGCGCAGGAATTCTGAATGACGACGGACACCAAGGCGAAGGAAACCAGGACATTCGAGGCGGACGTCTCGCGGCTGCTGCACATGATGGTGCACTCGGTCTATTCGGACCGAGACGTCTTCCTGCGCGAGCTGATCTCCAATGCGGCGGATGCCTGCGAGAGGCTGCGCTTCGAGGCGGTGAGCCGGCCAGAGCTTCTGGGCGACGATGCCAAGCCGCGCATCACGATTGCCGCCAATCCGGACAACAAGGAGCTTTCGGTCGAGGACAACGGCATCGGCATGAGCCGCGACGAGATGGCGGAGGCGCTGGGCACGATCGCGCGCTCCGGCACCCGCGCCTTCATGGAGCGCGTCGAGGCCGGCAAGGCGGCGGAAGACACGCAGCTGATCGGCCAGTTCGGCGTCGGCTTCTATTCCGCCTTCATGGTCGCAGACCGGGTCGACGTCATCAGCCGCCAGGCCGGCAGCAATGAGGCCTTCCGCTGGTCGTCCGACGGCAAGGGCACCTACGAGATCGCGCCGGCGCCGCTCGAGGCAGCACCCAAGCGCGGCACGCGCGTGGTGCTGCATCTGATGGAGGACGCCTCGTCCTACACCACGCCCTATCGGCTCGAGGGGCTGGCGAAGTCGCAGTCGGGCCATGTGCCGGTGCCGATCACGCTCGTCGAGAAACCCGGCGCCGAACCGCGCGAAATCGCCGACGGCACGGCGCTTTGGGTGCGGCAAAAGAGCGAGATCAAGCCGGAGGAATATACCGACTTCTACCGCAGCATCGCCGGCCAGTATGACGAGCCAGCCTCGACCATCCATTTCCGCGCCGAGGGCCGGCAGGAATACAGCGTGCTCGCCTTCCTGCCGGGATCGCGGCCGTTCGACCTGTTTGACCAGGACCGCAAGGGCCGCATGAAGCTCTATGTGCGGCGCGTCTTCATCACCGACGAAGCCGATCTGCTGCCGCGCTACCTGCGCTTCGTGCGCGGCCTGGTCGATTCCGCCGACCTGCCGCTCAATGTCTCGCGCGAGATGATCCAGGAAAGCCCGTTGCTCGCAGCGATCCGCAAGGGCGTGACCAACCGCGTTCTCGGCGACCTCGCCAAGACGGCCGAAAACGATGCCGAAGCCTATGCCAAAATCTGGGAAAATTTCGGCGTCGTCCTCAAGGAAGGTCTCTATGAGGATTACGAGCGACGCGAGCAGCTGCTGAAGCTTGCCCGCTTCCGTTCGACGACCTCAGGCGAAGGCTGGCGCAGCCTTGCCAACTATGTCGCAGCGATGAAGGAAGGACAGAAAGCGATCTTCTTCATGGCCGGTGACGATCGCGCCCGGCTCGAAGCCTCGCCCCAGCTCGAAGGTTTTCGCGCACGCGGCATCGAGGTGCTGCTCCTCACCGATCCCGTCGACAGCTTCTGGGTGACGATGGCGCCGGAATTCGACGGCAAGCCGTTCAAGTCGGTGACGCAGGGCGCGGCCGAGCTCGCCGATATCGCGCTGCCCGAAGATGCGGCGAAGCCCGACGCGGAGACGTCGTCGGATATCGCCGCCTTCCTGGCTTTCGTGAAAACGACGCTTGGCGAGGAGGTTTCGGACGTGAAGTCCTCCGACCGGCTGACCGAAAGCGCCGTCTGCCTCGTCGCGCCGGAGCATGGCCCGGACCGCCAGTTCGAGCGGCTGCTCAACGCCGCCGGCCGGCTCGACAAGGCGGCCAAGCCAATCCTCGAGATCAACCCGCGCCACGAGCGCGTGGCGGCGCTGGCAAAGCTCGGCGACGACGAGAAGGCGTTCAAGGAAGACGCCGCGCATCTGCTTTACGACGAGGCACGTGTGCTCGACGGCGACAAGCCGGCCGACGCCAAGGCGTTCTCGGCGCGGCTTGCGCGGCTGATCGATCGCGGGCTGGCGAGGGGTAAGCGCCGGCGCTCGCCCGACAGGGGGAATGCGCCGCCGCCGATTGCGTAGGGTCTTGCCCTACCCCCTCAGCCCCGGCGCTTCCTGGCCGGTGCGGGCGACATATTCGGTGTAGCCGCCGCCGTAGATGTGGACGCCGTCGGGCGTCAGCTCGAGCACGCGGTTCGACAGCGCCGCCAGGAAATGGCGGTCGTGCGAGACGAACAGCATCGTGCCTTCATATTGCGATAGCGCCTCGATCAGCATCTGCTTGGTGGTTATGTCGAGGTGGTTGGTCGGCTCGTCGAGCACCAGCAGGTTTGGCGGATCGAACAGCATCAGCGCCATCACCAGCCGGGCCTTCTCGCCTCCGGAAAGCACGCGGCACTTCTTTTCGATCTCGTCGCCGGAAAAACCGAAGCAGCCGGCCAAAGCCCTGAGCGGCGCCTGGCCGGCCTGCGGAAACGAGTCCTCCAGCGTCTGGAAAACGGTGCGCTCGCCATCGAGCAGCTCCATGGCGTGCTGGGCGAAATAGCCCATCTTGACGCTCGGGCCGCGCGCGACGGAGCCTTCGTCCGGCTCGGAGGCGCCGGCGACCAGCTTCAGAAGCGTCGACTTGCCGGCGCCGTTGACGCCCATCACACACCAGCGCTCGCGGCGGCGGATCTGGAAGTCGAGGCCCGAATAGATATTGCGGCTGCCATAGGCCTTGTGGATGCCCTTCAGCGTCGCCACGTCCTCGCCGCAGCGCGGCGCCGGCTGGAATTCGAAAGTCACCGTCTGGCGGCGCTTCGGCGGTTCGACACGGTCGATCTTGTCGAGCTTCTTCACCCGGCTCTGCACCTGGGCCGCATGGGAAGCACGCGCCTTGAAACGCTCGATGAAGGCAATCTCCTTGGCCAGCATCGCCTGCTGGCGCTCGAACTGCGCCTGCAGTTGCTTGTCGGCCAGCGCGCGCTGCTCCTGGTAGAATTCGTAATTGCCGGAATAGGAGGTCAGCGCGCCGGCGTCGATCTCGATGATCTTGGTGACGATGCGGTTCATGAACTCGCGGTCGTGCGAGGTCATCAGCAGCGCGCCGTCATAATCCTTGAGGAATTTCTCCAGCCAGATCAGGCTTTCGAGGTCGAGATGGTTCGACGGCTCGTCGAGCAGCATGACGTCGGGCCGCATCAACAGGATGCGGGCGAGTGCCACGCGCATCTTCCAGCCGCCGGAGAGTTTTGAGACGTCGCCGTCCATCATCTCCTGGCTGAAGCCGAGGCCGTCCAGCACCTCGCGCGCCCGACCGTCGAGCGCATAGCCGTCAAGCTCCTCGAAGCGGTGCTGCAATTCGCCGTAGCGCTCGATGATCTGATCCATGTCGTCGGCGCGGTCGGGATCGCCCATGGCATGCTCAAGCTCGCGCATCTCGGCAGCGACCGCGCTGACCGGTCCGGCGCCCTCCATGACCTCGGCGACGGCGCTCAAGCCGCCCATGTCGCCGACATCCTGGCTGAAATAGCCGATGGTGACGCCGCGATCGACCGAGACCTGGCCTTCATCGGGCTGCTCCTGGCCAATGATCATGCGGAACAGGGTCGTCTTGCCGGCGCCGTTCGGGCCGACAAGCCCGATCTTCTCGCCCTTCTGCAAGGCGGCGGAAGCTTCGATGAAGACGATCTGTCGGCCGTTCTGCTTGCCGATATTTTCGAGACGGATCATGGGACGGTCCGGGAAACTGCGCTGACGTGGCGGGGATTTGCCCGGGGCATTACGCGAATGCGGGCACGAGGGGAAGAGGCAGAAGCGCCGCATGCCGCGCTCGGCCTACTCCCTTCGAGGCAGAACCCAGCCGAGGTAAAATTGATTCGCGTCGCCGACAGATCGAGCGCTTAGTGCTGGAGCCAACCACTTGATGGGCTCTGGCAAGGGAGGTCAACCATGGCCATGTACCTGACGCGCTTCAGCTACACGCCCGAGACATGGGCGCGAATGATCGAAAACCCCGAGGATCGCCGCAAGGCAGCCAGCTCATACATAGAATCGGTGGGCGGAAAGCTGCACGGGTTCTGGTACGCGTTCGGCGAGCACGACGGCTGGAACCTGTGGGAGGCGCCGGACAATGTTTCGATGGCGTCCGTCGTGCTCGCCATCGGTGCCGGAGGGGCGCTCAGCTCCTGCGAGACCACCGTCCTCCTCAGCGTCGAGGAGACGATGGACGCGCTGGGCAGGGCGAAATCGATCCGTTATCGGCGGCCGGGAGCGTAGAAAAAAAGCCGCCTCGGGGAGTGTCACCTCGCGTCATGGAAGATGATGCCGAGCGTATGTCGCCTGCCCGAGCGCAAGCGGCTAACGCCGTGGCGCAGGTTGACGCGATAGTAACCTCGCGTGCCCTCCACCGGCCGGTTGTGCACGGCGAAGATTACCGCATCGCCGCGCTTGAGCGGCACCACCTCGGCGCGGCTTTGCATGCGCGGGCGCTGCTCGGTGAGCACGAATTCGCCGCCGGTGAAATCCTCGCCGGGCTCGGACAGCAAGATCGCCACCTGCAACGGAAAGGCAAGCTCGCCGTAGAGATCCTGGTGCAGGCAGTTGAAATCGCCGGGGCCGTATTGCAGCAGAAGCGGCGTCGGCTTTACCTGCCCCTCGTCGTGGCAGCGTTTCAGGAAGGCGGCGTGCTCGGCCGGATAGCGCTGGGCAACGCCCATCTTCTCGTTCCAGTCATTGGCAACGGGGGCGAGGCGCGGGTAGAGCGCGGTGCGAAGGCCCTCGATCAGGTCCGAAAGCGGATACTTGAAATACCGATATTCGCCCTTGCCGAAGCCGTGGCGCGCCATCACGACATGGCTGCGGAAATGCTCTTCATGCGGGTAGAGCGCGGCGATATCGGCGCATTCTTCCGCCGACAGCATGCCGGGCATGACGGCACAGCCATGGGCGTTGAGTTCAGAGACCAGCGCGCGCCAATCTTGTGCTGCGACGCGGGATTCGGCGGAGCGGCTGGCGCGTTTGGTGTTGAGGGAATGGATGGTCATGGGTTGGCTCCTTCGCTTGGTGTCAAAGTGGGGCGAAGGATGAGCATCGGCCACCCGATTCCTGCGGGGGTGGGCGCCGGCTTTCCCTTCTCCCCTTGTGGGAGAAGGTGGCCTGGCGCAGCGAGGTCGGATGAGGGGTGCTGGAAGGAATGAGGCGGCGGCGATTTCAATCTTATCGCCAAGCTGGAACACCCCTCATCCGTCTCGGCGCTAACGCGCCGATCCACCTTCTCCCACAGGGGGAGAAGGAGAAGTCGCGCCTCACTGCCTCCGATACATCTCCAGCTCCGGATCGAGATCCACCTTCACCGCATTGGTGAATACGCAGGTCGCCACCATGATGCCGGCGAAGGCGGTGAGGTTGACGAGCAGCGTCTCGTCGTAGCGCGCCTTGAGTGCGGCCCAGGTTTCTGCCGGGACGGCATTGGCATCGGCGGCGATTGCCATGCCGAAGGAGATCAGCAGCGTCTCGTCGGCGGTCGGTTCGATCGCTTCGGGGTCGAGCCCGTTCTCGATCAATGCGCGGCGAAAGAACGTCACGGGAATCTCGGCGCGCATCGTTTCGGCGACCGCTTTCGACAACAGCCAGATGGCGCGGTCGTCGAGTGTGGGCTTGAGAAGGTCGCGCAGCGTGAACCATTCGGCGTAGATGCGGTGGGCGGCCGGCGAGTGGAGCAGGATGCGCTTCATGTTGGTCATGCGGCCGCGCAGCGCGAGCTCGCGGTCGTGCTCGGCGCGGATGTCGTCCGAGGCGGTCGCGTAGTCGATCGACGAAAGATACGCCATTGCGCTCACCCCAGCGTGGAACGAAGCGCGGGCGCGCCGCGCAGCGTGTTGGAGACGGTGCAGATGTTTTCCGCGTCCGCCAGGATCCGTTCTTTCATTGCGGTATCAAGGTCGCCGGTGATCTCCAGTTTGACGATGAATGCCTCGACCCGCGAGGGCTCGTCCTTCGCCTTCTCGCCGCTGACATCCGCCCTCACCTCGCCGAGCCGGTCGGCGACGCCGAGGCGGGTGGCGGCGATGCGGGCGCTGAGCACCATGCAGGCGGCTAAAGAAGCATGGAGCAGGTCGAGCGGGCTGAAGCCGGGCGCGCTGACCTGCGTGACCACATCGACGGTGCCACCGGTCGGGGTGGTGACCGCTGGCAGGCCGCCCGGCGGCAGGACGGCAAGCGCGCCGACGTTGCGGGTCCTGATTTTCAAGTCTGCCATCGTGTCGCCTCCAGTTTGGAGGCCATTGATAGCGGACGGGAATTCACTGAGGCAATCGCCGAGGCAGGCCTTGGGCGATTGGCGTTTCCTCGCCTCCATGAAATGGGGGAGAGGTGGCTCGGCGAAGCCGAGACGGAGAGGGGGAGCGCCCTGCGAAGCCCCCTCGCCGTCCACTTTGCGGACACCTCTCCCCCGGCTCTGGCGGGGGCGAGGAACCCGGGTTCTGAGAGGCTACTTCGTTAGGTCGAGCGCCGCCGTCAGATCGCCCATCGGCGGCTGGTCGTTGTTGCGCAGCGCCTTGTCGCGGGCGACGATGCCGGGCAGCACAGGCAGGTCGTAGCGGGCGGTGATGAAACGCAGGATCGAGGTCGTGTCATACTGCGTGTGATCGACCATCCCCATCTTCGCATAGGGCGAGATGATGAAGGCCGGGATGCGGTTGCCCGGGCCCCAGCGATCGGCCTTGGGCGGCGCGACATGATCCCAGAAGCCGCCATTCTCGTCATAGGTGACGACCACCAGCATATGCGCCCATTGCGGGCTCTTCTCCAGATGCGCGACGAGGTCGGCCAGGTGCTGGTCGCCGGAGGTCACGTCGGCATAGCCGGCATGCTCGTTGAGGTTGCCCTGCGGCTTGTAGAAAGAGACCGCCGGCAGCTTGCCGTCATCGATCGCCTTGATGAACTCAGTGCCGCCGAGCCCGCCGTCTTTGAGGTGCTCGGCCCGCGCGGCCGTGCCCGGCGCATAAGCCGCGAAATAGTTGAAGGGCTGGTGGTGGAACTGGAAGTTCGGCACGGGCGTCGCGTTCTTGCCGTCGAGCGCCGCCTGCCAGGCGCCCGAATACCACGCCCAGGAAATGCCCTTGAGCGACAGCAGATCGCCGATCGTGATCTCGTGCTGCGGCGGCAGCGTGGTCGGCTGCGCCGGATCGGCCAGCGCCTTGTCGCCACCCTCGGCCGGCTTGTTGGCGCTTGGCTGGTAAGGCGGCTGCATGGTGTTGACGGCGTAGAAGTCGGGCGTGATGGCGCCGTCATTGGCGAATTTCGGCACGCCGCCCAGCGCCGAGGGCGGCGAATTGTCGGCCGGTTTCAGCGTCACGCCATCCGGCTCGACGACGGCAATCTGGGCCTTCACCGGGCTGGTGTCGGCATTTGGATAGTAAGGCACGCAGGCGCAGGCCAGCATGAAATGGTTGAGGAAGGAGCCGCCGAAGGCGCCCTGGAAGAAATTGTCCGCCAGCACGTATTTTTTGGCGATCGCCCACATCGGCAGGATCGAGCCGTCATAATGGCCCATCACCAGCGCGCCGGAATCGGCCCAGGCGACGAACTTGTCGTTCCGGCCGCCGTCGATCTGCATCTGCTCCTGATAGAAACGATGCCACAGATCATGGGTGATGACGCCGGTATTCTCGTTGAAGCCCTTGGGATCGTCGATGGCGAATGTTGCATTGGGCAGATGCGCGCTCTGCGCCTCCGTCACCGCCGGCGTGACGCCCTTGCCGGTCAGTCCGCCCCAGGCCGGCGGCAGTTCGGAAAGCGGCTTGCCGTCGCGGTCGAGCTGGCGCGCCTGGTCGGGCGAAACGTTGGCCAGGCCGTTCGCGCCGGGGAAGCCGCCATAAAGGTTATCGAAGCTGCGGTTCTCGGCGTAGATGACGACGACGGTGTCGATCTTGTCGTAACCGGCAGGCGCCGCTTGGGCAGCAGCAGAGAACGATGCCAGCGCCGTGGAGGCGAGGCAAAGGGAGAGAAAGGACCGGATCATGGAAAATGCCTCGTGGCTTGGGAATGGCTGGAGGACGGCAATGCAGGAACGCAACACTGCATCAATGCCCAGCTACTTCGACGCCTTGTCACCTTTGTGACAGTTCGGCCCCGGCCGAACACGGTTTCGTGAGCGGGAAGACCGGTCATCAATCCGTTGCACTCGATCCTTACGCCGCCAAAGGAACCGGGCGGAGAAATCAGGGATATCGCCGAAGACGATGGGACATCGGAAAAATCACGCGATCGCCATTGCAGCGGCCACGATCGTCGCCTCCACCACGCCCGCCAACACCGAGGAGCCATCCGGTGTCCATCCCGGCCCGATGACGCGGCAGGAAGCCTTCGCCCGCGCCGAGGCGCTGACGGCGCTGGGGCGACAGATGTTCTTTGATCCGTCGCTCTCGGCCTCAGGCAAGCAGGCCTGCTCGTCCTGCCATGATCCCAACCACGCTTTCGGGCCGGCCTCGGCGGCGCCGGTCGAAATGGGCGGAGCCAATCTTGACCAGCCAGGCGTTCGCGCCGTGCCGTCGCTGCGCTACCTGCAGGCGGCGCCCGCCTTCACCGAGCATTTCTACGACTCCGAGGACGAAGGCGACGAAAGCGTCGACAATGGCCCGACAGGGGGGCTGACCTGGGACGGCCGCGCCGACCACGGCAAGGACCAGGCAAGAATCCCGCTGCTGTCGTCCTTCGAGATGGGCAACAAGGACGCGGCCCAGGTGGTCGCCAGCCTGCGCAACGCGCCTTATGCCGGCGCCTTCAAGGCAGCCTTCGGCCCCGATGTCTTCGACGATCAGCAAGACGCCTTCGACGCCGCTGTGGAAGCGCTGGGCACCTTCGAGCAGAGCAGCGCCGATTTCTATCCCTATTCCAGCCGCTACGACGCCTTCCTCGCCGGCAAGGCGCAACTTTCCGCGCAGGAATTGCGCGGCCGCGTGCTGTTCGAGGACGCAGCGAAGGGCAATTGCGCGAGCTGTCATCTCAGCGAACCGGCCAATGACGGCGAGCCGCCGCAATTCACCGATTACGGCCTGATCGCGATTGCCGTGCCGCGCAACCCGGCGATCCCCGCCAATGCCGAGCCCAATTATGTCGACCTCGGCCTGTGCGGTCCGCTGCGCACCGATCTCAAGGACCGCGCCGAATATTGCGGCCTGTTCAAGACGCCGACGCTGCGCAACGTTGCCTTGCGGAAAAGCTTCTTCCACAACGGCTATTTCCACACGCTGCGCGACGCGGTCGCCTTCTACGCCAGCCGCGATACGGATCCCGGGCGCTGGTATCCGAAGAAGACCGACGGCACGGTCGACAAATTCGACGATCTGCCAAAGGCTTACTGGGGAAACCTCAACACGGACCCGCCCTTCAATGGCAAAAAGCCCGGCGACAAGCCGGCGCTGACCGATGCCGAGATCGACGACATCGTCGCCTTCCTCGGCACGCTGACCGACGCCGACCAGGCGGGGCAGTAGGGCAAGCCGCCAAGGAGATTGGTGGCTTGCAGCCGCAGCGGTGCTATCCACCGTAAATGTGTGCCAATGTGAACCACGTCATAGGAACGCCAAGTCGCGCCTGCTATATTGCCCATCTCTTCACAGATGGAGTCTCCGATGAGGTTCGTCCCGGTGCAGGAGCCGCCTGGCAGCAGCTGGACGGTGTTCGATGCGGCCAATGGCGCGCCGGCCGAATATGCCGGCCGGGTGCTTATCGGCCTGACATCGTGCGAAGCCCGCTGGTTTGCCGCCGTGGGCAACGGCCGCGCCGCTTGGCAGCGGTCCATCACGCCAGGCGTGCAGCTGCGGCTGGTCAGCGGGGGCGGTTGCCAAGCCATCCGGGAAAGGCATAGCCAGACAGGTAGTTAGGAAGCCGCGCTGCCAGATTGATTCAGGCAGAGCGATCTCCCATCGATTGCCTTCTCACCTCGCCGGCGCATAGCGGCTCACCACCATGCCGCAGGCATAGGGCTTGGAGCCGAGGAGCCTCAGCCTGCCAAAGCCGCCCTTGTCGAAGATGCGGCGGCCACTGCCCAGAACGGCCGGATTGATGAAGAGCTGGAACTCGTCGACAAGGCCGGCGGCGATCAGCGCCGAGGCGAAGCCGGCGCCGCCGAACACGGCGATGTCGCCGCCCTCGCCTTGCTTCAGCGCGTTGACCTCACGCGGCAAGTCGCCGCTTACGACGCGCGTTCGTTCCCAGCGCGAGGCCCCGAGCTTATCGCTCGCCACCACCTTTTCGGCCTCGACGATGCGCTGGGCGAAGGCAAAGAAGCGGTCCTTCGGATATTTCCTCGCCGCGTTGCCCCAATGGGTCAGATAGCCTTCCTCAGCCATCTTGCGGCTCAACAGGATGGTATCGATGGTCGTGAAAACGGCGTTGAAGTCCCGTTTAAGCTCCTCGTCCCAGGCGCTGTCGTCGCCCCACTCCCAGAGTTGCCAGCGACGGACCTCGTCGGCGCCGACAAAACCGTCGACCGATATCTGCATCTGCAGGATGAGCTTTCTCATGTCCGGTCTCCCTGGTCAGGAATTGCTGCCTGTGACGACTCGCGCCGCGGCGGGCGAGCGGGCGAAAGCCTGCGCCCAGGCTTCGAAGCTGGTCGGGGCGGCATTTTCGGCTGAGGGTGCTTCCAGCGCCCAGCGCTCGCCTCTGTTGAAGCTTGCCGCCGTCTCGCCCAGCGCATCGGCAAAACTCGCCGATATGCCATTGGCGACCATACCGGCCCGCGCATCGGCGAACGGCGCTTCATGGTAGGCGACCTCCTTGCCGATCGCCCTGCCCAGGATCGCGGTAGCCTGTTCGAGCGTATAGGAGCCGCCGCCGTGCAATTCGACAACGCGCTGGATCGGAAAGTGTTCGGCATTCAATAGAGCGGCGGCGCGTTCGCCAACGTCCTTGGCGGCAATCAGCGGCATAGGCAGGTCGCCGCGGAAGGGCGAGGCGAAGACGCCGGACGCCGCCTGCTCGACGAAGCCCATGCCCTTGATGAAATTCGCCATGAAGAAGGAGGCGCGCAGATAGACGAGTTCCTCAAGGCCCAGTGCGGCAAGTCGCTCTTCCATCAGCGCGGCGCCAAGCGACGTACCCATTCTGAGATGGGCATTGAGGCCGCTGAGCAGCACGATCCGGCGCAGGCCCGCCTTGGCGATGGAAGATGCCAGCCGTGCGCCGACCTCGTCCTCAAAACGATGCAGATCGGGCGCGGTGACATCGAAGGGGATCATCACGTAAGCGCTGTCGGCACCCGAGAAGGCGGCGTCGAGCGCCGCCTGATCGTCGAGTGCGACGCCGAGGCTACGGGCGATGCCGCGCACCTTGTGCCCTGCGCCGGTCAGTCTGGCCGAGACCTCGGCGCCCACTTCGCTCGTTGCGCCGACGACCACCATCGTACGCTTGACTTGCCGGCTCACATCGATCTCCTCTGATCAAATGATTTACTTCTGGAACCATTTGACGCAAGGCAAGAACGGTGTCAATAGTAAAGTGATTTAAAAATGGAACCATACTGATGTCGACCAAGGAACGATCCGGCTGCCCGATCAGCCTCTCGCTCGAACTGCTCGGCGACCGCTGGACGCTGCTCATCATTCGCGACCTGGCCTTCGCCGGGAAAAGGCACTTTCGCGAGTTCCTGCAATCCGACGAAGGTATCTCGTCGCGCACGCTGGCCGAGCGGCTGCAGACGCTGGTCGACGAAGGCATCCTCACCCGCAGCGACGACCCGAGCCACGGTCTGAAGGCGATCTACCGGCTGACCGAGGCCGGCATCGACCTTTTGCCGGTTCTGGCAACGCTCGGCGCCTGGGGCAGCAAATACCGCAAGGCCGACGATAAGTTGGCCCGGGTCGCCAACGATCTGGCGGCCGGCGGTCCGCCGGCGCTTGAACGGATGAAAGAGAGGCTCAGAGCCGAGCACCAGGGATAGGTCTGTTCCGACCTCAGCGATTGGCGTGGTCCGGCTACCCCTCGCCCGTCAACGAGCCCGCCCGTGTGGGAGCGGTCCGACCGGCTCTTCGGCAGGCGGCTCGCCCGGCAGCCCCAGTCGCAGCCGCTCCTCCTCGGCGAAGATCTCGGCCTGCGCGTGAATGTCGAACACTTGCTGCTTCAGCCTGCCGCCGTCGACGACGCGCACGATCCATTGGCCATTAACGGTTTTTACGCGGACACTGTCTGGCTCGCTTGTTACCATATACAGCTCCTGCTCTTCATTCGAAGAACTGCCTATCTCCTGTCCACAATACAATCTAGCGCGCCTGGAATTGCCGAAAAGCGTGGCTTATTATTCTTTAGTGCAAGAGCACCCGCCGTTATTCGACATATTTGCGACGTTTCACGAATAAAAGCGAGCATGGCGGGCGAAGGCATGCCCTTGCGCCTAGGTGCAGCCGAGTTCGACTTCGACATGGCGTTCGGTCTGCGAGACGATGCAGTAACGGAATTCGAAGGTGTCCGAGCGGTACTGTAGATTTAGGCAGTGCGGCAGTTGGCCGTGGGCGAGCGCGGAAGAATTCGCCGCAGGCGGCGGCCCGGCAGCCTTTGGGGGGGTGATACTGGGTTCGGCGGCCGGGCCTGACCGGAGTTTGCGAGGCCGCCGGCTGCCACCAGCATGCGCTTGGGCCCGGCCAAGGACAAGAACGACCTAGGCCCTAGGACCAAAGCTGCAAGGAGGATGGTCGAGACGACAATTGCGCTTGGACCGACTGGAATAGTGTGCCGAACGCCGCCGCGTCAAAAGCCGAAGAAATGCCGGCCGATGAGATAGCCAAGCGCCGCGACGAGCAGCGGAAACAATGCCGGCGCGGCCTTGCCGAACAGCGAGGGGTTCATCTCCTTGGCAGGAGCGCTGGGTTTGGCATTGCCGAGGTTCTTGGTCATGGGCTCATTACCGGTTGGGGCTAGGGTAATTCCGGACGGAAAACCGTGACACACTTTTCCTTGAATTGGGCTCCAGCTGCCGGCTGAGCCATTAAATTAGAGATTGCTTATTAAATTTCCGGCAAGCCCAAAACTACAATTCGCGGCAATTTATTCCGATTGCTGGGTACGCTCGGCAAGCGCGAAGGCCTGAAGGTTGCGCGACTTGCCGGGATCATGGTCGGCGTTGGCGATAATGGCGTGGAAGGCCGCGCGGGCAATATCCCTCTTCTTGGCGTCCGGGTGCAGTTTTCGCACCGCCTTGAGCAGGTCTTTCGGTTTCATATCGGGGGTGACGACGCGCATCAGCGTATCGCCTATGGCCTGCAATTCGCTGGCATCCATAATGATGAACCCTGCTTTAGCGCATCCAGCCTAGCATATAGCGGTGAGAGCGCGTCATTTTTGTGATGCCCCTGGCGGACTCGGAGCCGCCTCTCTCAGTATCGCGAGGCGGCGCCAAGCCGCCGGCAGACGCTACGGCGGCCTGGAGGGGATTGTTCACAATGCGTCCATGTCGCCGCGGTCATCGACCGGCTGGCCCTTGGCCCCGCCGGCGCCGCCTTGATGGAGGCGGCGCTCCGCAATGTCTCGCAAGCACTGACCTTGGGCGCACAACTCAGCGGCAAGACGAGGTTGGTCCCTGGTTCGGTTAAGGCGCGCCTCGCGCATCGTCTTCCGCGCGAATTTTCCCAAGCCTCGGCTGGACTGGCGTGGCAACCGATCGTCCGGCCGGATGCCGTCCTGCTAGGCAGGTATCAAGACTGCGATGCGATGCACGCCCACCTCCTTGCTTGTATTCGTCGCCTCGTCGGTCTTGCCCTTGGAACAGGTGTACATGTCGCCTTCCTTGAGCTTGAATTCCTTGTCCTTTTTCTTGATCGTGAAAGCGCCCGACGTAATCGTGCATACCATGTCGTTGTCCATCACCATTGCGGGCGCGTGCGCTCCGGGCTGGAAGACCACGTCGACAATTGAAATGCTCTTGTAGGCGGGAATGTCGGAATTGCCGGTGCCGACCTCAACCACTCTGATGCCGGGCGCTATCTCCTTGCCATCCTTCGGACCGTATTTCTTGGTCTTTGCGGATGCCATCAGGGTGAACAAGGGCGTGACCGCGGCGGCCGTCATGCTGAGAGCAATTGCAGACCTGCGATTCATGGTTTTCATCGCATCCTCCCAATATGTTGGCTACGCACGAAAGTGCGTAATCGTTATATATTAGCACAGACGCAAGTATGATGCTGGGAATTCGGAAGCGCAGGCCCGCACCGTGTTGGTTAGGAACATTCCGCTAAAAGCAGCGTCCTGACGTGGTTCGGCCAGTCCGTTGGTCGGCGCGGCGTTGGGAACCCCGGCATTGTCGCCGAGTTTAGAGTCCAAGGCGAATTGCTATGGAAGACAGACCGCCAGCCGAAAACCCGAGAAGGACCCTCGTCACGGTGCTGGCAATCTGCGTTCTCATCATCGTCCTATTTTTTATCGGCTTCAAATTTTCGGGACCTGACCAGGGCGCTCTGATCGTGCCCGGGGCAGTACAGCAAGGCAGCAAGTGAATGACTGGCGAGCACCAAGGCCCGACCAAGCTAGGGCGAGCGCCTAGCAATCCTCGACGATTTCGCCCGGCTGCGAGGCCAGTGGGGTCGGGCTGACTGCTCTGTGCCGCAAGAGCTCGCCCCGCGTGCGGCGAGGATGACTTCTTTTGGGGCAAGCCGACTGCCATCGAACCCCTCTTCGCCTCGCCCACAGGTCCTGCAACTGAACGCATCCGGCCTCATTCGATTTTCCGCCGGAACTTCGAATGGCAGGTCGTGCAGTCCTGCAGAATGAGGTGCAGGAGATGCTCCGCCGGCATTTTTGCGGGATCGGCCTCGGCGACGCCCGGGCGCTTGCCAAGCAGGCTGCCGCCATCTGCGGGCGGTCCCGTCATTCGCATGTCGGCAGTAATCTCGGCGGGCGCGTTCCCGGCCTTGGCGGCGAGCGCATCGGCAAGCCGGCCGATATGGCGGGCGAGCGCCTCGAACTCCGGCCGGGCCTGGTCGATCTCCCGTTTGGCGGCCGACGGCGCGCCAACTGTGCCCCGCGGGAATCCTGCAATCAGAGCACCGCCGGTGCGGGCGCTGAGTGTGCCCGCCGCTGCCTTGAAGGCCGCCCGCTCATAGGCGCGCTTGCCGTCGAACATCTCGGCAATCGCCTTGGCTGCGGCGGCCATCTCCTTCATCGCGGCCTGGCGCGTCGTAACGATCGCGTTGTCCGGGTCCCGAGCCAGCGACGGTGCGGCTACCGGCAACACGGCGAGGGCCAGCACCGCGGCCGCGCAAACGATGCCAGACCTCATGCCTGCACGTCGACGACGCCCATCATACCCAGCTGCTCATGCTCGAGGATGTGGCAGTGATACATGCGCGTCCCTGGCCGCTCCTGGCGCGTGACGAGCCGCACCGTCTCCCCGCGCGCCACGTTGACCGTGTCCTTCCACGCCAGATAGGGCGGCTTCGAGACTTTGCCGTCGCGCTCGCGCTCGATGAGCTGGAACTGTGTGCCGTGGAGATGGAAAGGATGGTCCATGTCGGCCTGGTTGACGATCTCCCAGAGCTCGGTGTCGCCGGCCCTGGCGACGATATCGACACGCCCCATGTCGAACGCCATGCCGTTGATCAGAAAACCCATCTCCATACCGGTGGGCTTCATCGCCATGATCTCGGTGAAGACGAGACGGCGGCTAACCGTCGGCTGGCCAAATCGCGCGATCGGCCGCAGCCGCTCGGGCAGCGGCGGCATCGGCTCGGCCTGCGTGTCCGAGACGTCGGCCGTCAGCAGGGCGAGCCCCTTGTCCTCCGGCCGGCCCGGCCCCATCCAGCCGCGGTCGTAGTCGAGCGTGGTGAGGATTGCTGTCCCCGGCTTGTCGAAAGCGACGACCAGCTCGACGCGCTCGGCCGGGCTGAGCAGGATCTCGTCGGCCGCCACCGGCGCCTCAATCAGGCCGCCGTCGCTGCCGATCAGCGTCATTGCCGCGTTGACGAAAGCAAGCCTCAGGAAGCGCGCATTGGTGGCATTGTAGAGCCGCAAGCGCCGTTTCGTGCCCATTGCCACGGCGAGCCGCGGGTTCTTCTGGCCGTTGACCAGCACGTGATCGCCGACGCGGCCATTCATCATGTCGGTCATGGTGTTTTCGGGCATTGAACCGTCGGCGGCGAGGCGAAGGTCGGTTAGGAAGAGCGTGGTGTCTCCATAGGCGGCCGGGATCGGATCGGCCTTGGCCTTGGCCTTGACGAGGAACGCACCGGCAAGGCCGCGATAAACCTGCTCGGCCGTCCGACCATGCGGATGCGGATGATACCAGTAGGAGCCGGCCGAGCCTTCGGGCAGTTCGAAGGCGTAGACACGGTCGGCGCCCGCCGCCACCGGGTCCATCGGATTGCCATCTTGGTCCGCCGGCACCGGCATGCCATGCCAGTGGATGGTGCTTGGCTCGCCCTCGATCCGGTTCGAGAAGGTGATCTCGACGCGGTCGCCCTCCTGGGTCTCGATCAGCGGTCCTGGGCTGATCCCGTTATAAGCAAGAATCGGCGTGTCCCGGTCGGCGGCAAAGCGCGCCGTGGCCGACTCTGCTGTCAGCCTCGCCTTGAGCAGGCCGGGCCCGGCTGCTTCATTCGCCAGCAGCGGCAATTCGCGCAAGGGCTGGTTCTGGGGCAGCGCCACGGGGCCTTGACCCATCGCGCCCATGTCATGGCCGGCATGGTCCATACCGGGCATGTTCGACATGTCGTCCATCTTCATCTGCGCCAGCGCGCGCGGGCTCGCCAGAACCGTCGCCAGGCTTGCCGCCAGAAAACCGCGTCGATGCATTTTTCGCTCCTCGATCTCGATTGAGAGCCCGCCGCAGGCCTCGCCGCCGACGCTAAGGGTTCCAGTCGCTGGAAGGTCAAGCTCGATCGAAGGCTGAGCCGCAAATTCCGCAAGATGGATCGTAGTGGCCTCGGCCGCGTTCATCCGCGGGGATGCAACCAGCCGTTTCATCGAGCAGAGGCCACATCATGCTCCTCCAACCGATCGATTATTTCCTCGTTGCCTGGTTCGTGCTCGCGGCCGCTTCGACGCTCTATGTCGGGTTCGACCAATACCGCAACAATCCCGAGCCGGTGGTGATGAAATGGGGCTTCATCCTGGTGACGCTCTATATGGGCCCGCTCGGCCTGCTGCTTTATGTGCTGGCCGACAAGGAACCGCGCCCCGGCGAGCATGAGGCCTTCACAAAGCCTCTTTGGAAGCAGGGCATCGGCTCGACCATTCACTGTGTCGCCGGCGACGCCACCGGGATCATCCTTGCCGCGGTCGTCACCGCCACGCTCGGCCTGCCGATGTGGCTCGACCTCATCGTCGAATATCTCGCCGGCTTCGCCTTCGGCCTGTTCATCTTCCAATCGCTGTTCATGAAATCGATGATGGGCGGCAGCTATTGGGAGAATGTGAAGAAGAGCTTCCTGCCCGAGTTCATCTCCATGAACTTCATGATGGCCGGCATGGCGCCGGTCATGAGCTTCCTGATGATGGGCCGCGACATGCGCGCCATGGAGCCCACCGAACTTCTGTTCTGGGGCGTGATGTCGCTGGGCGTCATCGCCGGCTTCACGCTGGCCTATCCCGCCAATGTCTGGCTGGTCGCGCGCGGCCTCAAGCACGGGCTGATGACCGAGCGCCCGCAACCGGCCGAAGCGAGCGGGCACGGCCATGCCCGGCAGGGCCACGAACCGGCGGGCGAACAGCGCGCCGCCGGCCATCACATGCGCTCTGACGCGACCACACCGCAAATCGCGGCGCTCGGTACGGTTTCCGCTCTGGCCCTGGCGATCGGCATGGCGGCGCCTGCGAACTGGCTGAACCTCAGGCTCTCGGCCCGCGACGTCGGCGGAGTGATCATGCCCCAGGGCATGATCATGGATCGCGACACACCGGCCGATACCATGCGCGACATGGCGGCGGCCGATCCTCGGCTGGTGAGCGCATCTTACGGTCTGGCTGCGAAGGGCGACCAAGACCTGCCGTTCCGCATGGAAAACGGCGTGAAGGTGTTCGAGCTGAGGCCGTCGGTGATCCGCTGGCATATCCTGCCGGACGTGACGGTCGACGCCTATGCCTATAACGGTCAGATTCCGGGCCCGCGCATCCATATCCGTCAGGGCGACCGGGTGCGCATCAACGTCACCAACGCCTTGCCGGAGGAAACAACGGTGCACTGGCATGGCCTGATCCTGCCCAATCAGATGGACGGGCCGGCCGAGATCACCCAGGCGCCGATCGAGCCCGGGCAGACCTATTCCTACGAGTTTACCGCCACCCAGCACGGCACATACTTCTATCATCCGCACGCCAAGCCCGACCGCACCCAGGCACTCGGCCTCTATGGCGCGCTGATCATCGATCCCGCCAATCCCGCCGACGAGGTCGCCGCCGGCCACGATTACGTCATCGAGCTGCAGGAATGGCTGGTCCGGGAAGGCTTGACCTATCCATCGATGCCGATGGACGGCGGCATGCCGAACTTCTTCACCATCAACGGCAAGGCCTATCCGTCGACCGATACGATCCATATGAAGGTCGGCGAGACGCTAAAGGTCCGCTTCATCGGCACCAACAACGGCTTCATACACCCGATGCACATCCATGGCGGCCCGTTCGAAGTGGTCGCCCGCGACGGCGAGACGATTCCCGCCGCCGCACGTTTTCTTGCCGATACGGTCAATGTCGGACCGGGCCAGCGATATGACGTCGTCTGGACAGCGAGGCGTCCGGGCAAGTGGCTGATTCACTGCCACATCCCGCATCACACCACGAATAACAATGCCGAGGAGAAGGGCGGCGGCGGTCTGATGGTCGTCATCGACGTTCGCTGATGAAGACCGAACCGTCGGTCGGCTACATTGGGACCGAACCGAGCACCGAAAAGCTTCTGCCGACAAACAGCCGAGCTTCGCGGTTCATTGGCGCAAAGACGTCGGCGCGGCGCCGCGAGCGGCCGGCGCGCAATGGAACATTCCACCGCCGCCGGGGTTTCATGTTCTCTGTCGCGGCTGGCCAGCTCCGTTGGGCAGGGTCAGTCGGCCCAGCTAGCTTGGAGGCGTCGCCATGACCCACTATCCGCGCAGCACGGCAAGCATCGGCGGCCATCCGATCCACCCGATGCTGATCCCCTTTCCCATCGCGTTTTTCGTCGCCACCTTGGTCTGCGACCTGATCTTCTGGCGAACGGGCAATCCCGGTTGGGTGACAGGCTCCCTGTGGCTTCTCGGGGCCGGTCTGATCATGGCGGCCCTGGCCGCTGTTGCCGGCCTGACTGATGTGCTGGGCGATGACCAGGTCCGCAATCTTCGGGATGCATGGCTTCACGCCGGCGGCAATGTGATTGTCGTCCTGATCGAGCTCTACAACTGGTATTCGCGCTATGTTCATGGCGCGGCTGCGGTCATTCCGGTCGGTCTAATACTGTCCCTGCTCGTGGTCCTCATTCTTCTGTTCACCGGATGGAAGGGCTGGGAGATGGTCTATCGGCACCATGTCGGTGTCGCCGACAGCCCTGACGAACGGCGCTGACGTTCCCGGCTTTGTCGCTGCTCGGTCGGCAACCAACCCCACGGTAACGGCAAGGCCGCGAGAGTCGGTTGGCGTTCAGGTCGCCCGCAGTCAGCGGGTGGCTTTTTAGGGCGATCCTCGCAATAAGGAGACCGCGCCGGCCGCAGGCACTCCCCAAAACCTGGTCCAAAGGTTTTGCGACTGGCTTGTTCCGCAATTCTTCAGATCGTCGCATTTTGACCCCAATCGGCCTCTAGCCGGCTGGAGATGCTGCGGTTCCAGCCTTCACGTTTTCTTGACAGAGGCCGGAAAAACGGGCAGCAAAGCGGGTGAGGAAGAGCATTTTTACCGTGGCATAGATCATGGAGGGCTCTTTTTTCGTATGGACCGTCGCCAAATCGGCGATTGGTGGAGGGATTGGTTAACCAACTTTGTCCATCTTTTGAATCAATCGGCAACAGACGCGTGAAGGTGCAGGGGGCACCAGCGAACTGTGATCGTGACGGGTGCCAGGTCCGCAAACCGGCATGCCGATTGAGAGTGGTCGTATGGCGTTTTTGCGTTTGAAGAACCGGGGTGACGCTCCTCATGGGGGGGTAACTTCGCAAAAGTCTGGTCATCGTTGGGTCGTGGTGCCTGCTGTCGGCGCCGCCCTCGTGCTGTGGTCCGCCGCCACCTTGGCGGGGCTCCATTCGGTGAGCGCCTCGCTGAGCGCCGCTTCCAACGGATTGCCGCAAGGCCTGCTTTCGCCCCGCAACATCGCGCTTGGCGACCAGCGCCGGCAGATCGCCAACGCCTGGGCGCCGCACCTTGCCGTCAATGGCGGCTACAAGGCAGGCTCGCTCACCGGCGGCTGCGACTCCGGCTGCTTCAGCCTCGCGACAAGCTTCAGGCATGACGGCCAAGCTCCTGAAAAATTGAAGAAAGAAGGCCACGCCGGCAAGACGGCGCGCCTCAAGCTGCCGGCGCCGGATAGCGTCGCGCATGAAAACGTCGTGGTGGCTTCGGCCGCCGGGGCCGTCGACCGCTTCGACGGCGTTGTAAAGCGCGCCGCGCTTTCGCCGCAAAAGCTTGCCGATGCCTTTGCCCGCGCCGAGAAGGCGCCGTTCCTGCTGGCCAGCCTGCCTACGGCGAGCCGCTTCGGCGGCGCGCTGCCGGGAGCCCCGGCGGAAGCCCGCTTCGGTTCGCGGCCGGCCGAAATCGCCGGCGCTTCCGACTTGGCGCTGGCGCTTGCCAACATAGCGCCGGAGGACACGGCCGACCTTCCGACCGCCGTCGCGCTCGAAAACGCCGACGCGCCCAATGTCACCGCCAAACCGGACAACGGCAAGGATGGCGCCTACCAGGTCGCCTCGCTGCCGCCGCAGGACGATCTGCCCGACACCATTGCAGTGCCCGGCCTTCGGCCGCGCGCCACGCTCGAACGCGCCACCGAAGCGCCCGAAGAAAACGCCGCCAGGACGCAGAAGCCCGAAGCCGCGAAGCCGCAGGTTGCCAAGGCCAAGCCGCGGCCGGCCGCTGCCGATACCGCGCAAGGCGCACCGACGGCGGTCTCGCCGAGGAACGGCGACCAGGCCCTGCCGGGCGTGACAGACTCGAAACCGCTCGTGACCGACTCCAAGCAAGGCAAGCGCAAGGCGCAGGCGTCCGAGATGCTCGCCTATGCCAAGCCCGACACGCCGGAGCGCGGCGGACTCGGCAGCGCGTTCCGCAACCTTTTCAATGGACCCACGACGGGCAATGGCGTTGCCGTCTACGATATTTCGGCGAGGACCGTTTACATGCCCGACGGCTCGAAGCTGGAAGCGCATTCAGGGCTGGGCTCGATGGTCGACCAGCCGCGCTTCGTCAACCGCAAGAATGTCGGCCCGACGCCGCCCGACACCTACAATCTGTCGATGCGCGAGTCGCGCTTTCACGGGGTCGAGGCAATCAGGCTCACGCCGACCAGCGGCAACAACAAATATGGCCGCAACGGCCTGCTTGCGCACACCTATATGCTGCGCGGCGGCCGTGCGGAATCCAATGGCTGCGTCGTCTTCAAGGACTATCACCGCTTCCTTGCCGCCTACAAAAACGGCAAGATCAAGCGTCTCGTCGTCGTCCCGCGCCTCACAAGCTCCCCCACCCGGGTCGCCCAGGAAGGCCGCCAGGGTTAAACCCTATCCGGCCGGCGAGCTTGTCGCCGGCACTGGCCGATCCCCACTTGCCGATCCGAAAGGCTTCGCGCCGATGCGCGCGGATGCTGGTATGTCGTCGCCGCTTCGAATTGCGATCGCGACCTCAACCGAGGACGCAACAACGACCCTTCCCAGAAGGTAGATATGGCGCAGCCCGGGCTTGCGGCAAGCCCCCGGCCATGGCGTATCAACGCTGCTCCGAAAAACGACACGGAGCATGGAATGCGTATCTTGTTATCGACTTACGGCTCGCGCGGCGACGTCGAGCCTTTGGCGGCGTTGGGCGCAGCGTTGCAGGCGCATGGCGTCGAGGCCAGGGTCAGCGCACCGGGCGACGAGGAGTTTGCCGCCCTTCTGGCCCGCGCCGGCGTGCCGCTGGCACCGGCCTTCGCGCCGGTGCGCGAATGGGCGAAGGAAATGGTCAACCGGTCGCGATCGGCCTCGCCCGAGGACCGGGCCCGGCTCATTTCCGGCCAGGCGGCCGAGATCGTCGCCAGGCAATATGAGGCGCTGAGCGCGGCCGCCGAAGGCTGCGATGCAGTGGTGGCGTTCGGCCTCTTCCCGTCCTGCGCGGCCGCGCGGCTGGTCGCGGAACAACGCGGCATGCGCTACATGTTGGGCACGTTCTGCCCTATCTGGCTGCCGTCGCCGCACAACCGGCCGCATGAATATCCGGGCCATCCGCTGCCGGCCGGCGTGACCGACAACCGGCTGCTGTGGGAGCTGGACATCCGGACCAAGGACGCCCTCTTCGGCGAGGCGATCAACGGCCATCGCGCATCGCTCGGACTGCCCCCGGTGGAAAATGTCCGGGACTATGTCTACGGCAATCCCGTCCTGCTCGCCTGCGACCCGACGCTGGGACCATGGCCGGGCTCGGACCTGATCGACGTCGTGCAGACCGGCGCCTTCATCCTGCCGGACGAGCGGCCCCTGCCCGACGGGCTCAAAGCCTTCCTCGATGCCGGCCCGCGGCCGGTCTATGTCGGCTTCGGTTCCATATCGGTCGCGAGCGAAGCCGGCCCCGCCGCCATCGAGGCGATCCGCGCCAAGGGCCTCCGTACGGTGCTCGCGCATGGCTGGGCAGAGTTGGGCCCCGTCGACGATCGCGACGACTGCTTTGCCGTCGGCGAGGTCAACCAGCAGGCGCTGTTCGGCCGCGTCGCCGCCGTCATCCATCACGGCGGCGCCGGCACGACCGTCGCCGCCGCACGGGCGGGAGCGCCGCAGGTGATCGTGCCGCAGATCGGAGACCAGCCCTATTGGGCAAGACGGGCGGCCGAGCTCGGCATCGGCGCCGCGCATGACGGTCCGGTGCCGACGGCGCAGTCGCTGTCGGCGGCGCTGGAGACGGCGCTGGCGGCCGGCGCTCGCGCGAGCACTATCGCCGGCATGATCCGCACCGACGGCGCCAAGGCAGCGGCGAGACTGCTGGTCGAATTGCTCGGCCAGCCCGGCCGGTAAACTCATTGCGTCGTCAGTTCAGCCAGCGCCCGTTGCAGGGGCGCTGGCGAGACCTGGATCGGGCCTGAGAACGGACTGTCCATGTCGACGATCAGATAGATCGCCGCGGCGACCAGCGCCCCGGAAACGAGGCAGGTGAAGACGATGGTGCCGTTGCGCGGCGCCCGGAAGCCGAAGCTGGCGAAGATCAGCGTCAGCCAGGCGACGAGCAGAACGATCAGTGGAGCGGGTATGGCGCCCTCAGACTGTTCGGCCAGTATCCAGCGCTGCTCGATCAGCTTCTGCAGTTGCTGTGTCGCGGCCTGTTGTGCGGCGGTCTGCCTGGCATCCGCCGGCGTCAATCCCGCCAGAATGTCGCCGACCTGGTTGAGCAGCAGTTCCGCCAACCTGTTCGGGACGACGGTCGTGTCGCTGTCGGCGGCAGAGGTGTCGACTACGCGCTGGACGTATGCGGTCAGCGATTGCCGGGCACTGTCTGCTTCCGGTCCGTAATGTCGAAGCGTTCGATCAAGCAGGATGAGATCGGTGGCGAAGGTGTGGACGTTACCGTTGATGGCCTCGAATGTGTTCTTGGCTGAATTGATCATCAGGCCGAGCATAAGCGACGACATCACCACGAACAGGTTCGCGGCAAGCCGCACCACCGCGCTGGTGTCGTCCTGAAGGTGGTGAGCAGGGAAACGCTCGTGCACCATCAGGCTGACCAGCGAGGCCCCGGCCAGACAAGCAAAGATCGCTGCGCCTACAAGCACTTCGCCCATGGCCAATATTGCGCACGGGAAGGGAAGCTTGCCAATCGGCCTCGCGAACTCATCATCCAGCGCGAAGCAAGGAGCGTGGCGGCGCAGACCACAGGATGATGACTCCACCGGCATTCACCGCATTGCGAAAACCGCTTCCAATACCGGGCTAAGGCGCTATCTATGGCGCGGGGCGGCTCCCAATCACTCACGAGGCAATCCATGACAATTCGCGCTGTCGTCTGGGGCGAGAACATCCACGAGCGGACCAATGAGGTGGTGGCCTCGATCTATCCGGAAGGCATGCACGCGACCATCGCCAAGGCGCTCTCCGCCGACAAGGCAATCTCCGCCTCGACCGCGACGCTGGAGCAGCCGGAGCACGGCCTGCCCCAATCCCGCCTAGCCGAAACCGACGTGCTCGTCTGGTGGGGTCACAAGGACCATGGCGCGGTGGCCGACGAGGTGGTCGAACGCGTAGCGCGCAGGGTCTTCGAAGGCATGGGGCTGATCGTGCTGCATTCCGGCCATTTCTCGAAGATCTTCAAGCGGCTGATGGGCACGCCCTGCACGCTGAAGTGGCGCGAGGCCGGCGAGCGCGAGCGGCTCTGGGTGACGAGCCCAAGCCATCCCATCGCCGAAGGCATCGGCGAGTTCTTCGAGCTCGAGAACGAGGAGATGTATGGCGAGCAGTTCGCCGTGCCGGAGCCGCTGGAAACCGTCTTCATCTCCTGGTTCCAGGGCGGCGAGGTGTTCCGCTCGGGCCTCACCTACCGGCGCGGCGCCGGCAATGTCTTCTACTTTCGCCCCGGACACGAAACCTATCCGACCTATCACGACGCCACCGTGCAGAAGGTGCTGCGCAATGCGGTGAAGTGGGCGCACAACCCGCAAGGGGCGAAGCCCGCCATCCTCGACGCGCCGAACGTGCCGGTGGAAAAGGCGCTGGAGCCGATCGAGGAGCGCGGGCCCAGGCTGCATGCGCATGGCGAGGCCGGTTTTCGCTAAAAAGCGCCTCTCCGCTTCGTTTGGGATTGCGCCAAAACAGCGCCCGGGTCACATTTCCCCCCCCCGTTATTGAATCGAACCAAATCGCTCAAAGGGACAAAAAATGCGGCTTTTGATACTCGGTACCGGCTGGATGGCGCAGGAACATGCCCGCCGCTTCGGCGCGATCGAGGGCGTCGAGATCGTCGGCGCCGTCGATGTCGATGCGGCCCGCGTCGGCGAATATGCCGACGCCTACAAGATCCCGAAGCGCTTCACCTCGCTGGAGGCGGCGCTCGACTGGGGCGATTTCGACGCGGTCGCCAATGTCACGCCCGACCGCATCCATCATCCGACCACCATGGCGCTGGTCGACGCCGGCAAGCCGGTACTGTGCGAGAAGCCGCTGGCGGAAAATTTCCGCAAAGCCAACGAAATGGCCGATGCCGCAGAATCCGCCGGCATCGTCAACATGGTCAACCTCACCTATCGCAACGTCGCCGCGTTGCAGAAGGCGCGCCGGATGGTGCAGGCCGGCGAGATCGGCACGGTGCGCCATGTCGAGGCGTCCTACCTGCAGAGCTGGCTGGTGTCGAAATTCTGGGGCGACTGGCGCACCGATCCGAAATGGCTGTGGCGGCTGTCGCGCGGCCACGGCTCAAACGGCGTGCTCGGCGATGTCGGCATCCACATCCTCGATTTCGCCAGCTATGGCGCGGCGCTCGATATCGACCATGTCTTCTGCAGGCTGCGCGCCTTCGACAAGGCGCCGGGCAACCGCATCGGCGAGTACCAGCTCGACGCCAACGACAGTTTCGCCATGACGCTCGACTTCGCCAACGGCGCCTTCGGCGTGGTGCATGCCAGCCGCTGGGCCACCGGCCACATCAACGAGTTGCGCCTGCGCATCCATGGCGACAAGGGCGGCATCGAGGTGGTGCACAATCTCGACGGCTCGATGCTCAAGGCCTGCGTCGGCGAAAATGTCGAGAACGCCAAATGGGAAGAGCTCGACGCCGGCACCGTCCCGACCAACTACCAGCGCTTCGTCGAGGCGGTGAAGAGCGGCGCGCAGACCGAGCCGACCTTCCGCCACGCGGCGGGTCTGCAGAAGGTGCTGGATCTTGCCGTTGTGTCGGATGAGAAGCGCGCCGAGTTGAGGGCCATCGCGGATACGCAGTAGCGCTTTCCTCGCCCCGCCAAAGGCGGGGGAGAGGTGTCCGCGAAGCGGACGAAGAGGGGGTCTTCGTAGGGCGCTCCCCCTCTCCGTCTCGGCTTCGCCGAGCCACCTCTCCCCCACTTCGTGGAGGCGAGGAACAAGATCACCGAGCGCGGTAAATCGCCACCGCCGCAGCCACCAGCGCGGCGTTGCCGTCCGCCACGCTTCCATCCGGCAATTCCTTGCCGTCCTCCAGCCCGACCCGCGTCGACACCTTCCGCGCGGCCGCCCTTTCCACGAACGGCCAAACCGTGTCGTTCTCGCCGTGCAGCAGAATCGAGCGGTGGATGCCGGCGCGTTCCAGCACAGTCTCGATGCCATCTGCCACGGCAAAGGCTTCATCCAGCGCCTGCTCGGAAATCTCGACCAGCACGCGCAGCACCCGCCCGCCATGGTCGAGACCGACGAGACGCTCGGCGTCGGCAATGGAAGCGAGCCCGGCTTCGATGGCGATGCCGCGCTGGCGCAGGCTTTCCACGACGACGGGCGCCGCCGTCTCGCTGAGATTGACCGAGGCATAATCGGGCAGCTCGCGCCAGCCGGAAATGGCAACCAGCGTGCGCAAATCGTCCTTCTCGATCCAGGCGCCGGTGGAGACGCCGATCAGCGTGCCTGGACAGGCGCGGCGGAGTGCTGCGACCGTGCTGTCCATCGCCTCCGGCGCCAGGCTCTCCCGACCGTCGGCGCCGCGCGTGTGCACGTGCAGCTCGGCCGCGCCCGCCGCGATCGAGGCTGCGGCGTCGCGCGCCATCGCCTCGGGATCGAGCGGCAATGCCGGGTGGAAGTCGGCGGCTCGGGCGCCGTTGATGCAGGCCTGAACGATCATCTTTGCGGCAATCCTGTTTCGGCTGGCCGGAGCCTAGCGCAGGGCCAGAATGATCGGAACGGATATGGCGAAGTCTCCTGACAGGCCGAGCCTGCAAAGAGAAATACCCTGGCCCGACGGCCAGGGGATAAGCTTTCATCGCCGGCAACTGCCGAGGTTCGAAATCGATTATGCCGGCACGCGCTTCAGCGCCTGCGCCATGCAGTGGATGCCGCCGCCGGTCTTGGAGATCTCGCTCATGTCGACGGCCGCGACTTCAAACCCGCGCGCCTTCAGCTGGCCGATGAGGCTCTGGCTGGAAGTCGGCGCGATCACCCTGTCCTTGCCGAGCGACATGAAGTTGCAGCCGAGCGCCATCGTGTCCTGGAAGGGCACGTCGATGATCTCGTGGCCCTTTCCCTTCAGCCAGTCGACAATGCCTGGCTCGGTGCAGGCGAGGCAGACGGCGGTGAGCTTCTCGGCGATCGGCACCACCATCAGATCGATATGGACGTAATATTCGTCGATGAAGGCGAGCCGCGTCTCCCAACCTTCCTTATCGAACCAGGCCTGCACCTGACGCGCGCCTTCTTCCTGCGTGCGGGCACCGCCGCAGCCGATCAGCACCACGCCCTCCTCGATGACGTTGAAATCGCCGCCCTCGAAAGTGCCGGCGGTCACCATGTCGTAGATCGGAATGCCGAGCTTTTCATAGGTACGGATGGCGGCATAATTCTCACCGCGCCGCCACCAATTGGCCATGGCGGTGATGAAGGCGCCATAGGGAGTCATGACGCTGGAATCGCGCGAATAGACCTGCATCGGCAATTCCGGCGTCGGCTCGTGCCAGTGGATGTTGACGCCGAAATGCTCGTAGGCCGCGACAAGGTCCTTGTGCTGCGCCTGCGCGATCTGGATGTTGCAAGGCGCCTCGCGCAGATGCTTGCGCGACAGCGAGCTGGTCGACAGGTGGCGCAGAAAGTTCGGCGAGCCGAGCAGCACGTCGGTCAGCACATCAGTTTCGTTGGCGAAGCCCCAGGCGGTCAGCGGCTTGGTGCCGCCATTGGGGTTGCGGCGCTGCAGCGAGAACGGCTCGGCGATGATGCGGTCATGGACAGTCATAGTGTTCTCCTCGGGATGGTTTGTTTCGTGTCATGAGATCGAAGCGGCCGGGATCCACCAGTCGCGCCCGCGCGGCGTGGTGACATATTCGGGCCAGCGGAAGTTGATCGGCGGTTCGTAGTCGCAGAGCGGCGCGATCCAGTTCGAGCCGCCGACGCCGCCGCCGGTTCGCTTGACGAATTCGTCCATCGCGGCGTCGCGCGCGGTCTTGTCCTCGAGCAAGCGCAGGGCGGTGAGCGCAACCGTCTTCGCGGCGCAGGTGACCATCGGGTCGATGGTCGCCGGAATGCCGCCCAGCGCATTCATCGCCCAGGCCGGATAGGTGTAGCCGGCGGCTGCGCGCAGCGCCGGACGGGCGATGTAGAAACGCGATGTCGGCGCATGCCAGCTCATGTCGGTGTAATCGTCGGAAGTGGAATTAACCTGCGATGGCGGCAGATCGCGGCGCAGGATCGCTTCGGCCTCTTGCGGCGAAATCAGCTGTTCCAGCTCGTCGATGAACGGATTTTCCGTCGCCTCGCCGCCTGCATTGACCTGGACCTCGCGGGCGATCGCCCTCGCCTCCTCGCTCCAGCGCGGCGCGCCGACGATCGAGAGTGACTGATAGGTGATGTCGGCCATGGCGTGGTTGGCGAGACCGGGTCGCGACTTCGACACCCAATGGCGCTCGTAGCGGCAGCCGCTCATCTTCGCCGCGGCTTGCGCGTTGCGGTCGAGAACGGCAGTCACCTGCTCGGCCATGGCAATGGTCGGCACGCGGATCATGTACTGGATCTCGGCAAGGCCGGCCGGAAGGTTGTCGGCGGTCGCCTGCCCCGCGGTCAGGATTGCCTCGCTGATCGACCAGCTGCCTTGATGCGTCAGCATGGAATCGCGCAGCGCCTTGGACGCCATGTACATCATCATCAGCGCGTCGTTGGCGCCGGGCGCCCTGACCGCCGAATGCGCCTGCGGGATGGGTGCTGCGTCGCTGGCGCGAACCCAGTTCTCCGGTTCGTCGCAGATGAAGCGGTAGATCATCGCATAGGCGGCGCCGCAATGCGTGTCCCAGCGCGCGGTGTTGCAGAGCGGCAGCATGTAGAAGGGATGGAAGGAGATCATGCCGGCAAGGCCGTCATAATAGCCCTTGGCAGCATGGATAGGCTTGGAGCCCCGCACCTTCTCGGCCGGCTCGCCGGTGAAGCGCAGCGTGCCTTTGATGCCGTGCTCCAGCATCGCCGCCTTGGTGGCCAAAAGCCCGCCGAGGCTGCCGATGCCGAGGCCCGAATGCGGATCGGTATGGCCACCCGCCTCCTGCCCAAGGCCCGGCCGCGCGCGTTTCACCGTCGCTGCGTCCTGGCAATTGCCGGGCACGGCGTCGTATTCGCCATACATGCCGATCACGGGGCCGTCGCCATTCGTCCAATGGGCGCAGAAGGCAGTGGGTATGCCGCCCGAGCCTTCCTCGATCGAAAAGCCTTCGCGCTTCAGCCGTTCCACATACCAGGCCGCTGACTGGTACTCGCGCCAGGCGGTTTCGCCAAAGTCGAAGATGGTGCGTGTCCAGGCCGAGAGCAGCGGCTGGATGCTGTCGATGCAGGCTAAAGCGGTTTCTTGCGCCGAGGTCGTCACCGGTTTGTCCATGCCTAAAAGAAAGCAGTGAAGCCGCGCATCAAAAAGTGATATGTTTTCCCGGTTCGTGCAAATTCGGTTCACCTGAGGCCTCTTGCGAATACCATCCACGCAGGCGCTGCGCGCCCTCGACAGCTTCGCCCGTCACGGCAGCGTCTGGCGCGCCGCCGACGAACTCCACCTCACCCGCAGCGCCGTCTCGCATCAGTTGCGGCTGCTCGAGCGCGACCTCGGCTTCGATCTCCTGCAGCGCATCGGCAAGGGCGTGGCGCTGACGCCGCGCGGCCAGCGCTACGCGGCCGACGTCCGAAAGGCGCTGACCGTGCTTGGCGATGCGAGGACTCAGAACAGCGGCGCCGGCGTCGGCGGCTCCTTCGCTATCTCCTGCCCGCCGGGCTTCGCCTCAATGTTTTTGTGCACGCATATCGGCGAGTTCCAGCAGATGTACCCGGACGTGACGCTCTCGGTGCTCACGCCGCGGCGGCTCGACGATGTCAGCAATCCGGATGCCGACGCCTTCATCGCCTTCGGCGTCGGCAACTGGCCGAACCGGGCGGTGGAACTGCTGTGCGAGGTCTCCTTCACGCCGCTTTGCAGCCCGAGACTGCTCAACAAGGTCGGCGGTTTTTCCAAACCCGCCGACGTGCTGCGCGCCAACCTCCTGCATCTTTCCGACACCGAGGACTGGGCGCGCTGGCTGGCGCTGTCCAAGGTGGAAAATCCCGATACCGAAGGCGGCATCTTCTTTTCCGATATGAATCTGGTCTTTTCGGCGGCAATCGCCGGCCAGGGGATTGCGCTCGGCGACGAGCTGACCGGCCGCCAGGCGCTGAGCGAAGGCCGGCTGGTCAAGCCGTTCGAGGCGACCGTCCCGTCGCCGCGCTCCTATTTTCTGGTCTTCGAGCACGCCAAGGCGGGGCACCCGGTGCTCAATGCCTTCGGCGACTGGCTGAGGGCGAAGCTGTCGGAGAGCAGTCTGGCTAAGTATTGAGTTTGGCGCTCCCGCGTCGCCGCTCCGCACCACGCGTGAATCAAATTTGCCGATCAGGCGAAAACTATTCGGTTGCGGTGAGCCGCAGCCGTGCCTACGATTTGGCTTGACGGTGAGGATAGAGGCAGGATGCAGCAACCCGGCCGGGCCGCAGAGATCAAGGCGAACGGGATCGGCAAGAGCTTCGGCTCGTTCCGGGCGCTGGATAATCTGACGCTCGATATCGGCCGCGGCGAATTCCTGACGCTGCTTGGGCCCTCCGGCTCCGGCAAGACCACCTTCCTGATGATCCTCGCCGGTTTCGTGCAGCCGAGCGAAGGCAAGCTTTTCAGCGACGGCGTCGACATCACCAACCGGCCGGCCGAGCAGCGCGCCGCCGGCATGGTGTTCCAAGGCTACGCTTTGTTTCCGCATATGAGCGTCGAGCAGAACATCGCCTTCCCGCTCAAGGTGCGCAAGAAATCCACTTCCGAGATCAAAAGCCGTGTCGGCGAGATGATCGAACGCGTCGGGCTGAAGGGTCACGAGAAGAAGCTGCCGGCGCAGCTTTCCGGCGGCCAGCAGCAGCGCGTGGCGCTGGCCCGCGCACTGGTGTTCGAGCCGGGCGTGCTGTTGCTCGACGAGCCGTTCTCGGCGCTGGACAAGAGCCTGCGCGGCCAGATGCAGGCCGAGATGAAGCGGCTGCACCAGGAGACCGGCACCACCTTCGTTTTCGTTACGCACGACCAGAGCGAGGCGCTGGCGCTGTCGTCGCGCGTCGCCATCTTCAATCACGGCAAGCTGTTGCAGGTCGGCAGGCCCGACGAGGTCTATAACCGGCCGACCAACCGCTTCGTCGCCGAGTTCCTGGGCGAGATCAACATGCTGCCGGTGAAGGGCGTGCGCCCCGCCGACAATGGCGCGACCGGACTCTGCGAAGACCGCGCGGTCAACATGCGCTGCAAGGCCGAGGCGATCAAAGGCGACGCCATCCTCGCCATCCGCCCCGAAGACATGTCGATCGCGCCGGAGGCGTTCGCCAACCAAAACGGCATCGCGGCGACCGCTGTCGCCTCGACTTATCTCGGTGCCGCGACCAAGCTCGACCTCACCACGCGCCAGGGCGCCAAGGTCACCGTATCGGTGCCGAACGAGGTCGCGGCCGCTGCGCTGAGCAAAGGCAATTCCGTCTGGCTGACCTGGCCGGCGGAAAAGGGTTTCCTCCTTCCGGACGGAGGACAATAGAGAGCGCCGCCGCGGCCTTAATTCGCCGCCCGGCTTCCGGTTCAAAATCAACGACAACAAGGGGAACTGACATGACGAACGAAACCAAGAAACAGACGATCGAATCCCTCGCCGAGCGGACCAAGCGCGGCGAGATCTCGCGCCGGCAGTTCGCGCAGCTTGCGGGCCTCGTGCTCGCCGGCACGCCGATGCTTTTGCGCTCGACCGGCGCTCAAGCCGAGACCAAAGGGCTGGTGCTGGTGAACTGGGGCGGCGACGCCATAACGGCTTACGATGCCGCTTACGGCCAGGCCTTCACCAAGGAAACAGGCATCCCGGTCAAGATGGACGGCTCCGGCCCGACCGAAGGTGCTATCGCCGCGCAGTACAAGAGCGGCGCGCCGACCTGGGACCTGGTCGACGTCGATCCGTTCTCGGCCATCACACTCGGCGGCCAGGGCATGCTCGAGCCGATCGACTACAAGGTCGTCGACAAGAGCAAGATGCGGCCGGGCTTCGGCTGGGAATATGCGGCTTCCACCTATTTCTTCTCCTATGTGATCGCCTACGACTCGCAGAAATTCGGCTCCAACGCGCCGACCGGCATGGCCGACTTCTTCGACGTCAAGAAATTCCCCGGCAAGCGCTCGCTCTACAAATGGGGCGTATCGAGCTGGGAAGCGGCGCTGCTGGCAGACGGTGTGGCACCCGCCTCGCTCTATCCGCTCGACCTGAAGCGCGCGCATGACAAGATCGCCGCCTTCAAGGAAAACGTCGTCTCCTATTGGGGCGGCGGCGCCGAAAGCCAGAGCGTGCTGCTCAACGGCGAGGCTTCGATGGCGATCGTATGGTCGACCCGCGCCTCGTTGATCGAGCAGGACTCCGGCGGCCAGATCAAGTTCATCTGGGACCAGGGCCTGATCTCGCCCGGCGCGCTGGCGGTGCTGAAGAACAATCCCGGCGGCAAGGACGCGGCGATGAAGTTCATCGCCAGCACCCAGGATCCGCAGAAGGAGCTGGTGATGTTCGACAAGCTCGGACAGGGCCCGGCCAATCCGGCGGCCGATGCGCTGATCCCGGCCGACAAGAAGCGCATCAACCCGGTCGATCCGGACAATATGAAGAAGCAGATCCCGCTCGACATGGAGTGGTACGCCAAGAATTACGGCGCCGCGCTCGACGAATACACCAAGATCATCTCGGCCTGATCAGGCCGAGATTTCTGACCGATGAGAGGCCCCCTCTCCGACAGGATGGGCGCGGCGCTGTTGATGGCGCCGCTGCTCCTGTTTTTGATCCTTGCCTATGCCTGGCCCTTCTTCGGCGTGGTGAAGTGGAGTTTTACCCTCCCAACGCCAGGCCTCGGCCAGTACCACGCTTTGCTCACCGACGACCTGGTGCAGTCGGTGTTCATCCGCACGCTGCGCATCGCGGCGATCGTCACCGTGGTCTCGGTCACCGCCGCCTATGCCATCACCGTGGTCTGGGTGCGCGGCAGTCCGGTGCAGCGTGTGCTGTCCGAGTTCTGCATCCTGGTGCCTTTCTGGATCTCGGTGCTGACGCGCGCCTTCGGCTGGGTCGCGCTGCTCTCCAACCGCGGCCTGATCAACACCTGGCTGCAATCGGTCGGCTTCATCTCGGAGCCGCTGACTTTGGTGCGCAACGAGTTCGGCGTCATCGTCGGCATGTCGCATTTTCTCATCCCTTTCGCGGTGTTCCCGCTGGCATCCGCCATGCGTAGCCTGGACGAGCGCGTGCTGCTTGCGGCGCGTGGCCTTGGCTCCAGCCGCATGCGCACCTTCTGGACGGTGTTCGTGCCGATGACGCGCTCCGGCATCATCGGCTCGGCGCTGATCACCTTCGTCTTCTCGCTGGGCTTCTTCGTCACGCCGGCAATCCTCGGCGGCGGCCGCAGCGTGATGATCGCAGAGCTGATTTATCTGCGCATCTTCCAGAGCCCGGACTGGGGGCTGGGCGCGGCGATCAGCGTCGTTCTGGTGGTGTTCGTCGGCGCGCTGATGGCGCTGCTGTTCCGCTACGTCAAACCGAAGCAATTGGTGTAGCAGAGATGCCGACCTACCGCCCCGGCCCCGTCTCGCTGCTCCTCGCCGTGGTGGTGGCGCTGTTCCTGCTGATGCCGCTGCTTGCCGTCATCCCGGTGTCGCTGACGCCGAGCCGGATGCTGACCATGCCGACGGGTGAATTATCGCTGCGCCACTACCGCTCGCTGATCGAGGATCCGCGCTGGTTGGACTCGATCCTGCTTTCGCTCAGGATCGGCATCGTCAGCAGCATCCTTTCCACCGCGCTTGCCCTCACCTTCAGCCTCGGCGTGTGGATGTTTCAGCCGCGCTTCACCGCCGCCCTTGTCGGCTTCGTGCTGTTGCCGATGGTGGTGCCGCCGGTGGTCTCGGCGGTGACGCTCTATTTCCTGCTCACCTCGGTTTCCGGCATCACCTCCTTCTTCGGGTATGATACCTGGCTGGGCGTCGCCATGGCGCATTCGGTGATGACCGTGCCTTTCGCCACGGTGCTCATGCTGGTGTCGCTCAGCCAGCTCGACCGGCGCATCGACCTTGCCGCGCGCGGGCTCGGGGCCAGCGTGTGGGAGCGCGCGACGCGCGTCATCATGCCTAATATCAAGTTCGGCATCGTCACCGCGGCGCTGCTGTCTTTCGTGCTCTCCTGGGAGGAGATCGGCGTGACGCTGTTCATCACCTCGGTCAACGCCATCACCCTGCCGCGCCTGATGTGGATGGGCCTGCGCGACAACATCGACCCGGCGATCGCCGCGCTCTCGGTGATCCTGATCATCATCACCGTGCTGGTGCTCGCCGTGCGCAGCGTCATCACAAGGCAGCGCGGCGCACGCTAGAGCGAGGCGTCGGCGGGCGGCAAGGCACATCGTCGACCCGCAACGAAAGAGGCCCGCCGGAGCGGCGAGCCTCTTACGGAGCCGAAGTGGAAGCTTGGCGCCGTCATGATCCGGGGGTGTGGATCGACTCGGAATTTAGCCAACAGCGCCCGACCATGCGACTTACAAATCTGTAACCTTCGGCTGAGCCAGACCCGCTCATACACAAAATCGTTTTCTATTAGTGGCTTGCAGCGAAAATCGGACGTCCAAGCGTCGCCTCTCAAACAAACGTGATGAATCCGCCGGCGAGCAGTATGGCAGGAGCGGTTCAAGGAAACGTGGGCGGGTCACGATGCGGCCGCTTGCACGCAGTCTGCGCCATGGAAGTGCCGCGCCGGACGAAGGCCTCCCGGCCTCGTCCGTGCGTGCCAGTATGTTCAGGCGGCTTGCGGCCGCCGCATTCTTTCGACCAAGGCCTGCCTTGCCGGTCCGGCAAGCGGCTTGTCCGTCGTCAGCAGGCCATCGAGCAGTGTCAGAAGCTCGCGCGCTGCCGAAGACTTGCAGGAATAATAGACCATCTGACGATCGCGGCGGGTTTCGACAAGGCCAAACCTGCGCAGTTTGGCCAGGTGTTGCGACAGCGCCGACTGGCTGAGTTCGACCTTGTCGGCGAGCACGCCGACCGAGAGTTCGCCCTCAGCGAGGTAGTTCATGATGAGCAGACGCTTCTCGTTGCCCATCACCGCAAGAAAGGCTGCCGCGCTTTCTGCGTTGGCGGTAAGTTTCTTGGTGACCATCGATTTCCCCATGGTTCATGCTCTTCCGAAGGCCATGGGGGCAATGGCTTCGGAGTTCCAGAGCGTTGACGGGCCTGCCCCGATTTGGGCGGGACCTGCCCTGCTTCTTTTCGACCAGAATCCCTTCGTAACCCGGTTGCCACCACGTCGGGGTTGCTGGTCTCGGACAGAACGCACGGCGCTTTTCTCGACGCAAGTCAATGCAGACTCGGAAAAATTCCGTGCTGCTAATGCGTATCAGCGCAGCGCTCATTCGGCAAGAATATAACGAGGCCGGCAAAAACAGCGCTCAGCCGCAGCCGCGAAAGCAGGCCGGCCGAGGCGCCTGACCAAAGAGGCCTGCGGCGATGTACCGGCGACTCACTCCCGATCTTGAAGCATGCTAATATGTTAGCCGGGGCAGAGAGGGGCCGGGCTATAGGAGGAAGCCATGACCGCTGTGCGCAACACATTCACCCCTGACGAGACGGCCATGCTTGGCCGTGTCTACGCGAACGGCAATGTCGAGGGCGAGACCGCCGAACAGAAGGAAGCGCGCGCTTCGCGCATCATCGCCAATTACATGGCGGGCATCACCGACGAGGCGGAATTGATGGAGCTTTCGCGGCGGCCGCTTGGCAGATGAGCAGCGTGCGCCGCCTTCGTGAGACGGCTTCACGGTAAGTTGACGTTCCGGATCGGAACCACGCGGCAAAATTTCGTGTTCCGACATATTTCGGGAGAGCTTTCGCGATGATCCAGGGATGGTTTTCCAGGCCGGTCGAAGTCGCCGTCGGCGTTTCCGGCTCTATCCGGCATATATCCAACGCGGAGCAAGCCGTCGAACTGCTGACCGGCCAATGGCGCGATGCCGGCAGCGCGCTGCATGGCGCGGCGCTGCGCGCCTGCCGCCGGGCGATCCGCGGCGACATCGCGGCGGACAACGCCAGGGAGGCCTTTATCGTCGCCGCGCGCGAGGCGCATGTGCTGGTGGAATAGAGCGTTCCAAGGCCTTTGGTCGCGCGATTTAACGGCCCGGACCGCGCGCCAACCGGTGCCCATGAGCCGGTCCGAACGCGGCCTGTCGGCCACCTTAAGATTCTTCGGAACCTAATGCGGGATGGTTGGTTAACGCGCGGGTTCCGCATCGCCTCGCGAACCTGCATCGGGCGCCCATCCGGCGCCGATTGCTTGCTCTAAAGACAATCACAAGAACGGAGGAAGTGATGAACGATGTCTGGTTTTCCGAACCAGTCGTGATCGATTTCCAGCCAAACGGCCAGCGCAAGGTATCAAGCTGTTTCGAGGCGATGGAATGCCTCGACCAGCGCTGGCCGGGGCCGGCGCGCGGCGGCGCCTGGCGCTCGGCAAGCCGTGTCTGCCGCGATGCACTCGATGGCCTGCGCAGCCCGGTGGAAGCCCGCAAGACACTGCGCAAGGCAGCCAAGGTCGCCGGCCTGCTGGCGTAGCGCTCGATTTTCCAATGGCGTCCCACCAGGGGCGTCGCCAAGCCCGTCGCGGTTGCCCATTGCCGCGGCGGGCTTTGTTTTCAATGAGGGCGAAGCGACGCCTGATCAGGCGAAATCGCCAAGCACTTCGGGAAACTGGACCGCCATTGCTCCTTCATCCGCCTGCCGGGCGTAGAGCCGATGCATCTTCGTGCCGTCATATCTGGCCCGGCGGCGCTGCACGTCCTTGCCGAAAAGACCGGCAACAGCATCGAAGCGCCGGAAGAAGCGCTTCATCACGCCGCGCTCGAAGGGTATGCGCTGCTCGAACGGCTTGCCCCAAGGCGTGTCCTTTGCCAGGTCGCGCCATATCCTGAGAGCTTCGAGTTCGACGCCGACCTGATTGCCCCACGGCTTACCGCCCGCGAAATGCCTGGCCCAGGCTTGCGAGAAACGAAAATCTCTCGTTCCGAGCGATTGCAAATTCCAGTTGGGGTGCATCGTCTGCCACTTGCCCTCGAAGACGACGTTCAGGGCATTTTGATCATTCATCTGGCCATGAATGGCGGCCTTGCGCGTCTGCTCCAGCAGGGCGCTCTCCCGGACAGCGTTCATGTCGAAGACGACGACACCGGAATTGAAATACGGCGCGCCGGGCGCCAGCTTGAGCTTTTGGCGGTATGAAGGCCTGAAATACATGTAGTCGTCATGCGCGGCGAGCAGCGGTGCGTGCAGCCGCTGGCCGGCCAAGTCATTGATATCTCTGTTGAAGAGAACATCGCAATCCGTGTATGCGATGCGATCGTACGGCTCGAAAACCGGAAACTGATCGGCGAAAAGCCGAACGTAAGCGGCAATGCTATATGTTCCAAAGCGAAAGCCGAAATTCGTCATGAAATCCGTGACATCGACCAGCTCGACCTTGGCTTTCAGCAGATGGCGGGCGACTTCAAGGTCCGTTGCGCTTGCACCGGTGTAGAGCAGAAAGCCGTCGATGGGCGTGGAGACATCAATTATCCGGCTCGCCGCCAGGCAGGCATACGGAAAGTAGTTGGCATCGGTCGCCAGGAAGAAACACGACTTCATTTTCCGCTAACCGCTAACCGTCACCTCGTTGCGGTGACTGACACAAAATGCTTTTCGGTGAAAGTCTCGATCGGGCCGGTAAGCGTGTCCGCCTCGGCTTTTATCTTCTCGTCGTCCCAATGCCACCATTGGATGGTGAGCAGCTTTGCGATGATGTCCTGCGAGAAGCGATACCGGATCAGCGCCGCCGGAGACCCGCCGACAATGGCGTAAGGCGGCACGTTCTTCGTGACCACAGCCCCTGCCCCGACGACAGCGCCATCGCCGATTTCGACGCCCGGCAAAATCATGGCGCCGTGGCCGATCCAGACATCATTGCCGATGGTGATGCCGCCCGGCCGGCCGCCATTAGCGATCGGTTCGCGCTGGTTCAGCAACCGGCTATGGATCGGAAACGAAGTTGCCGTGTCGGTCGGATGCTGGCCAGAGCACATGAAAAGCACCTGGCCGGCGACCGAACAGAAGGCACCGATCTCCAGCGGAGCATCCTTCGAGGGAAAAAGCACCTTCCGCCACGTCACGCCGTAAGTGTGGCGGCCGATCGTCACGTGCTTCGGCAATTTGGAGCGCACATCCCTCAGCCATTTGGAAAGCGCCGACATTCAATATCTCCCCAACGCTCCCGCGACATAGCCTCGGATCGGCCGAACCATCAACAAAGAAACGTGCGAACAGGTGCAAGGAACCGATCCATCGAGGAACTTTTGAGTGGATTGCACAAGCGCGTGTGGTAGTGGGAGGACTTCAGACACTTCTCCCATTTCAGGTCGGATGGACGACGTTTTTGGTTATATCGCGTATGGCGATAACGAGGTTTATCACTTCGGCGCACTGCTCAGCGCACTTAAGCTTTTGTACAATTGCCCTGGCGCCAGGATAATCGTCGCAACCGACAGGCCCGAGCTTTTTCGTCCATACCCCGTAGAGACGATCGCTATAACCGCCGACCAGAAAGAGCTGATGTCTTTCGGCTGGCGCTATCATTTTGGTATCAAGGCGGCGTCCTTGATCGAGATTCTGAAGCACGCGGACCGCCTCATCTTCATGGACTCCGACCATTACCCTTATGTCGATCCATCCAGAGGGTTTCGCCAGATTTCTCCGACCCGTTCTTTCATGCGCAAGTGTGAGGGCGAGCATCGGCTTTACCCGGTTCTCACAGGCAAAGGCGTCGAGATCGGAGACTATACCCTGACTGGGCACGAGCCGATGTGGCAAAGCGGAATCCTTGGCATTCATAGAGCCAATGCCAGTGCATTGACGGAGGCCTATTCCGCGATGTTGGCCGTACGCGAATTGACCAACACAGACGCACCGGAGCAGTTTTGCATCGGCGTCGCGCTCTCTCGAAATGGCTTGGCTCTGAGCCGACACCGTCTTCCGGTCAGCGACTACAACACACGCGGCAAAAAGGCTTTCGCCAGTCCGCGCGTGCTGCAGTTCTTCAAGATGTACAGCGACGCTCCAATTGCCGAGCAAATAAGAAGAGCCGGCTGGTATCGCTTGTGGCGAACTCCCATGGACCTGTGGCGCCAGCGGGACAGGTGGTCGCTCTAAGTTGGCTATGAGAGCTCAGGGCAGAAGAAGAATGTCTCGCTGATCGAACACATCGCGAATATTCATTTCCTTTTCGGTTTTGCCACCGAAGACAATACATCGCCTGTAGTGGCTGGAGAGATATTCGGCCATTTCCTCAGTTTTTGCCGGTCCATACCGCCAAGGGCCGTATTCCATGAGAATGGGCACTCGAAGCCGCACCAGTTCAGCCATGGATTTCAGCGCTTCGGGCTCGGCGCCTTCGATATCCATCCATACCAGGCCAACATCCTCAAGGTTGACCTCGGCATCAGCCAGGATGCCGTCCACGCGACGAAGCTGCACCCGAATCGATCGTGAATGGCCATTTGGCTTAACTACGCTGCTCGCGCCAAAATTGTCATCGCCGAAATAGAGATCGATAGAGCCCTCTCTGTCGCCAGCGGCGCATTCAAAGACAGTCACCAGGCTCGAAAGCTCATTGAGCGATAAATTGTGCTTCAGTAGCTTGAGGTTACGTGGATCCGGCTCCAGCGAGACTGCTCGATCGAACTTGCCGCTGCGCATTAAATAAACGGTGTGCGTGCCTATATTCGCGCCGAGTTCCAGCAACACCCTTCCCTTCGGAACGCCGACAAGGTCAAGAACCCGATTGGCCAAATCGCGTTGGTAGTGCCCCTTCCGGAACAGGTCCTTGCCGATGGTTTCTCGAGGCGAGAATGTTAGAATGTGATCGTCAAACTGTTTCGTAACGAGAATGACGTCGTCCTTGAGAGCCAGCAGGCTGATAGTCTGAAACCAGTCGAAAGATCTGAGTTTTGCGAACAAACTGTCGCGCAGATGACGGATCGCTTCTTCCACTGGCACGAAAATCTTCATGCAGCCGCTTATGGCTGCAATTTCCCCGTTTGCAAGCGTTCAAGCGAAGCGGCTGTGCTTCAAGCCGTCACTAAGGCCGGGGCATGAAGGGATTTGAAGGACGGACTTCCCTTCCACTTGGCGTCAAGTTATGCACGCCAAATGGGCCTGAAGATTGTCGATATCATAACCAGAGCGCCGGCAGTCATCGCGGCGAAGGAAGCCAGAAATGGCTTAGTGTACAAGGCTTTCGAGCACAGGGGCCGAGCTGCCGGACGCAGTTTTGCAGACCGCCTGAAAGCCACTGGTGCATCGCGTGTCTGTTTTACGGTGGCGTTCAATACACCCTGGGTCATAGATGCGCTGGCCAAGGCATGGGAAATGCACCCGCCGAGAATGACCCTGGCCGTTGTCGACAATTCGGCCGATCAGGCGTCGAGACAGGCAATAGAAAGCATCTGCAAACTGAGAGGCGTTCCTTATTTGGCGCTTCCGATGCGGGTGGAAAAACATCTGTCCAGATCGCACGGAACCGCGATAAGCTGGACTTATCACAACATCATACGGCACTTGGAGCCTGAGTTATTCGGCTTCATTGATCATGACTGTTTTCCGGTAATGCCGTTTGACATTCCGGCCAAGATGGAAGGCAAGGCTGTCTACGGCAAGCTGTTCCTTCCAGGTCGAAATCATATCCACGAGCCGAGGCCGACCGATCGACACTGGAATCTATGGGCAGGCTTCTGCTTCTATCGCTTCTCCGCCACGGCGGGACGAAAACTGAATTTCGAACCCCGCTTGAAGATGGGGCTTGATACTGGCGGCGCAAACTGGAACGTCCTTTACTCGCATTTGGACAGGACAAGTGACGTCGCGGTAGCCATCGCTCGGGAAAATCCGATGACGATGGCGGGCGCGGTCGGACACCATGAGATCATCGAGGAAGCATTCTTCCATGTTGCCGGCGTATCCTACCCTGACCGTCCCAGTTATCACCGCAGAACAACCGAGCATCGAAAGCTGATCCGCGACTACGTCTGGAACACATATCTTGGTGGCGCGAGCGGCAGGGTAGCCGAAGACTTTTAAGCGCTGACCAGATCTTCGGGCTTGTCCGCCCGAAAACGCAAGCCAAGCGACACGTCCATGAGTCGGTCCCGCAGAAATACCCCGATCGTCGGCATGACCACAGCCGACAGCGACAAGGCATTCAAGCAAGCCGAGCATCGGCGCGATCGGCGGGCTGTGAAGGTGCGGCTCGAGTTTGACGAGGAACCGTTGCCCACCAAGGCCTTCGGCAATCCGTGGGCCAGTGAGAAAGACGGCAAGCAATGGCTGACCGAGCCCTCTCCTAAGCTGATGCGGAAGTAAGTCCGCGCAAAACGGCGCCAAAAATGGCGATCCCGGCAGGATTCGAACCTGCGACCATCGGCTTAGAAGGCCGGTGCTCTATCCAGCTGAGCTACGGGACCGTCGGCCGGCCGGGCCGGCTGAGGCGGGTTACGCCAGGCGACGCAAGACCGGGAGTCAGTGCGTCCAGGGCGTCCTGCGGTCATAGCGGAAATTGTCCGAATAGGAAATCTGCCGGCGCTTGGCTTCCTTCGGCTCTTCCACGCGATAGGCGATCTTTTGCTTCTCGGCATAAGCCACAGCCTCTTCCTTCGTCTCGAAGGTGAGCTTCACCTGGCTCAGCATGTCGCCCGAGGTGGTGTAGCCCATCAGCGGATCGATCTTCTTGCGCTGGGCGGGGTCGAATTCCAACACCCAATGTCCTGTCTTGGCCTTGCCGGACTGCATCGCGGTTTTGGCTGGACTGAAAATACGCGCGGACATGACCACCTCTTTGCCGCCCGAAGACCGGGCACCTTTGTTCGGCGCAATATCCGAGACCCTGCAGGATGCCTGAAATCTCGCGCCAATCCGTCATTACTGTGCAATGGCCGCGGCGGCAAGGCCGCAAGCGGCCAGGGGCCCGCCATGACGTAGGGAACCTCACTGGGCTGGCGACATTATCGAAAGGTCGGGCGGCCGGCCCGAGCCGGTCCTACCCTGTGAGGCAAATCAGAACCGGACGTTTCGCCATGACCAATGCAACCGAACACGCCGTCCTGCAGCTTGCTGTCCTTGTCGGCAGCCTGCGCGCCCAGTCCTTCAGCCGCAAGATCGCCAAGGCGCTCGCCGCCCGCGCGCCGGATTCGGTGCGCTGCCGCTTCATCGAGATCGGCGACCTGCCGCTTTACAACGAAGATCTGGATGGCGACAGCCCGCCTGCGGCGTGGTCGGCTTTTCGTGCGGCGATACGCGAATGCGACGCGGTGCTGTTCGTCACCCCGGAATATAACCGCTCGATCCCGGGCTGCCTGAAAAACGCGCTCGATGTCGGCTCGCGTCCGCCGGGCAAGAGCGTGTTCAAGGACCTGCCCGCCGGAGTCGTCAGCGTCAGCCCGAGCAAGATCGGCGCCTTCGGCTCCAACCAGGCGCTTCGGCAGACCTTCGTCTTCCTCGACATGCCCGTGATGCAGCAGCCGGAGGCCTATATCGGCAATGTCGCGGAGCTGCTCGACGATAAGGGCGCCGTCACCAATGCCGACACCGCCGCCTTCCTCGAGAATTTCATGGCCGGCCTGGAAAGCTGGATCAGGAGGGTGCACCCCGGCGGCTCGTCCTTCGATGCCTTCATGAAGCAGCGCGAGAAGATCGCCGAGGACTATGTCAATGGCGATGCCACCTCGCTGAAGGCGATCGTCACCCACGCCGGACCGGCGACGTTTTTCTCGCCGCGCGGCGACCATCTCGAAGGCGCCGAAGCGGTCGCCGGCCGCTACGAACGCGACGCTGCAAGCTTCCACAAGGGCGGCAACACCGACCTTGAGGTGCTGCAGGCTTCGGCAAGCGGCGATTTGGCCTTCTGGAGCGGCTTGCAGCACGCCAAGGCGCGCATCGGCAAGAACGGCGAGGCGACCGAGATGACCCTGCGGGTGACGGAAGTGTTCCGGCTGGAGGATGGCGCGTTCAAGCTGGTGCATCGCCACGCCGACCCGGCTCATTAGCCGGCGCTTGTAAAAATCCGCGACACAATGCCGGACGTCTCGCAACATCCGCCTATTCCTTTTGGCACGTGAGCGGCATATGTCAGATACATGGCCGTGCCAGTTGAAGGCATGATGGCGACGATAAAGACACCAATGGACGCGGAAGCGAAAGTCTTGCCGTCGGGGGTCGGCGAACCAGCGATACTGGAAGGCGCGATAGTCATCGGCGCGGGCGCCGCCGGGCTTGCCGCCGCTTATGCGCTGGCCAAGGCCGGTGTGACGGTGCAGGTCCTGGAACGCGAGCAACGGCTGGCCGAGCCCTGGCATCGCCGCCACGACAACCTGCACCTCAACACGCATCGCGACCTTTCCTCGCTGCCGGGCGTATCCTTTCCGGCAGGAACGCCGGCCTTCCCGCACCGCAGCGCCGTCATCGGCCATCTCAACGATTTCGCCGAGAGGCACCGGCTGCCGATAGCCTTAGGCGTCAAGGTCGATGAGATCGAATTTCGGGGCGACCACTGGCTGCTGCGGACAAGCGCGGGCTTGAAGGCGGCGCGCCATGTGGTGATCGCCACCGGGCGCGACCGGCAACCCTTCATCCCGGCCTGGAAAGACATGGAGGATTTTTCAGGATCGATCATCCACTCGGCCGATTTCGGCAGGGCGAGCGATTATGCCGGCAAGACGGTGCTGGTGATCGGCGCCGGCAATTCCGGCTTCGACGCGCTCAACCATCTTTCCCGCGTCGAGACGGGCCAGATGTGGCTTTCGGCGCGCAACGGACCTTCGCTGCTGCCCAAGCGCATCGGCAAGATCGCCGTGCACCGCATATCGCCGCTCATGGCCAGCTTTCCGACAAAGCTCGCGGACGCGGTGATGGCGGCAACGCAGCGCCTGGTGTTCGGCGACCTTACCAAACACGGCCTGCCCCCCGCCCCGGCGGGCGGCGCAAGCCGGCTCGGCTCCGACTATACGGCGATCGCCGCCGACGACGGCGCGGTCGATGCCATCAAGGCCGGACGCATCATCGTGGTGCCGCAATTGCGCGAATTCAGGCGCGACGGCGTCGTGCTGGACAATGGCCAGACGATCGCGCCCGACATCGTCATTGCCGCCACCGGCTACCGCACGGGGCTGGAGACGATGCTGGGCCGGCTCGGCGTGCTCGACGCCAAGGGCGTGCCGTTGTTCAACGGCGCCGCGAACGACCCGAAGCTGCCCGGACTCTGGTTCACCGGCATGCGGCCGAGCATTCGCGGCTGCTTTGCCAATGCAAGGATCCAGGGCGCTGCGATCGCCAAGAAGATCGCCGGCCAGCAACGCTGAGCCGAACGGCCACGGGGCATGAGGGCCGCGAAGGCATCGACGGGAGGCGGCTAGGTCTTCAATCGCTGCTTTGCAGCCACGCCTTGCAGGTCGCCATGGCGATCCGGGCACTGTGTTGAAACCGAGAGCTGGCGCTCTTCAACACTGCGGCATTGATCCGGGTCAGGCCTGCCGTTTTTGTGTTGCCTTCCGGGGGCTGCCTCCTATACGCCACGGGACGTCGGAGTGTAGCGCTGCCTGGTAGCGCACCTGATTTGGGATTGATGACGCTCAGACCGGATTTCCCTTGGTTTCAAATCGCTAGCGGAGGCGTCTTTTGTCTCTGTGGGACTTTTCGCGGGATTCATCGCTTCCACGCCTGCGCACAGGTAAACGCGCGGATTCGATCCCCGCTACCCGCTCCTTGAGCCTGATTTGTCGCTGACCAGATGGTTTTCATAGAGCCCGCCGGCAAGCCGGCGGGCTTTGGGCAGCATCAGCTCGACGCAACGGCGGTTTTGATGTCGTTGTTGTCAATGACGTACGGGCCACGGCGGACGTCGGGCCGCTCCAAGACGCTATTGACCGCGTCTCTCATGATTTCGCTGAGCTGGTCTTTTCTCGCTTGTGCGGAGATTTCCGAACTGTTTCTGCGGTTGTTCGTCTCGGCCATGCTTTACCCTCCAGCGGATTTTGCGACTCGATGATACATCAGCTATCACATGCGTCCTAAGACAATATGAGGGAGCTAGGAAAGTTCCTGATGGGGCGCAAATGGGCAACACTGTCACTGTTGATGATCCGGAGTTGGTGATCGGACTGGTTGGTCCGATCGGCGTTAATTTGGATGCGATCGTTGGTTTCCTGGAGGCCTCTCTCAAAGGCGTCAATTATAGAAGCCAGGTGATTCACATAACGAGGGTAATGCGCGATCTGATACCACATCTGCAGGTCGACGATGAATCCTATAGCGCTCGCTATCGGTCGTTGATCAAGAACTCTGACCTGGTCCGCCGAAGCGTAAATAACCAAGCCGCCTTAGCATGTCTGGCGATCAGTGAGATACGGCGGCTTCGTCAGGAATTACAGCCACAGCTGGATGCGAAAGACGCCCGTGAAGCCCCCCTCCTCAGCACGGCCTTCATTATTCGACAGTTTAAGCGCGAAGAAGAAATCGCGCTTCTGCGCCAGGTTTATGGTCGTAAGTTCGTTCAGATTTCCGTTTTCTCCGATCCGCATGAACGTCGCTCTCAACTCGTTCGCAAGATTAAAGAGTTTGGAACCGGAACCGTAGAAGATGGGGAGGCTGAAAAGCAAGCCATAGACCTCATTTCCATTGATCACAACGAGGTTGATGACGAATTCGGACAAAGAGTGTCGGACGTTTTTCACCGAGGTGATGTTTTTGTCAGAGGTGAAGAAAACCAGGGCGCTGCGGACACGGTTGACAGGTTCATCAAAGCCTTTTTCGGTCACAATAGCCTGTCACCGACGAAAACCGAATATGGCATGTATGCTGCGGCGGGAGCTGCGCTGAGGTCCTTAGACCTTTCTCGTCAGGTAGGCGCAGCTGTATTTTCACCGAATGGTGAGGTGATCACTCTCGGATGCAATGAGGTACCAAAAGCCTTCGGTGGCACATACTGGTGCGACGACGCAGGCGACAAGCATCGCGATTTTGAGGAGGGGACTGATGGAAATCATAGCCGCAAAATCCGCGTGGTAGATGATCTCGTCGAAAGGATGGGCAAGCTCGGGTTCTTGTCCGACAAGCTGCTTTCAACAGGGTCGACACACAAGCAGGTTCGTCGCTTGATGTCGGAGCGAACCATCGCAGATTCGAAAGTGATGGACCTGATCGAATTTGGCAGGATCATCCATGCGGAAATGTCCGCGATCACCGACGCTGCCAGGCTCGGCAAACCTTTAGCGGGCGCCATATTGTTCTGCACTACCTTTCCCTGTCACATGTGCGCCAAGCACATAGTGTCGTCCGGTATCAATCGGCTCGTTTTTTGGAGCCCTACCCCAAGAGCCACGCGAAGGATCTCCATTCCGACTCCATAACGTTCTCCGCGTCTGAGAGAGAGACGAAGGTTCTGTTTGAACCCTTCATCGGCATCTCGCCCCGACGATACCGTGACATCTTTGAGAAAAGGAAGCGGAAAGACTCATCTGGGAAGGCGAGCCCGTGGGCTGATGGTAAGCCGGTTCCAAGGATTGAAGATCGCAGCTCGGCTTACATAGAGAATGAGGAGCCGGCGATATCCCTTGTGACAGCTGAAATATTGAAGTTGGCTGCTCAATGAGGTGAGGCTTGGGCCGCCTGAAAAAATGAAGTGCCGAACCTCACCAGCGACACCAGCGCCGGAGAAGCGATCCGTGAACATCCGCGGACTTCGCGTGGGACTTTTCGCGCCGATCGTTGCATTTGTATGCCGTTCGTTCCGTTTTTGCATTTTTGGGGTTGCCCTGAAACGCCCGGAACCCTATGGAAACGCGGCTTCGGAGTGTAGCGCAGCCTGGTAGCGCACCTGATTTGGGATCAGGGGGTCGCGTGTTCGAATCACGCCACTCCGACCATCATTTCCCGGAAAGAACCAAGCCGGTCCGGCCCCGGCATCTGGCCAGAGGGGGCTCTCATTTGGCAGCCGTGGTCGTGGCGATCCTCGACAGGGACAATTGGGACGCCAACACAGACATCATCGTCGTCGTGGATGGCGCCAGGCGGCGGCTGACATGGGTGCCGCGCGACTTGTGGTCTCCCCTCATAAGCGACCGCATCAACGCGGCTTTCACCATCGGTGGCGGAAGCTTGCTGCTCGATGCGCTTGCTGAACTGGGATTTGCGGCGCAGAGTGCGATCTGCCTCAGGCGTGGCGCAAGCGAAGCCGCGCTTGCCGAAGCCAGCGTCAGGGTGCCGATCCCCGCGCCACTCGATTTCTGGTATCCACTGACACCGACAAGCCGCATCGAAGACGGGCGCCAACAGGTTTCCTTCCGCCCGCCCGCCGAAACGCTAAGGGGCGCCCGTCTTCATCAGTGGATCGGCGCCCGCAGCATGGTCAACGGACAGGGAAGCGACTTCCACCGCATGCGGCGCCAGATCGTGTTCCTGCGCGCGCTCATCGCCCAGGATTTCGATTTCTGCCTTTTGCTGAAGGATCCGGAACTGGTGCGGATCAGCGGCGGCGATCCGCTCTCCCTGCTTGCCCGCGTCTCAACCAGCTGGCGCATGCGGGTGCATGACTGGGTGGACGACGCCGTCATCGACGGCAAGATGGTCCTAGTCCCGCGCAAGCCGAAGCCATGGTGGCGGCGGCAACTGCGCCGGCTACGGGACAGGCTCAAGGGAAAGCCGACCTAGCCCATTTCCGGATCGCTCAAATCGCGCCTTCGACATCCGTCTTGGAGAAATCCTCGCCGACATAGAGCAGCCGGCAAGCGCGGTCCTTCGCCACCTCATAAGCGAAGCAGTCGCCGAAGTTGAGCGCCGCGGGGTGGATGCCTTTGCCCCATCGTGCGTAAGCCTCGGCAACACGCCGAGCCGCGCCTTCCGTGACTGGCGCAATCTCGAAGCCGAGCCCGTCGAGCAGGGATTGCACTTCCTCGGCCACGCCGCGTCGTGCGGCAACAATCAGGAGCTCGGCTACGGTTCCGGCCGATATCAGAAGTTCGTCTTCCGTTTCAAGCGTAGCGATACAGGCGTCCGCCGCCGGCTCGTCGAGGACGATGGCGATCAAGGCCGAGGTATCGACCGCGATCATTCCGGCAGGCCGTCATCGCCATAGAGGAAATCCTGGCTGCGCGCCGCAGGCGGGCCGGCACTGGCTTTCGCAGCGCCGGAGGCCCGGACGGCCTGCAGCAGGCTCCGGCGGTGCTTCCGGTCCGGCGCGGACCGTACCGGGACGAGACGCACGGCCGCGTGACCGTGGCGGGTCAGGATAATCTCATCTCCAGCCTCGGCGCGCCTCACCAGTTCGGTCAGTTGCCCCTTGGCGTCTGTCACGGATATCTGCATGACAACCCTATATGGACCATGATTTGGTCCATTAAATAGACCATTTGATAGTCTAGCTCAAGGCCGCAGTTCGGAGGAACGGTAAACCCGCCGGGCGAGAACCCCAACACCTCGAGCCCGGCGAGCCTACAACCCGATCAGGAACGCGACCGGGACCGGGATCAACCGGCATTGTCTGCCTTGCAAGAGCGATGCCGGAAAGGCTGTTCCGAAATGGGACGGCTAGGCCGCTGGCTCCCACGGGTTGATCACGGAACACACCGGCTGTGGCTTGAATAATCCCTCGCTTCCAACTTTGTCGCCGGTCTAAGCTTTGAACAAAAGGGGATTTCCCATGCCTGTTGTCGAGGCGGTGCTGTCGCTGATCGGCCCGGCCTATTTAGCCTATTACGGCTTTGCCGTTCCGGTCATGGTGGTCTGGGCAATTCTGTGCGCTGCGCTCTGGGTTTGGAACAACCGGCCGAGCAAGAGACCGGGTGGCGTCGCGCGGTCGCGGTCCGCCAGCCTGATGTTTTTCGTCCTTGTCGCCGCCTGTTACATCGCGGCGCACACAGGCGTGTATCTTCTGGCCCAGCATCTGGCCGGGCTATGGGCGTAACCGCCGGGACGCTATCGGTGGCTAAATATCGAACTCGCCCTGCCCTTCGTCCATGGCGCTCACGGTCTCGGCGGCCAAGGCGCGGGTGATCGGCGTCTTGCGTTCGAGTGCGGCGCGGTCGAGGCGCTCGACGACGCGCATGGCGGTCGCGAGCGAGCGCTCGATGCGACGCACCAGATATTGCACCACATGCGGCTCGACCTCGACCTGGCGGTCGGCGAAGAGCTTGGTGATGACGCCGGCAAGCAAAAGGTCGTCGGGCTCGTGGATCTCGACCGTCGACGCCGCCTTCAGCCGCGAGATGAGATCGGGCAGCGCGACGCGCCAGGCGGAGGGGAAACGCCGCGCCGTCAAAAGCAGCGTCGAGCCCGCGCCGCGCACGGCGTTGATCAGGTGGAACAGGCCGTGCTCGTCGACCGCCGCCTTGTCGATGTCGTCGATGAACGCCGGCCTGATGCCGAGCCCGGCAATGTGCTCGCCGATCCGGCCGGGATCGATGGCGACGGCATGCGTCCGATCCTGCCAGATCCGGGCGAGGTGCGTCTTGCCCGAGCCGGGCGGCCCGGCCAGCACGACCACCGGCGACGGCCAGTCCGGCCAGCGGTCGATCAGCGATGCCGCTTGCGCATTGGTGCCCGAGACGACGAGCTCGTCGCGCGAATAGCCGGTGCCGTGGCCGAGATCGAGCGGCAGCTGGCGCGGCGGGTCGGCTGGCTGAGCAGTCATTTCAGCCCCGCGTCGAGCGATGACCGCCGCCGCGGTCGGCCGGCAATTGCGGCGCGGGCTGTGTGCCGTTGCCCCTGTAAAGCGGCGATTCGAGATAGCGGCTGATGGCGAAGCGCACCAGCACGGCAATCGCCGCCGAGGCCGGCACGGCAATCAAAAGGCCGACGAAGCCGAACAGCGCGCCGAAGGCAAACAGCGCGAACATCAGCCATACCGGATGCAGGCCGACGCTCTTTCCGACCAGCCGCGGCTGCAGGATGTTGCCCTCGATGAACTGGCCGACGAAGAACACGCAGGCCACGGCGACCACCATGGTCCAGTCCGGCCAGAACTGGACGAAGGCGACGCCGACGGCGAGCACCAGCCCGGTCAAAGAGCCGACATAGGGGATGAAGGAGATCAGCCCGGCGAAGAAGCCGATGAGGATGGCGAAGTTCAAGCCGGTCAGCGTCAGGCCCGTGGCATACATGGCGCCGAGCACCAGGCAAAGCGTGCCCTGCCCGCGTACGAAGCCGGCAGTGGCGGTGTTGATGTCGCGGGCAAGCGCACGCACCGTCTCGACATGATCGCGCGGCACCCAGCCGTCGACCTCGGCCACCATGCGGTCCCAGTCGAGCAGCATGTAGAAGGCGACGACCGGGGTGACGACGAACAGGCTCACCACCGAGACCAGCGCCACGCCGGAGCTCCAGATCGAGGTGAAGACGGTGGTGAGCAGGCTGAAGCCGGAGGTGAGCAGCGAATTCAGCCCGTCGCGCAGACCGGCGGCGTTGACGCCGAAACGCTGCTCCAGCCATTTCGGGTCGAAACTGGTGATCAGCGATTGCAGGCGGGTGAGATATTCCGGCAGCTTGCGGGCGAAATCGGCCATCTGGGTGGCCAGCACCGGCACCAGGATAACCAAGGCCAGCACCACCACGACGATGAAGGCAATCAGGATCACCACGGTCGCCATCAGGCGCGAGAGGCCGAGCCGCTGCAGCCAGTCGGCGACCGGGTCGAGGAAATAGGCGAGCACCATGCCGGCGACGAAAGGCAGGAGAATGCCCGAGAAAATATAGAGGAACAGCGCCAGCAGGACCGCCGTCGCCAGCCAGAAGAAGACCTGGCGGCGAAGCCCGCCCGAGCTATCGTCGGCCTCAATCACCGCGGCTTCACCGTCAGGCGCCCGTGTCGGAGCCGCCCGATCTGCCGATGCCCGACTTGATGTCGCCGGTTTGGGAGTTGCTCGTCCGGGAGCCTTCGCCATAGCCGCTCATATGCCTTAGCCAGGCCACGAGATAGGCTGCGGCCGAAGCCACGGTCAAGACCCCGGTCAGCAATATGAGCGCGGTCCGCAACGGGTCCAGGTGCACGGCAAAGGCAAGTTCGCCCAGCACAAGCGCCGCCAGCACGATCTGCGCGGCGGTGTTGGCCTTCGACACGAAGAGCGGCTTGACCTCGACCGGATGGCTCATCACGCTGGACAAGAGCACGGCGCAGACAATGAGCCCGTCGCGCGAGACCACGGTCACCACCAGCCAAAGCGGCAGTTCGCCGGCAAAACCCATGACGACGAAGACCGAGACCAGCAGAAGCTTGTCCGCGATCGGATCGAGATAGGCGCCGAGGCTGGACGACTGGTTCCAGCGACGCGCGATAAAGCCATCGACGCCGTCGGAGATGCCGGCAACGAGGAATCCGGCAAAGGCCCAGTCCCAATGCGCCTGCAGCATGGCGAGCACCACCGCGGGCACGAGCAGCAGCCGCATGATCGTGATCATGTTGGGAAGGGTCACATGATGTCCCGTCGCGATTTTTATTGGAGAATAGATGATGGAGATAAGTAAATTGGGCAAGAGAGGAGCGGCGCTGAAGCTGCCGATCTCCCCTCTTGCAGGGGAGATGCCTGGCAAGGCAGAGGGGTGCTGTCCCTCGGCATATCGGAGTTCTTCTTTCGCCGTGTCGTCAGAACCATTATCGACGCTGGTATTCCTTCACACCCCGTGTCCTGCCGGACATCTCCCCCGCAAAGGGGGGAGATTGGCCATCTCGGCCTTCGCCAATCGCCTATGTCGGTGCTCACTTTCCACGCTTTTGTCGGCGGAAACGACGGCCATCCTTGCTCCCCGAAACCATTCATGCGAAGAGCCGGCAATGGAAACGAGGACGAGCCGACGATGAGCAAGGGCGACAAGGCCGAGCGCAAAAACGGGCTCACCTACGCCGAGGCTGGCGTCGACATCGATGCCGGCAATCTGATGGTCGAGAAGATCAAGCCGCTGGTGCGCGCCACGCGCCGGCCGGGCGCCGATGGCGAGATCGGCGGCTTCGGCGGACTGTTCGACCTGAAGGCCGCCGGCTTCACCGATCCGGTGCTGGTCGCGGCCAATGACGGTGTGGGCACCAAGCTCAAGATCGCCATCGATGCCGGCAAGCACGACACGATCGGCATCGATCTCGTCGCCATGTGCGTCAACGACATCGTCGTGCAGGGCGCCGAGCCGCTGTTCTTCCTCGATTATTTCGCCACCGGCAAGCTCGACCCGGACCAGGGCGCTTCAATCGTCGGCGGCATCGCGCAAGGTTGCCGGCAGGCCGGCTGCGCGCTGATCGGCGGCGAGACCGCCGAGATGCCGGGCATGTATCACGACAAGGATTACGACCTTGCGGGCTTCGCCGTGGGCGCCGCCGAGCGCGGCCAGCTGCTGCCGACCGACGACATCGTCGAAGGCGACGTGCTGCTCGGCCTTGCCTCGTCCGGCCTGCACTCCAACGGCTTTTCGCTGGTGCGCCGGATCGTCGCCGCGAGCGGCCTTAGCTGGAGCGATGCGGCGCCATTCAACGAGGAGCTCAGCCTCGCCGAGGCGCTGCTCGAGCCAACGCGCATCTATGTGAAGTCGATCCTGAAAGCGATCCGCAACACGCATGGCATCAAGGCGCTGGCCCATATCACCGGCGGCGGTTTCCCGGAAAACATTCCGCGCGTTTTGCCCAAGGATTTTTCCGCCGAGCTCGACCTCGAAGCGATCGACGTGCCGCCGGTGTTCTCGTGGCTGGCCAAGACCGGCGGCGTCGCGCCGGAAGAGATGATGCGCACCTTCAACTGCGGCATCGGCATGATCCTCGCCGTCGCCTCCGGCCAGGCGGCGCAGGTCGCGGCGGTGCTGCAGGAAGCCGGCGAGACGGTGACGCCGATTGGCCGCATCGTCCCGCGCCGCGACGCCGGCGTCATCTATCGGGGCTCGATCGGCCTATGAGCAGGAAACGAACGGTCGTCCTGATCTCGGGACGGGGCTCCAACATGACGGCGCTGATCGCGGCCGCCGCCGATCCAACCTATCCGGCAGAAATCGTCGGCGTCATTTCCGACCGCGCCAACGCGGCCGGCCTCGGCATCGCCCAGTCGCGCGGCATCGCCACCAAGGTCATCCAGCGCGCCGACCATCCGAGCAAGGATGCCTATGACGCCGCGCTCGACGCCGCGCTTGTCGGCTTCGGCGCCGACATCGTAGCCCTTGCCGGCTATATGCGGATCCTCGGCCGCGGCCTGGTCGAGAAATGGCAGGGGCGCATGGTCAACATCCACCCTGCCCTGCTGCCGGCCTTCAAGGGTCTGGACACGCATGCGCGGGCCATCCGCGCCGGTGTTCGCATCCATGGCTGCTCGGTGCATTTCGTCACGCCCGAGATGGATGACGGCCCGATCATCGCGCAGGCCGCCGTGCCGGTGATGGTCGGCGACAATGAGGACACGCTTGCCGCGCGCGTGCTGAAGGTGGAGCACCGGCTCTATCCGCTGGCGCTGGGTCTGGTCGCCGAAGGCAAGGCGCGCATGGAAAAGGGCCACACCGTGCTTGCCCATTTCGCCGACGACGCCGACAACGCCACCTCGGTGGTGATGGCGCCCGACCCGCTGCGCGAGGAGACCGACCTCGAGCAGCTGGCGCGGATCACGCCGTAGAGGCTGCAATGCCCCTGAGACAACTTCTTATCCTCCGCCACGCCAAGTCGAGTCGGGACGATCCCAAGCTTGAGGATTTCGACCGGCCGCTAGCCGCGCGCGGCTTAAAGACGGCGCCGCTGATGGGGCGGGAGCTTGCCCAGCGCGGTTGGCTGCCGGATCTGGCGCTGGTGTCGCCGGCGCTGCGCACGCGCGATACCTGGCGGCTGGTTGCGGCCGAACTCCCGAAGAACGTGCCGGCGCAATTCGCCGACGAACTCTACGAGGCGGCTGCCGGTGCGATCCTGGCGCGCGTGCGGCAGGCCAAGGCAGCGAGCCTGATAGTGATCGGCCACAATCCCGGCCTGCAGCACTTTGTGTTGCGGCTGGCCGGCCCCGGAACGGATGAGAGCGTTTTCAAGAAGATCGAAGCGAAGTTTCCGACGGCAGCTCTTGTCCGGTTCACGCTGGACAAGGATTGGGCCGATCTCGACTTCCGTGGCGCCCGACTGACGCATTTTGTTCGGCCGAAGGATTTGACGTAGCCCGAAGCCTGGCGGCCCATAAGCAAGGCGGCGGGCAAGCCCGCCGCCTTCAATATTTTCAAAGACGAGCTCAATTGCCCCAGTTGTCCGATGGCGGACCCGGCCAATCCGCAGCGCCGGTCGCGCCAGTCTTCATCTCGGTATCGACCTTCGGGGCCGGCTTGACTGTGTTGTGCTTCGGGATCGAAGCCGTGACGCTGGTGTCGGAGCCAACGGTGGCTGCCTGGTTGACGCCATCGGCGCCGTAGTGGTCGCTGCCGGCGAAGGCGGAGCCCATCGCGAGAAGCATTGCGACAGTGGTGAGAGCGATCCTGGTCATTTCGGTTTTCCTTGTCCGTTTGGTTTCGTCGGGCGATGGCCTTGGGAGGATGGCCCCGCTGCCGAAAAGACCCGCGGCGGCCTGGGTTTATTCCCGGCGCGTTCGCTTTTCAGCTGCCATGGCAGTGTCGGATCGGACTTCGCTCAGAAAAAGACAAACGATTACAAATGCTTGTGATGACAAATACTTGTGACGCGATTCAAACGGCGTTAGCCGGCTGCAGAAAAACAGAGCGGCGGGACAAGCCCGCCGCCTGCTTTTTTCCGGGTCGGATCAGTGGTTGCCGAACAGGTTGTGATCGGTGCCCTGCACCACCGGCCTTCGGACATCCGCGTCCGACTTCGCGATCGAGGTCGTCACAGTCCGGTCGATGGTGACAGCCGGCTGTTTGGCATTGGCCGCTCCGTAATTGTCCGAGCTGGCGAAAGCGGCGCCCGTGGCGACAAGCAGGGCGACGGCGGTAAGAGCGATCTTGGTCATTTGAGTTACTCCAGATTTGAAGGTTATTGGTTGAAGCGGGTTAGGAGGCGCGCCGGTTAGCGGCCCCAGATGCCTTGGCCCGACTGCGGCTGGTTCTGATCAGGTGTGATGTGGAACTCGCGCTGCTCGAACTTGTCGAGCTTGCGGATCGAACCGGTGACGGTGTTGTCGACGTTGCCCGCGGGGGCCGTTACGGCCGGCTGGTTGACGTTGTCGGAACCGTAGTGGTCGCTGCCAGCGAAAGCGCTGCCCGTGGCAATGAGGAAAGCAGCGGCGGCAAAAGCAATCTTGTTCATTTCAGATACTCCAGATTTCAAAATTCGTGTCCGTCTAGTGGCGTGCCGTATTGGAAATTCGCGTCGCTCGGACCACCCCGAAATGGGTCGGCCCTGTTGCCATTTCCAATCACGAAAAGTTGTGAACCGAACCGTTCGGTTCGATCTTGAAATTAACTGAACTACGCAGCGGCCACATTCTTATTGTTTGATATCAGCCAGTTACGGGGATCGTCGCGCGATGCGGCACCTGGATAACGGGAGCCGGTGTTCACCCCGGCTATACGAACCGTCAACATTAATTGAACCGAACGGTTCGGTTTTATCACTTGCACGACCGAACAGGTGGCTCGGCAGGCACCATGACCGGGGTGGCGGTCGCCGAGAAACCACGTTTGCCTTGCGCGCGGATCGATACTATCGGTTGCCTCGGGAACCAATTTGGACGCCGCCTGCCGCCCTTTGGCGAAGGTCGACGCCGTTGGGAGGAACAGCGACGAACGATGCGGCTGCTGCTTGTCGAGGACAATCGCGAACTGGCCGATTGGCTGAGCAAGACGCTGCGCCAGGCGAGCTATGTCGTCGACGTCGTGCATGACGGCGAGGATGTCGAGCATGCTTTAGCCGCCGGGGATCACGCTTTGATCATCCTTGACCTTGCCCTGCCCCGCATGGGCGGCATGGAGGTGCTGAAAAGGCTGCGGGCACGCGGCAACCCGGTGCCGGTTATCGTGCTTACCGCCAATGCCAGCCTCGACGGCCGGGTCAAGGGCCTCAACGAAGGTGCCGACGATTATCTGGCGAAACCATTTCAGATCGAGGAGCTGGAAGCGCGCATCCGCGTGCAGCTGCGCCGTGCCAACGACCGCACCGCGCCGGTCGTTTCCTGCGGCGATCTCACCTTCGACACCAACACCAGGCTGTTCTCGCTTGCCGGGGCGACGCTGTCGCTGACGCCTCGTGAGCACGCGGTGTTGGAACAGCTCGTCGTCAAGGCCGGCCGCACGGTGAGCAAGGCGGCGCTCTCGACCGCGATCTACGACTTCGACACCGACGCCGACCCCAGCGCCATCGAGATCTATGTGCACAGGCTGCGCAAGAAGCTCGAGGGATCGCGCGTCCAGATCGCCACCTTGCGCGGCCTGGGCTATCTGTTGCGCCACGACGATCCGGCGCCATGAAAATCGACAGGCTCCGGTTCGGCAGCCTTCGCCTGCAGTTGCTGGCCTGGGTGGTGCTGCCGCTGGCTGGGCTCGCCGCTATCAATCTGTGGACCAGCCAGCGCAACGCGCTGGCGACGGCGGACCTCGTCACCGATCGCATGCTGGTCGGCTCGGCACGCGCCATCGCCGAGCAGGTGGCGATGGCCGACGGCGCGCTCGACGCCACCGTGCCGCCGGCGGCGATCGAGATGTTCGACACTGGCGACCGCGACAGCGTCTATTATCGCGTCGAGACCGCCGGCGGGCGGCTGCTGAGCGGCTATCCGGACCTGCCCGAGGCGCCGGATCGCGGCAGCGTCGAGGCCGCCTACCGCGATCACCCGCTGCGCCTGGCAACGCTCAGCCATGCCGTGATCGGCGCCGGCAGCGATTCGCCGATCAAGGTCACGGTCGGCGTCACGCTCGCCGGACATGACGCCATGGTCAAGCGCCTGTGGCTCAGCGCCTTCGCCCAGCAGCTTGCCTTGGTGGCCATTGCCGGCGTGTTCGTGCTGCTTGGCCTGCGCCGCGGCCTGGCGCCGCTGATCCGGCTGCGCGATGCCGTGCGCTCGCGAAGCCGCAGCGATCTCGATCCGGTCGAGGTCCCGGGCGCGCAGAGCGAGATCCGGCCGCTGATCGAGGCGCTCAATGCCTATATGGAGCGCGTGCGGGCGCAAATGGCGGCGCAGCGACGCTTCATCGCCAATGCCGCGCACCAGTTGCGCACGCCGCTGGCGCTCTTGTCGACGCAGGCAAGCTATGCCTTGCGGGAAACCGTGTCCGATCGGCGCCAGGAGGCGCTGGTCGCGTTGCAAGCGAGTTCCGGCAGGCTGGCGCGGCTCGCTGAACAATTGCTCACGCTTTCGCGCGCCGAGCCCGGCAGCCGGCGGCCACGCGCCGACCGCATCGACCTCACCGAAGCTGCCCGCCATGTGCTGGAAGCGCAGGCGCCGGTGGCGATCAAGCGCGACATCGACCTCGGCCTCGAGGAGAACGGACCGGTGGCGGTGATCGGCGACGGCACGATGCTGCGCGAGATGATCGTCAATCTGGTCGACAACGCGCTGCGCTACACGCCGGCTGGCGGCGCGGTGACTGTCAGGCTGGCGATGGTCGATCGCGAGGGCGTGCTGACGGTCGCCGACACCGGCCCCGGCATTCCGGCCGAGGAACGGGAGCATGTCTTCGAACGCTTCTACCGCCTCGCCGGCTCGGCAGAGGAAGGCAGCGGGCTCGGCCTGGCGATCGTGCGCGAGGTGGTCGAGAATGCCGGCGGCAGCGTCACTCTGGGCGACGCCGCCGCTGGCGGGCTCAAGGTCGAGGTCCGGCTGCCGCTGGCCTAAGACCTACCTCAATGCTCGGACTCTTCGTCCGGCAATTCGAGCGTACGACCCGAATAAAGAATCCGGAGGATGACCACTTTGTCATCCACGATTTCGAACGCGATCGTTGCGCGTCGGCGCCATCCTACCGTGCGCAAACCCGGTGCGATTTCGTCATGACGCGTGCCCCGCTCCGGAAAAGTTTCAAAGTCGAGACAATAGTCGACAATGCGCCCGACAAAACGCAAAGCGGTTGCCACGCCAGCCTTTGGCGCGAGCTCGCTCAGCAACTCGGCAATATCCCGCTCGGCGGCAGCATGGAACCTGACCTGATATTTCATGCACCGGAGCGCGGTTTGGCGGCGATCGCGTTGATGTGCTCAGAGAGATTGCGGCGCAGCTGTTCGGCCGTCAAAAGCTTCTCAGGATGGGCGCGCGCATCCTGCATCGTCGGCACGACTGCCTCGCGCAGCCAGCGTTCAATCGCCGCGTCACGGGCAGCCAACGTACGCAGGCCATCACGGATGACTTCGCTCTCGGTGGCGTATTCGCCTGAGGCAACTTTATTTTTCACCATCTGCGCCATCTCGAGCGGCAGTGTGATCGTCAGGGGCTGGGAGTTTCGCATGGCTCGTCTCCTCGATACCCCTCAGTATAGCACAAGGCGCGTGACTTTGTCATACACTAGGTGAAGCCGCACACCAGACATGATGATGTGCGGCGATTGCTCAGGTCCCCTGCTCGTTGAACGGCGCCGGGCGCCACTTCACCACATAGTTCTCGAAGTGGGTGATGATGAACTCCACCACCAGCGCCATCACCGCCAGGATGATCATGGCGGCGAAGACGCCATTGGCGTTGAAGGCGCCCTGCGCGGTGGAGATCAAAAGGCCCATGCCCTGCTTGGCGCCGAGAAACTCGCCTACGACCGCGCCGACCAGCGCAAAGCCGAACGAGACATGCAGGCTGGCGAGGATCCAGCTCATCGCCGAAGGGATGATGATCGAGCGGGTGATCTGGAACGGCGAGGCGCCGAGGATCTGGGCGTTGGCGATCATCGCCCTGTCAGCCTCGCGCACGCCCTGGAAGGCGTTGGCGAAGACGACGAAGAACACCATGACGACGGCCAGCGCCACTTTGGAAGCCATGCCCAACCCGAGCGCGATGATGAACACCGAGCCGAGCACCACGCGCGGCACGGAGTTCGCGATCTTGATGTAGATCGAGAACACATCGGCCAGCAGCTTGTTGCGACCAAGGATGATGCCCGCCACGATGCCGCCGACGGCGCCGATAGCGAAGCCGAGGAAGGTTTCCTCCAGCGTCACATAGATCTGCAGCCAGAGCGGCCCCTGCGAGGTGCCCTCGGTGATCCAGGACCAGATCTGTTCCCAGATGCCCGACGGGCTGGAGAAGAAGAATGGGTCGATGATGTTGTAGTCGGCGCAGAGTTCCCAAAGGCCGAGGAAGACGACGAGGATCGCGAGGCGCAGGCCGATGACCAGAGCATGGCGTTTGCGCAGCCGTGCCCTCGCCTGCGCTTCCGCGGCGACGATCGAGGTGGCGCGGGCGGCGGCCTGATCGGTTGGAGAGATGGCGGTCATGGCAAGTCTCCTTTCAATGGCTCGCCTGCAAGCCACGGCTTTGGCCGAGCTGCACTTCCTCACGCAGATCGTTCCAGATCACCTTGGCAATCTCGATGAATTTCGGGTCGTAACGAATGTCGGACATGACGCGCGGGCGCGGCAGGTCGATGCGGTAGACGCTCTTCACAGTGCCCGGACCGGCGGTGAGCACATAGACCTTGTCGGCCAGCGCCACCGCTTCCTCCAGATCGTGCGTGACGAAGACGACGGATGATCTCAGCCCCGACCAGAGGTCCAGCAATTCGTCCTGCATTGCGGTGCGGGTTTGCATGTCGAGTGCGCTGAAGGGCTCGTCCATCAACAGGATCTTGGGCTGGTTGATGAAGGTCTGGGCAAGTGCCGCGCGCTTGCGCATGCCGCCCGAAAGCTGGTGCGGATAATGCTTCTCGAACCGCGAAAGGCCGACCCGGCCGATCCAGTCGCGCGCCTTCTCATAGGCTTCTTTCTTCGGCATGCCGCGGAAGAGTGGACCGGCGGCGACGTTGTCGATGACGCTGCGCCACGGAAACAGTGCGTCGGCCTGGAAGACGAAGCCGATGTCGCGGCTGATGTCGGTGACCGGATTGCCCATGACGCGGACATTGCCGGTGGTCGGACGCAACAGGCCGGTGACGAGGTTGAGCGTCGTCGACTTGCCGCAGCCCGTCGGGCCGACGACGCAGGCGAACTCGCCGCGCGCCACCGTCATGGTGAAATCGCGGATCGCCGTCATCATGTGGCCGTCGGGCGTGACGAAGCGCAGCGTCACATCGTCGATGGCTATCGCGGCGTCAGCCGGCGGCGCGGCGGGAGACATTTTCTCCGCCGCCATGGTCTGCGATTGCATAGCACACTCCTGTTGTGGTGGTGCGGGATGGCGCGATCCGGGCCCGCGGGCCTGCTCGCCGGAATCCGGAAACACGGCCGCCGAATTGATTCAGGCGGCCGACGCAAGCTCTTGCTTTTCAAGGGCGGACGGGGTCCGCCCGCCCTCGCCTGCCGGCGCCTACTTCGCCGCGTCGACGAACTCGGTCGTGTAGGTCTTCGATAGATCGATCTGCTTGCCTTGCAGGCTCTTCGAGAAGGTCGACAGAACCTTCAGCACGGTCTGCGGTCCATCGGCCGGCATGCGGCCATCCGGCGTGAACATCGCCTTGCCGCCTGCCAGGCCCTGAACATAGAGGTCCTTGCTGCCGGCGTAATAGTCCTTCGGCATCTTGTCGGCGATCTCCTCGGCCGAATGGCCGGCGATGAACTTCATCGTCTTGACGAAGGCGTTGGCGAGCTTCTGCGCCTCGTCCTTGTGGCCTTCGAGCCAACTCGACTGAACGTAGAAGGAGGCAGCCGGGTAGTCGCCGCCGAGCGCCGCCTTGGTCTTTTCGGGCGTGCGCATATCGACCAGGACCTTCGCCTCGCCGGTCTGGAGCAGCTTAGCGATGGTCGGCTCGGTGGTCATGCCGGCCTGGATCTGGTCCTGCTTGACGGCGGCGATGAAAGTGTTGCCGGCGCCGACGGGAAGCAGCGTGTAATCGCCCGGCTTCAGGCCGCTGCGAACCGCAAGATACTGCGTCAGGAAATCAGTCGAGGAGCCGAGGCCGGTGACGCCCAGCGTCGCGCCCTTGAAATCGGCCGGCGACTTAATTTCGGGGTGCTTGGCCGAGACCAGCTCTACCTCGCCCGGCGCCTGGCTGAATTGCACGATCGACTGGATGTATTTGCCCTTCGACTGCAGGTCGACGGTGTGATCGTAGAAGCCGACGACGCCTTGCACGGCGCCGGCCAGCAACTCATTCTCGGCCTCGACGCCCGCGCGGGAGTTCACCAACTCCACGTCCAGCCCCTCATCCTTGAAGTAGCCGAGCTGCTGGGTGAGCACGGCCGGCAGATAGATCTGCTTTTCCATGCCGCCGACGATGATGGTGATCTTGTCGGCTGCCGATGCCGTCGATGCGCCAGCGCCAACCATGGCAAGCGTCAGCGCCACTGAACGCAGGGCGCGTTTAGAGATGAAACGGGTCACTAGTCTTCCTCCACTGGGCGGCGCGCCGCGCCGCATTCCTCCTGTCGGCCGCTCCCAGGCCGTTCATGTGGCGACCGCCACAAAACTGTCATGGCATGGCCAAGCTTTCAGCTGGCTTTCAGCCGTTTTAGAGGCCGTGGAATGAAGTCCGGCGGGGTTACCGGTCACAAGGCAGTGAAGCCCAGCACATCGCGCATGTCGTATTCGCCGGGCGGCCGTCCGGCGACCCAGAGCGCAGCCGCGATGGCGCCGCGGGCGAACATCGAGCGGTCGCCGGCGGCATGCGAAAGCGTGAGCCTCTCGCCGTCGCTCAGGAAGCTGACGCTGTGCTCGCCGACGATGCTGCCGCCGCGCATAACGGCAAAGCCGATCTCGCCGGCATTGCGCGGACCAACGAGGCCATCGCGGGCGCGTCTCGCCACATCGTCCAGCACGACGCCACGTCCTCGCACGGCCGCCTCGCCCAGCATCAGCGCCGTGCCCGACGGCGCGTCAACCTTGAAGCGGTGATGTGCTTCGAAGATTTCGATGTCGCAGTCATCAGGCCCAAGCGCCCTCGCCGCCTGTTCGACCAGACCGGTCAGCATATTGAGCCCCAGCGAGTAGCTGCCGGAGCGCACGATAGCGATCTTCTTCGCCGCTTCCGCTATGGCTTTCAGCTCAGCGACATCAAAACCTGTCGAGCCGATCACCAGCGCCGGACCGCCGCGTGCGGCACAGGCCGTTGCCAGTTCGGCAGAAGCCGCGGGCGTGGTGAAGTCGACGGCCACATCGGCAAGCGCCAGAGCTTCGTCGCGCTCGACCAGTCCCTCTCCCGCGCTGCCCGGCCGATGGAAGCCGGCGACGAGTTCCAGCCGGGAATCGGCAGCGATTGTCTCGGCCATCTGCCGGCCCATGCGGCCGAGCGCGCCGGCGATGGCTATCCTGAGCGGCTGCGGCATGGCGATCCCTGTCGAAAGCTGAGTCGGAACAATCCTCTAGCATGCCGCCTTGGCAAATTGATTCAAACCGCGACGTTGGTCTTCAGCATCGTGCCGGCAATCTCCTTCACCAGCTTGGCGGCGACCAGCGCCGTCACGTTGGATAGGTCCTGGCGCGGATTGTATTCGACGACGTCGGCGGCGACTATTCGTTGGTCTATTGCCTGGATCAGACCGATGGCCTGGCGCGTGGTCAAGCCGCCGGGCTCACGGTGAGAGATACCGGGAGCGAAGGCCGGATCGAGAGCGTCGATATCCATCGAGATGTAGACAGGCGTCTGAAGGTCGAGCTGCAAGCCTTCCTTGAAATGCCGCATCTCCACCACCTCGACGCCGAAGCGCTTGAACTGGTCGCGATGGTGATCGTTGACGGTGCGCAGGCCGATCTGGATCAGCCGGTCGGCCAGCTTCTCTTCCATGATCCGGGCGAAGGGCGAAGTGTGCGAACGCGGATTGTCGTCATAGGAATGATAAATGTCCGGATGCGCGTCTATGTGGACGATCGTGAGGCTCCGGCAGCGGCGGCGCACCGCGCGCAGCACCGGCCAGGAGATCGCATGGTCGCCGCCGAGCGAGATCAGCGGATGGCCGGCGTCGAGCGCGCGGCCCACCTCCGCCTCGATCCGCTGCCACGGGTCGCCACCTTGCGTGAAATCGATGTCGCCGTGATCGACGAAGCGGTCCGTCAGGTCGAAGCCGGTTTCGGTCCAGGAACTGTAGGCGTCGCTGGCGAGCTCGCGCCGGATCAGCGGCGGCGCCTCGGCAGGCCCGCGCAGATAGGACGAATTCTCGTCATGCGGAATGCCCAGAAGCGAGACCTTGGCCACGACATCCTCCCTCGTTGCCGAGACAAGCGGCTTCTATAGACGCCGGAGCTGGTGGGTGCGACGAGAGGTGCTTGGGCCAGATGGGAGGCTAGGCGCCGGACTCTTCAGCTTTCCGCAGCCACACCTTGTTGTCGTGGACGGCGGCGCCACCATAGGGTGCCGGCGCATCGGCGCCGGTCAGGACGTTGATGCCTTCGCCGCGCTCATGCGCGCTGTTCGGCCAGATGCCTTCCGCGATAACCACGCCTCGCTTCAGGCCGTCGAAGAATTTTGCGTGCAGCACCACGTCGCCGCGCCGGTTGCCGATCTCGACGCGGCCGCCATCCTCAATGCCGAGCGCCGCGGCGTCCTGCGGATGGACAAGCAGCTCCGGCCTGCCTTCCTTGGCCTTCGATACCGGCGTCTCGGCGAAACTCGAATTGAGGAAATTGCGCGCCGGCGAGGTCGCCAACCGGAACGGATGCTCCTCGTCCGCGATCTCGATCAGCTCGACATGATCGGGGAATTCCGGCAGCCGTCCCACCGGGCCGAACAGGCCCATGCTTTTCGGCGGCCGGTTGGGCGCCGACTGCCCGGTCCAGTTGGGCCGGAAGTGGAATTTCTTGTCGGCATGGCCGAAGCCGTTGATGAAATGCGCGTCGTCGAAGCCGGGCTGCAGGTCGACCCATTTCTCAGCCTTCAGGCTGTCGAAGCTGCCGAGCCCGCGCTTGCCGAGGATGATGTCGATATGCTCGCGCTCGGTCAGGCCGAAGCCGGGACGGTCGCCGACGCCGAGGCGCTTGGCGAGCTCCTCATTGACATAGTGGTTGGTTCGCGGCCCCTCCGGCGGCTCGATCAGCTTGGGACCCAGCGTGATGTGTTGGTTGCCGCCGCCCTTGTAGATGTCGTCATGCTCCAGAAACATCGTCGCCGGCAGCACGACGTCGGCGAGCTTGGCCGTGTCGGTCATGAACTGCTCATGCACGCAGGTGAACAAATCCTCGCGCAGAAAACCCTTTCTCACCAGCCGCTGCTCCGGCGCGACATTGGCCGGATTGGTGTTCTGGATCAGCATCGCCGTCACCGGGGGACCGCCATAGAGCGCGTCGGCCGCGCCCGTCAGCACCGGGCCGATGCGCGAATGGTCGAGATAGCGCACCTTCGGGTCGCGCATCGCGGTGCCTTCCAGCACGTCCTGATTCAGCTGGAAGATGCCGGAGTTGGAGTGGAAGGCGCCGCCGCCCTCATGCTGCCAGGCGCCGGTGACGGCGGCGATGCAGGAGGCGGCATGCATGTTGACGGCGCCGTTGCGCTGGCGTGCGAAGCCGTAGCCAAGCCGGAAATAGGTCTTCTTGGTGTTGCCGACGAGATGGGCGAATGCCTCGATCTCGGCGACGGATAGCCCGGTTATGGCGGCCGCCCATTCGGGCGTGCGCGTCCGCAAATGTTCTTCCAGCCCGCGGGGATCATCGGTGTATTTCTCGAGATAGGCGCGGTCGGCCAGCCCGTCGCGGAACAGCACATGCATGACCGCGCAGGCGAGCGCCCCGTCGGTGCCGGGCTTCAGCACCAGGCCGAGATCGGCCTGCTTCATCGTGGCGTTGTCGTAGATGTCGATGACGACGATCTTGGCCCCACGCTCCTTGCGCGCCCTGGTCGCATGGGTCATCACGTTGACTTGGGTGACCACGGCATTGGTGCCCCAGATCACCACGCAGTCGGATTTCGCCATCTCGCGCGGATCGGGACCGCGCAGCGCGCCCGCTCCCATCATCCAGCCGGTCCAGGCGAGATTGGTGCAGATCGAGCCGAAGAAGCCCGAGTATTTCTTGGCGTGGCGCAGCCGCTGGATGCCGTCGCGCTGCACCAGCCCCATCGTGCCGGCGTAGAAATAAGGCCAGACCGTCTCCGAGCCGTATTTTTCTTCGGCTGCAATGAATTTTTCCGCCACAAGGTCGAGGGCTGCTTCCCAGCTGGCTTCCTTCCAGGCGCCCTCGCCCTTGGCGCCGGCGCGCACCAGCGGTTTCAGCAGCCGGTCGGGATGGTGGACGCGGTCGGCATAGCGCGCGACCTTGGCGCAGACGACACCCGCCGTATAGCTGTTCGCCTTGGCGCCGTGGACGCGGCCGATGCGGTTGTCATCGAGCAGTTCGACTTCGAGGGCGCAGGTGGAGGGGCAATCATGCGGACAGGCCGAATGGCCGATCCGGAGCTTGGCGTGCTGGTTCATGCGAAGTGTGTAGCGGGTTTTGGAGGAGAGGTGTAGGGCCAGATGGGCTCCCCCTTCTCCCCTTGCGGGAGAAGGTGGATCGGCGCGTAGCGCCGAGACGGATGAGGGGTGTTGGAAGAAACGAGGCGGTTGTCTTGCAAGGCAACTGCCAAGCTGGAATCAAACCTAATGTCGGCTACTCAGTGATGTTTTTATACAGCGCGCTATAAGCGCCGCATTTCGGGCAGCGCATGTGCCGCTCGATATGATCTTCGCCTGCCTTGGTGTCGAAAACTTTGAGGTCCGCTTCGCCACATTCCGGGCATTTGACACTTGCGTTCGAGTCGACCGCCAGAAGGCTGCCTGCATTGATCCACAATTTTCTGGACATCGACGTTTCCCGCACCGCTTTACCCAATTCCAGCGTCTCACTCCGCTGGAACACCCCTCATCCGTCTCGGCGCTGCGCGCCGATCCACCTTCTCCCACAAGGGGAGAAGGGAAATAGCGTTACTCCGCGATCCCTTCCTCATACTCCGCCGACATCGTCAGCCACCTGTCCTCGTTTTGCGCCAGCGTCTGCGCCAGTTGCGAGCGCTCCTTCGCAAGCTGCGTCGCGGTCGAGGGGTCCTTTTCGTAGACCGCCGGATTGGCAAGCTCGTCCTCGATCAGGTCGATGCGCTTGCGGATGCGATCCATGAGCGCCTCGGTGGCGCGGATTTCCTTGGCTAAAGGCTCCAGTGCCGCACGGCGCTGGGCCGCCTCGCGGCGGCGATCGGCCTTGGACGCCTTGTCCGCCTCCTTCTGCTCGCGGCGGTTGGCGGAAACGCCGGTGACCAGTGTCTTATAATCCTCGAGGTCGCCGTCATAGGGATTGACCGCGCCGTCCTTGACCAGCCACAGCCGGTCGGCCGTCGCCTCGAGCAGATGCCGATCGTGCGAGATCAGGATCACCGCGCCCGGAAAATCGTTCAGCGCATGAATCAGCGATTCACGGCTGTCGATGTCGAGGTGATTGGTGGGCTCGTCGAGGATGAACAGGTTCGGCCCCTCGAAGGCCGACAACCCCATCAACAGCCGCGCCTTCTCGCCGCCGGACAGATCCTTGGCGGCGGTGTTCATCTTCTCGGTGGTAAGCCCAAACTGGGCGACACGGCCGCGCACCTTCGATTCCGGCGCCTCCGGCATCAGCCTGCGAACATGCTCGTAGGCGTTTTCCTCGGGCCTGAGATCGTCGAGCTGGTGCTGGGCAAAGATCGCCACCTTCAGCCCAGGCGCTACCGTCATCGTGCCGGCCTCCTGCTTCAGCCGGCCGGACAGAAGCTTGGCGAAAGTCGACTTGCCGTTGCCGTTGGCGCCGAGCAGCGCGATACGGTCATCGGCATCGATGCGCAAGGTCATCTTCTTCAGGATCGGCTCACCGGGCGTATAACCGACACTGACGTTGTTGAGCGCAACGATCGGCGATGCCACCGTCTTCACCGGCTCCGGAAACGAGAATGGCCGCACCGTGTCGTTCACGATCGCCGCGATCGGCTTCATCTTTTCCAGCGCCTTGATGCGCGACTGCGCCTGCCTGGCCTTGGAGGCCTTGGCGCGAAAACGCTCGACGAAGGATTCCATATGCTTGCGGGCGGCTTCCTGCTTGATGCGGCCCTTTTCCTGCTGTTCCCTTTGCTCGGTGTACTGGCGCTCGAACTGGTCGTAGCCGCCGCGCCAGAAGGTCAGCTTCTTCTGATCGAGGTGGACGATGGAATTGACGGCGCGATTGAGCAGGTCACGGTCGTGGGAGATCAGCAGAACTGTGTGCGGATATTTCGAGACGTAATTCTCGAGCCAGAGCGTGCCTTCGAGGTCGAGATAGTTGGTCGGCTCGTCGAGCAGCAGAAGGTCGGGCTCGGAAAACAGCACTGCGGCCAAAGCCACGCGCATGCGCCAGCCGCCCGAGAAGGAGGAAGCCGGGCGGCGCTGCGCCGCGTCGTCGAAGCCGAGGCCGGCAAGGATGGTGGCCGCGCGGGACTCGGCCGAGTGGGCGTCGATGTCGGCCAGCCGCATGTGGATGTCGGCAATACGGTGCGCGTCGGTCGCCGTCTTTTCCTCTTCGAGCAGCGCGGTGCGCTCAATATCGGCCTTGAGCACGATGTCGATCAGCGGCTCCTCGGTGCCGGGCGCTTCCTGCGCCACCTGGCCGATGCGGGTGCTTTTCGGCAGGCTGATCGAACCGGTCTCCGAAGGGAAATCACCGGTGATCGCCTTGAACAGCGTGGTCTTGCCGGTGCCGTTGCGGCCGACGAGGCCGGCCTTGGTGCCGGCCGGCAGCGTCAATGAAGCATGATCGAGAAGCAGCCGCCCCGCCATGCGCAGCGTAAGGTCGTTGATGATAAGCATGGCCGGCTTTTGCACGGGAGATCGGCGCTTCGCAAGAGCCAGGGCCCGGGATGAGACCCCCGCTCGCTGTCTTTGGCCGTCCAGCAAAAAACTCGAAGGACTGGAACCAGTTGCCGGCCGAAGCGTTTGGACGCCCGTGATCCGCTATCTCGCCCTGGCTTTCATCTTCTTCCAGGTCGCCACGACAACCGCGCTGGCGACGCAGGTGGTTCTGTTCGAAGACGAGACCGCTCACATTGCTCTCGCCGCTGAACCCGCGAGCGCGCTGCAGGGCCAACCAACCTCGCCCCAAGCGGCCAAGATTGCGAACCGGCTGGAGACGCGGGAGCCGGAACACCTGTTGATCCAAATCGATTCCGGAAAAGCATCCTAGCTTCGCCTTATGATTGACGAAGAGGCTGGCGGACACGCCCCTTTATCCTGCCGGAATGTCTCCCCTCACGGAAGGATTGTTCGTTCCTCTGCTTTCGCCCGGTCGCACTTTGCTTGCCACGTCACAGGTTTGGCGTTGATCGCCGCTGTTGTCTCAACCTATGCTGGCGCGAGCGGCGGGTACAAGCAGAGGACAGATCAGATGTCAGCCAAGACCTCGCTCCTTTCGGCCTCGCTGGCGGTCGCGATTTTCGCAGTCGTCGCCGGGTTGACCATGCTTCCCACCACTCCCGCCGCCCGTGCGGCAACCATCGACTGCGCGGCAGCGAAGACGCAGGCCGACCTTGCGACCTGCACGGCCGCGAATGCCGCTTCGGCGGACGCGGGGCTCAATGCAGTCTACAAGGAGCTGGCGGGACGTCTGGCTCCCACCGACCTGAAGCGCCTGCGCGAGGCGCAGCGCGCCTGGATCCCGTTCCGCGACAAGGAATGCGCCTTCCGCACCGAGCCCTATGCCGATGGCTCCGCGCATTCGAGCCTGATCGAGTCCTGCAAGGCGGAGTTGACCAAGGTGCGGCTGGCGCAGTTGCAGCACCAGTTGCAATGTCCCGAAGGCGACCTCTCCTGCGTGCCGCAAACCGGCGGCAGCGCCGCGCCCGCGACGGCTGGCACGGCGTCTGCGAAACCCGCCGCTGCACAGGCAAGCCGGAACGACACGCGGCCATGCGTGCAATCCGCGGGAAAGGCGAAGTCGGACCAGTATGTCTCGCAATGCGTCCAGGTGTCGCCGGCGACCAATCCGCCCTGCAACGGGCAAAATGCATGCAGCATGATGATCGACGAGATCAAGCGCGGCTGCGCCATGATCGGCAACGACAACCCGCCCGCCTTTTGTTCCGCCTACAAGAACTAAGCCGCACCCGACGTCGCTCGTGACTGCCACGGCGATCAACATTCCCGGAGAAAGATCAACCCGTCGCAAGCAGACAACCGCAAGTTTGCCTCGTGCTCAATATTGATGCAGCAAGAGACGATACCACCAAAAAGGCGGCGAAATCTTCTGACCCAAGCATGATGCTTATCAAAAATTGATTTCAGTTTTTATCGCAAACCTGCGACCTTGCCGATGCGCCGTGAGTCGTGAGTTGGCGCCAACGATAACTTGATCCAAGAAAACTTGGCTCTGGCATTCAGGAGCTCACGATGGGCGCGGCGATCAATGATCCACGCACGTTGCGATATGTCGCGGAAATCACGCGCAAGCTGGCGAAGATGCTCTCGCGCACGCGCTACAACATGCTCGTCTACCTTCTTGAGATGACGGCTGTCGAGGCGGAGAGCCTGGCCAACGAGCAGGACCCCAAGCAGGTCCGGCCGGCGGAGCCGCCTCAGGTCCTCGGCTGAGCGCTCGCCATAAGGCGGTCCAGAGCGTTTCACCGTTTCGAGGAAACGGTAAATCGCTCTATCTCCCTGTTTTGACGCAGTTCCGGGCGGAAAGGCTACGCCGAAGTCGCCGAGCCTAACCGCTCACACTTTTTCTGGAATTGCTCAAGGACGGCGAGACATTCCAGCCTGTGCGCCTCGATCACCGACGGAGCGTCGCATTCGATGATGGCGCGCTCGAACCGGTCGAGCGCGTCCAGCACCGCAAGCAGGTCGCCGGACGGACTGCCCAGCGAAAACAGGATGCGCCGCGCCTTGACGCCGTGAGCCGCATCCACTGAGCACTGCGCGGCGACCCCGCGGCGCAATGCAGCAAGGTCGGCCAGACGGTCGCGCCATAGCCATGGCGCGACATCATCCGTTGCGGGCAACATGCCTCAGGCCTTGGCCTTACGCTTGCCCTTGCTCCTGGCCGCATCGCCGCCGGCCGGCTTGCGGCCGAGGCCGGAGGATTTGGCCAACGCCGAGCGGGTGGCCGAGTAGCTCGGCGCCACCATCGGATAATCGGCGGGCAGGCCCCATTTCGCACGATATTCGTCCGGCGTCAGGTTATGATCGGTCGCGAGGTGACGCTTCAACGACTTGAACTTCTTTCCGTCCTCCAGGCACACGATGTGGTCGGGGAAAACCGAGCGCTTCGGGTTGACCGCGGGCGTCTGCGCCACGGCCTCCTTGACAACGCTGCCGGTGGCGAGCCTGCGCACCGACGCGCTGACGCTGGCGATCAGATCGGGCAGGCCGGAGGCAGGGAGCGGATTGTTGCCGACATAGGCCGAGACAATGTCGGCGGTCAGTTCGATTGCAGTCTTATCGTCGATGTTGGACAATTTTTTCACCTTCTGCTGGCCCTCAAATCGCCAGCTCTTTTTTTAAGACTTTCGTCGGTGTATCGAATTGGACCTGTCCCCCAACGGACCGTCCAGAGTCAGTAAAGCTACGAGACTCAATACCGGGTGATGTTTCTACACGGATTGGAAACGCGCAAGTTAGGAATTCTAATAGCTATAGCGCACGCTTTATAGCACCGGCCGCCCGCCTGGATAGGTAAAAGGGGCTACAGAACTTCAACCTACGGTAGGAGTTGCTGAAAAATCGAAGTTCAGGCCAAGTTCCAGCACGGCAACGGCAATCTACCAGCCGAATGCTCGACCATGCGCGATTCGGCGGCCCCATGGCAAATCGCTCATCCGGCGGCGACACCGCGCCTGAGCTCGGCAGGCGGCCTCTCCGCGAGGATCTCCAGCACGCGCTTCCAGCGCGCGCAGCGGCTAAAGTCCTTCTGCTCGATGGCCTTTTCGGCCTTCATGGCCGCATAGAGCGGCGCCTCCGCGCCAAACTCCCTGACCAGCCAGTGCGCCTCCTGCCTGGCGCGGCGTTCGTCCTCGTCAACGGCCATTTTGGACATTGTGCCTGCTCTCCGTACCTTCGATGCCGACCGCAAGGCAGCTGCCAATGACGAGGACGGCGCCGGCAACAGCCGTCATCGACAAGCTTTCGCCCGAGAGCGTCAGCAGAAACGTGGAAGCTATCGGCGTCAGATAGGCGACGACCGCTATCCTGCCGCCGTGGTCGAGCTTTGCCGCGCGCGACCAGAAATAATAGCCGAGCCCCATCGGGCCGGCGCCGAGATAGAGGCCGAGCAGAAGATGCGCGCCGCTCGGGCGCACGACGCCATCATGCAGGCACCAGGCGAAGGTGAGCGCGACACCGATCAGCGCCGAAGGCAGGAGCAGCCGCTCGGGCGACACGGCGAGGCGGCCGACAGCGAACGAGTAGAAGGCCATGCAGAGAGCGGAGCCGAAAGCGGCGAGATAGCCGACAAGGCTGCCGCCTTCGAACCATGCCCCGTTGGACCAAAAATGCGCGCGGCCGCCGGAGATCACCAGCGCCACGCCGACGAAACCAAGCGCCGCCGCCAGCCCGAGCAACACCGGACGCCGCGGCCTGCCAAGCAGGATGACCGCCGCGGCAGTCATCAGCGGCCAAGTATAGGCGACAAGGTTCGCCTCGATGACCGGCGCCGAGGCGAAGCCGATATATTGCAGGACCATGGTGCCGACCAGGCCGAGGAAGCCGACGAGATAGGCGAGCGCGGCATTTCCCTTCTCCCCTTGTGGGAGAAGGTGGATCGGCGCGAAGCGCCGAGACGGATGAGGGGTGTTGGAAGGAACTCCGGCGTCGGCGATCCGTCCAGCACCCCTCATCCGACCGAGCTTCGCTCGGCCACCTTCCCCCACAAGGGGGGAAGGAAAGAGCCGGATCAGCGCGAAAACAATCGTCGCGCCGCAAAATTGCAGGAACTGCACCTGCGACACCGGATAGACGGCAAGCAAGGTCTTGCCGACCAGGGCGTTGGTCGCCCACAGCGCTACGGCACCGAGGGCGAAGGCAAGCGCCGCGCCGCGGGCGCCGGAACGGCTTTGGCTTTCCGGCCCGACCGGCCCGAGACTCAGCGACACTGAAGGCGGCTGACACTCGACCGGATCGTCGGTCATTACCAAGACTCCCTCGCCCCGCCGGAAACCGCTTCCGCCGTCGGCTGCGGCACGGGATGTTCCTCGGCATGGCGGCGGTAGGCGGGCAGCTGGTTGGTCCAGACATCCTCGGCCAGCTCGTTCACCCAGGCACGGTCATGGTCGTTGTCGGCGGCGAGGTAGAACATGCGGTTGTCGTCGACATAGGGTTTGGCCGTCGAGCGCTGGTTGAGCACCAGGGTGACGCGCTCGCCGAGCTGGATCGGCGCGGTGCGGTGGAGCACACCGAGGAACTGACCGAGCGTGGCGTAATTCATCTTGTGGTCGATGCGCATGATCTTGTTGCGCGGCAGCTCGCGGCCGGATTCCAGGACCGAGCGGCCGGTCTCGGAATCGTCGCAGTAGATTTCCAGATGACCGCCGACGAGAGGATCGCTGATCGACAGCGGAATGAGCTCCGTCACCGGAACGCCGTCGCAATGCCATTCGACCGCGCCATCCCTTGGATTCATGAAGGTGACGGTCGAGCCGACGATCGACAGCGGATAGGGCTCGAGCTTGGTTCCCATCATGTCGGACAATCTTTCCAGGCGCAGCTTGTCGTGCAAGAGCTCCTTGATCTCGGGAATATAGCGGTCGGCACCAGTGATGAAGGTGAGGTCGAGGTGCTTGTGCACGGCATGGCTGGCCTTCAATTTGAGCGCCGCTTCTTCGATGGCGGCAAGCAGAGCCGGGTCGTAACCGTGACGATACTGGGCGACGCCGAAACCCGACACTTTCCAGGAGGTCTCATGACCAATGATGGCCTCGCGGCTCATTGCACAGCGCAGTTCGGGAATTGTATGGGCGTTCATTCTATTTTCTCCAAGATGGGGGCAACACTTGGTTAACAGTCATTTAAACGCCTACCCCTGTAAATTTAGGAATGCTGGTGGTAGCGTAAGCCCAGCTTAAGGTCGAAAACCCCGTGCGACTGCTCAGTCAGGTCAACCTCAACTCGCTGAAAATCGTGGAGAGCGCCGCGAGGCACAGGAATTTCACGCGCGCCGGCGAAGAGCAATTCATCACCGCTTCCGCCGTCAGCCAGCGCGTGAAGAGCCTGGAGGATCAGCTGCGCTTCAAGATCTTCGAGCGCGGCGGCAACGCGGTGTCACTGACGCCGGAGGGCGAGACCTATGTGGCGCGCGTGCGCGAGGCGCTGGAGCGGATCGTGGCGGCCAGCATGGAGGCAACCGGCCAGTCGCAGGCGCATGTGTTGCGGATCTGCGTGCTGCCGACCTTTGCGGCGCGCTGGCTGTTTCCGCGGCTTTCGGCCTTCCAGCATCAATATTCCGATATTGAGATGCGGGTGTCGACCTCTTACGCCACGCATGAATTCTCGACTTCGGAATACGACCTCGAAATCCGTTATGGCGACGGCAATTTCCCCGGTCTCACGTCGGAGCTGCTGTTCAAGGAAGACCTGACGCCGGTGTGCAGCCGCAAACTCTTCCATGAGGTGCTGGGCGACAAACCGCTGTCGAAGGTGGTGCCGGAGGATCTGCGCTACTTCACGCTGCTACACTCTGACACGTGCACGCAGAACTGGCAGTCGTGGCTGGGCTTTGCCGGCGCAAGCTTCGTGCTTGGCGAAACGAGGAGCGTCTATTTCGATAGCTGCATGATGTCCTACGAAGCGGCCAATGCCGGCATGGGCTTTGCCGTCGCCAACCGCGCCTATATGGCAAGCGACATCCGCGCCGAACGGCTGGTGGCCCCCTTCGCGGTCCACCATCCCAACACGGCGGGTTGGTATTTCGTCAGCCCCATCAAGGCGGTCGGCGCCCGCAAGGTCGAGTTGTTCAAGCGGTGGATCATGGCCGAAGCGGCGCTGACGCAGCGCCAGTTGGACATCGAGATCGCCAACGTGCCGGTACGGCGCGTGGCGATGGCGTGAAGGCCAGTCTTCCACGGATGCTCACTTGAGCGAATCCCGCACCATCGGAGGTCTCGCAATGACGGGCCCTGCAGAATTTCGTGATTTTCCGGTGGCTCCCTAGCCGGCTACCGCGATCGCACCATGACGCGAAGCGGAGACTCAGCTATCTTGTGTTGTGCGGCGGGCCTGATTTTCCCGCTTGGCCGGCGCTACCGAGCTTCCTCCCAAGCGGCGCCGGCCTTCTTCGTTTCGGCCCAACGATAATCCGACCTGCCCTGCCCTATTGCTTCGGCGGCGTGCCCGGCTGGTCTCCGCCGGTGGTCGATTTCGGCACAGGGTTCTTGTCGACCTGCGGGTTCTGGTTGACTTCATCGCCCGGCGCCTTGGTGGGCGGCACGCTGTTGTCGCAGGCGGCGAGCACGAGCCCTGCCGCAAGAGCCAGCAGCACAGGAAGCTTCTTCATGACGACCTCCTCTCGTTCGCTCCTTGAGGGGCAAACGGGGCGGTGGCGGTTTGGTTGCGTTGACCGGCGGGAACCAACCGATCCGAGTCCGGTTGGAATCCCGAGCCAATCGAACGCAACGAGGAAACTGATTATGGTCCGCCTTCTGCTTGCCGGGCTTTTTGCCTACACCGCCTATCGCGTTGCCGTGAGGATCATCGACGAGGTGCCTGGAGACGTCGCGCCACTGGATATGCCGGGCGACGAGAGGCGCAATTTGCGGCGCCAGTCGGCGGCGATGGGGGTCGAGCCGAAGCGGTAGCGGCTCTTTCGATTGGGAATAGCCCCTTCCGGTGAAGCGTGGATGCCGGCGCAGCCCCTCTCCGGCCGCTTCCCGGCCACCTCTCCCCCCTCGCGCGGGCCGAGGAAATTATTGCGAACAAAGCGGAAACGATGCTTGATGGGCGATGAACATCGCCGCCCGTGATTCGTCCTTCGAGACGCCCGCCTATCTTGCCCGGCTGAACGACGAGCAGCGGCTGGCGGTGGTGCATGGCGACGGCAAGATGGCGGCACCGCTGCTGGTGATCGCCGGCGCAGGCTCCGGCAAGACCAACACGCTGGCGCATCGCGTCGCCCATCTCATCGTCAAGGGCGCCGATCCGCGCCGCATCCTGTTGATGACCTTCTCCCGCCGCGCGGCGGCCGAGATGGCCAAGCGCGTCGAGCGCATTGCCGGCGAGGTGCTGGGGCGCGACGCGGCAATCATCGCCGACGCGTTGGCCTGGGCCGGCACTTTCCACGGCATCGGCGCGCGACTGCTGCGCGACTATGCCGAGCAGATCGGCCTCGACCCGGCCTTCACCATCCATGACCGCGAGGATTCGGCCGACCTGATGAACCTTGCGCGGCACGAGCTGGGATTCTCGAAGACCGAAAGCCGCTTTCCTACCAAAGGCACCTGCCTGCAGATCTATTCACGGGCGGTGAATGCGCAGGCGCCGCTGGGAGAAGTGCTTGGTTCGGCCTTCCCCTGGTGCTCAGGATGGGCCGAACAGCTGAAGGAGTTGTTCGCGGCTTACGTCGAGGCAAAGCAGGCGCAGAACGTTCTCGATTACGACGACCTGCTGCTCTACTGGGCGCAGATGGCGGCCGAGCCGGAGATCGCGGCGCATCTCGGCGGTCGCTTCGATCATGTGCTGGTCGACGAATACCAGGACACCAATCGGCTGCAGGCCTCGATCCTTCTGGCGCTGAAGCCGGACGGCGCCGGGCTGACCGTGGTGGGCGACGATGCGCAGTCGATCTATTCCTTCCGCGCTGCCGAAGTGCGCAACATCCTCGATTTCCCAAAGCAGTTCGTGCAAGCAGCCGCGGTGATCATGCTGGAGCGTAACTACCGCTCGACCGAGACGATCCTGGCCGCCGCCAACAAGGTCATCGGCGAGGCCAGCGAGCGCTTCACCAAGAATCTATGGACCGAGCGCCGGTCCTCGCACAAGCCGCAACTGGTCAGCGTGCGCGACGAGGCCGAGCAGGCCAATTATGTGTGCCAAGCGATCCTGGCCGAGCGCGAGGCCGGCACGGCGCTGAAGGCGCAGGCGGTGCTGTTCCGCACCTCGAGCCATAGCGGGCCGCTGGAGGTGGAGCTCACGCGCCGCAACATCCCCTTCGTCAAGTTCGGCGGGCTGAAATTCCTCGATGCCGCGCATGTCAAGGACATGTTGGCGATGCTGCGCTTTGCCGAGAACCCGCGCGACCGCGTCGCCGGTTTTCGCGTGCTGCAGCTCATGCCGGGCATCGGCCCGTCCGCCGCCTCGCAGATCGTCGACGCCATGGCGACGTCGCTGGACGAGACGCTGGGCCTGGCACGGTTCCGGCCGCCGCAGCGCGCGGCGCAGGACTGGCCGGTCTTCCTCGACATCTATGCCGGCTTACGCGCCGGCGCGAAATGGCCGGCCGACCTCGAGCGGATCAGGCTGTGGTACGAGCCGCATCTGGAGCGCATCCATGAGGATGCGATCACGCGCCGGGCCGATCTCCTCCAGCTTGAGCAGATCGCATCGACCTATCCGTCGCGCGAGCGGTTCCTGACCGAGCTCACCCTCGACCCGCCCGACGCAACAAGCGACCAGGCCGGGCCGCCGCATCGCGACGAGGATTATCTCATCCTATCGACCATCCATTCGGCCAAGGGCCAGGAATGGAAGAACGTCTTCGTGCTCAACACCGTTGACGGCTGCATCCCGGCCGATCTCGGCGTCGGCACCAAGGAGGACATCGAGGAGGAGCGGCGCCTGCTCTATGTGGCGATGACCCGGGCCAAGGACAGCCTGCATCTCGTCGTGCCGCAGCGCTTTTATCCGCACAACCAGGCGGCGCGCGGCGACCGCCACGTCTATGCCTCGCGCACGCGCTTCATCCCGGCCTCGATGCTTTCGGCCTTCGAGCAGTCGTCCTGGGCGAGCGCCGCGCTCAAGGACGACCCGCGCCAGCGGCCGGGCGTCAAGGTCGATCTCGGCGCCCGCATGCGCGGCATGTGGAAATAGGCTGCCAGGCCGTTCCAGCGACTGCAAGGCAAAGAGCCCGATTTGTCTCCGCGTCAGCGGGGGGCACGCCATCCTTGAGAAAACAGCGGCATGCGTGGAACCTCCCGCCGCAAGCCGCGTTGTGTGGCGTCCTTCCCCAGCCAGGGAGGCTCGCCGCCTCCGCAGCCAACTGACGAGGTCCGAATGCACGACAGGACGTTCTTCACACCGGTCGCCCTCAGCGTCGGCGCCGGCCACAAGCGCATGATCGCCTCGCTGTTCGAGATGCATGATTTCCTGACCGAGTTCCCGCCGTCGCGCCGCCGCCTCAGCTATGGCGCCGCGGTGAAGGCCTGCGAGGCCGCGCGGAATGGAGAAATCCCGGTCGAGGTCGCGCGCGATGCGCTGATCACCTTCGCGGTGACGGCAGGCGTCTTGTGGCCTTCGGAGCAGCCGGTCGTCTCGGTCAAGCCGGTGGCGCGCGGCTATGGCGGCTTCGCCGCCTGAATTTTACAACAGAAGACCGCCCTCCCGGAAAGCCCGCCCTCAGTGGCGGGTTTTTCCGTGACGTCATTCCGGCTTGGCGGCCGCCGGTAACGTTTCTGCGATCGGCGCGACCGGTTCGGCCGCGGTCACGAAGGGATAGACGAGCTGCTGGTGATAGAGCTGCGGCACCGGCTCGTCGATGCCGTATTTTTCCGGCATATGTTGCGGCATGAACAAGGTGCCGCCGATCAGATCGAGGACGGGCAACTGTCCGGCGAAGTTCTTGTCATAGGCCCGGCGTTCGTTGGCATGGTGCCAGTGATGAAACTGCGGCGAGGCAATCAGCCATCTCAGCGGCCCGAACTTGATGCCGGTGTTGGAGTGGATGAACACCGACTGCCAGTGATAGATCAGCACATAGATGAGAACCGCTTCGCCGGAAAAACCCAGGGCGAAGAGCGGCAGGAACGAAGCCGACTTGGTCAGGATCTGGTCCACCGGATGCACGCGGTGGCCGGCCAGCCAGTCCATCTCCTCGATCGAGTGATGGATGGCGTGAAAACGCCACAGGAACGGCACCGCGTGAAAGGCGCGATGGGCAAAGTAGAAGCCTATATCGGCGATGAGTAGGGCCTCGATCGTCTGCAGCCATAAAGGCTGCGACCGGACGGCGGCCGAAAGCGCCTCGGGAACGACGCGCGGGACCACCAGCATCGCAGCGCCGATCACCAGCAACAGGCCGAACTTGATGACGATGCCGTTGAAGAGCAGATAGAAGACGTCGTTCAGCCAATGCCGGCGCGTGGCCGATTGCTCGGCATGCAGCGGCAGGAGCTGCTCGAGCGGAATGAAGATGAGGGCGATGACCAGCACCGCCTTGTAGTCGATGAGATCGAACACGGTCGCTCGCGGATCGGCTGAGGCCAGTCTCCGACACTAGCCGCCAAAGAATGAACGGACCGTTGCTGGCATACGCGGCGCTGCGAAATCGCGTGAAAACTTTCGACGGCTGCGTGAAACACCACACGGACGGTTGCCGTTCACAATGTCAGTTGCGGACGCGCTTTAAGTCTTTGTTTTGATGCATGTCGTTGTCCCGGAACCGTTGCACACTTCCGGCGACATGCATCGGGAGGGCGGATGTTTCTCGATCGCGAGCGTTTCAAGCCGGCGGCCGAAATGCGGCTTGGCCGGGACAAGTCGTCGATCCGAGTGACGATAACCGATCCGAAGGCCTGCGAACTCGGCGAAGCCGTCTATGCCTGGGTCACCGCCGACGGCAAGGCGGTCAGGATCGGCACCTGCGGCGCCTCGGCGGGCAAGCGCCTGCTTTCCTATCCCGGCTACATCAATCGCAGCCTCACGGGCCGCGGCGGCGCGACGCCTAAATGGGAAGCGCTGAAGTGGCTGAACCTGCTCGCCGAACACGGCATGCTGATGGCGGTGGTGCATCAGCCGGGCCCGACCCCGACCGCGGCAGGCCTGATCAGGCCCTATCTCGATGTCGAGCGCCAGTTGATCCGCCAGCACAGGCCGCTGCTCAACCGCAGGCACCGTTGACCTCGGATTCAGTGGACCGTGCCGGCGGCATCGCCCGCCGGCCCGCCGCGCGGGATCTCGAAGCTCACCTGGTCGCGGCCATTGGACTTGGCCTTGTAGAGATGGCGGTCGGCGACCTGGAACATGTCATGGTAGGTGGTCGGGCCGCTGAAGGCGGTACCGCCGATGCTCACGGAAAGCGGCCAGGGCCGGCCGCCCGGCGCAAACTCGGCCTCGCGGATGCGGCGCCTGATGGATTCGGCGACCAGAAAGGAGCGTGCGGCGTCGGCGCCGGGCAGGAAGACCGCGAATTCCTCGCCGCCGATGCGTCCGACAATGTCGGCGCCGTGCAGTTGCCCCTTGATCGTCGCGGCGATCAACCTCAGCGCCTGGTCGCCGCAATCGTGACCGAGGCGGTCGTTGATCGATTTGAAGTGATCGGCATCGACGATCAGAAAGGCGCCGGTGTCGGCGACCGTTTGGCCGCGCGCCCGCTCGAGATAGGCTTCGACCAGCATCGAGAAGGCACCGCGATTGAAGACCGCCGTCAGGCTGTCGGTCGCGGCAATGACGCCGAGTTCCTTCTGCGTGATGGCCAGCTGGCGCATCTTCCACATCAGGAAGAACAGGAAGGAGCCGCCAAGGACAAGCGGCAGGAAAAGGTCCGTGAGTTGCGCCCAAAGCAGCGCCTGCGGCGACAGCGAGGGGAAATTGAAGGAATCGACGAAGAAGGCGGCGGCAATGAAAAAGGCGGTGCCGGCGGCGGTGACCACCACGACCCTGCCCCAACTTGTCGGGGACAAATCGATGCGCATGCCCTTTGCTCCCACTGCAACACGCTTATTGTGGAGCGCGAGCGCAAAAGAAGTCCTAACATATTAGCTTCAATGCAAGTGTGGTTAATACGCCGTCGGCACCGCCTGCCGTGGTAGGCAATCAGAAAGCCCACCACGGAAGGCTCTCCGACTGGCCGGAGGCCTCGTCAGGCACCGCCGGCCGCAGCCGGCAACGCGGCAGGCGTGCCGCAGAGCCTCACGGCCGGTCCGATGCTCCCGGTTGGCCGTTGGCTGCATGGTATTGCCTCGCTGCAACCGGTCGATTGTCCAGCCGGAGAACAATATCGGCTTCAATGCAAGCTCGGTGCGCGCAGCAATAACGCGAAGTAACCGGCAGGCCCGCCTCCACGGAGGCGGGCTCTGCTTTTCCTTTTAGTGGGCTGTCGAGCTGCCCGAACCACCCACGGTGCCACCGATTCCACCGCTCGAGGTATTGCCGGAACCAATGGTGGAGCCGGCGGCCGAGCCGCCGATGCCGGCGTTGAAGCCGCCGGAGCCGCCCACCGTGCCGGTGCCGCCGACGCCGCCCGTCGCACCAAACGAGGTACTAGTATTGGGGATGATTGTGTCTGTGGCACCACCAATCGAGCCGCTGGTGCTGGCGTTCAAGCCGCCAGCGCCGCCACCCACGGAGCCGGTACCGACGACGCCACCGGTCGCACCGAACGAGGTGCCGGTGGTTGTATCCATGGCACCGCCAATCGAGCCGTTGGTGCCGGCGTTCAAGCCACCGCCGCCACCTACTGTGCCGACGCCGCCGATGCCGCCCGTCGCACCGAACGAGGTGCCGGTAGTTGTACCCGCGGCACCACCAGTCCAGCCGCTGGTGCCGGCGTTCAAGCCACCGCCGCCACCTACTGTGCCGATGCCGCCCGTCGCTCCGAACGGGGTGTCGGTGGTCGTGCCCATGGCATCGCCAATCGAGCCGCTGGTGCCGACGTTCAAGCCGCTGGCGCCGCCCACCGTGTCGGTGCCGCCGATGCCGCCGGTCGCACCGAACGAGGTGCCTGTCCCGGTAGTCGTGCCCGCGACGCCGCCGATCGAGCCGGTAGTGCCGGCGTCGAAGCCGCCGGTGCCGCCCACGCCGACGCCGCCGATGCTGCTGCCAAAGCCCGTGCCGAGACCGGTTGAGCCGCCCATCGAGGAGCCCGTGCCGGTGCCCGCGCCGCCCGGGTTACCCGCCGCGACGCCAGTGTTGCCAATACCAAAGCCGATGTCGAGACCAGCGGCATTCGCCGGCACGGCGAGAATGGCGATGCCGCCGATCAATGTGCCGGCGATTTTTTCTACGATACCATTCATGGCATTCTCCTTCGTTGCCACTTTTTTCGCACTGCATCGCCGGACTGCCGGGTCCGTGCGCATGCCTGTGCGAGAGGGAATGAAGGGAATACGAACGGGCTCGGTCAGGGTTCCATTTTTTCAAGGTAAAATTCGCTGATTACGCGTCTTCCTTGATGGTTGAGTTTGATCGAAAATCGGCTCGCGGAAAGCTGGACGGTACAGCGCTCAGGCGTAGGCGCGACCTTCCTCGGAGCGCTGGAACAGTGCCAGGTCGAGCGACACCGAAGGCCGGCCGAGCACCGTGAGCACCATATGCGCCTGGCCGCGATGGTGGGTCTGGTGGTTGAAGAAATGGCCGAGCGCCGGCGAAAGGCGCTGCGAGACGGTGCGCATGTCGACGGTCATGTAGGAGAAACGGCCGGCGAG
>NZ_JAIUHQ010000014.1:0-155874 GCF_020165215.1 Mesorhizobium sp. CA15
TCCTCTACCCCGTCGATCGGGGGAGAGGTGGCTCGGCGAAGCCGAGACGGAGTGGGGGTCGACCAGCGCTACATGAGGGGCGCGGAAGCTGCCAATCGGGAAGATGCCCGGCAGGGCAGAGGGGGGCGCGAAGGATCGCCAACTTCGGCAACCGCTCAATCGCCCAGCGGCAGTCTCGGATCGTCGACCTTCAGCGTGTTCACGCTCTGCTTGATGCGGCGCAGATTCTCCAGCACTTTCGGCCCGCGCGCTTCCGCCACCGTGGTGGCGATCATGTCGAGGATGGCCAAAAGCGCGTAGCGCGACGAGGTCGGCTTGTAGATGTTGCCGTCCTCGACGGACTGCAAAAGGATGACCGTGTCGGCGACCTTGGCCAAGGCCGAATCCGGCGCGGTGATGGCTACGGTGGCGGCGCCATATTGCTGAGCGACCTCGACGGCTTCGATCACCGAGCGCGCGTAGCCCGAGACGGAGAAGGCAAGCAGCGTCGTCTCGGGCGTCGCCACCGCGGCATACATGCGCTGCAGCTGACCGTCGGTCTGGGCGAGCGCCGACAGGCCGAGCCGGAACAGCCGGTTCTGCATCTCGGTCGCCATCATCGAGGAGATGCCGCCTGAGCCGATGCACAGCACATTGCCCGAACCGGCGATGCGGGCGGCAACATCCATCAGTGCCGTCATGTCGAGGTTTTCGCTGGCGCGCTGGATGGCGGCGATCGCCGCCTCGGTGATTGCCGAGGCGATGCGCTGCTCGCGCGCGTCGCGGCTGAGCGGCTCCGGCGACAGATACTGGCCGCCGATGGCGATCGCCTGCGCCAGGTAGAACTTGAAATCGCGCAGGCCCTCGCAGCCGAGATTGCGGCAGAAGCGGGTGACGGTCGGCTCGCTGACACCGACGCGCGCCGCGATCTCCGAGATGGCTGCCTTGGAGGCGAAGTCGAGGTCAGAAAGCACCAGCCCGGCCAGCCGGCGGTCCGACTTGGTGCCGTCCTGCGACATCAATTGCAGGCGGGTGATGATGTCGGCCGGGGTCTTCATCTCATCATCTCACAGCGGCAGGCCCGTCGCCTTATCGAAGAGGTGGATGTTGCGCGGATCGACGCTCACCGGCAGCCGGTCGCCCGGCTTCACCTGCAGCCGGTCGCGGAACACTGCGCGCACCGTGTCGCCGCCGACGGAGCCATAGACATGCGTTTCCGAGCCGGTCGGCTCGACGACATCGACCTTAATGGCGAGGGCATCGCCGCCGGCGCCGACCACGAAATGCTCGGGCCTGATGCCGGCCTCGACCGTGTCGCTGCCGGACGTAGCCTTGTCCGGGAGCGCCAGACGGCCGCCGCCCGTCGTCTCGAACCAGGACTTGGCTCCGGCGGTCTTCAGCGCGCCGGAGACGAAGCTCATCGAGGGCGAGCCGATGAAGGCGGCGACGAATTTGTTGGCCGGCCGATCGTAGAGCTCCAGCGGCTGCCCAACCTGCTGGATGCGGCCGCGATCCATCACCACGATGCGGTCGGCCATGGTCATCGCCTCGATCTGGTCGTGGGTGACATAGACGATGGTCGATTTCAGCCGCTGGTGCAGCGCCTTGATCTCGGTGCGCATCTGCACGCGCAGCTGCGCGTCGAGATTTGAAAGCGGCTCGTCGAACAGGAACACCGAAGGCTCGCGCACGATGGCGCGGCCCATGGCGACGCGCTGGCGCTGGCCGCCCGACAATTGCCTCGGATAGCGGTCGAGATAGGAAAAGAGGTTGAGCACGCCCGACGCCTTCTTGACCTTGTCCTCGATCGCGGCGCGCGTCTCGCCGCGGATTTTCGGGCCGAAGCCGATATTCTCCGAAGCCTTCAGATGCGGGAACAGCGCGTAGGACTGGAACACCATGGCGATGTTGCGTTTCTGCGGCGGCAGCTCGTTGGCGCGCGTGCCGCCGATGACGAGGTCGCCGGAGGTGATCGTCTCCAGCCCTGCCAGCATGCGCAGCAAAGTGGACTTGCCGCAGCCGGACGGGCCGACCAGCACGACGAACTCGCCGGTCCGGATGTCGAGGTCGATGTCCTCGAGGATTTTGTGCTGGCCATAGGATTTCGACAGGTTGCGGAACTGGACGTCGGTCATGCTCACGCTCCCAAAATGTCGTCGATGAAAGGCAGGTAGCCGGCAGTCAGTCCAGCGTCCACGGGCACCACGGCACCTGTTATGCCGGAAGCGCGCTCGGAGGCAAGGAAGGCAACGGCCTCCGCCACTTCCGACGCGTTGACGATGCGGCCGAGCGGATAGAGCCGCTTCAGCCGGCCTAAGATCTCGGGGTCCTTGGCCAGGCGATGGTCCCAGGCGGCGGTGCGGATCGAGCCCGGACAGACGACATTGGCACGCAACCCGCTGCGGCCGAGCTCGACGGCGATGGATTTGGCGTAGGCGTTGATGCCGGCCTTGGCCGCCGCATAGGCCGGATTGCCGAAATGCGAAATCGCGTTGACGGAGGAGATGAAGACGACGCTGCCCGACCCGCGCTTGGACATCGCCTTGATGAGCGGATCGGCGAAGGTCATCACGCCGGTCAGATTGAGGCCGAGCTCCTCTTCGATCTTGTCCGCCGTCAGCGCCTTCAACGTTTCGGCGCGCGTCCAGCCGGCATTGTTGATCAGGATGTCGGGAACGCCATCCTTGTCGAGCAGCGCGGGTATCGCCGCTTCGATCGAGGCCCGGTCGAGCAGGTTGAAGACATGGCGCGACGCGATATGCGGGCTGGCCAGAGCTTCCACCGACTGGTCGCAGCCGACGATCCGCGCACCGCGCTCGGTCATGAGCTCGACGATCGCCGAGCCGAGGCCGCCGCCGGCGCCGGTGACGACAACGGTTCTGCCCTCGAAATCGGCCTTTGATACCACGATGCGCGCTCCTCCGCCGTGCCAGACAGCGACGGAACGCTATCCAACAAAATGTAATTTAGCAACATGATAAACTGCTTGCATTGGGCATAACCCTCGATAATGTAGGAAAGTAACATAAATCCTGTGCCTCTAAGGCCAGGCGCGAATGCGCATCAATGGGAGAGATCAGATGAGCCTTGCGAAATGGACTATCGGCCTGTTGGCCGGAATGAGCATGCTGGCTTTTGCAGCACCCGCCGATGCCGGCGAGGTGCGCGTCACCGTCGCCGAATACAGCGCCAAGACCGGCCCCTATTTCGAAGCGGTGAAGAAGGAGTTCGAGGCGGCCAATCCCGGCATCACCATCAAGTATGAAGTGGTGCCGTGGGACGTGCTCCTGCAGAAGCTCACTACCGACATCACCGCCGGCACCAATGCCGACCTTTCGATCATCGGCACCCGCTGGCTGATCGACTTCGTGCAGCAGGATGTCGCCGAGCCGCTCGACAGCTACATCAAGCCGGAGTTCAAGGACCGCTTCATCGACACCTTCCTGCAGCCCTCGATCATGGACGGCCACACCTACGGCCTGCCGATCGCGGCTTCGGCCCGCGCCATGTATTACAACAAGGAGCTGTTCGAGAAGGCAGGCATCGCCAAGCCACCGGCCACCTGGAGCGAGTTGCAGGAGGACGCGCGCAAGATCAAGGCGCAAGGCGCCTTCGGCTACGGCCTGCAGGGCAAGGAGATCGAGACCGACGTCTATTACTACTACGCGATGTGGTCCTTCGGCACCGAAATCCTCAACAAGGACGGTACATCCGGCTTGAGCACGCCGGGCGCGCTCGAGGCCGCCAAGCTCTACAAGTCGATGATCGACGAGGGCCTGACCGAGCCTGGCGTGACTTCCAACAACCGCGAGGATGTGCAGAACCTGTTCAAGCAGGGCAAGGTCGGCATGATGATCACCGCGCCGTTCCTGTCCAACCAGATCAAGGAAGAGGCGCCGAAGCTGAAATACGGCGTCGCCGCCATCCCCGCCGGCCCGACCGGTGCGCGCGGCACCTATGGCGTCACAGACTCCATCATCATGTTCAAGAACTCCAAGAACAAGGACGAGGCCTGGAAGCTGCTCGACTTCCTGTTCACCAAGGAGCAGCGCGCCAAGTTCACGCAAGGCGAAGGCTTCCTGCCGGTGAACAAGGAAGAGGCGAAGATGGACTATTACGTCAACAATGCCGACCTCGCCGCCTTCACCGCGCTTCTGCCCGACGCCCGCTTCGCGCCGGTCATCCCCGGATGGGAAGAGATCGCCCAGATCACGTCGGACGCCATGCAGAAGATCTATCTCGGCAGCGCCACGCCGGAAGCGGCCTTGAAGGAGGCCGCCGACAAGGCCAACGCCGTCCTGACGAAGAAATAGGGCGTATCTCCCTGCGCCCGTGGCGCGCTCCACCCGTCGGAGCGCGCCACACTTTCCCTGCCTCCTTCCTCTCCCTCCGGAGGGGGGAGAGGTGGCTCGGCGAAGCCGAGACGGAGTGGGGGAACCACCTGGCAACCGCCGCGAACGGACATACGAAGGGCACTCGGCGCAAGCATCGCCTGCCTTGCGCCAAGGGTCGACCCCCACTCCGTCGAGCTGCGCTCGACACCTCTCCCCCGATCGACGGGGGAGAGGAAGGGGCTCTTCCGCAACTGCCGCGGAGGACAGGCAGACAGGTGAGGGGCGGCGCCTGGAAGGAATTCGAAACTGAGCGCCTGGCAGACAGATGAGAATTGGCACCCCCTCGAAGCCGCGCAACGCGATACAAACCAGCCGATGCAAAATCGTTTCCTGCCCTATCTGCTGACGCTGCCCAGCCTATTCCTGGCGGCGGTGGTGATCTTCTGGCCGGTCTGGGACCTGATCCAGATCTCGACGCATGACGTCAACCGCTTCGGTCAGTTGCGCGAGTTCAGCGGTCTCGCCAATTTCGCGGCGCTCGCCGCCGATCCCGATTTTATCGCCGCGCTCTGGCGCACCGCGCTGTGGACGGTGCTGGTCGTCGGCGGCGCGCTGCTTTTGTCGATCCCGGTGGCAATCATCCTCAACACCGACTTCTACGGCCGCGGCCTCGCCCGCGTCGTCATCATGCTGCCCTGGGCGGTGTCGCTGACCATGACGGCGGTGGTCTGGCGCTGGGCGCTCAACGGCGAGAGCGGCATGCTGAATTCGGCGCTGATGAAGCTCGGCCTGATCAGCCAGAACATCCAGTGGCTGGCCAGCGCCGAGACCGCCTTCCCGATGCAGGTGCTGATCGGCATATTGGTGACGGTGCCGTTCACCACAACGATCTTCCTCGGCGGCCTGTCCTCGATCCCCGACGATCTCTACGAGGCGGCGGCACTCGAGGGCGCCACGCCCTTGCAGCAGTTCCGCGAGATCACCTTTCCGCTCCTGAAGCCGTTCATCAACATCGCGATCGTGCTCAACACCATCTATGTCTTCAACTCCTTCCCGATCATCTGGGTGATGACACAAGGGGGGCCGGCAAACTCGACCGACATATTGGTGACCCATCTCTACAAGCTCGCCTTCCGCATCGGCAAGCTGGGCGAGGCATCAGCCGTGTCGCTGGTGATGTTCGCGATCCTGCTCGTCTTCACCATGATTTATGTCCGCCTCGCCATGCGGGAGCAGCGCGCATGACCCCTAAGATGAAACGCACCATCATCGCCTGGGTTCTGCTGGCCCCATTGATCGTGGTGACGATCTTCCCCTTCGCCGTCATGTTTCTCACCGCCGTCAAGCCGCGCACGGAGGTGCTGACGCCCACCTGGTGGCCGAGCGAGTTCCGCTGGTCGAATTTCGCCGACATGTGGGTGGCGACCGGCTTCGGCCAGGCGCTGCTCAACTCGCTCTATGTCTCGGCGCTGGCGACAATCGGCGCGATCCTGATCTCGGTGCCGGCCGCCTACGCCATGTCGCGCTTCCGCTTTGCCGGCTATGGCGCCTTCCGCCAGTTCCTTTTGATCTCGCAGATGATATCGCCGATCGTGCTGGTGCTCGGCCTGTTCCGGCTGATGGCGGCCTGGGGGCTGGTGGAGAGCACCACCGCGCTCGGCTTCATCTACATGGCCTTCAACGTCGCCTTCACCGTCTGGATGCTGCAGAGCTATTTCGACACCATCCCGCGCGACCTGGAGGAGGCCGCCTGGATGGAAGGCGCCGGGCGCTGGCTCACCCTGCGCAAAGTGTTCCTGCCGCTTTGCCTGCCGGCGATCGCGGTGACGGCGATCTTCACCTTCATCAATGCCTGGAACGAGTTCGTCGTGGCGCTCACCATGCTGCGCAGCCAGGAAAGCTACACGCTGCCGATCCAGGTTTTCTCGCTGGTCGCCGGCCGCTATACGATCGAATGGCACCATGTCATGGCCGCCACCCTGCTGGCGACACTGCCGGTGGCGATCCTCTTCATCTGGCTGCAGCGCTACCTCGTCCGCGGATTGGCGCTCGGCGCGGTCAAATAACTATCCCCGCAATTCCAGGAAAAGTGCGCAGCGGTTTTCCGTCCAGAATTGCGAAAAACAAAAGGTCCTCACGGAGCATTCATGCGCATCTTCACCGCCTCGCTGGCGACGGAAACCAACACCTTCTCGCCGGTGCCGACCGACCGGGCTTCCTTCGAGATGGCCTTCTATGCCGGCCCCGGAAAACATCCGGAGACGCCGACGCTCTGCTCCTCGCCGATCGTGGCGCTGCGCAAGCGCGCCGCGAAGGAAGGGCTGACCGTCATCGAAGGCACCGCCACCTGGGCGGAGCCCGGCGGTCTGGTGCAGCGGCAGACCCATGAAGCGCTGCGCGACGAGATCCTCGATCAGCTCAAGGCCGCCTTGCCGGTCGATGCGGTGATCCTGGGATTGCATGGCGCCATGGTGGCGCAAGGCTATGACGATTGCGAAGGCGATCTGTTGGAGCGCGTGCGCGCCATCGTCGGCCCGAAAGTGGTGATTGCCTCGGAGTTCGATCCGCACAGCCATTTGACGCCGAAACGCGTCGCAGCTTGCGACATCATGGCCTACTTCCTCGAATTCCCGCACACCGATTTCTACGAGCGCGGCGAGCATGTGGTCGAGCTCGGCCTTGCCGCGGCGCGCGGCGAGATCAAGCCGGTGATCTCGACCTTCGACTGCCGCATGATCCAGGTGCTGCCGACCAGCCGCGAGCCGATGCGTTCATTCGTTGACAAGATCAAGGCGCTGCATGGCAAGGACGGCGTGCTGTCGGTCTCGGTCATCCACGGCTTCATGGCGGCCGACGTGCCCGAAATGGGCACGCGCATCCTGGTCGTGACCGACAATGACAAGGCAAAGGGCGACAGGCTCGCCGAGACGCTCGGGCGCGAGCTCTACGCCTTGCGTGAGAAGACCGCCATGGCGATGCTTTCCGCTTCGGCCGGCATCGAGCGGGCATTAGCCGTGCGCACCGAGCGCCAGGACAAGCCGGTCGTGATCGCCGACATCTGGGATAATCCGGGCGGCGGCGTGCCGGGCGACGGCACCATTGTGCTGCGCGAGCTGCTTTCGCGCGGCGTGGCCAAGGTCGGCGTGGCAACGATCTGGGATCCGGTCGCGGTCACCTTCTGCCACGCGGCCGGCGAGGGCGCGGTCATCGACCTGCGCTTCGGCGGCAAGGCCGGCCCTCAGGCCGGCGAGCCGATCGATGCCCGCGTCAGGGTGCTGAAGACAACCAACGAAGGTTGGCAGAGTTTCGGACCAAGCCGGGTGACGCTGGGGCCGTCGGCGGTGGTGCGCATCGAAGGCACCGAGGTCGACGTCATCTTGAACACCAACCGCACCCAGACCTTCGAGCCGGATATCTTTTCCAACATCGGCATCGATCCGCTGTCGAAGGATGTCCTCCTGATCAAGTCGACGAACCATTTCTACGCCGGCTTCGCGCCGATCGCTGCCGAGATCATCTATGTGGCTGCGCCGAGTTCTTATCCGAGCAGTCCGGCGGTGACGGATTACAAGAAACTGACGCGGCCGATCTGGCCGAGAGTGGCTGATCCGTGGCGCGCTTCCCCTTCTCCCCTTGGGGGAGAAGGTGGCCGCGAAGCGGCCGGATGAGGGGTGTTCCAGCGGAGTGAGGCGCTGGCGTTCCCTGGAGCATCCCTCATCCGTCTCGGCGCTGCGCGCTGATCCACCTTCTCCCACAGGGGGAGAAGGGAAAGATGCGTCACACCAGCCCCCGCTTCACCATCATCGCCTCGGGCGACGGCATTTTCCCTCGAAACGCCGTGTAAAGCTCCTCCGGATCCTTCGACCCACCCGCGGCATAGATGTTCTTCCGCAGCCGCTCGGCGAGTTCCGGATTGAAGGCATCGCCCGTCTCCTCGAAAGCCGAGAAGGCGTCGGCGTCGAGCACTTCCGACCACATATAGGAATAATAGCCGGCTGAATATCCGTCGCCGGCGAAGACATGGCCGAAATGCGGGGTGCGGTGTCGCATCGCGATCGTGTCGGGCATATGCAGCTTTTCCAGCGTTTCAGCCTCGTATCGAAGCGGCTCGGCGGGCGCGTCAGGTCGCGCATGATAGGCCATGTCGATCAGCGCCGAAGCGGTGAACTCGACCGTGGCGAAACCGGCGCCGAAGGTGCGAGCGGCGAGCATCTTGTCGAGCAATGCCTTCGGCATCGGCTTGCCGGTCTTGACGTGCAGCGCATGCTTTTCCAGCACCGCCGGCACCGTCAGCCAATGCTCGTAAAGTTGCGAGGGCAGTTCGACGAAGTCGCGGCTGACCGACGTGCCCGAGACCGACGGCCAAGTGACGTCGGTCAGCATGCCGTGCAGCGCATGGCCGAACTCGTGGAACAGCGTCTTGGCCTCATCGACCGACAGCAGCGCCGCCTCGCCGGCCGGCGGCTTGGCGAAATTCATGATGTTGTAGATCACCGGCTTGGCGCCGTCGCCGAGCTTGTAGCCGGACCGAAGCGCACTCATCCAGGCGCCGGAGCGTTTTGAGGGCCGCGCGAAATAATCGGCGAGAAACAGGCCGCGCTCGCTGCCGTCGGCATTCTTCACCACGAAGACGCGCGCGTCGGGATGCCAGGCTGTTATGCCCTTCTTTTCCTCGAAAATGATACCGAACAGGCGTGTCGCCACATCGAAGCAGGCTTCGATGACGCGTTCGAGCTGCAGGTAAGGCTTCAGCTCCGCTTCGTCGAAGGCGAATTTCTCGGCGCGCAGCTTCTCCTGGTAGAAGCGCCAGTCCCAGGCCGCGAACTTCTCGTTGCTGCCCGCTTCCGCGGCCAGCCGCTCCAGCTCCTTCTGGTCGGCGGCCGCTTTTTCCAGGGCTTTCTCCCACACAGGATCGAGCAGCTCGTGCACGGCCTCCGGCGTCTTCGCCATCGTGTCGTCAAGCTTCAGCGCCGCGAAGGAGCCGTAGCCCAGCAGCTTCGCCTTCTCGGCGCGCAGCTTCAGCATGTCGCGCACAACATCGGTGTTGTCGGAGGCGCCGCCATTCTGGCCGCGCATGATGAAGGCTTTGAACGCGATCTCGCGCAGGTCGCGGCGCTCCGAGAAGGTCGAGAACGGCTCGTAGATCGATCGCGACAGCGTCACCGCATAGCGGCCCTTCTGGCCGCGCATCTCGGCCGCTTCCGCCATGGCGCTCTTCAAAAAGTCCGGCAGGCCGGCAAGGTCGGCCTCATCGAGGAACAGCGACCAGTCACGCTCGTCGGCGAGCACGTTCTGGCCGAATTTGGTGCCGAGCGAGGAGAGTTCCTCGTTGATTGCCGCGAGCCGCTTCTTGCCGTCGGCATCAAGCTTGGCGCCCGAGCGGACAAAGCCCTTCCAGGTCTTTTCCAGGACACGCAGCGTCTCGGCATCAAGCTTGAGACTGTCGCGCCGTTGGTAGAGATCGTCGATACGGGCAAATAGTTTTTCGTTCATCGAGATCGCCGAGAAATGCCGCGACATCTTTGGCGAAACCTCGCGCTCCATCGCCTGGATCGTGTCGTTGGTATGAGCGCCGGAGCGGCACCAGAAGATCGACGAGACACGGTCGAGCGCCTCGCCGGCAAGCTCGAGCGCGGCAAGCGTGTTCTCGACGGTCGGCATCTCGCTGTTGCCGGCGATCGCGTCGATCTCGGCCTGATGCGCCGCCAGCGCCGCGTCGAAGACCGGCCCGAAATCATTGTCGCCGATTCGCGAGAAATCCGGCAGGCCTAGCGGCCCTTGCCAGACGGTCAGCGGATGGGCGGCGAGATCGAGGGTTTTTGACATGGGCAAATCCAACTGGGGAGTTCGGTGAATTGGGAGCGGCAGGCTGCCCCGGATGTAGGACGATGCTACGCAGCGCGCAACAAGGGTCGCTCCAGGCTTCGCCTTAGACCATTCAAGGGACAAGGCGGTTCGCCGTTTTCCCTGAAACGGTGAAATGCGCTGGTCCATCGCAAACGCTGGAGATTGGCTGAAGCCTCTCAACCTCGTCATCCACGGGCGGAGCGACGCGAAGCGGAGCGCAGACCCGAGGATCCATTCCGTGACCTTGGCCGAGGAACGCAGCGGAGCAGAATTCTGCACTGTGGCAACGCTCGGAAGTCACGGAATGGATTCTAGGGTCTGCGCGCGTCGCTTCGCTCCTTGCTCCGCCCTAGAATGACGACCTGACAAGCGCGTCAGCCAATCTTCAAGCATGCCGCCTACCAACGCAAACACTAATAGCCGCTGCAATCCTGCGCCACCGCCGTCTGCGTGCTGACGACGATGCGCCCGCCAGCGATGGTAAAAGTCTCGCGCATCAGCATGTCGTTGCTGGGAAAGTCGTAGCAGGCGAGCACCGTGGTCTCGCCATTCTCGCTCTTTTCAATGCGATGACGGATCGCGGCGCCCGTCACCGCGCCCTGCCATTCGTCGATCGAGGCGATGAAATCCTGCTTGGTCTGCACGACGCCGATGTCGTCCAGCTTCATGCGCACGTCGTCGGCAAGCAATCCGGACAATTCGGTCCTGTCGGCGGCCAGCAGCGCCGAATACCAGCGATCGATGATGGCGCCGTCATCGGCGCTGGCGCGGGCGACCGTGGACATGAACAGCGCCGCCGCGAGAAAGAACCTCCACCGGCTCCGGTGCATTATCCCTCCGTCACAACTCAGGCCGCTCGAAATCGCCGGTTTCCTTGTTCATCACCCACAGCTCCCCGGTCGAGATGTCGAACCATGCGCCGTAGAGCGAGAGCTTGCCCTTGCCTTCGAGGATCGAGACGCAGGGAAAGGTCCTGAGATTGGCGATCGAATAGCGGACTGAAATACGCTCCAGCGCCGTCTGACGCTCGGTCGCCGTCATCATGGTACTGGAGGCCACGGTCTCGGCGGCCGGCGCGATCAGGCTCATCCATTTGCCGATGAAGTCGCCGGGCGACAGGGGCGAGGAATTGGTGTCGAGCGCGGCACGGATGCCGCCGCAGCGGCCGTGGCCCATCACCACGATGTTCCTCACCTTCAGGCTCTGCACGGCGAATTCGAGCGCGGCCGATGTCGAGTGATATTCGCCGTCCGGCTCATAGGGCGGCACCAGATTGGCGACATTGCGCAGCACGAAGAGCTCGCCCGGCCCGGCGTCGAAGATCGCTTCCGGCGCCGAGCGCGAATCGCAGCACGCGACGATCATCGTTTCCGGCGCCTGGCCTTCGCGCGCCAGCGAGCGATAGCGGTCGCTTTCCGAGGGATAGCGGCCGGCCATGAAGTTGCGATAGCCGGCGAGGAGGTGCTCAGGGAGGTGAGGCATGGGCGGCGTCTGGCCCTTTCCGGGTTGGATGCGGCACGAATGTCGGTGTTCGAGCTATGTCTGCCTGAAGTCTGGCAAAGCCTCTAGCGGCAAAAGTCGGTCGCGAGCAATGCCGAATTGCGGATGAGCCCGTCGCAATCGCGATGCGGCATTCATGGCTTCGTCAGGCCCAGATAGCAACGGGAATGCCGAAACGATCGGTCAATGGCGGATCTGGAGAAGGTTTTGCCTCGCCGTTGGCGATGCGCCCGGCAATCAGCATCATGGCCGCGGCATCGAGGAAGTCGTCGCTCGCCGCGCCACGTGGCGGCGCCTGGTCGAGAAAGGTTTTGCTGTAGCCATGCCGACAAAGCAGCGCCTTGCGCTCCTCCATGCCGGCCGGGTTGACCGCTCCCTTGATCTTCTTCGGCAGCGCCATCGCCGTGCCGCCATTCAGCCGGCAGAACGCCACTTCCGGATGCGATTCGAAGATGCGGCGGCACAACTCCGGGCGCGAGATCAACAGCTGATCGATCTCGCGGATCTTGGCAAAGATGCCGAAGGCCTGGATGGAAACGCCGCGCGGCGGATCCGACGTTGCCAATGCCGTCGCGCTTGCCTTTCGATGCGCCGCATACCAGGCTTCGATCGTGGTGAAGTCGCTGGTATCGGCATAGAGCGCCGCCCGCGAGGGGATGGCGAACACGCTCGATTGCCGCGCCCCGAGCAGCGGCCGCACCAGCGCTTCCGGCCCGCGGCCTCCCTTGCGCGAAAAATCCGGCAGGCCGATCGGCATGTCGACTGCGATCGTGGCATCGGGCAGCGCGTCGAGCAGCGCCTGGAAGCTTGGGAAGACCGAGACCGATGGCACGGCGTCCGCTTGGCGGTGGACAGCGATCCAGCCGGCCTTGCAGCCGTCGACGCCTGCGAGCTTCACGCCCGCTTGTCCCGCCCGGGATGCAGGAGATGGCGCAACTGCACCATCGCCATGGGGTGCGACAGGCTCTGCGCGTCGGTTTCGAGCTGCAGCTCGTCGCCGCCGCGCTTCGCGGTGCGAGCGAGGATCTCGTAGACGGCGGCGGTGGTCGATTGCAGCGCCTTGACCGGCGGCTGGCCGGACAGAACGCGCGCCAGATAGACGGCCGCAGTCAGGTCGCCAAGCCCGTTCGGCGGCTTCTCGATCACGCGGTGCTCGGCAAGCAGCGCCTGGCTGCCGTCGAGCAGGAAATTGCCGGTGCCGCCCGCCATCATCGCGGGCGCCGAGGTCACCAGCATGGTCGAAGGCCCGGCATGAAGTGCCGCCGCCGTCACCGCCTTGATGTCGGGCAGCGGCGCGCCCGCCATCCATTCTAGCTCATAGCGGTTCGGCGTGGCGATATCCGCGATCGGCATCAATTTGTCGCGCATGGCGACGGCCGTCGGCTCGGGCACGTAGAGCCCGCCCGAATCGCCCATCACCGGGTCGCAGATGTAAAGCGCGTTCGGCGTCTTTTCCTTGACGGCGGCGACCAGCGAGGCGACCGCGTCAGCCTGGCCGGCCTCGCCGAGATAGCCCGACAGCACGGCCCGCACCTCGCCCAACCAGGGCGCGCGCTCGAGATCGGCCATCAGCGCCTTGAACTGATCGAGCGGCGGAACGATGCGCGTGGCCCGGCTGTGGCCCGGATGCCAGGGCAGGATGACGGTCGGCACCGCCCAGACCGGGAAGCCCAGCGTCTCCAGCGCGAAGACGGCGGCGCGGTTGCCGACCGAGCCGCGGGCGACATGGCTGGAGATGACGATGACCGCGCGCGGCGCGTCGATTTTTTCTGCACTCATGGAAATCTGTTCCTAGCCGCCACCCGTTGCGGCATACACCAGCCAGGCCAATAGCCCAATGGCAATGAGGAAGCCGAGCGTTCGGCCAATGCGGGTACCCCAATATTCGATGGGATCGGTGCGGTCGGTGTCGCCGGCGGTCACGCGGTCGCGCGCGTCCTTCGCCGTGCGGACGATGAACGACGCGCCGCCCGGCGCTGTCTCGCGCGCCACGCGTTCGAGGATGCGGCGCGATTCGGTCTCGTCATCCTGGCGCTCGGCCATGGCAATTGCCCTTTCCTGCCCGGACCTTAGAGCAATTCCAGGAAAAGTGCGAAGCGTTTAGGCTCGGCTTACTTCGCCGCAGCCTTCCGACCGGAATTGCGTCAGACAAGAAGATGAAATCCTGTTCGCTCGACTATTCACAGGGGCTCTCGCCCGAGCCGGAGCAGGCGTCATCGGCCGGACATTTTCTTACGCGTGGATTGTGGTAATGCTTCGCGCGCAACTTCTGTCGAGGGACCAGTCATGATTGCCGAGCGCCTCTCACTAGCCTCCCCCTTCCGCAGCCTTGCCGCCTTCCTGATGATGGCTTTCGTGCTGCCGCTGCTTGCCGGCTGCGGCTACAACACCATCCCGACCGCGGAAGAGAACGCGCGTGCGGCCTGGAGCGAGGTGCTCAACCAGTATCAGCGCCGTTCCGACCTGATCCCGAACCTGGTCGAGACGGTGAAGGGCTATGCCTCGCATGAAAAAGATACGCTCGACGCGGTCGTCCAGGCGCGCGCCAAGGCAACGCAGATCACGGTGACGCCGGATACGCTGAAGGATCCCGAGGCGCTGAAGAAGTTCCAGGATGCCCAGGCCGGCCTGACCAGCGCGCTGTCGCGGCTGATCGCGGTGTCGGAAGCCTATCCCGATCTCAAGGCCAACCAGAATTTCCTCGCCCTGCAGGCGCAGCTCGAAGGCACCGAGAACCGCATCGCCGTGGCGCGGCGCGACTACATCCAGGCGGTCAGGGATTACAATCTGACGCTGAAGACCTTCCCGTCCGTGCTGTGGGCGACCTTCTGGTTCCGCGGCAACGAGCCGTTCGCGAACTTCACCGTCGAGGAAGACAAGATGCAGGTGCCGAAGGTCGATTTCGGCACGAGCACGAAGCAGGGCGGGTGAGCGGCGATTTAATCGAGCTTGTCAGCTTTGCGTTCCTTCGCGCCCCCCTCTGTCCTGCCGGACATCTCCCCCTCTTGGGGGGAGATTGGACGTCACGCCGGCCTTCGCCAATCTTCAGCGTCGAAGAAAGGGCGAGGTTGTCGAAACTGCCAATCTCCCCCCTTGAGGGGGAGATGTCCGGCAGGACAGAGGGGGGCGCGACAGAACGCCGGCATCGCCTTTCTTGGCTTGCTTTTTTGTCTCCTCCTCCCCCTCGCCGCCCTCGCCGCCGACCTTCCCGCCCTCACCGGCCGCGTCGTCGACAATGCCGGCATCATCGATGCTGGCACGCGCGCGTCCCTCACGCAAAAACTCGCCGACTTCGAAACCAAGGGCTCGGACCAGATCGTCGTCGCCACCATACCCAGCCTCGGCGGCGAGGAGATCGAGCCTTACGCCAACCGGCTGTTCCGCTTCTGGAAGCTCGGCCAGGCCAAGGAAAATAACGGCGTGCTGCTCTTGGTCGCGCCCAACGACCGCAAGATGCGCATCGAGGTCGGCTACGGGCTGGAAGGCACGCTGACCGACCTGCACACCAAGCTGATCATCGAGAACGACATGGTGCCGGCCTTCCGCGCCGGCGATTTCTCTGGCGGCATCACCAAGGCCGTCGACGACATGATCATGGTCCTGGAGGGCAATCCGGAGGAGCTGGAAGCGCGCGGCAAGCGCAACGAACAGGCGCCGTTCAATTCAGACGACCTGTTCTTCGCCATCTTCATCACCATCTGGGCGCTTATCTTCTTTGGCGGCATCGCGATGACGGTGCTACCGCCGATCTTCGGCCAGAAGATCGGACCGGGCCGCTATCGCTGGCTGGGCATGACTTTCGATCAGAACCGGCGCTCTTCCTCCGGCGGCTGGTCGTCCGGGGGCGGAGGCTGGTCGTCGGGCGGCGGTGGCTGGTCCTCGGGCAGCGGCGGTGGCGGGTTTTCCGGCGGCGGCGGCTCGTCCGGCGGCGGCGGCTCTTCGGGAAGCTGGTGAGGTACCATGGCAACGCGACCGATCAGCGCCGAGGACCATGACCGCATCGCCGAGGCGATCCGCGCCGCCGAGTCGAAGACCGACGGCGAGATCTACTGCGTCGTCGCGCGGGGCAGCGACGGCTACTTCTTTCCGGCCGCGTTCACCACGACGATCGGCGTGTTCGTCGCCAGCCTCGCCGTCGCCTATGGGCTGGAGGCATGGTGGCTGTCCATCCGGCTGCCGCATTTCGTGCTGGCGCAAGCGCTGGCGCTGGCCTCGGTGCTCGCCCTGCTCTGGTTCCTGCCTACCTTGCGCATTCATTTCGTGCCGAGAAGGCTGCGCTATCAGGCGGCGCACGCCAATGCGATGAAGCAGTTCCTGGCCCGCAACGTCCACCGCACGAGCGCGCGCACCGGCGTGCTCATCTTCGTCTCCGTTGCCGAGCGCTATGCCGAGGTCGTGGCCGATTCCGGCATCGACGCCAAGGTCGGCCAGCATGTCTGGGACGGCGTGGTGGGCGATCTGACCAAACAAGCCGGTGACGACCGGCTGGCCGACGGCTTCGTCAAGGCTATCGGTACGGTCGGCGCGGTGCTCGCCGAGCATTTCCCGGTCACCGAAGGCGACACCAACGAGCTTGACGATCATCTCGTCGAAATCTGACTAGTGCATGATGCCGAAAAGTGTGAGGCGGTTTTCGGGCGACATCATGCTCTATCTCTTGGATTAGAGACGGATTCAGATTTCAGGTCGATTCGACCTGAAATCATCCGGCTCTTGACGCCTCGTCGGCGAACGCACCTTTCGCCTGTGCGAAAGCGCGGAGGCGTGTTGGCGGACTCTTTGCAATCGCCCGATGCAGGTTTATGGTTAACCAATCATGAACACGCTGACGATCGACATCCGGAAGGCAGAGCCGCGCGACGCGAGCGCCATCGCCGAGGTGCACCAGCAGGCCTGGCGCGGCGCCTATTCCGGCATCATCCCGCATCGAACGCTGACCTCGATGATCAACCGTCGCGGCGTCGACTGGTGGGCCAACGCGATTCGCCGCGCCGCCACCGTGCTGGTCGTCGAGATCGGCGGAACCGTCGCCGGCTATGCCACGATCGGCAAGAACCGCGCCCGCGAACTCCGCCAGCAGGGCGAGATCTACGAGCTCTATCTTCGTCCGGAATATCAGGGCATCGGGCTCGGCAGCCGGCTGTTCAAGGCGGCCAAGGCCCGGCTCGCCGACCACGGCCTGCGCGGCCTGGTGGTCTGGGCGCTGGAGGACAATCACAACGCCTTGGCCTTCTACGCTGGCAATGGCGGCCGCGATATTGCCGAAGGCGTTGAAGTCTTCGAGCAGAAGGCGCTCAAGAAAGTGGCTTTCGTCTGGAATGACTGACGTCGCCTAGGTTACAATTCATCACAAACTGTGCGCTTCCATTGGCGTTCAGTGCCATTCGCCGCATTGCACCATGACGTTTCGCCCGCTATCGGTCTTGCAATCGAGAGAGGGATTTAGCCATGCGTATCGAAGCCGTGCCCACAGGAAAGAACCCGCCTGAGGACGTCAACGTCATCATCGAGGTGCCGATCGGCGGCGAGCCGATCAAATACGAAATGGACAAGGAGGCCGGCACCCTGTTCGTCGACCGCTTCCTGCACACCTCGATGCGCTATCCCGGCAATTACGGCTTCGTGCCGCACACGCTGTCGGGCGACGGCGACCCGATCGACGTTCTGGTCTGCAACACCCGGGCGCTGGTGCCGGGCTGCGTCATCAATGTACGGCCGATCGGCGTCTTGATCATGGAAGACAATGCCGGCCAGGACGAGAAGGTGATCGCCGTTCCCTCGCCCAAGCTGACGCTGCGCTACGAGAATGTCACCGAATACACGCATCTGCCCGAGATCACGCGCCAGCAGGTGCAGCACTTCTTCGAGCACTACAAGGATCTCGAGCCCGGCAAATGGGTCAAGATCGAGGGCTGGCACGATTCCAAATATGCCAAGAAGATGATCGTCGACGCGATCACGCGGGCCAAGACGCCAAATAAGGCTACCGAACGGCCTTCTCGCCGCCCGCTGCCGTGATCACCCCGACGATGATCAGCCCGGTCAGCACCAGCCGCACGCCGGCGCTGACGCCGAACGTGTTGAGCATGGTGAGCAGGAGCACCAGGAACAGGCCAGCGCCCCAGACCCCGGGCACGTTGGCCTTGCCTCCGGCTACCGAGGTGCCGCCGATGACCACGACCGCAATCGAGGCGAGCAGGTATTCGTTGCCGATATCGACATTGGCGCCGCGGAAATAGCCGGCAAGCAGCGCTCCATCGATGCCGCCCAGCGCGCCGCACAGCGTGTAGGTGAGGAAGCGGATGCGGCCGACATGGACGCCGGCAAGCCATGCGGCGCGGATGTTCTGGCCGATCGCCAGCACCGAGCGGCCGTAGATCATGCGCTGCAGCGCCAGCGCGGCGCCGATGGTGAAGATCACCGTCAGCATCGCCAGAACCGGAATACCCAGCACCTGCCAGTTGGTGAAGTCGGCGAAGCCCGGCGGCGGCTTGATCTGCAGGCCGCGGCCATAGCTGATGTCGACCGACTGGATGATGAAGCTCGCCGACAGCGTCGCGATGATCGGCGGGATGCGCAGTGCCCAGATCAATAGATAGTTGATGGCGCCGATCGCCGCGCCGCAGGCGAGTGCGGCAAGCAGCCCGACGAGGATCATGGAATCGCTGCCGCCCATCACCTTCATGGCGACCGCGCTTGCCAGCCCGATATTGGCCGGCAGCGACAGGTCGACATTGCCGGGTCCCAGCGTGATGACGAACATCTGGCCGACGCCGACGATGACGGTGAAGACGGCAAGCGACAGCGCCGCCGTGACCATGCCGCCGGCGCCGTACCCGCCGGTGAAGGCAATCGTTGCCAGCCAGACGACGACCGCGCCGACGAAGGACCAGATCCAGGGTTTTTCAAGCAGTGTCCGCACTGAGGTCATCGCCTACCTCTCCCTGCGGCTGATCAGCACCCGCGCCGCCAGCACGATGATCAGGATCGCGCCATTGGCGGCCACCTGCCAGTCGGGCGGGATGTGCATGAAGGTCAAGAGCGGCGAGGCGGCCAGCGCCAATGTCAGCGCGCCGAGGACGGCGCCGATCGGCGACACCCGGCCGCCGACGAACTCGCCGCCGCCGAGGATGACGCCGGCGATCGAGAGCAGCGTATAGCCATTGCCGATATTGGCGTCGGCCGACGTGGTGATGCCGATCAACGCCATGCCAGAGAGCACGCCGAACAGGCCGGTCAGCGCGAACAGCACGACCTTGGTCTTGAGCAGCGACCAGCCGGCGCGCCTCAGCGCCGCGGCATTGCCGCCTGAGCCGCGCAGGATGACGCCGTAGGACGTGCGCATCAGGCCGAAATGCACGACCGCGGCGATCAGCAGCGCGGCAAGGATCGGGAACGGAATGTAGGGCGGCTTGAACGACAGGATCGACAGCAGCCAGTCCGGCGCCTTACCGCCGGGCTTGGGCAGGATCAGGATCGCAAGCCCCTGCCAGACGAAGCTCATGCCGAGCGTCACCACGATCGAAGGCAAATTGCGCAGGTGGATCAGCGCGCCGAGCAATGCATAGACGCCGATCGAACCCATGAGCACGAGAATGCCGAGGAGCGGCGCGTCCCGCAGCCATGTCGCGGTGACGCAGCCGACGAAGCCGACGAACGTCCCTATCGACAGGTCGAGCTCGTTGCCGGCGATGACGAACATCTGTGCGATCGTCGCCAGCGCGATCGGGATCGCCAGGTTGAGCATCAGGTTGAAGCCGAAATAGCTGATGGCGCGCGGGTTGAGCCAGGCAATCGCAATCAGCACCAGCGCCAGCGACAAAGCCGGCAAAAGGCCGCGCAGCATGCGCGCCCGGGCGGCGCTGCCGCGCGGCGAGGCTTTCGGAACGGTGCCGGGAGCGATCGCCGTCATCTCAAGCCGCATCGCCGAACGAGGACTGGATGATCTTTTCCTCCGTCAGCTCGTCGCGCCCAAGATTGGCGACGATCCGGCCATTCTTGAAGACGTAGACATGGTCGCAATTGTCGAGCTCCTCGGTCTCGGTCGTGTACCAGAGGAAGGTGCGGCCCTTGGCGGCCTCCTCGCGCACGAGGTCATAGACTTCGAGCTTGGTGCCGATATCGACCCCGCGCATCGGGTCGTCCATCAGCACGATCTCTGCGTCGGAGCCGAGCGCGCGGGCAAACAGCGCCTTCTGCTGGTTGCCGCCCGACAGCGAATAGATGTTGTTGTTCATGTCCGGCGTTCGGATGCCGATCTTCTTTTTCCAGAATTCGGCAAGCTCGGCCTCGCGCTGCGGCGAGATCAGCAGCCCGTTGCGCAGCCGCGCCAGCGAGCGGATGCCGATATTCTGCGCGATCGACCATTGCGAAAAGATGCCGTCCGACTGGCGGTCGCCTGCGACCAATGCCACTGGCGCCGTCACCTCGATGCCGGTCCTGGCGCGGGCGGCGGCCGAGAAGATCGCCAGCAAAAGATCCGTCTGGCCGTGGCCGGCAAGTCCCGCAAGACCGATGATCTCGCCTGCGCGCGCGACAAGCTCCTTGCCGTCCTGCTGCCTGGCCGGGCGTGCCCGCACCCTGAGCGCTCCTGGCTCGGTCTTGCGGGCCTCGGCGGCGGCTTTGTGATGTCCCTCGGCGCCGCCCATGGCCGCGACCAACCTGTCGCGGTCGAACGCGCTCGCGGCGTCGGCCGCGACCACCTTGCCGTCGCGCATCACCACGATGCGGTCGGCGTTCTGCAGCACCTCGCCCAGCACATGCGAGATCAGGATGCAGCTGCCTCCGGCCGCCACGAAGCGGCGCACGAATGAAAGCAATTGGCCCGCCGTATGCGCGTCGAGCGAGGAGGTCGGCTCGTCGAGGATGACCAGATGCAGCGGCTCGCGGGTCAGCGTGAAGGCGCGCGCCACCTCGACCATCTGGCGCCGCCCGATCGAAAGGTCGCCGGCAATGTCGTCCGCCGAAATGCCGTGGTCCGGGAAGATCTCGTCCAGCTTGGCGCGGATGAGGTCGGCGGCCCGGCGCCGCCAGCCGAAACCGGTAAGCGCGGGGTGATTGATGCGGGTATTCTCGGCGACGCTGAGATTGGGGCAGAGCGACAGCTCCTGGAAGACGCAGCGTATGCCAAGCTCGAGCGCGCGCGCCACCGAATAGCTCGCTTCCTGATTGCCGCGCACGGCGATCTGCCCGCCATCCGGCCGCAGCGTGCCGGCCACCATGTGCATGAGCGTCGACTTGCCGGCACCGTTATGCCCGACCAGCCCGACGCATTCGCCGGCGCCGACATGGAAGTCGACGCCGTTAAGCGCCCGAACGGCGCCGAAATGCTTTTCGGCGCCGTTGAGCCTGACGATATCCGCAATAGCCTGAAGCATCCTCAACTTTATCCGGTTGGCGATGCGGACCGCAATGTGCCCACCGCTATTGCTTGATGTTGGCCTTGATCGCCGCGATAGCTTCTTCCTGCGTGTATTCGTGCGTGGCGACGCCGCCTTCCTTGATCTTCGGCAGCGCGGCCTCGAAATCGTCCTGGGTGAAGGCGAGATAGGGCACCAGGAGGTCATGCGGGATGTCCTTGCGGCCGTCGAGCACCTGCTGCGCCACCCAGAAGGCCAGCGTCGACACGCCGGGCGCGATCGAGGCCGACCAGGTCTTGTAGCCGTCCTTCTCCTTCTGCTCCTTCCACCACTTCAGCTCGTCCTGCCGGTTGCCCATGATGATGGTCGGGCGTGGCTTGCCGGCCGCGGCGAAGGCCTGCGCGGCGCCATAGCCGTCGCCGCCCTGGTCGACGATGCCGACGACATCCGGCAACGACGGCAGGATGGTCGCCACCGCCTTCTGCGCCGTCGTCTGGTCCCAGTCGCCCGTCACCGAACCGACGATCTTGAACTCGGGATGGGCGGCGACGCCTTCGAGGATGCCGGCATGGATGGCATCGTCGATCGAGGTACCGGCGAGACCGCGGATTTCCAACAGATTGCCGCCCTTGGGCTGGAATTTGGCCATCTGCTCGACTTCCTGCTTGCCCATGTCCTTGAAGTCAACGACGACGCGGTAGGCGCAAGGCTCGGTCACGATGCCGTCGAAGGAGACGACGACGATACCGGCATCGCAGGCCTGCTTGATGGCGCCATTGAGCGCATCGGGCGACGCGGCGTTGATGACGATGGCGTCATAGCCCTGCAGGATCAGGTTCTGCACCTGGGCGGCCTGAGTCGGCACTTCCTTGTCGGCGGTGGTGAAGACATCCGCTGCCGCGACCACCTTGTCCTCGACTGCCTTCTTGGTGACGATCGCATAGCTGTCGAGCATCGCCTGGCGCCACGAATTGCCGGCATAATTGTTGGAGAAGGCGATCTTCTTGCCGCTGGTGTCGGCAAGCGCGGTGCCCGAGGCGAGCATCGCCGCAAATGCACTCAATACGAGCAGTTTCTTCATGTCGGTTCCTCCCGAGGTTGCTGCTGTTAACACGAAATCTCTGTTTTTTATCTATTGTCAGACAAATTCAGAGGAACCGCAAGCTGTCAACTCCAAAGCATTGGCACTGCTCGATCAACTTGCGGTGCGACGATTGAAAAGACGGCGACTCCTGGTCTAGGAACGCGGCAGGAGGCCAGTGCATGGCAGTGACGCCGACCGTTGCTAAAGGCGCGCCCGGAATTCCGGCGCGCTGGACGTCAAGTGCCAAGAGTGGCGTCGGAACCGCGCTTTCGGCAAAAAGCCCGCTCTGGTTCACCACCAGCCACGGCATCCTGAATGAAATCTATTATCCGCACCTCGACAGCGCCTGCACGCGCGACCTGGGGCTGATCGTCACCGGCCCCGGCGGTTATTTTTCCGAAGAGAAGCGCGATGCGGCCCACACCGTCCACCCTTTCGAGGATGGGGTGCCTGGCTACCGGCTGACCAACATCGCCTCCGACGGCGCTTACCGGATCGACAAGCGCATCGTTACGGACTCGAAACGACCTGTGTTGCTGCAGGAAGTGCGTTTCAGCGCGATCAAGGGCTCGCTGGCTGATTATCGCGTCTACGCGCTGCTTGCGCCGCACCTGGTCAACGCCGGCATGGGCAATACGGCCTGGATCGGCGAGCATAAGGGGCAGCGTCTTCTCTTCGCCACCGGGCGCGGCGTGTCGCTCGCGCTCACCTCCTCTTTGCCCTGGGGCGCCTGCTCGGCCGGTTATGTCGGCTTTTCCGACGGCTGGCAGCAGCTGCGCGACAGCGGCGCGCTCGATCCATCCTGCTTGGCGGCGGAAAACGGCAATGTCGCGCTGACCGGCGAGATCGGCTTTTCGGCCGGCAGGACGGTTGCCTTGCTGGCGCTCGGCTTCGGCGCTTCGCCGGAGGAAGCCGCCGACCTTGCGCTTGCAAGCCTGCAACAGGGTTTCGAGCCGGCCGCGAAGACTTATGTCGAGAACTGGCGGACATTTCAGGCAGGGTTGGAAAAACTCGATCGCCGCGGCGCCTCCGGCCTGAACACCTACCGCGCCAGCACCGCGGTGCTGGCAACGCATCTGTCGATCGCGAGACCGGGCGCTGCCGTCGCCAGCCTGTCGATCCCCTGGGGTTTCAACAAGGGCGACGACGATCTCGGCGGCTATCATCTCGTCTGGCCGCGCGACCTGGTCGAGACGGCTGGCGGCTTCCTGGCGGCCGGCGACGGGAGGCAGGCGCTACAGATCCTCGCCTATCTGCGCTCGATCCAGCAACCGGACGGCCACTGGCCGCAAAATTGCTGGTCCGACGGCACCGCCTATTGGCCGGGCATCCAGATGGATGAATGCGCCTTTCCGCTACTGCTCGCCGATGCCTTGCGCCGCGCCGGCCATCTGCCCAAGTCGAAGCTCACCGACTTCCTGGGCATGATCGAGAACGCGGCCGCCTATGTCGCGCGCAATGGCCCGGTCACCGGCGAGGACCGCTGGGAAGAGGACGCCGGCTACAGCCCGTTCACGCTGGCCGTGGAAATAGCGGGCCTGCTCGCCGCCGCCGACATGCTGGAAGCCTGCGGCAAGAAAGAGCCGGCAAACTATCTGCGCGAGACCGCCGATTGCTGGAACGACCAAGTCGAGCGCTGGACCTATGTGACCGGTACGCAGGCAAGCACCAAGGCGGGAATCGACGGATATTATGTCCGCATCGCGCCGCCCGACAATGGCGGCGCCGCGTCTCCGAAGGACGGCTTCGTGCCGATCAAGAACCGGCCGCCGGGCGACACTGACAAGCCGGCCGAGGCGATCATCAGCCCGGACGCCCTGGCGCTGGTCCGCTTTGGCCTGAGGGCCGCGGACGACCCGGGCATCCTCAACACGATCAAGGCGATTGACGCCGAGCTGCGCTGCGACCTGCCGCAAGGCCCGCTCTGGTACCGCTATACCGGCGACGGCTATGGCGAGCACGAGGACGGCTCGCCTTTCGACGGCACCGGCCAGGGGCGGCCGTGGCCGCTGCTCGCCGGCGAGCGCGCCCATTACGAGCTGGCCGCCGGCCGCGGGGATAGGGCTGCGCAACTGCTTGAGACTTTCGAACGTTCGGCCGGAGTCGGCGGCCTACTGCCGGAGCAGGTCTGGGATCGCCCTGACATGCCGGACCGCGAATTGCGGCTGGGCAAACCGTCCGGCAGCGCCATGCCGCTGGTCTGGGCGCATGCAGAGCACATCAAGCTGTTGCGCTCGCTGCGCGACGGCGCCGTCTTCGACCTGCCGCCGCAAGGCGTCGAACGTTATATCAAGGGCCAGACGGTCTCGCCGCTTAGGATCTGGCGCTTCAACCACAAGATCCGCTCCATTCCGGCCGGCAAGGCGCTGCGCGTCGAATTGTCGGCGCCTGGCGTCGTCCATTGGAGCAGCGACAAATGGCTGACCGTGCAGGACAGCAAGACAACCGAGAATGCGTTCGGCATTCACCTGGTGGATTTGCCCGTTAACCGCCTGCAGCCGGGAACCACCATCCTCTTCACTTTTTTCTGGCCCGGGGCGATGCGTTGGGAGAATGTCGACTTCAGCGTCGGCATTGACGCCCAATCGTGATCCGGCAGGGCCATTGGACTTCTCCTTCCTCAAGCAATCGGGATGAAACCATGCAGATCGGAATGATGGGACTGGGCAGGATGGGCGCCAATATGGTGCGGCGCCTGATGCGCGACGGCCATGAATGCGTCGTCTATGACATCAATTCGGCAAGCGTCGCCGGCATGGTCAAGGACGGCGCGGTCGGTGCCGCCTCGCTGGAGGAGTTCGTCGCCAAGCTCGCCAAGCCGCGCTGCGCCTGGCTGATGCTGCCGGCCGCGATCACCGGCAGGATCGTCGACCAGGTTGCAGCGCTGATGGAGCCGGGCGACATCATCATCGACGGCGGCAATTCCTACTACCATGATGCCGTCGACCAGGCGGCCAAGCTGGCGGTTAAGGGCATCAACTTCGTCGATGTCGGCACCAGCGGCGGCGTCTGGGGCCTGGAGCGCGGCTACTGCCTGATGATCGGCGGCCCCGATGACGCTGTGAAGCATCTCGATTCGGTCTTTGCCACGCTGGCGCCGGGCGCCGATGCGGGGGCCAATCCGCCCAAGGATGCCGGCACGGCGCCCTTCGGCTATCTCCATTGCGGACCGAGCGGCGCCGGTCACTTCGTCAAGATGGTGCATAACGGCATCGAATATGGCGTGATGGCCGCCTATGCCGAGGGCATGAACATCCTGAAGTCGGCAAATGCCGGCAAAAGGCAGCGCACAGCCGACGCCGAGACCAGCCCGCTGGAAAACCCGCAATACTATCAGTTCGACATCGACCTGCCGCAGGTCGCCGAGGTCTGGCGGCACGGCAGCGTCATCGGCTCCTGGCTGCTCGATCTCACCGCCGGCGCGCTGAAGAACGACCCGGCGCTCGCCCAGTTCGGCGGCCGTGTCTCCGATTCCGGCGAAGGCCGCTGGACGCTGAAGGCGGCGATCGACACCGGCGTTCCGGCGCCGGTGCTGTCCTCGGCGCTGTTCGACCGCTTCTCTTCCCAGGGCGAATCGCAATTCGCCGACAAGCTTCTGTCCGCCATGCGCTATGCCTTCGGCGGCCATGTCGAGAAGCCGAAGACCGGCGCGTGAAGGGAGAGACTGCATGAGCCAGGAGAGGTCCGACACGCTGGTGCTTTTCGGAGCGACCGGTGATCTTGCGCACAAGAAGATTTTCCCGGCGCTCTACCAGATGGTCGCCAAGGGCACGCTGAGCGAGCCGGTGATCGGCGTCGCCTTCGAGCCTTGGGAGCTCCCGAAACTGGTGGAACGTGCGCGCGACGGCATTGTCACCGCGCTTGGCCGTGTCGACGACAAGGTCTTTTCCAAGCTCGCCTCGCTGCTGCGCTATGTCAGCGGCGACTACCGCGACGGCGCGACCTTCGAGAAGCTGAAGACGGCGCTGGGCTCCGCGCAGCGGCCGCTGCATTACATGGCCGTCCCCCCGACGATGTTCGAAACGGTCGTGCAAGGCCTAGAGCAGTCCGGCACCGCGCGCGGCGCGCGGCTGATGGTCGAAAAGCCCTTCGGCCATGATCTGCAGTCGGCGCGCTGGCTGAACCGGGTGCTGCATCTGGTGTTCGACGAGCAGTCGATCTTCCGCATTGACCATTATCTTGGCAAGGAAGCGATCCAGAACCTGCTCTATTTCCGCTTCGCCAACTCCTTCCTCGAGCCGATCTGGAACCGCAACTTCGTCGAGAGCGTGCAGATCACCATGGCCGAGGATTTCGGCGTCGAGGGCCGCGGCAAATTCTACGACGATGTCGGCTGCATCCGCGACGTGATCGAAAACCACCTGCTCAACATCCTGTTGCTTTTGGCCATGGAGCCGCCTGTCGGCCGCTCGGCCGACGACCTGATCGACGAGAAGGTGCAGGTGCTGCGCGCCATCCGCACGCTGACCAAGGACGATGTCGTGCGCGGCCAATTCGACGGCTATCTGGCCGAGCCGGGCGTCAGGCCCAACTCGCCGGTCGAGACCTTCGCCGCAGTACGCTTCTTCGTCGACACCTGGCGCTGGCGGGACGTGCCTTTCTTCATTCGCGCCGGCAAGAACATGCCGGTGCACGCCACCGAGGTGATCGTGCGTATGAAGCGGCCGCCGCTCGACGTCTTCGATCCGATCAAGCCGGGCGACGCCAATTATGTGCGCTTCCGCATCGACCCGCAGGTGGCGATCTCGATCGGCGCCCAGCGCAAGGTCGCCGGCGACGACATGATCGGCGAGCAGGTGGAGCTGACCGCGCTCGACGACACCAAGGGCGACATGCCGCCCTATGAGCGGCTGATCGGCGACGCCATGAACGGCAATGGCCAGCTCTTCACCCGGCAGGACGCGGCCGAGCTTGCCTGGCGCATCGTCGGCCCGGTGCTCGGCGACACCGCGGCGCCGGCAATCTATGCGCCCAAGACCTGGGGGCCGGTCGATGCCATGAACGGCTTCGGCCCACCCGATGGCTGGATCAATCCGAGCAAATAATATCGGGGAGGACGGGATGGCGAAGGCAGCAAAGAAAGTCGCGGCGCCCGGCGATCCGATCGTGCTCGCCGTCGATGTCGGCGGCTCGCATGTGAAGATCCTCACCAGCGCAGGCGGCGAGATGCGCCGCGCCGCGTCCGGACCGAGCCTGACCCCGGACCAGGTCGTCTCGTCGGTCAAGAAACTGGCCGAGGGTCTGGACTACGACGTCATCTCGATGGGTTATCCCGGCCCCGTGCGCGACAACAAGCCCTCGCTCGATCCCTTCAACCTCGGCCAGGGCTGGAACGGCTATGATTTCACCGCCGCTTTCGGCAAGCCGGTGAAGCTCGTCAACGACGCGCTGATGCAGGCCATCGGCAGCTATGACGGCGGCCGCATGCTGTTCCTCGGCCTCGGCACGGGCCTGGGCGCCGCCATGATCATCAAGAATGTCGGCCAGCCCATGGAGCTCGCCCATCTGCCCTACAAGAAGGGAGCGACTTTCGAGGATTATGTCGGCGAACGCGGCTTGGTGAAGCACGGGAAGAAGAAGTGGCGCAAATACGTTTTCGACGTTGTCGATAGGCTCCGCGCCGCCTTGCAGCCGGATTATGTCGTGATCGGCGGCGGCAATGTCGACAAGCTCGATCAATTGCCGGAAAAATCCCGGCGCGGCGACAACACTCGCGCTTTCGAGGGTGGATTTCGTCTGTGGCGCGACAAGGCGCTGGTCGTCTGATATAGTTACATTTCAGTATAATTGTTCAAAACAGCGTGTATTGACGCCACAAAACGTTGCGCCGCGCAGATTTGCCGACTAGGAATTCGCCGGCCTGCGGCCCCTGCGGCTTCCCGAATTCGCAAACAACGCTCGCAGCGCTTCGACATTACACCGCGAAAACCGGATCGTTTTCGCGACCTTGCGGCAGAAATGGAGGGACTACGTGGACGAGGACACCAGCACAGCCAGGGAAATCGACCTGCTCGAGCTCACCGCTCATATCGTATCGGCCTATGTCGCCAAAAACCGCCTGCCTGCTTCCGACCTGGGCGGACTGATCGCCAGCGTCGCCTCTTCGATCGGCGGGATCAGCCAGCCGGCGGAGCCCGCGGCGCCCCCGCCGGTTCCCGCCGTCAATCCCAGGCGCTCGGTGACGCCGGACTACATCATCTGCCTCGAGGACGGGAAGAAGTTCAAATCGCTGAAGCGGCATATCGGCGTGCATTTCGGACTGACACCGGAAGCCTACCGCACCAAATGGGGCCTGCCGGTGGATTACCCGATGGTCGCGCCCAACTATGCGGCGTCGCGCTCGCAGCTCGCCAAGTCGATCGGCCTCGGCCGCAAGGCGGAACCGGAGCCGGCGAAGCCTGCCAGGGGCAGGAAGGCCAAAGCCCCGGCCTGAAATAACGCGCCTGCACCAATGGTTTAGGGAAGCCTGCCGAGGAATCAGCCTTGGCAGGCTTCCTGCTTTTATGGCTTGGATACCGTTCCACCAGGCAATTCCAGGAAAGCCGTACGGAATTGCGTCAAAACAGGACGCGCGGTCTGTTTAAAAGGATGAACCGCTTGGGGACATGGCCATGAACTACACCAGGATGGTGATCGAGAAAGAAGCGCCGGAGGAATACGGCTACGAGCGCATCCGCTACAACCTTTCCGAAAGCTCGATCGCAGACCAGAAACTCTCCGACATAGGTCTCGCGCTGCCGGACCTCACGCTGTTTTATGGCGAGCACCGCGGCGACAGGGAACTGCGGGCGCTTATCGCCGGGCAAGACAGCGGTCTTTCCCCCGATGATGTACTGGTGACCGCTGGCGCGGCCGGCGCGCTGTTCATCATCGCCACGTCGCTTCTGTCGGCCGGCGACCATCTCGTGGTCGTGCGGCCGAACTACGCCACCAACATCGAGACACCGAAGGCGATCGGCTGCGCCATCTCTTACATCGATCTCGATTTCGACGAGGGCTTTGCCATCGACATCGACCGTGTGAAGGCAGAGCTGCGGCCGAACACCAGGCTGATCAGCGTCACCTGCCCGCACAACCCGACCGGCACGATGATGACACGCGCCGATCTCGACGCGCTGATTACGCTTGCAGAGAGCGGCAAATGCCGCCTGCTGGTCGACGAGACCTATCGCGACCTCTCCTATGGCGCCCGGCTGCCGTCGGCGGCCTCGCTCAGCTCCGCCGCCATCAGCGTCTGCTCGTTGTCGAAGGCCTTCGGCATTCCGGGCATCCGCATCGGCTGGCTGATGACCCGCGATCCGCAATTGCAGGAGACCTTCCTCGCCGCCAAGGAGCAGATCGGCATCTGCGGCAGCGTCATCGACGAGGCGATCGCCCGCGCCACGCTCGAACGCCGTGATACCTTCCTCGCCTCGCTGCTCCCCGAAATGGCCAGGCGCCGCGACGTCGTGCAGGACTGGATCGACGGCGAGCCACTGGTCGACTGGGTGCGGCCGCAAGGCGGCGTCGTCGGCTTTCCGCGGCTCAACGTCGATGCCGGCTTCGACCTTGACCGCTTCTACACCAGGCTGCTGGCGGAATACGGCACCTATGTCGGCCCCGGCCACTGGTTCGAGATGCCGAAGCATTTCTTCCGTCTCGGCTTCGGCTGGCCGAAAGAGGCGGAGTTGCGCGGCGGGCTGGAAGCCATCTCGGCTGCTTTGAGAGGCTGAACGCCCCCTCACCAGAGCAGGGAATTTCGATTTTCTTAGATCCAGCGCCGATTTTTTACGCGCATGGCAAGACGAACTGGGCTAAAGGGTTGCGGCCGGACCAGCGCCCACCGTGGAAGTGCCCCGCCGGCCATTGTCGCAACGGGGCCCTCGAATCATGACTGTCGAAGCAACGTCACCAGAACAGCGCTACGCCGCGTTCCGGCACCGCCCGTTCCTCAGCTACTGGACGGCGCGTTTCCTCACGACCTTCGCCACCATGATCGTCTCGGTCGCCGTCGGCTGGCAGGTCTATGACCTGACCCGCAATCCGTTCGACCTCGGCATTGTCGGCATCGTCCAGTTCCTGCCTTCGCTGCTCCTGGTCCTGGTCACCGGCGTCGTCGCCGACCGCTTCGGCCGCCGGCTGATCATGACGCTGGCGACCCTGGTCGAGGCCGGCTGCGCCTTGGCCCTGCTGCTTCTGACGCTGCGCGGCCTGACCAGCCCGCTGCCGATCTTCCTCGTGCTGGTCATGTTCGGCATTGCCCGCGCTTTCTACGGCCCGGCCTCGTCCTCGTTGTTCGCCAATCTCGTGCCGCAGGAGGATTTCGCCAACGCGATAGCCTGGAATTCGTCGGCCTGGCAGACGGCGACCATCGTCGGCCCGGTCGCCGGCGGCCTGCTCTACGGCGTGTCGGCGGAAGTCGCCTACGCCACCGCCGCTGTGCTGATGCTGGTTGCGGGCATGCTTGTGTTCACCATTCCCAAGCCTGCCCAGCAGACGGCCACCGACAAGCCGACGATGCAGACGCTGTTTGCCGGCTTCAGCTACATCTGGGGCGAGAAGATCGTGCTCGGCGCGATCTCGCTCGACCTGTTCGCCGTGCTCCTGTCGGGCGCCTTTGCGTTGCTGCCGGTCTATGCGCGCGACATTTTGCAGCTTGGTCCCTGGGGGCTCGGACTGCTGCGCTCGGCGCCCGGCATCGGCGCCATCTGCGTCGCTGTCTGGCTGGCCGGCCATCCGATCCGCGACCATGCCGGCAAGATCATGCTCGGCTTCGTCGCCTTGTACGGCGCCTCGATAGTGCTGTTCGGCCTATCGACCATCACCTGGCTGTCCATCGTCGCACTCGCCTTGCTTGGAGCGACCGACATGTTCAGCGTCTACATCCGCGAGACGCTGATCCAGCTCTGGACGCCGGACGAGGTGCGCGGCCGCGTCAACGCCGTCAACCAGGTCTTCGTCGGCGCCTCGAACGAGCTCGGCGAATTCCGCGCCGGCACTATGGCGGCGCTGATCGGCACGGTTCCCGCAGTGGTGATCGGCGGCATCGGCGCCATCGCCGTCGCCGGCCTATGGGCCTATCTGTTTCCCGCACTGCGGCAGGTGCGGCATCTCAACAGCCGCAACTGACTGAGTTCTGAATCCAAGCCGCTGGATCCGACGTTCAGGCCAATCTCACCGCGCCGTCGCCCAGCGAGGCAGGGGCGCGAGCAAATCTACTCCGAAAAGCTCACGCTGACGCCGCGCTGGCGAAAATAGGCCTGCATCAACTTGCGGCCGGCGCGGTTGTTCTGCACCAGCTTGGCCGGATCGAACACCGCCTGCTTCTTCCCCTCTCGTGCCAGCGCCGCCTTGAGTGCCGCGATATGCGCATCGAGGTCGGCATTGTCGGCGCGGAGTGAGGCATAGATATTTTCGGTCGCCTCGGCCAATGTCAGTTCGTTCACGGTGTCTTCCTTTGATTGATTGGGCGGCGCCTTAGCACAGATTCGCGGCTCGTCGATACCGCCGAGACTGCCCCGCTGATTGGTACCACGCTGCGGTGATCGGCGGCATCGCGGGGCTATGGTCCCGGCGCTGCGGCCAGGTGGCCCTGAATAGCGGCAGTGATCAGGCGGTCATAAGCGGCGATCAGCGGCAGAACACTGGTTCGCCAGCGCAATAGGATGAACTGAGCACTCCGATCCTCTGGCCCAACGGCCGGTCATGGCGCGGCTGCTCGTCGCTCTCGTTAAGCTCCCTTCTTCCGCAAGTCATTGACGACATCGAGAAAAGCACGCAGCGCCGGCGGCACGGCTCGATGTCCAGGATAGTAGATTGCAACCTCTTCCGGAGCGGGCATCCACCTGGTCAGGACCTTGCGCAGCCGGCCATCGGACATGGCCGCTTCTGCAGCCGAATCCGCCACATAGGCGATGCCCAGACCCTTTACTGCGGCTTCGACCATTAGCTCCTCGTCATCAAGAACAATGGGGCCGTTAGCGTCAATCACGAGTTCCTGGCCGGCGCGTTCGAATTCCCATCGATAGAGCTTCCCGCTGGGCATGCGGTGACCGATGCAATGGTGGCGCTGCAATTCCTCCGGGGTTCCCGGCTCCCCTGAGCGGTCGAGATAGGCGGGCGAGGCGACGCAGATGAACGTCAGCCGGCGTGCAAGCGGCACGGCGATCATGTCCTTGGGAACCGATCCGAGGAGGCGCACGCCGGCATCGAACCCGCCGGACACGATGTCGATGAGTCGCCCCTCGACGACGATGTCCACCGTTACATCAGGATGGAGCTTCGCCATCTGCGGAAGAACCCCGCGAACGAGAAGCCCAGCCATCAGTCGCGGTGCGTTGATGCGGACCGTCCCCGCAACATTGCCCCGGAACCCTGCGATACTGTCGAGCGCCTCGTCCAGTGAGGCGAGCGCCGGCTGAAGGCGGCCGAGCAGTTGGAAACCGGCTTCCGTCGGCGAGACGCTGCGTGTGGTGCGGTTCAGAAGGCGCACGCCCATGCGTTCCTCGAGCGCTCGCATAGCATGGCTCAACGTGGAAGGCGCAGTGCCGATCTCGTCCGCTGCGCGGCGGAAGCTGCGATGCGTGGCAACGGCCAAGAAGGCGGTCAGATCATTGAGGGACGGGCGGGACATTGGTGGTGTTTTTGCATCACCCTATGCCGATTTCAATGGCTAATGCGCACAATGCGATTGCGCTATCTCCAACTCGAAGACCCGGCTCCCGGCCGTTGCCGGTCCGCTCCCATTAACAACGCAGAAAGGAACACGAAATGCCTGCACGTGACGCCATCTATCCGGCCAAACGCCACGCGTTATATGATATTCATCGATATTCCGCGGCCATTCGCTCCGACGATCTTCTTTTCGTGTCGGGTCAGGTCGGGAGCCGTGAGGACGGCTCGCCCGAGCCCGTATTTGAGGATCAGGTTCGGCGCGCCTTTGCCAATCTACGCGAGGTCTTGGCCGCCGCCGGGTGTAGATTCGATGACGTTGTCGACGTCACAACCTTCCACACCAAACCGGATGACCAGATCGCAACAGTGCTGGCCGTCCGAGCGGAAGAGATCGGCGGACCTCCCTATCCGAACTGGACGGCGGTAGGTGTCAACTGGCTTGCCGGTTTTGATTTCGAAATCAAGGTCGTCGCCCGCATCCCTTCGACGGCTAGCAGCCGGCCGGCGGACAAGCGCTGATCGCTTGCCCTGCACTGGTGATTTGCTGGCAATGACGCTAGCTGGGGAGCTTTCAGGATCCAACGCAAACGGCGCTCAAAGTTTTGCATCTGGAAGGCGACCCGCTCGCGACTTGAAGTTCGCGAATGGGTCGACTTCGGCTAGGGCGTGAACGACCGGAAGGCGCCAGCGAAGTCGGCTTAGCCGTCCTGCGACCAATAGCTTTGCATTCGACACAGTCTACTATTTGGGCAGCGGCAAGGGCACCCCTACTGCCGACATTGGGCGCAAAGCGGCCTTTCCATGCCCCGGCAGGCGTAAGCCATTCTCGGTCAAAACCGAGCATTCAGAGCAATGGCCTTTCGCCCTACCCCACAGCCGGCTTGCCGAAAATCAACCCCAGAAACTCGCCCAGCCAGCGCCTCAGGTGCATGTCCCAGATCAGCCGGCCGCCGAGATGGTCGCGGCCGGGCTGGGCGCCGGGCAATTCGAAGCGATGCGCGCCGCGCACCACCCAGCGCTGCATCATCATCCTTGTCAGCTCGCCATGGAACTGGATGCCCCAGGCATTGTCGCCGTAGCGGAACGCCTGGTTGGGATAGGTTTCCGCGGTTGCCAGCAGCGTCGCTTCCTTCGGCAGCGAAAAGCCTTCGCGGTGGAACTGGTAGACCATCTCCGGCCAGTGCAGCAGTTTCTTGCCGGCCTCGGTCGCCTTCAGCGGATACCAGCCGATCTCGACCAGGCCTTCGCAGTGGCCCCCGACCTTGCCGCCGAGATGGTTGGCGAGCATCTGCGCCCCGAGGCAGATGCCGAGGAACGGTCGGTTCTCCTTGAGCGGGATTTCCAGCCAGTCGGTTTCGCGGCGGACGAACTCGTCCTCGTCATTGGCGCTCATCGGCCCGCCGAAGATAACCGCGCCGGCGTGACCGTCCAGCGTGCAGGGCAATTCGTCACCCAAGGGCGGGCGGCGGATGTCGAGGTCGAAGCCTTCTTCCAGGAGCATGTGGCCGACGCGGCCGGGGCTCGAAGTCTCCTGATGCAGCACGATCAGGATTTTTGGTCTCGGCCTCGATCTGGGTGGCATGGAAGGCGAAGGATCCTGCTATTCGTCGCTCGATTCGCCCCGCGCGCCGGGCACCTCGGCCGCCGCCTTGCGGCGCGCCTCGATGCGGTCGCGACGCTCGACGCCGATCAGCTCGGCGACCCGCCAGACTGTGTTGTCCTCGAGTTCGTCAAGCTCGCCATCGGCATAGACGATTTCCCACATCAGGCCGATGAAGGCCTTGCGCGCCTCGGGGTCGAGGTGGCGCTTCAAGACGCTGGTGAAGGCGTAGAGGTCGATCGCCTCGTTGTCGGCGCGCTCGCCGGCCGCCGCCAGCGCATCGAGTTCCTTGCCGCTCACCGAATAGGTCTCGGCCAGGATCTGCTTGAACCGTTCCCACTCGACGTCCTGGCGCACGCCGTCGGCGTTCATCACATGATAGAGCAGCGCCGAAGCCGCGACGCGCGGATCGTCGGCGCTCGGCTTGGCCTCGCCAGCAGCCGGCAGATCCCTCAGGAAGGACAATACGCGCTCGAACATCGATGTTTTTTCCCTGCCCAACAAACCCGGTCCCAGAACACAGCCTCAGAACAAACGAAAGCGGCGCGGCGATTTTTCCGCTTCTTCTTCCGGCGCGACACCAGGGTCGTCCGGCAGAGGCGGCAGCTCCGGACCGGGCTCGCCGATTTCAGCCTCGCTGACGGCTTCCGCAACGGACGCTTGCTTCTCGCCGCCGTTTGAAGGCACCGGCGCCGGCTTCTCGGCCGGAGCATCGGCGACGATGTCGATCGCCTTCTCGGCGACAGGCTGGACAGGCGGCGCGGCGGTGATCGCCGGTACGGCGACATCCGCGTCGCTGTCGATCAGCTGGCCAAGCCGCTCCATCGGCGCGCGCCAGGTGAAGGCGTCGAGCTTGCCGGTGACCGGCGACACCGGCGCCCAGCGCTCGGAGATGACGCCGTCTGCCACCCACGCCGGATCGCGCGGCGCGCGCACCGCCTTCGACAAGAGCTGCCGCACCTTACCCTGGTCGCCGGTCTCGGCCTCCTCGATATCGGCGAGCAGAAGATAGGCGCCCTCGCGACGATCCATGCGGATCGCGGCCTCCGCCTCGCGCCGCGCCGTGGCGAAATCCTGGGCATTGAGCGCTGCGCGCGCCACGGCCATCGACGACTCGGGATGATTCCTCTTCAATTCCTGCAGCTTCTTCGCGCGGTTCAGACGATCGAGCACGGCGTCGCCCGGCCTGGCATGGGTGTAGAGCTCGGCGATGTCGGGGTGCGGCTCGGACTTCCAGGCGGCCTCCAGGATCTTGGAGCCCTTGCGCACGTCGTTTTGCCGGATAACCAGATCGGCGGCGATCACCGCGGCCGGCGCGAAATCCGGCGCCAGCTTGTTGGCTTCGAGCGCCGCGGTGCGGGCCGCGTTCGGGTCGCTGTCGACCAGCGCCTGCGCCTTGGCCGTCAGCAGCACGGCGCGGCGGCGGTTGGCGGCGTCACGCTCGATCTGCCTGGTCGATTTCTGCGCCTCGACCAGCTTCAGCGCGCCGTCCCAATCGCCGCGTTCGGTGAGTTCTTCCAGCGTCGATTCCGCCGCCCAGGCAAGCTGCGGCGCCACCGCCGCCGCGCGGCCGGCATAGTGACGCGCGGCATTGCGGTCGCCGAGGCGCTCGGCCTCTAGATAGAGCCCGCGCAGGCCGAGCAGCCGCATCTCGGGATCGTCGAGCATGCGCTCGAATTTCTCCCGCGCGCCTTTATGGTCGCCTTCGAGCAGCGAGGCCTGGGCGTCGAGCAGGTTGATCAGCGGCTCCTGATCGGAGCTGATCAGCTTGGCCGCCTCCTTGGTCTTCTTGCGCGCCAGCGCGCCGTCGCCGGCGCCGGCGGCGATCATGCCCGTCGACAATGCCTGGTATCCGCGGTCGCGGCGGCGCACCCTAAAATAGCGCGAGATCGTGTAGGGGCTATTCCACAGCGACTTGATCAGCCACCAGACGATCATCACCGCCGCCACAACAGCGACGATCGCCACCGCCGCCACCATCAGCGTGACCTGGTACTGGTAGCCGTTGAAGGTGACGAGCATCTCGCCCGGGCGGTCTGCCAGCCAGGCAAAACCCAGCCCGAGCGCGAAGACGACGGCGAGGAAGACGAGGATGCGGATCATCTTGTCTCCTTAAGTCTTCGTCGCGCCGGCAATCAGCGCTTCGAGCTGCTTTTCGACCTCCAGCCGTGCCTTCAGTTTGCCGGCAAAATCGGCGCCGGCCGCCTTTGCCGCGTCCGGCAGCGCGTCATATTCGCTGAGCGCCTTGGCGTAATCGCCCTGGTTGACCGCCACTTCCATGCGCGCGACGGTTTCCGGCACGCCCTTGCCCTCGACCGCGCCGACCGGCCGCACCTTGACCAGCGATTCAGCGCTCGACACCAAGCTCTGGAAGAAGCCGGCATTCTGGTCGACCGGCTTTGCCGCATCGACCATGGCGTTGGCGGCGGCATCGGCCTCCGCAGCGATGGTGGCGCGGGTCGGCACGCCCTTTTCGGCATAGGAGCGCAGCGCCGCGAGCTCGGGCGCGTCCGGCGCGATCGCCGCGAAGGTGTCGAGCTCGGTCGCGAACGGCGCGCCGCGATCGAGCGCCGACTTCAGCGCCGAGGCGGCGATCGCCAGCGCGATCTTGGGTTGCGAGGCTTGCGCCTCGACCTTGCCGGAAAGCTGCGATACGGACTGCTCCAGTGCCGCCACCCTGCCGTCCTCGGCCTTGGCCGCGTCGCCGGCCGATTTCACCAGCGCGTCGAGCCCGGCGATCTTCTCGTTGAGCGGACCGAGATCGGCGGGTGCCGCATTGCCGTTCTTCTGCAGCTCGGCGACGGTTGTCTCGATCTGGCCGACCTTGTCGCCGAGCGCCTTGAGCGCGGCGCCGTCGCCGCCCTGGCCGGCCGACGATTTCAGCGCCGCCACATCGGCCTTGACCTGATCGAGCGCCGAGGACAGGCCGTCGATCTTGGCCGAGGTGCCGCCGCTTTCCTTCAGCGCCGCGATTTCGCTTTTCAGCGAAGCGATCTCGCCGTTGACGCTCTCGAGCGACCCGCCGCCCGGTCCCGACGAGCCGAGCAGGCCGACCGCTTGCAGCAGGCCGGCGCCGGCAAGCGCGATCACGCCGCCGACGACGCCCGCAGCGATGGCGTTGACGCCGGTTCTGCGCGGCGGCTGCGGCACGCCATCCTCGCCCCATGTCTCACTTCGTGTCTCGCTTGCCTTCGATGCCGAGGCGCCGGCGCCAGGCGCGGATGCGTCCTCGAAATTGTAATCGAAGCCCTTGGGCTGGCTCTTCGGCGCATCGGACGCGCCGGGATACGGCGCCTCCGGCTCGTCCTTGCCGGCCTCTGATTTATCGGCAGTTGCCTGCGCGGCGTCGCTATGCTCCCACGGCTCGATATCGGCCTGCTCGGCATGGATCGGCTCTTCCGGCGGCTCCGGCTGCGAAGCGGCGGCGGCCTCTTCCGCCTTCGCCTCGTCGGTTTGCCCTGCCTTGGCCTCGGCCTTCGCGGCCTCCTCGTCGGTGATTCGCGAGACGGCGCCGGGCTCGAGTTCGATGGTCACCGGCTCGCGCCGGGTCTTCGAATGTCGCATCTTCGGCGTCTTGACCATGCTTTGGGCTCCGCGAACTGGCTTGAGGATGGTTCAAAGGGTCCAGGGGATGCTCTAGCACATCACCAAGCGGTGAAAAGGGGCGGTGTGATGACGCGGCTCAGCCGGGCAGCGACAAAAGCGCCAGCAGCTGCTCTTCCTCGGGCTTGGACGCGATGCGGACCCTGTCACCGGCAACCCCGTCCAGCGGCTCGGCGACACGCGCCGAGAGCGCCAGGAATTCCGTTCTTTCAAAGAGATGCCGCAAGGCCGGCCGCGCAATCAGGCTGGCCAGCGCGGCGCTGGCCTTGGCCGAATAAAGCAGCGCCGCGTCGGTCGGCCGGCCCGACAGGCGGGCGACCACATCGGCATCGCCATAGTCGAAACCTGTCGTGTCGTAGGTCTCGATCGCCTGGACGTGCACGCCAGCCGCCGCCAACCGCTGCTCTAACGCAGGCAAGCGGACGCGGCCGCACAGATAGACGATTGCCCTGCCGGCAAGGCCGCCGGCGATGGCATCGGCCAGCGCCTCGGCGTCGCCCGGACCTTCCGTGACGGAGAGGAATCCCGCCGCGCGGCAGGCTTCCGCCGTCCGTTTGCCAACTGCGTGGCAAGGTAGGCGCGCAAGTGCCGCGATCAGTGCCTTCGGCGCATGCCGCACCGCATTGGCGCTGGTGACGACGACCGCGACGGCATCGCGGCCGATGCTCGCCTCGACCGGCAATGCGCTCGTCTCGGTCAGCGGCAGCAGGACAAGCTGAAATCCCAGGGCTTCGAGGCGCCGTGCCGTGCGCGACGCGCCAGGCTCCGGCCTCGTCACCAGGATGCGGGCCATGTCAGGCCCAGCCGTCGAAGAATGTCGCACCAGCCCGGGCTCGGACCGTGCGCGCCGCGTCCAGGCCGATCTCCGCCGCGTCGGCAGCCTCGCCTTCCAACCGGACCTCGTGCGATTCCGTGCCGTCGGGCGAGATGATCAGTCCGTCAAAGGACAGTTTTTCGCCCGCCACCATCGCATGGCCGGCGATCGGCGTGCGGCAGGAGCCGTCGAGCGCGGCGAGGAAGGCGCGCTCGCAGGTGAGCGCCTGGCCGGTCGGCACGTGATGGATCGCCGCCAGCATCTTTTCGACGTCGCGGTCGCCGATGCGGGTTTCGATGCCGATCGCGCCTTGCCCCGGCGCCGGCGGAAAAGCTTCCAGCGGCATCAGGTCGGTGACGACATGCTCAAGTCCGAGGCGCTTCAATCCGGCATAGGCGAGGATGGTGCCCTCGGCGACGCCTTCGTCCAGCTTGCGCAGCCTGGTCTGCACATTGCCGCGGAAGATCACCACATCGAGGTCCGGCCGCATGCGGCGGATCAGCGCTTGACGGCGCAGCGATGACGATCCGACCGTGGCGCCATGCGGCAGGTCGGCGATCCGCTTCACGTTCTTGCCGATGAAGGCGTCGCGCGCGTCCTCGCGCGGCAGGAAGGTGACAAGCTCCAGGCCGACGGGCAGCACCGTCGGCATGTCCTTCGACGAATGCACGGCGATGTCGATGCGGCGCTCGAGCAGCGCTTCCTCGATCTCCTTGGTGAACAGCCCCTTGCCGCCGGCCTCCGACAGCGGCCGGTCCTGGATGCGGTCACCACTGGTCGAGATCGGCACCACTTCGAACGCCTCTTCGGGCAGGCCATGCGCCTGCATCAGCCGCGCCCGCGTCTCATGCGCCTGGGCCAATGCCAGCGGGCTGCCGCGTGTTCCGATTTTCAAAGTTTGCATGGCGCGCGGTCCGTGATAACCCCCGGGGCAGCTTGAGGTCTGCCGGGCCTTTTCCTAATTGGGATTGGCCGGTGATACAATCATAGAGGCCAGCGACCAATTGATCCGCGTTCTGGGCATTGAGACGAGCTGCGACGAGACGGCGGCCAGCGTTGTGGCGCTGGACGGCGTCGCCGCGCCCGAAATCCTGTCCAACATCGTGCTCAGCCAGATCGAGGAGCATGCGGCCTTCGGCGGCGTCGTGCCCGAGATCGCCGCGCGCGCCCATGTCGAGGCGCTGGACGGCATCGTCGAGGCGGCGCTCGCCGATTCGGCGGTGTCGCTCGATGAGATCGACGCGATCGCCGCGACAGCAGGGCCGGGCCTGGTCGGCGGATTGATCGTCGGCTTGATGACCGCCAAGGCAATCGCCGCCGCCGCCAACAAGCCGCTGATCGCCATCAACCACCTCGAAGGCCACGCGCTGACGGCACGGCTGACCGACGGCCTCGATTTTCCTTACCTTCTCCTGCTCGTCTCCGGCGGCCACACCCAGATCGTCGCGGTGCGCGGCGTCGGCGATTACCAGCGCTGGGCGACCACCATAGACGATGCGCTGGGCGAGGCCTTCGACAAGACCGCCAAGATGCTTGGCCTGCCCTATCCCGGCGGCCCGAATGTCGAGAAGGCGGCCGCCAGCGGTGATGCAGACCGCTTTGCCTTCCCGCGCCCGATGAAGGGCTCGGCGCAGCCCGATTTCTCCTTCTCCGGCCTGAAGACGGCGGTGCGCCAGGCGGCGACGGCGATCGCGCCGCTGAGCGACCAGGACGTCGCCGACATCTGCGCCTCTTTCCAGGCCGCGGTGGCCGACGCGCTGGGCGATCGTGTCGGCCGCACCCTTGCCCGGTTCCGCCAGGAATTCCCGGACCATGCAAAGCCGGCGCTGGTCGTTGCCGGCGGCGTCGCCGCCAACCGCACCATCAAGGCGACGCTCGAAGCGCTGTGTTTCGAGGCCGGCTTCGCATTCGTCGCGCCGCCGCAGAAGCTTTGCACCGACAATGCGGCGATGATCGCCTGGGCCGGCATAGAGCGGCTGCGCGCCGGCATCGCCGACGAAAATGCCGCCGATTTCGTGCCGCGCTCGCGCTGGCCGCTCGACAGTGTTTCCGCGCCCCTGGTCGGCTCGGGCCGGCGTGGTGCCAAGGCATGACCAAGAAAAGCACCAGCGGCTGGCGCGTTGCGGTGCTGGGAGGCGGCGCCTGGGGCACGGCGCTGGCGCTGGCCATGTTGCGCGCCGGCCATGATGTCCGGCTCTATGCCCGCGACGCCGAAACCGTCGCCGCCATCGCCCGCGGCGAGAACCCGCGCTACCTGCCCGGCATCAGGATCGAGCCCGGCATCATGGCCTCCAGCGACATTGCCGCGTCGCTTGACGGCGCCGACTGCGTGCTCGCCGTGACGCCGGCGCAGTCGCTGCGCGCCATCCTGGCCAACGCCCGCAACCATGTGCCCCAGGGAGCGCCGCTGGTGCTCTGCGCCAAGGGCATCGAGCGCGATACCGGCGCGCTGCTCTCGGCGATCGTCGAGGAAAGCCTGCCGGGCAATCCGGTCGCGGCGCTTTCCGGCCCGAGCTTCGCCAGCGACGTCGCGCGCGGCCTGCCGACCGCCGTGGTGGTTGCCGCCCGCGATGCGGAATTGGCGGCCGAGCTTGCCGCGCGCTTCTCAGCGGAGAACCTGCGCTGCTATTCGAGCGACGACCTGATTGGCGTCGAGATCGGCGGCGCGCTGAAGAACGTCTTTGCCATTGCCGCCGGCGCCGTCACCGGCGCAGGGCTTGGCGCCAGCGCCCAGGCCGCCATGGTGACGCGCGGCTTCGTCGAATTGCGCCGCATCGGCGCCGCCTTCGACGCCCGGCCGGAAACGCTGATGGGGCTTTCCGGCCTCGGCGACCTCTTGCTCACCTGTTCCTCGGCCCAGTCGCGCAATTTCGCCTATGGCTTGGCGCTCGGCCAGGGCAAGCCGCTTGACGGCCTGCCGCTGGCCGAAGGCGTGCCGACGGCGGGGATTGCCGCCCGCATCGCCGCCGAGCGCGGCATCGAGGCGCCTATCATCTCGGCCGTCGCCGCCATCCTCGACGGCAAGGTGACGATCGGCCAGGCCGTGACCGCGCTGATGACGAGGCCGCTCAAAACCGAAACCGACATTTGACCATCGGAGTTGAAAATGCTGTTTGCGTTGATTTGCAAGGACAAGCCCGGCAGCCTGCAGCTGCGCGTCGACACGCGGCCGGCGCATGCTGCGTTCCTGGAAGGTCTGATCGCCGAGGGCAAGCTTGCCTTTGCAGGTCCCTTCCTCGACGCTGACGGCAAGCCGGACGGGAGCCTGGTGATGATCGAAGCGCCGGACATGGCTGCTGCCCAAGCTTTGGCCGCGGCCGATCCCTACGCCAAGGCCGGCCTGTTCGAAAGCGTCCAGATCCGTCCGTGGAACTGGGTCTTCCAGAAGCCCGCCGGCGCATGATTGGCTGCTCTCGCCGCACTGACGGCGAGGGCGTAAGCATAGACGGGCACGCCACGCGTGGCAGTGCGACAAAGCGATGGGACAAAAGATATGAACTACTGGCTGTTCAAGTCCGAACCCTCGGTCTTTTCCTTCGAGGCGTTGAAGGCCAAAGGCAAGGCCGGCACGCAATGGGACGGCGTGCGCAACTACGCCGCCCGCAACAACATGAAGGCGATGCAGATTGGCGATCTCGGCTTCTTCTATCACTCCAATGAGGGCCTCGACATCGTCGGCATCGCCGAGGTCTGCGCGCTGGCCCATCCCGACACCACGACCGACGATCCGCGCTGGGAATGCGTCGACATCCGCGCCTATAAGGACGTGCCGCGGCCGGTGACGCTGGAAGAGGTCAAGGCCAACCCGAAGCTCGCCGAGATGGCGCTGGTCCGGCTCGGCCGGCTTTCCGTGCAGCCGGTGACGCCGGCCGAATGGAAAGAGGTCTGCCGCATGGCCGAGCTCAATCCGGCGCCGTGACCAAGCTCACGCCGAGAAGCGCGAGAAAGTTCATCCTCGACAACACGGCGCTGATGGCGCCGCCGCATGTGCCGGAAGTGCTTCTGCACCTCGCCGACGAGGCACATGATTTGTGGCTGCGCACCGAGGAGGAGCTGGCCGAGATCGGCCTGCCGCCGCCCTTCTGGGCCTTCGCCTGGGCCGGCGGCCAAGCCTCGCCCGCCATGTGCTCGATAATCCGGGGACCGTACGCGGCAAACGGGTGCTCGATTTCGCCTCCGGTTCCGGCCTCGTCGCGATCGCAGCGATGAAAGCAGGCGCTAGCCAAGTGATCGCCGCCGACATCGATCCGTTCTGCGAAACGGCGATCGCGCTCAACCTCGAAGCCAACGGCGTTGAAGCGCAATTCCGCGGCACGGATTGCGTCGGCACCGACGATGGCCGGGACGTCGTGCTCGCCGGTGACGTCTTCTACGACAAGGCCTTCGCCGAACGGGTGCTGCCCTGGTTCGGATCTCTGAAGGCGCGCGGCGCCGAAATCCTCGTCGGCGATCCCGGCCGCGCCTATCTCCCCAGGACCGGGCTGCAATCGCTTGCCGTCTACCAGGTTCCGGTGACGCGCGTGCTGGAGGATGCCGAGGTCAAGCGCACGACCGTCTGGCGCCTTGCTTGACGGAGCGACCGAACAAGCGTTCCATCGCCCTTCAACTTGGAGGGGAAAAGCATGGATTTTTCGGTTGTGAACTGGCTGGCGGTGATCGCCGCCGCAATCGTCGCGTGGCTGTTCGGCGCCGCCTGGTACATGGGCTTGAGCAAGCCTTGGCTGAAGGCCGCCAAGCTCGACCCGGCCACCATGCAGCGCTCGGTCGCTCCCTTCGTCGTCAGCTTCATCGCCGAGCTGATCATGGCGCTCGTGCTGACGCTGGTGGTGGGCGCCATAACCGGCGGCGAGCCGAACCCGATCGCCGGGTTACTGTTCGGCTTCGTGCTCTGGCTCGGCTTCATCGCCACCACGCTCACCGTCAACCACCGCTATGAAGGCTTCGGCTGGGCCTTGACGCTGATCGATGCCGGCCACTGGCTGGGCGTGATGCTGATCATCGGCGCCATCATCGGCTGGTTCGGCGCGCCGGCCGCCGCAGCTGGCTAAAGCAATTCCAGGAAAAGTGTAAGTGTTTAGGCTCGGCGACTTCGCCGTAGCCTTCCGTCCGGAATTGCGCGGAAACAAGTATTTAGGCCGTCACGTCGGCGTCTTCGCCGCCTCCTCGGTAAGCCATTCGCGAAAGGCGACGACGCGCGCGTCGTCCTTCGCCGCCTCCGGATAGACCAGGAAATAGGCGAATTCCGGCGCGACCTTGATGCCGAGCTCGAAAGGCCGCACCAGACGTCCCTGCGAAAGATCGTTGGCGACCATGGCGAAGTCGGCGAGCGCCACCGCGTTGCCGTCGAGCGCCGCCTGGGTGGCATCGGTCGACGACCCGAAGACCAGCGTGCGGCTGTCGTCGAAATCGTCGACGCCGGCCGCGTGCATCCACATGCTCCAGTTCGGCCAGGTCACGCCCTGCCGTGACCATTCGATATGCGCGAGCGTGTGGTTGAACAGGTCGCGCGGCTCCTTCAGCGGCGGACCTGACGCCAGCAGCGCCGGGCTGCACACCGGGATGATGATGTTCTCGAACAGCCGATGCGCGCAGAGCCCCGGATATTTGCCGGCGCCGAAGCGGATGCCGACATCGACATCGTCAAGGTCGAAATCCCGGACATCGTAGGTGATGTCGAAGCGCAGCTCGATGCCCGGCTTTTGCTTGCGGAAGTCGTCGACGCGGCGCATGAGCCATTTCGTCGCGAACTGCGCGTCGAGCGTCACCTTCAGCAGCGCCGTGCCGCGGGTCATCTTGCGGGCGCGGCTGACGGCGCGGTTCAGCAGGTCGAGCGCATCGACCGAGGCCTCCAGCAGCACATTGCCTGCCTCCGTCAGCCGGATGGTGCGGCTGGTGCGCGTGAACAGCACCAGCCCGAGCTGATCCTCTATTTCCTTGATCTGGTGGCTGACCGCTGCCGGCGTCAGGCCGAGCTCGTCGGCCGCGCGGGTGAAGTTGAGGTGCCTGGCCGCCGCTTCGAACGTCCGCAGCGCACGCGTTCCCGGCAGCAGCTTGGACATGCGATCTCCAAATAAAACTTGATGATCGGAAAAGAACTACTCGTTTCCAGTTTGTTTTTCAATCCGGCATCATGGCTTCATCGAAACACCATAAAACCGGATTTGATATCCGGAGAACACGGATAGAGCCATGTCTGAGATCGCCCTGAAGCCCTGCACCACCCTGGAATCCCCTTCCGGCTTCGCCCTTTGGCTGCGTTCGGCACGCGATTGGCTGCGCCAGGCCCGCGTCGCCGCCCGGCTGTCCCATGATCCGATCGAAGACCTCTCCGACAGCCAGTTGCGCGACATCGGCGCCGGACGTCGGGACGTCGCGAAAACGATGGACAGAGAGCTTCGTGAGATCGGGCTGCTCGGCACGGGCTGGCAGAAACCGGGAAAGAGGCAGTAAAGATTAGGCAGTAGGCAATAGCGACGAGACACCTACTGCCTACTGCCTACTGCCTACTGCCTACTGCCTACTGCCTACTGCCTACCTCACCACCTTCACCACCGTCCTGTCCGACAGCAACGGAAGCAGCCTCGCCATGGTCCGCGCCGTCACCGCCACGCAGCCTTGCGTCGGCGTGAAGCCCGGCCGGGCCAGATGGAAGAAGATCGCGCTGCCGCGCCCGCGCCGGCGCGGTGCGATGTTCCAGTCGAGCACCAGGCAGGCATCGTAAAGCCGGTCGTCGCGCTTCATCCGCTCATGGCTGGCGCCATAGGGGATCTTCACCGGACGGTTGTAGTTGCGGTCGTCCGGAACCTCGCACCAGCCGAGGTCCGGGCCGATCGGCGCCATCGGCAGCCTCGTCCTGCGTCCGCCCGCGAAATGATCGCCCCGGAAATAGCCTGACAGGATGCGCATCGACGCCAACGGCGTCGCGCCGTCCCCTTCATGCTTGTTGGCGGAGATGCCGCCGCGCCCCAAAGCGCAGGGAAACACCGTTTTGCCGGCTTGCAGGAAGCCTTGCGCGGGGTTGCCGGGGCGCGCGCGCACCACCAAAACGCTCAAGCCCTTCGGCAAAAATGCGCCCGACGCATTGCGCGCACGTTTTTTCTTGTATGATTGGGTCACGGAACAAATCACTGTGATCGGCTGTTGCGCCGGTGAGCTTCCGCATAAATGGGGGGAGGTCAACTGAATATTCTTTTTAAAACAACGGATTGATCCATGACATCACGTACCATTCTGATCGTTGATGACGACGACGACTTGCGAGCCACCCTGGTTGAGCAGCTGGCGCTCTACGAAGAATTCGACGTCCAGCAAGAAGCGACCGCCGCAAAAGGCGTTGCCGCGGCGCGCAGCGGCGTCGTCGACCTGCTCATCATGGATGTCGGCCTGCCCGACATGGATGGCCGCGAGGCGGTGAAGATCCTGCGCAAGGGCGGCTACAAGGCGCCGATCATCATGCTGACCGGCCACGACACCGATTCCGACACGATCCTGGGTCTCGAGGCCGGCGCCAACGATTATGTGACCAAGCCCTTCCGCTTCGCCGTGCTGCTCGCGCGCATCCGTGCCCAGCTTCGCCAGCACGAGCAGAGCGAGGACGCGACCTTCTCGGTCGGCCCCTATACGTTCAAGCCCAGCCAGAAGCTGCTGATCGATCCGCGCGGCGCCAAGGTGCGGCTGACCGAGAAGGAAGCCTCGATCATCAAATATCTCTACCGCGCCGACCAGAAGGTGGTGACGCGCGACGTTCTTTTGGAAGAGGTCTGGGGCTACAATTCCGGCGTCACCACGCACACGCTGGAGACCCATGTCTACCGGTTGCGCCAGAAGATCGAGCGCGATCCTTCCAATGCCGAAATTCTTGTGACAGAAAGCGGCGGCTACAAGCTGGTTCCTTAAACATTTCATGATCAAGAGCAATTCCAGGAAAAGTGTGAAACGGTTGGGCTCGGCGGCTTCGCCGAGGACGACCGTCCGGAATTGCGTCGAAACAAACATTTAGGGCGGTCGGGCGGGACCGCTTCGGGTACGATCCTGGTGCTGGAGGGTGATGGGGTCGGCTCGTTGCACGCATCGCATGATGCACGGTGGAGCGTTTCGCGAGCCCAGGAGGGCGCGCCGCTCCAAAGGAGGGACTGGACTGACCGCTCGGGGACACAGCTAGGATGGCGCTGGATGACGACATCCGCATTCTGTCAAGCGTGAAGCTTTTCCAGGGCTTCACGCAGGAACAGCTGCGCCTGCTTGCCTTCGGCGCCGAGACCACCGTGCTGCAGGCCGACCATAAGCTGTACCGCGAGGACGATGTCGCTGATTCTGCTTATATCGTGGTCAGCGGTTTGATCGCGCTCTATCGGGAGCTGGGCGGCGAACGCGTCCCGATCGGTACGGCAGGCCCAGGCACCATGCTGAGCGAACTGGCGCTGATCGCCGATACCAACCGGCTGACCAGCGCCTCGGCCGCGGTCGACTCGGAAGTGATCCGATTGAGCCGCAAGATGTTCCACCGAATCCTGGAAGAATATCCGGAGATCGCGGTGCTGTTGCATGACCGCATCCTGGAGGAATTCCAGCAGATGATCGCCCGTATCGAGGAGCTGGCGCCCAGGTTTACGGAATAGAAGCGCCGGCCAGAAAGCGCCTTCGTCATTCTAGGGCGGAGCAAGAAGCGAAGCGACGCGCGCAGACCCTGGAATCCATTCCGTGACGTTGACGCTTCGCCGCGTTGCAGAATGAGGTTTCTGGGCGAAGCGGCCTGCCCAAGGCTTCTTTGCATCGTTGCATCCTTCGGCACCGGTAACGGAATGGATCCTAGGGTCTGCGCGCCGCTACGCGGCGCTCCGCCCTAGGATGACGAACGCGAAGGTTTGCGTCTCTTAGCCGCCGACGTCGAACCTCAATCCAATTCAAACTTCGCAATCACCGGCACATGGTCGGACGGCTTCTCCCAGCCGCGCGCCGCCTGCAGGATCTCGTAGCCGGCGAAAGCCGGCACCAGGTTGGCGGATGACCAGACATGATCGAGGCGGCGGCCGCGGTTCGAGGCCTGCCAGTCTTTCGCGCGGTAGCTCCACCAGGTGTAGAGTTTCTGCTCGGCCGGCACATTGAGCCGCATCAGGTCGATCCAGCCGCCGGTCTTGCGCATCGCCTCGAAATTTGTCGTCTCGACCGGCGTGTGGCTGACGACGTTGAGCAATTGCTTGTGCGACCAGACGTCGTGCTCCTGCGGTGCGATGTTCAGGTCTCCGACCAGGATCGAGGCGGACGTTTCGTCCCCGCTCGCCGGTACGGAGTTCATCTCGTAGACAAAATCGAGCTTGTGCCTGAATTTGCGGTTGATCTCCGGATCCGGCTCGTCGCCGCCGGCCGGCACGTAGAAATTATGAACCAGCACCGACTTGCCGCCCGCCTGCACCCTGACCGACAGATGCCGGCTGTCGTCGATCTCGCAGAACCGTCGCTTTTCGACCAGCTCGATCGGGCGGCGAGCGACCGTGGCGACGCCATGATAGCCCTTCTGGCCGTGGAACAGCATGTGCTCGTAGCCCGCCTTGCGGAAGGCTTTTTCCGGGAACAGCTCGTCGGGAACCTTGGTTTCCTGCAGGCAGAGCACATCGGGCGCGTGCTCTTTCAGGAGCCGCTCGACGATCGGCATGCGCAGGCGCACGGAGTTGATGTTCCAGGTGGCGATGGTGAAGGGCATTCAGGCGGGGTCCGGCAAGAGATCGCCGATCTAGTGCCAGCCGCGCGCAGTAAAGACAAGCCGGACTATGCCCTTCGCCAGGTTGTAGGTTCGCTGAGATTCAGGTCAGGATGAGCCGAGAATGGTGGCTTCCGAGAACCGGAGCGGAGCGTACTTGAAGTACGTGAGCACCGGAAGCGCAGGAAGCCGCCATTCGCAGGCCGGCCTCACCTGAATATCGGCGGACCTACCTGGTCTTGGTATTGAGCTCTCTGTTCGCCGTATAGTCGATCGCGAACGTGTCGGCCGGGAAGTTGCCGCCTTCCTTGACGTTGAAGATCATCACCGTCGTGTCTTTCCCTTGAGCGTCGGTGATCGTCCACTGGCGCAGCTCGTAGGTCTTCGGATCGAACATCATGGTGATCGTCGCATTGCCGAACACCGATTTGTCGGAAAGCTTGATGGTGGTGAGGTCGTCCTCTTCCTTGACCGCCTTGACGCGCCCGCCGGAGAGGTCGATCCGGTCGTCGAGCAGCAATTTCAGCGGCGTCTTCGACAGCGGGTAGAGGTCGGAGGTGTTGAGCTTCTTATTGAGGATCACCACCGACTTGCCGTCGGAGATGACGCGGAAGTTCGAGGATCCGTCATAGTTGAAGCGGATCTTGCCCGGACGTTCGAGGAAGAACTTGCCGCCGGTCTGCTCGCCTTTCGGCCCGAACTGGACGAACTCGCCGCTCATCGACTTCACCGAGGAGAAATGGTCGGCGATCTTCTGCGCCGCCGGCGGTACCGCGGCCTGCGCGGCGGCCACGAGCTGATAGCCCGGCACGAGATTGAGAGCGGCGGCTCCGCCAAGCATCAAGCCGAGGCCAAGGACTTGGCGGCGGGTGAGGGCGAATTCGGTCTGGGTCTTCATGCCGGTCACTTTCTGTGATTCGTGTGGTGGCAGTATCTGGACTCCCACTAGGGCCTAAGTTTGGCGGTGCGAGACAGCCCCAGCGCATGAACGCACAAGATGATTTCGAGTTGCTAGCCGAACCGTTTCGGCGTCTCACCGGGCCAGGGTTTGTCGAGATTCAGGTCAGGCCGAGTCGAAAATGGTGGCTTCCGACAACCGGAGCGGAGCGCACTTAAAGTACGTGAGCACCGGAAGCGCAGGAAGCCGCCATTTGCAGGCCGGCCTCACCTGAATATCGATAAGCCCTAGAATTTGTCCTCTTCTGTCGGCACCAGGATCTCACGTTTGCCGGCGTGATTGGCCGGGCCGACAATGCCTTCCTTCTCCATCTTCTCGATGATAGAGGCGGCGCGGTTGTAGCCGATGCCGAGCCGGCGCTGGATATAGCTGGTCGAGGCCTTGCCGTCGCGCAGCACCACCGCCACCGCCTGGTCGTAGGGGTCGTCGGAATCCTCGAAATTGCCGCCGCCACCGCCGCCGGAGCCGCCCTTGCCCGACGGACCGTCCTCGTCGTCTTCCTCGTCGTCCTCGGTAATGGCGTCGAGATATTCCGGCACGCCCTGCAGCTTCAGATGTCCGACGACCTTCTCGACCTCGTCGTCCGAGACGAACGGGCCGTGGACGCGCTGGATGCGACCGCCGCCGGCCATGTAGAGCATGTCGCCCATGCCGAGCAGCTGCTCGGCGCCCTGCTCGCCAAGAATGGTGCGGCTGTCGATCTTCGACGTCACCTGGAAGGAGATGCGGGTCGGGAAATTGGCCTTGATGGTGCCGGTGATGACGTCGACCGACGGGCGCTGCGTCGCCATGATCACATGGATGCCGGCGGCGCGCGCCATCTGCGCCAGGCGCTGCACCGCGCCTTCGATGTCCTTGCCGGCCACCATCATCAGGTCGGCCATCTCGTCGATGATGACCACGATATAGGGCATCGGCTCGAGATCGAGATCCTCGGTCTCGTAGATCGCCTCGCCCGTCTGGCGGTCGAAGCCGGTCTGCACGGTGCGAGAGATCTTTTCGCCCTTCTTCTCGGCCTGCTGGACGCGCGCATTGAAGCCGTCGATGTTGCGCACGCCGACCTTGGACATCTTGCGATAGCGGTCCTCCATCTCGCGCACCGTCCATTTCAGCGCGACGACCGCCTTCTTCGGATCGGTGACGACCGGCGTGAGCAAATGCGGGATGCCGTCATAGACCGACAATTCCAGCATCTTGGGGTCGATCATGATCAGCCGGCATTCCTGCGGCGTCAGCCGGTACAGCAGCGACAGGATCATGGTGTTGATGGCGACCGATTTGCCCGAGCCGGTGGTGCCGGCGACCAGCACGTGCGGCATCTTGGCTATGTCGACGATGACGGCCTCGCCGTTGATCGTCTTGCCGAGCGCCAGCGCCAGCTTGGCCTTGGTCGTCTCGAAATCCCGGCTGGCCATGATCTCTCTGAGATAGACCGTCTCGCGCTTGGCATTGGGCAGCTCGATGCCGATGGCGTTGCGTCCCGGAACGACGGCGACGCGGCAGGCGATCGCGCTCATCGAGCGGGCGATATCGTCGGAAAGGCCGATGACGCGCGAGGACTTGATGCCGGGCGCCGGCTCCAACTCGTAGAGTGTGACGACCGGACCGGGTCGCACATGGATGATCTCGCCCTTAACACCGAAATCTTCCAGCACGCCTTCGAGCAGGCGCGCGTTCTGCTCCAGCGCGTCCTTCGACAGGCTTGGATCCTTGGCGATGTTCTTCGGCTCGGACAGGAAGTGCAGCGACGGCATCTCGAACGTGTCGGAGCCGATCAGCGAGGTCTGCGCCTCGCGCTGGACGCGGGCGCCCGGCACGGGTCGCGCCGCCGGCGCCGCGACGCGGGTCGCGGCATCGGAGCGGAAATTTTGTACTCTGGCGCCTGGCGCGGCGCGGCGCGGGGTGGGCGCCTCGTCGTCGAAATCGTCAACGTCGGCGTCTTCGTCCGCCTCGTCGCCGAAAATGTCTTGATCGACCGGATCGACCGAAACGCTGCGGTCATTGACCATGGCGGCGAAGAATTCCGGCTCGACGCGGGCGCGGCCGCCGGGGCTCATGCGGGCCTCGGCGAACTCGGCCGATTCGACCCGCTCGGCCGCGCGCCGCCAGGCGCTTGCCTTCGGTTCCATCGGCGGTTCGAACTCGTCGCGCTCCCGCCTGCGCCGCTGGGCGCGGCGGTGCAGGAAGGCGCGGAACGACAGCCACCAATGGGTGATGGCGCCGAGCGCGAGTATCCCCTCGTCGCCCTCGTCCTCATCCTCATCGAACAGCATCTCGTCCTGCTCGCGCGGATCGGGCCGGGCAGCGCGCTCCGTGACGGCAAAGCCGTTCTTGCGCGCGATCAGCGCCGAGCCATAGGCGAACAGCCACAACATCGGCGCGGCGAGGATGACCGCTATGATGCTGGCGAACAGCCCTTTCGGATAACCGCCGACCGCGATGCCAGGGATTTTCAGCACCATGTCGCCGAACACGCCGCCGAGGCCGGTGGGCAGCGGCCAGGTGTTTGGCGGCGTCACGCAGCCGGCGATGGCCGCGGCGGTGAGCGCAAAGCCGAACCATGCGAAGCCGCGCTTCGGCAATTTGTCGACGCCGCGCGCGGAAAACAGAAGGAAGCCCCAGATTACCGCCGGCACCAGCCCCGCGACGGCGGCAAGGCCGAAGAACTGCATGGCGAGGTCGGAGAACACCGCGCCTGCATAGCCCATGGCGTTGGTGACGACGTTGCTGGTGGCGTGCGAGAAGCTCGGATCGGCGACATTCCATGTGGCTAGAGCGGCAATGCCGAAGGCGGTGAACAGGAACAGCCCCGCGCCGACCAGCCGCCCGACCTGACGCCGCGCGAATGCCTGGATGCCGTGCCCCGTATCGGTCAGCGCGAGCGGTGCTGAAGCGCCTGAACGCATGCTCTTCCCCGTGATCGTTGCCTGGCCGGGCGCATGGCGCATTCCGGCAGATTCGAACGCCAGACTATCGGGGGGAAGGTTAAGGCCGCATTAACCATGGGCCTTTACCGCATGGCGCGGAGACCATGGCGCGGAAACAAAGATGGCAGGCCTCGCGGCCCGCCACCTCCCTGTCTTCAAACGCCGATAGGATCAGGCCCTTCCGGGACCTGACCTTCCACGATCACTTGTTGGCGCCGCCATAGGCCATGAGATTGGCGCAGAATTCGGCGTGAGGCTTGCTCATCGCCGCGTCCTGGCATTCCTTCATCATCATGTCCTGCTTGTCCTTCGGCATCGAAGCCCAGGCCGCCTTGAAGTCGGCTTCCGGCTTCATGGTCTTCATGCTGGAGTCGGTGAAGAACGGGGCCATGTTGGACGGCTCATCGAGAGCACCGGCGAGTGCAACGCCGCTGATCATCGAAAGAGCCATTGCTCCCAGGACGATGTTCTTGATGTTCATCAGGTGGTTTCCTTCCCTCTTGTTCTGGGGGACGCCTTGATGACGCCCGCTATCCCAGTACGGAATCTGACGGGCTGATGTTTCATGCCGGCGGATCAAGTGAATGTGATCGAAACGGCTTGGATCATCGCCCGACAAAAGGAGGCCCGGAAGGGTGTTCCGGGCCTCAAGGCGTGAGCCCCTTTCGAGAGCGTCACGACGGGATCTTGGGAGGAATTCCGGGCCGGCGGGAGGAGGATCCGCCGGCCCTTGGCGAAGTCTGCCTTACGGCACAACTTCGCCGTGCTGGGTGACGTCGAGGCCTTCGACCTCTTCCTGGGTCGACGGACGCAGCCCGACCAGAGCCTTGACGATGTAGAGGATCACGAAGGTGGCGATCGCCGTCCACAGGATGGTGAAGGCGATGCCGTAGAGCTGCTTGCCGACCGAGGCGTCCTTGCCGAGGGCATTGATCGCCGGATCTGCCAGCGCGCCGGTGAGCAGCGCGCCGACGATGCCGCCGACGCCGTGGACGCCGAAGGCATCGAGCGAGTCGTCATAGCCGAACGCATGCTTGAGCTTGACCGCCGAGAGGTAGCAAACCACGCCGGCGATGATGCCGATGATGAAGCCGCCGGTCGGGTTGACGAAGCCGGAAGCAGGCGTCACCGCGACGAGGCCGGCGACGGCGCCCGAGATGATGCCGAGCACCGAAGGCTTCTTGGCGACGATCCATTCGGCGAACATCCAGGCCAGCGCCGCGGCGGCGGTGGCGACCTGCGTGTTCATCATCGCCGCGCCCGCAAGGCCGTCGGCAGCCAGTTCCGAACCGGCGTTGAAGCCAAACCAGCCGACCCACAGCAGCGACGCGCCGATCACCGAATAAACGAGGTTGTGCGGCGCCATGTTGGTGGTGCCGTAGCCCTCGCGCTTGCCCAGCACCAGCGCGCAGACCAGGCCCGCGACACCAGCGTTGATATGGACGACCGTGCCGCCGGCGAAGTCGAGCACGCCGGCCGAACCGAGGAAGCCGCCGCCCCACACCCAATGCGCGATCGGCGCGTAGACGAAGACCAGCCACAGGCCCATGAAGATCAGCAGCGCCGAGAACTTCATGCGCTCGGCGAAGGCGCCGGCGATCAGCGCCGGCGTGATGATGGCGAAGGTCATCTGGAACATCGAGAAGACGAATTCAGGAATGTTCGCCACGCCCGGCGCCCAAAGCGTCGAGACGGTGATGCCGTGATGGAAGAATTTCGAGAAGCCGCCGAGATAGGCGTTCGTGGCGCCGCCGTCGGAGAAGGCGAGCGAATAGCCGAACATGAACCACAGCACCGTCACCAGGCAGGTGATGGCGAAGCTCTGCATGATGGTGGCGAGCACGTTCTTCTTGCGCACCATGCCGCCGTAGAACAGCGCCAGGCCGGGAATCGTCATCATCAGCACCAGCGCCGTCGAAGTCAGCATCCAGGCGGTGTTGCCGGTGTCGAGCGCCGGCGCCGGCGCGGCGGGCGCCGCGGCAGTAGCTGCCGGGGCGGCCTCCTGCGCGATGGCGGCGACGGTGCTCATGGCCACGAGTGCCAGCGAAGCGGCCGCGCGTCCCGTCGTCTTCAAGGTGGAAGGAATATTCATTGAACTCTCCGTTGGAATGGATGGTCGCCGCTTAGAGCGCGTCGGTGTCTGTTTCGCCGGTGCGGATGCGTACCGCCTGGTCGATGCCGAAGACGAAGATCTTGCCGTCGCCGATCTGGCCGGTCTTGGCGGCCGCGGTGATGGCTTCGACGGCCTTGTCGACCATGTCGGCGCCGACCGCGACCTCGATCTTGATCTTGGGCAGGAAGCTGACCGCGTATTCCGCGCCGCGATAGATTTCGGTATGCCCCTTCTGACGCCCGTAGCCTTTGACCTCGGTGACGGTCAGGCCCTGGATGCCGACGGCGGTTAGCGCTTCGCGCACCTCGTCGAGCTTGAACGGCTTGATGATTGCCATCACGATTTTCATAAGGTTTCACCCTTTGCTGTTGCGGTCCCCCGCGTTTGCACACCTTCACCGATCCCGAGGAGCCGGAGAGTGCTCGACAGGATTCAAGCTCCGTGCCAATTGCCGGAGCAGGGCGTTAACCTGTTGTAAACAAAGAGAATGGGCGATCGGTGCACATCATTCGCGCACGGGCATGGCAGCATGCCTGCTTATAAAATAGGCAAAAAATCAAAAATGCACGTATTCCAGGCAGTAGCCTGAAGCCGGCTCAGCGTTTCAGCCGGATCAGGCCTTCCTGGGCGACCGAGGCGATCAGCGTCCCATCCCGCGCGAACAGCGAGCCGCGGGTGAAGCCGCGCGACCCTTGCGTCGACGGGCTGTCCTGATTGTAGAGGATCCAGTCGTCCAGCGAATGGCTGCGGTGGAACCACATGGCATGGTCGAGGCTGGCGGCCTGGATGTCGCGGTCGAAGATGGCGCGGCCATGCGCGAAGGTCGAGGTGTCGAGCAGCGTCATGTCTGAAAGATAGGCAAGCACGGCCGCCTGAATGGCGCGGTCTTCCGGCACCGGGCCGGTGGTGCGGATCCAGATGTTCTGCTGCGGCTCCAGTTTCTCGCGGCTCGTGTAGTGCTTCAGCATCACCGGCTTCATCTCGATCGGCCGGTCGCGCTCCCAGTAGCGCCTGATGCCTTCCGGCACCGCCTCGCCGAACTTGCCGAGCAGCTCGCGTTGTGTGAGCAGCGTGTCGGGCGCCGGCACGTCGCGCGGCATCGGCAGCTGATGCTCGAGCCCGACCTCGTCCTGCTGGAAGGACGCCTCCAGCGAGAAGATCGCCTGGCCATGCTGGATCGCCACCACCCGGCGCGTGGTGAAGGAGCCGCCGTCGCGGATGCGGTCGACCTCGTAGACGATCGGCAGCTTAGTGTCGCCCGGTCGCATGAAATAGCCGTGCAGCGAATGCACGTGGCGTTCGGGCTCCACCGTGCGCTGCGCGGCCACCAGCGCCTGCGCGATGGTCTGGCCGCCGAAGACGCGCTGCCAGTCGACCTTGGGGCTGCGACCACGATACAGATTGTGTTCGAGCTGCTCGAGGTCGAGAATGTCGAGAAGCTCGTCCATGGCCGCGGTCATGTTTGAAATCCTTCAAGGATGTGCCATGGCCGGTTTCGGACAGGACGCGCAGGCAGTCAAGGCCGCAGACCGCAGCCGACCGAAGCCGCGAAAGGATGACGCCATGGTCGACCGCAAGCCGAAGGAAGCGGAAGCGAACGGGAGCCGCGAGGCGCCGCTCGACGTGCTCATCGCCGGCGCCGGCTATGTCGGCCTCACCGCCGCCGTGTCGCTGAAGCAGGCGCGCCCTAGCCTCGCCATAGCCATCGTCGATGCCGCTCCCGCCGGCGTCTGGCAGAAAGACGGCCGCGCCTCGGCCATTGCCGCGGCCGCCAGCCGCATGCTGGAACAGCTCGGCGTCTGGGAAGAGATCGCCCCGGAAGCGCAAGCGATCACCGAGATGATCATCACCGATTCGCGCGCCGCCGACCCGGTGCGTCCGGTGTTTTTGACCTTCGACGGCGAGGTGGCGCCTGGCGAGCCATTCGCCCACATGGTGGCCAACCGCGACCTGAACGGCGCGCTGCGCCGCCGCGCCGAAAAGCTCGGCATCGACATCATCGAAGGCATGGCGGTCAGCGCCTTCGACACCAACGGCGCCGGCATCACCGTGCATCTGGCCGACGGCGCGACGCTCAAGGCGCGGCTGCTGGTCGCCGCCGACGGCGTCAATTCGAAGCTGCGCGACATGGCCGGCATCAAGACGGTCAAATGGGAATACGGCCAGTCCGGCATCGTCTGCACGGTTGCGCATGAGCGCCCGCACAACGGCCGCGCCGAGGAGCATTTCCTCCCCGCCGGCCCCTTCGCAACGCTGCCGCTGAAGCCGGACAAGGACGGCACCAACCGCTCGTCGATCGTCTGGGTGGAGCGCACGCAAGATGCCAAGGCGCTGGTCGAGGGCGACGAGTTCGTCTTCGAGCACGATCTGGAGCAGCGCTTCGGCCTGAAGCTCGGCGAAATAAGAGTTGCCGACAAGCCGCGCGCCTGGCCGCTCGGCCTGACGCTCGCCCGCGCCTTCGTCGCACCGCGCTTCGCGCTCGCCGGCGATGCCGCGCATGGCATCCACCCGATCGCCGGCCAAGGCCTCAATCTCGGCTTCAAGGACGTGGCGGCGCTCGCCGAAGTGGTGGTCGAGGCCGACCGGCTCGGCCAGGATATCGGCGCCCTCGACGTGCTCGAGCGCTACCAGCAGTGGCGCCGCTTCGACACGCTGCAGATGGGCATCACCACCGACGTCTTGAACCGCCTCTTCTCCAACGACATCGGCCCGCTGCGTCAGGTCCGCGACATCGGGCTGGGGCTGGTGGAACGCATGCCGAGGCTGAAGGAGTTCTTCATCCGCCAGGCCTCGGGCCTCTCCGGCGACACGCCGAGGCTGCTGAAGGGCGAGGCGATCTGAACGCCTTACTGGCCGAAGCCTATACGACGGTCGTCATCCACGGGCGGAGCGGGAGCGCAGCGGACGCGCAGACCATAGAATGACGAGACGAGAGGCGTTTCGGCCAATCACGAAGGCAGGCGATCTGATCGCCTTGTGGCGCCGTGGCAAATTCAGGTCAGGCCGAGTCGAAAATGGCGGCTTCCGAGAACCGGAGCGGAGCGTACTTGAAGTACGTGAGCACCGGAAGCGCAGGAAGCCACCATTTGCAGGCCGGCCTCACCTGAATTCTAGTTCACCTCGAAGCCCAGCTTCTGCCGCAACCTCAGCATCCGCTGGTCGGCGATCCTGAGGCTCTGCCCGCCGCCTTGCGCGACGCGGTTCAGCATCCTGAGCAGGTCGTCCCGCTCATGCGGATCGAGGCGCTCGCGCAGGAACGGCGCCAGCTTGTCGATGACGATCGTCGTGTCGTCGATCTGCGCGGCGGCCCATTTGGCGTAAACGACCGCCTCATCGGTCTTCTTCTGGCTGTCCGCGATCTGCGCGATCACCTCGCGAATGACCGCCTCGCGCTGCGGCAGGACCGGACCGTGCTCCGCGACGATCGCGGTGATCAGCGTCGCCGCCGCCACCACCGGATCGTCGATCGCCGTCAGCGGTGAGAGCGCGGCCTGATTGCGCAATTTCTTGCGACGGATGTTGCCTTGGACGCGCCCGACGACATCGGCGACCTCGCGCGCGGCGTCGCTCATATATTTCAGCCGGTACCACCAGATGGCGGCCGCTCCGAGCAGGCCGAGGATGGCGATCAGGAAAGGCATGCCGAATTTCCCCCGAAATCGCGGCGACGATAAAAGAAGCGCGGCATCGCTTCAACACGCAACGGTTGCGTCCGTGAAGAAACCCTGAAGATGTATCCTAAGAGATAACTTCAACCGGCGTCGCGCCCATGCTGACCGGCGGCTATGACCCCGGCACGTCGTAGATCGCCCTGATCTCGACCGTGCCGAGCTCCGCCAACGGGATCTTGGCCGCGATGTCGAGCGCCTCGGCAAGGTCCGCCGCCTCGACCATGACGAAGCCCAGCAATTGCTCCTTGGTCTCGGCGAAGGGGCCGTCGGTCACCAGCACCTTGCCCTTGCGCCGCCGGAGCGATTTCGACGTCTTCACCGACTGCAGCGCCTGCGCAATGACCAGCTTGCCTTGCCGGTCGAGCTCCCGATCATAGCCGAGCGAATCGGCATCGAGCTTGGCCATGCGCTCGGGGGTCAGCGCGTAAAGGTCCTTTTCCTCGCCATAGACCAGCAGCACATATTTCATTTCGAGTTCCCTTTCGTCGATAAATTATAGAAGGCAACGGCGTCGGTTTTGCCTGCCGTCGCCGCATGGTCGAGCAGGCATGTCGCGACGCCGATGATGGCGATGGCCGCCGCCAGCCGGCCGAAGCCAAGCGCCGGCGGATCGAGCCAGAACTCTTCAAGTCGCCTCCCTTTTCGCTCGGGCTTTCCCCAGACCGCAAGAAACAGATTGTCCATCTTAACCTCCATCGGCCGGGAGTGGCCGCCCGCAGGACGGTCGGGCAGACGGGAAGTCGACATTTTTGCATGCTCTTTTTTTGAGAATTTTCGAAGCGCCTCGCGCAAGCACAATCGTGCCGGGCCATGGATGGTCTTCCGCCGCGCCCGCGCTATAGTTCCTGGGAACGTCGGCGCCCGCCGGCGCAAACCCCGACAAGGCAGGAGGATTCCATGGACCGCACCGCAAACGCCGTCTGGAAAGGCAATCTGAAGGAAGGCAACGGCACGCTGGATACCCAGAGCGGCACCTTGAAGGGCACGCCCTATTCATTCAAGGCGCGTTTCGAGGACGAAAGCGGCAAATCCGGCACCAATCCGGAAGAGCTGATCGCCGCCGCGCATGCCGGCTGCTACGCCATGCAGCTGTCGCACTTCCTGGCCGAAAACGGCACGCCGGCCGCCGAGCTCGACGCCAAGGCAGTGGTGACGCTGGTGCCCGGCACCGGCATCACCGGCAGCGCCATCACCCTGGTCGGCAAGGTGCCGGGCATCGACGCGGCGAAGTTCAAGGAGCTGGCCGAGAAGGCCAAGGCCGAATGCCCGGTGTCGAAGGCGCTGGGGGCGATCAAGGTGTCGTTGGATGCCAGGCTGGGGTGAGAAACTTCTCCGCAAAGGCTGGCGATCCTTCGCCCCCCTCTCTGCCCTGCCGGGCATCTCCCCCTCAAGGGGGGAGATCAGATGTCGCGTCGGCTTTTGCCAATCGCCGACGGTGAAAGAAGGGCGCCGGCGCCGGAACTGCTAATCTCCCCCCTTGAGGGGGAGATGTCCGGCAGGACAGAGGGGGGCGGCTCGCGCCAGCCTTTCCAGTGAGCTAACCGCCCAGCGCCTCGATCTTGGCGCGCAACCCAGCGACCTCTTCCTCCAGCGCCTTGACCCGCGCCTCGAGGTCGGTGTCCGAAGATGTCGTCGCCGGCTGCCAGGACGCCGCCGCTGCCGCTTCCACTGGACCACTCAGCAGATGCACATAGCGCTCCTCGCGCTGGCCGGGCGCGCGTTCGAGCAGCTGGATCAGCGGCGGCCGGCGGCCGATCATCAGGTCGAGATTGCCGCGCAACTCCTCAATCGAAGCAAAGCGCGCCATCCGCTCCGAACGGGCCAGCAGTTCATGCGCCGTCTGCGCCCCGCGCAGCAGCAAGAGGCCGATCACCGCGATCTGCGGCGTGGTCAGCGAAAAGCGCTGCGCCATCAGATGCTCGTAGCGCTCAACCCGCGAGGCGAAGGCCTGGCGCACGAGGCCTTTCTGCTCGAGCGTGCTCAGCGCCCGCCGGATCTCGGTCAGCTCCAGCGCCATGACAGGCTCGCGCGCCGTCTTCTGGTTGGCGGCGGCGTGCGCGCCGTTGAGCGTCAGTGGATAGACGTCCGGCGTTAGCTCCTTCTTCTCGATCAGCGAGCCCAGCACACGCGCTTCGACGGCGGACAGGATGGGGAGATCGGTCATGGGCTTTCTGCCTCCCTGCGATAGAAATCCGTCGCCAGGGCGCGGTTGCGCGCCTGCCGCGCCTCGTCGCGGACTGAACCGGCCAAGTTCATCTCGTGGTGACCATAACGCGCTTCGAGATAACGCGCGATCTCGGTCGGAATAGAGCCAGTACCCAGCTCGCGCGTCACGCGTTTTTTCTCGATAAGCCGCCGGATTTCGCTGGTTGCCTTTGCTGGAATCTCGGTCTCGGCTAGGCAGTCGACCATATTCATCGGCGGCAGCCTGACAAAGTCGCGCTGCTCCATCCAGTCCAGGGCTACGATCGGGCGGATCAGGTAGAAGAGCTTCTTGAGCTTCACCTCTCCGGCAAAGCTGCCGATCTTTGCCACATGTGATCGCGCGAGGCCCAGAAAGTGGCGCGAGACCCTAGCTGGATCGACGATCTCGGCAAGTAGGTCGAGAAGGCGGTCCCGAAAACCCTTCGCTTCCTCATATACAATCGGCGACTTGGCCCATTCCACGATCACCGCATTGCCGCCAAGAGCCAGAAGTAAGGCCTTGCGAAGATCCCAACCGCCAGCGTCGATTTCTCCTTCAAGCGGAAACTCGATCACGTCGCGCGGCTGCTCCAGCGCGAGGTGTTCGGCCACGGAACGTATATAGACAAAACGGCAATCATAATCGCTGTCCGGCGACGGAAAACCCCAGGCCCGGCTGCCGCTTTCGATGGCGAAAAGAATTCGCGCACCCTGCGCACGGGCCGTGTCCAGCCGCGCGCGGATCGCCGCGACCGTATCCGGTGCGAAATCGGCAGGCAGCGACATTCCCAGCCTAAACGCGCCTCTCCACCATCATCTTCTTGATCTCGGCGATCGCCTTGGCGGGGTTAAGCCCCTTCGGGCAGGCCTGCGCGCAGTTCATGATGGTGTGGCAGCGATAGAGCCGGAACGGGTCTTCGAGATTGTCGAGCCGCTCGCCCGTCGCCTCGTCGCGGCTGTCGATCAGCCAGCGATAGGCCTGCAGCAGCGTGGCCGGGCCGAGGTAACGGTCGCCGTTCCACCAATAGCTCGGGCAGGAGGTCGAGCAGCAGGCGCACAGGATGCATTCGTAGAGCCCGTCGAGCTTCTCGCGGTCCTCGTGGCTCTGCAGCCATTCCTTGGCGGGCGTCGGCGAGACCGTCTTCAGCCACGGCTCGATCGAGGCATGCTGGGCATAGAAATTGGTGAGATCGGGCACCAGGTCCTTGATCACCGGCATATGCGGCAGCGGATAGATCTTCACCGCGCCGGAAATGTCCTCGACGCCCTTGGTGCAGGCCAGCGTGTTGGAGCCGTCGATGTTCATGGCGCAGGAGCCGCAAATGCCTTCGCGGCAGGAACGGCGCAGCGTCAGCGTCGGATCGATCTTGTTCTTGATCCACAACAGCGCGTCGAGAACCATCGGCCCGCAATCGTCCATGTCGACGAAATAGGTGTCCATGCGCGGATTCGCGTCATCGTCCGGCGACCAGCGGTAGATGCGGTATTCGCGCAGGTTGGTCGCGCCTTCCGGCTTCGGCCAGGTCTTGCCTTGCTGGACCTTCGAGTTCCTGGGAAGCGTGAGTTCGACCATTACCTGCGGTCCTTTCGGATGACGAGCTTCAGCCCGGACCAGATTTCGTTCACGGCGGCGACCTTGACGTCGACTAGGTCGCGCTTCAGCGCCTCGGCGCGGATCACGGCCTCGGTGACGTCGGTCGGCACTTTCGACGCCTTCTTCGGCCAGGAGACCCAGACCATGCCGTCGCGCTTGATCGCCGTCTCGATGCCGGCCAGGCCGTCCTCGACCTCGGCACGCTGCCGGGTGAAGGCGTGCACGGCATCATATTTCCGGCTGCCCGAGATCGCCGACCACTCGGCGAGCCGGTCGGCGCCGGCAAAGGACACTGCCTTGGTCAGTTCATCGAGTTCCGGCGGCAGCGCAATGAAAGCGGCGACCATGCCGTCCCTGAGGCCAAGCTTGGCCGGGAGCGGCGTGCCGGAATATCCCGTGGTCGCCTGCGCCATGGTCAATACACCCGCGCCTTCGGCGCGATCTTGGCCAGGCTGATGCCGCCGTCCTTCTCCGCCAGCAGCGGCTCGGTATGCACCGGCCTGTAGGTCAGCGTCACCTTGCCGTCCTCGCTCAGATGGGCCAGCGTATGCTTGCGCCAGTTGGCGTCGTCGCGCGCCGAGAAATCCTCGCGCGCATGCGCGCCGCGGCTCTCCTTGCGCGCCTCGGCGCCGTAGACCGTGGTGATGGCGTTGGCCATCAGGTTTTCCAGCTCCAGCGTCTCGACGAGGTCGGAATTCCAGATCATCGAGCGGTCGGTGACCTTGATGTCCTTGAGCTCGCCCCAGAGTTCCGAAATGCGCCTGCAGCCGTTCTCCAGTGATTCCTGCGTGCGGAATACGGCGGCGTCTTCCTGCATGGCGCGCTGCATCTTCTCGCGCAGCACGGCCGTTGGCGTCGAGCCGTTGGCGTGGCGCAGCCTGTCGAAGCGCTCCATGATCTTCTCGACCGAGGCCGCGTTGGGCGACGGGATCGCCGACTTGCGGTCGATCACATGGCCGGCGCGGATCGCCGCCGCGCGGCCGAACACGACGAGGTCGATCAGCGAGTTGGAGCCGAGCCGGTTGGCGCCGTGCACCGAGGCGCAGCCGGCCTCGCCGACCGCCATCAGGCCGGGCGACACGCGATCTGGATTGTCGAAGGTCGGATTGAGCGCCTCGCCCCAGTAATTGGTCGGCACGCCGCCCATATTATAGTGCACCGTCGGCAGCACCGGGATCGGCTCCTTGGTGAGGTCGACGCCGGCGAAGATCTTGGCCGACTCGGAAATACCCGGCAGCCGCTCGTGCAGCACGGCCGGGTCAAGATGGTCGAGATGCAGGAAGATGTGGTCCTTGTTCTTGCCGACGCCGCGGCCCTCGCGGATCTCCAGCGTCATGCAGCGCGAGACGACGTCGCGCGAGGCGAGGTCCTTGGCCGACGGCGCGTAGCGCTCCATGAAGCGCTCGCCCTCGGAATTGACGAGATAGCCGCCTTCGCCGCGCGCGCCCTCGGTGATCAGGCAGCCGGCGCCGTAGATGCCGGTCGGATGGAACTGCACGAACTCCATGTCCTGCAGCGGCAGCCCGGCTCTGGCCGCCATGCCGCCGCCGTCGCCGGTGCAGGTATGCGCCGAGGTGGCGGAGAAATAGGTCCGCCCATAGCCGCCGGTCGCCAGCACCACCATCTTGGCCGAGAAGCGATGGATTGTGCCGTCGTCGAGGTTCCAGGCCACCACGCCGGTGCAGGTGCCGTCCGGCTCCATGATCAGGTCGAGCGCGAAATATTCGATGAAGAACTGCGCGTTGTTCTTCAGCGACTGGCCGTAGAGCGTGTGCAGGATGGCGTGGCCGGTGCGGTCGGCGGCCGCGCAGGTGCGCTGCACCGGCGGACCGTCGCCATAGTTCATCATATGGCCGCCGAACGGCCGCTGGTAGATCTTGCCTTCCTCGGTGCGTGAGAACGGCACGCCGTAATGCTCGAGCTCGTAGACGGCGGCCGGCGCCTCGCGCACCATGTATTCCATGGCGTCGACATCGCCCAGCCAGTCCGAGCCCTTGACGGTGTCGTACATGTGCCACTGCCAGGAGTCCGGCCCCATGTTCGACAGCGAGGCGGCGATGCCGCCCTGCGCGGCGACGGTGTGGGAGCGCGTCGGGAACACCTTGGTGATGCAGGCGGTGCGCAGCCCCTGCTCGGCCATGCCGAGCGTGGCGCGCAGGCCGGCGCCGCCGGCACCGACGATGACGACGTCGAATTTGTGGTCGACAAAGGTATAGGCGGCAGCCGTGCTGGGTGTATTTGCGTTGGCCAAGACGTCAGCCTCCGAATGCGAGTTTGAGCAGGGCGAACAGCGAAGCGACACCGACTGCCACGCAGAAGAAGGTGTTGAGCGCGATCAGCGCCAGCTTCATGCCCTCGCCATGCACGTAATCCTCGATGATCACCTGCATGCCGATGCGCATGTGGTAAAGCGGCGAGATCAGCACCAGCCCGAGCATGACCACCACGAACGGGTTCGCAAGCGCCGCCCGCACATCCGTGTAGTCATGGCCGTTGACCGCGATGAGGAAGCCGACGAAGAACAGGATCAAAGGAATGTTGGCGATGGCGGTCAGCCGCTGCCGCCAGAAATGACCGGTGCCCTCGCGGGCCGAACCGAGGCCGCGGACCTTCGCCAGCGGCGTGCGCATGTCCGAATTGTTGGCGGCCATCAGAAAGCTCCCCGCGCCATATAGCCGGCGATCCAGATCAGCAGCGTCAGCACGATCGAACCGGCGAGCGTGGCCCAGGCGATCCTGGACGCGGTGTGTTTTTCCAGTCCCGCGCCGGTGTCCCAGATAAGATGGCGCAGCCCGCCCAGCATGTGGTGCATCAGCGCCCAGGTGTAGCCGAAGAGAACAAGTCGGCCGAGCCAGGAGCCGAAGGCCCAGTTGACCCAGTCGAAGGCGGCCTGCGAGCTCGCAGCGGCGATCAGCCACGCCGCCACCAGCAGCGTTCCGAAATAAAGCGCGCCGCCGGTGATGCGATGGATGATCGACATCGTCATCGTGATCGGCGGCCGGTAGATCGTCAGATGCGGCGAGAGCGGCCGTTCACGTCTGGCAACTGCGCGGGTGGCTGGTGATTTGCTCATGGCTCCCCCAGTTCGGCATCCTGAATGCCGAGATGGGAATGCGGCGTTTGCCGCCCCATTTATGGCATCGGACAGCCGGTTTCTAATGCTCTTTTTGCACCGCGTCAAAGCCGGAAAATCGTTTTGGAAACATCATTTAGTCTGACAAATTGAGGGCCGCGCGCTTCAATCGATTAGCGGCTGTTTCGAAGCCGGCGCAGCGTTCGCTGCAGCGCAGCAATCAGATGACCGACGCGGCGGCCGGGCGCGTCGGGATCCGGGCGGGCCGGCCTCTCCCGAATATCGTCGCACCTCAGCGCCTGCAAGTCTGCGGGGTGGATCCCCTCTTCATCACCAGCGCCTCGCGTCCGTCGATCACGATTGCGTCATGGGTCGCTGCTTCCTGGTAGCGGCTGCTCTGGTTGGCGGGCGAGGCGGCGAACTCTTCGGCCGTGCCATCGGGCCGCATGACGCGCAATGCGTTGCCCAGATTCTGGATGGTGATCATGCCGCCATTGCCGCATCTGTAGGTGGCCGTGCCGACGCCGGAACGCGGCACGGTAAGGTCGGTGACGATCCTGGTCGCGGGCGCAGGCGCTGCAGGCGCCTTCGCCCTCGCAGGTACTGGCGCCGTTGTGGCTGCCGGGGCCGTTGCAGGTATGGCGGGCGTTGCAGCTGCCGGCGTCGTCGCGGGTGCGGCCGATTGCGGGGGAAGAGCAGGCGAGGCGGCGGGCGCCGCGGCATTCGCCACCTTCGGCGCGCCGTCCTGCGGCACGCAGGCCGCGGCCGCCAGAAGCAGCGGGATGGCGATCGACACCCGAACCGTGCGGCCAAAACTCATGCGCTGCCCTTTCGTGCGCGGCACGCTACAGCAATTCCAGGAAAAAAGTGAACGGTTGGGTTCGGCGCCTTGGCCGTGGCCTTCCGTCCGGAATTGCATCGAAACAACGAGATAGGCGGTTGCCCTTTCCGTAAGACGGTGGACCGCTGTAGCCATGCGGCGCCGCAAGATCAAGTTGACCCTGGGTCAGCCGGCTATCCAGAACCGCGCCCGTCGCCTGATGGAGCTCGATCCTCGAAAATTAACCATGTTCCTTAAGAACCGGCGCCGAAAGCCTCCCGCCTCTTAACAAAGGTTAAGAAAGAGTTAATTTCCGATTCGAACCGGATTCCAGGCGCGCGATCTGCGCGCCGACCAGGGAGAGCGACATGCGTTCGAATTCAGTGCGGATAAGCCTCGCGGCCGCAACGCTGGCGGCGCTGGCGATCGCCGCGCCGGCCGAGGCCGGCTTGCGCCATCACGACCGCGTCTATGCCGATTCCTTCGGCAATCTCGTCATCGACAGCGCCGCCGGCTACAAGCGCATCATCGTCGGCGAAGGCAAGCTCGCGAAAGAACTTTCCCAATACACCGGCGGCCAGCCGGATGTGATCTACGACGATGCGGACGAGGCCGGTGCGCCCGGCTGCTACCAGCCGCCGGTGCTGGTCAAGGGCCGTTCCTATATGTACGGGCTTTCCGACGGCGAGATGCCCAATCTCAATCCTTGCCGTTGAAGATCGTCGGCGTTTGGCGCCGCCGTAGCGCGCCTGACACGCGCACGCAATAGCGGCCGGCAAGGCCCGGCCCGTCGTCATTCTAGGGCGAAGCAAAGGAGCGGAGCGACGCGCGCAGACCCTAGAATCCATGCCGTTCCATTAAGGCGTTGCGGCGGTCACGGAATTTGCGCCGCAGCATTCTACGACGGAGGTAACGGCATGGATCCTCGGGTCAAGCCCGAGGATGACGAAATTGCAGGAGCTTCGGGCAATCGCGAACGTTGCGATCGCCTTCTGGACTAGCAGGGGTTTGCGCCGGGCCTGTATGTATCAGCCGACGGCGAGCGGCTCGGCAGCGAAGGCGGTTTCAGGTCTCTCATAGGAAAGCCGCACGCTGTCGCGGCCATTCTTCTTGGCTTTGTAGAGCGCCTCGTCGGCGCGCCGCATCAACGGCATCAGCCCTTCCCTGCCGGAGCGGGCGGCGACGCCGAAGCTGGCGGTCACCCTGACGCCGGGCGGCAGGCCCTCGATCGCGCCGGCCGAATAGAAGGCGCGGATCGCTTCGGCAAAGAGCCTTGCCGCCCCCAGGTCGCTGAGCGGCAGAAGCACGGCGAACTCTTCGCCGCCGATGCGGCCGGCGGCCCCGCGCGCGCCGGTGGCGGAACGCAGCTTGGCGGCGAAGTCGGCGATCACCCGGTCGCCTGCCTCATGGCCGTGCCGGTCGTTCAGCGCCTTGAAGTGATCGAGATCGGCAAGCACCAGCGCGACGGGAAATCCGGCCTTGCCGCACTGGTCGAGCAACAGGTTCGCCCGCTCCTCGAAGCCGCGACGATTGAGGATGCCCGAGAGCGGGTCGGTATGGGTCTCGTCCTTCAGCGCTCTCATCACATCGAGCGCCGCCGCCGTGAACAGGCAAAGCGCGATCAGCAGCGACAACAGCGCGTGCGAAAGCAGCGCGGTCGTCCAGTAGGACGATCCGTAGAACCCGTCATAGCTGGGGAACGGCCCGTGCGCGATGACGACGACCAGCGTGCGGGCGATGAAGTTCAGCCCCGAAAACAGCGACAGCACGAGCAGGATTTTCTCGGTTGGGCCGTTGTGGCGCACCGTTCTCAGTTCGGCGCCGACCAGCAGGCTGAGCGCGCCGAAGCCGAAATTCATGACAAGCACGCGCCAGGTGAGGTCCGGCTGGACGAACATGAACCAGACGAAGGCGGCGAGCCCGCCGCCGGTCACGATTGCGATACCGACATAAGGCACGCGTCGCCCGTAGCGCGCGATGATCGCGCTGGAGAGGCAGCAGGCCGCGATCGTGAAGCAGATGTTGGAAACGAGCTTGGTCAGCGCCACGCCGATCGGAAGCGTGAAATATTGCAGCAGGAAACCCGGCGCCGACAGACAGTAGCTCGCGCCGAGCACAGCCAGATACGGTCGATGGCGCTGATAGGACCACAGCACGAGGAACGCAGCGCCGAGCGCCAGCGCTATCGTCGGATTGAGCAGCGCTATGAGCAGACCGGTGTCCAAAAGACTGCGACTTTTCCCAACTTACCCAACGGGAGATACTAGGACGCAAGCCCAAACAAGCGGTTAAGTCTCGATAGATACATCGCATGCCACGCGGAACCGGCCTGCCGGAGCGGCGTTGTCCGGCCAGACAGGAGACGCCAGACGGGAGACGATCGAGATGGCGGGCACGATCACTTTGACGAACCACGATGAAATCCGCTCCTGGGCGGCGGCGCGCGCCGGCTTCCCGGCCATCGTCGACGTCTCGCCCGAAGCTGGAACGCAGCCCATGCTGCGGCTGGTTTTTGGGCAGCAGGCCTATGAAGATACCGACCGCCCGGAGCGTCCGATCAACAGCGGCGGCTACGAACTCGTGGAGTGGGACGAGTGGTTCAGGATTTTCGACGAGCGGCAGCTGGCCTTGGTCGTCGCCGCCGACGAGCCCGGCCGGCGCGAGGAGTTTCACGAGATCATTCGCAGATAGATCGCTGAAAGCAAAAGGCCCGGACGTCCTGTCCGGGCCCTTGTTGAGAGACGCGGCCGGCTGTTACTTCCAGTCGCGGATGTCGACGAAGTGGCCGGCGATCGCCGCGGCCGCCGCCATGGCCGGCGACACCAGATGGGTGCGGCCCTTGAAGCCCTGCCGGCCCTCGAAATTACGGTTCGAGGTCGAGGCGCAGCGTTCATGCGGCTTCAGCCGGTCGTCGTTCATGGCCAGGCACATCGAGCAGCCCGGCTCGCGCCAGTCGAAGCCGGCGGCGACGAAGATCTTGTCGAGGCCCTCGGCCTCCGCCTGTTCCTTGACCAGGCCGGAGCCGGGCACGATCATGGCGTTGACGCGCGGGTTGACCTTCTTGCCCTCGACCACTTTGGCTGCGGCGCGCAAGTCCTCGATGCGGCCATTGGTGCAGGAGCCGATGAAGACGCGGTCGAGCGCGATGTCGGTGATCTTGGTTCCAGGCGTCAGCCCCATATAGTCGAGCGCGCGGATCTTCGACGTGCGCTTGTTCTCGTCCGCAATCTCTTGCGGATCGGGCACAGTGCCCTGCACCGAGACGACGTCCTCAGGCGAGGAGCCCCAGGAGACGATCGGCGGGAGTTTTTGCGCGTCGAGCACCACGACCTTGTCGAAATGCGCGCCTTCGTCGGACTGCAGGGTCTTCCAATAGGCGAGCGCCGCATCCCAGGCGGCGCCCTTCGGGGCGCGCGGCTTGTCCTTGACATAGGCAAAGGTCGTCTCGTCCGGCGCGATCAGGCCGGCGCGGGCGCCGCCCTCGATCGACATGTTGCAGATCGTCATGCGGCCTTCCATCGACAGCGAGCGGATCGCTTCGCCGGCATATTCGATGACGTAGCCGGTGCCGCCGGCGGTGCCGATCTCGCCGATGATGGCGAGGATGATGTCCTTGGCGGTGACGCCTTCCGGCAGTTGGCCGTCGACGCGCACCAGCATGTTCTTGGCCTTGCGCTGGATCAGCGTTTGCGTCGCCAGCACATGCTCGACCTCGGACGTGCCGATGCCATGCGCAAGCGCGCCGAACGCCCCATGCGTGGAGGTATGGCTGTCGCCGCAGACGATGGTCATGCCGGGCAGCGTGAAGCCTTGCTCGGGCCCGATGATGTGGACGATGCCCTGGCGGATATCGTTCTCGGAATAATAATCGATGCCGAAATCCTTGGCGTTCTTGGCCAGCGCCTCGACCTGGATGCGGCTTTCCTCGTTCTTGATGCCGAACTTGCGCTCGGGCGAGGTCGGCACGTTATGGTCGACCACGGCCAGCGTCTTTTCCGGATGCCGGACCTTGCGGTTGCTCATACGCAGGCCCTCGAAAGCCTGCGGACTGGTGACCTCGTGCACAAGGTGGCGGTCGATATAGAGCAGGCAGGTGCCGTCGTCCTGGCGGTCGACCGTGTGGTCGTCGAAGATCTTGTCGTAGAGGGTGCGCGGTGCGCTCATGTGCGTAAATCCGTCGATATGAGAATGGGAAAAGGACGCCGGCAATCCGGCGCGACGACTGCGATCGGTCGGTTCAGCGAAGTCGGCTGGTGAGCGCGCCGCAGACGCGCGCGGAGAAACGCGACGGCAGGCGCTTTCTGTCCTGCAGCACGAAACCCTTATAGGCCGGATCGCTGAAAAGCTTTTCCATGGCGCGGTAGATAGCAATGTTTTGGCTTTTCGGCAATCAGCGCGACTTCCCCTTCTCCCCTTGCGGGAGAAGGTGGATCGGCGCGTAGCGCCGAGACGGATGAGGGGTGTTCCAGCGGAGTGAGACGCTGGTTTTCCCTGGAGCACCCCTCATCCGGCCGCTTCGCGGCCACCTTCTCCCGCAAGGGGAGAAGGGGAAGGCTGCGCTCACACCACCTCGAACACAAACGTCTTCACCAGCGCCTCCGCATCGCCGATGGCATAGCAGCGGAACCATGGACTTTCCTCGACCAGCCGCCATTTCCCCGCCTCTGCCAGCTCGTCGAACACTGCCTGGAAGCCGCCGCTCTCGAAAACCTGGTCGCGCACGGTGAAGATGGCGTGGCCGCCGCTTTTGGTGATACGCACCAGCTCATGCAGGCCCGAAGCCGGCGCGTGGCCGATGGTGAAGACGCCGGTCGAGAAGAAGGCGCGGAAATGCCGGTCGGGCCAGGGCAGGGGGCCGCCGAGCATCGCTTTCTTCAGCTCGCTATAGGCCGGCTTGCCATTGGCCTGGCGGCTGCCGGCGATCTTCAGCATGTCGTCGGAAAGGTCGAGCCCGGCGATGTCGCCATAGCCCAGAGCCTTCAGCGACGGCCCCGACAGGCCCGTGCCGCAGCCCGCGTCGAGCAGCGGACCTTCGCCCGCCGGCACGTGCCGCGCCACCCAGGCGGCGATGAGGAAAGGCAGAAGGTAGCCCAGCGAGGCGGTCTCGCTGTCGTAAGTCGCCGCCCAGTCGGCATAGGCCTTTGCGAGCCCTTCCGGCGAATCGGCCGAATAGACGGAATCCAGCGCCGCATTGGCTTTGTCGAAATTCATGGGCGTCTCCTCCGCCGGATGCACATGACCCAAGCTAGAGCAATTCCAGGAAAAGTGGGAACCGGATTTCGTCCGGAATTGCGTCAAAAACAAAGAGGCAGCGCGGACTTTTGCTGCCGGCTATTCCTGATACTGGCGACGTAGCCGCTGTTCCAGCGCCCGCAGCGCCAGCGACAGGCCGACGGTGAGGATCAGGTAGATATAGGCGACGATCGAATAGGTCTCGAAGAAGCGGAAGGAGCCCGCGGCATAGACCTTGCCCATCTGGGTGATGTCGGCGACGCCGAGCACCGAGACCAGCGAGGAATCCTTGACCATGGCGACGAAGTCGTTGCCGAGCGGCGGCAGGATGGTGCGGATCGCCTGCGGGAAGACGATCAGCCGGAAGCGCTGGACTCGGCTCAGCCCGAGCGCCTTGGCCGCCTCGATCTGGCCCTTCTCGACCGATTGGATGCCGGCGCGGAACACTTCCGAGATGAAGGCCGAGTAGCCGATGGTCAAAGCCATGATGGCGCGCCAGAGCAGCGAGACGTCGCGCACCAGCAGCTCGCCGATCAGGCCGGCGCCCTGCAGCGGCGCGGTCAGCGCATTCCAGGCGGCGACGAAGGCCGGCGCGCCAGCAAAGGCGATCCAGAACAACAGCACCAGGATTGGCACGCCGCGGATGATCTCGACATAGAAGCGCGCGGTCTGGCGCAGCCACTGCGATCCCGACAGCGCCATCAGCGCGATGCCGAGCCCGAAGGCGGAGGCTAAGGCGAAAGCGACCGCGGTGACGAAGATGGTGATGCCGATGCCCTTGGCGACTGTGGCGAAGACTTGCGCATAGAGATCGCTGGAGGCGATGGCGACGGCGGCGGCCAAGGCAAGGATGGCCGCAGCCGCCAGCCACCAGGGGAATTCGGGGTTGGATGTGGATGCGGGTGGCATCAGGTGATGCCATCGCAGCTATTTTTGCGATGGCAGCGCTCTACGAGACCCCCCTCTGTCCTGCCGGACATCTCCCCCTCAAGGGGGGAGATTGGCAGCTTCGGCCTCACCGCCCATCCTGCAGCGTTGGAGATTAGCGAAAGCCGGCGCGACATCCGATCTCCCCCCTTGAGGGGGAGATGGCCGGCAGGCCAGAGAGGGGGGACTTGGCGCAAGGTCAGCGCAATTTCCTGCGCGCAACGAGACGAGTTCACTGCCCCATCTTGTAATCGAGAAACCACTTCTTGTTGAGCTTGTCGAACGTGCCGTCGGCCTTCAGCGAAGCGATGGCGGCATTGACCGGCTTCACCAGGTCCGAGCCCTTCGGGAAGATGAACCCAAAGTCCTCGGTGCCGAGCGGTCCGCCAATCAGCTTGAGCTTGCCTTCGGAGGCATCGACATAGCCCTTGCCGGCGGTGCCGTCGGTGAGCACCATGTCGACGTCGCCCGATTTCAGCGCCTGCACGGTTGCCCCAAAGGTCTCGAACAGCTTTATCCGCGGGTTCTGCTCATTGCCGTCGAGCACGCTGTAGACGGCGGTGTAGAAGGGCGTGGTACCGGGCTGGGCGCCGATCAGCCCGTCCTTGAAGGCGGCGAAGCTCTTCGCGTCGGTGAAGCGGCTTTCGTCGCCGCGCACCAGCATGAACTGCTCCGAGCGCATATAGGGATCGGAAAAGTCGACCTTCTCCTTGCGGTCGTCCTTGATGGTGATGCCGGTCATGCCGATGTTGTACTGGTTGTCGGAGACCGCCTGGATCATCGCGTCCCAGGAGGTGTTCTGGTATTCGACCTTGAAGTTCAGCCGCTTGGCGATCTCGTCCATCGCGTCATATTCCCAGCCGATCTGCTTGCCGGTCTTCTTGTCGATGAACTGCAGCGGCGGATAGGCGTTTTCCGTCACCACCACGACCTTTTTGCCGCCGAGATCGGGTAGCGTATCGGCGAGCGCCGCGACAGGCGCGAGAAGCCAGGCCACCATGGCGGCCAGCAGCAGTTTCGACTTGGTCATGACAAACTCCCCGAAGATGATTGGCCGCGCGATGTTCACGCGCCAAAAGAAATCCGGCGCCGACTTTAGCTTGCCGCATGCGCCTTGCAAGCCGCTCCGCACTGCCGCGGCGCGTGAATGCGCAATCCAGTGCTCTTCAAGGATGGTTTCGAAACGCGAAGGCTTCGATCAAATTCCGCACGCTTGCGACAGCTGCACAACGAAAAAAGGCGGCCGAAGCCGCCTTTCCGAAACCTGTCTCGCAAAAACCTTATTCGGCCGAAGCGGCCTCGGCGGCAGCCTTTTTCTCGGCGGCTTCCTTGGCGGCCGTCTCGGCGGCCAGCGCCTGGGCCGCGGCGACCTTCTCGGCTTCGATGCGGGCGCGTTCGGCGTTCAGCGCATCGCGCTCCTCATCGTTCAGCTTGCGGGCGCGTACGCCGGTGTTTTCCGAAATGCGGGCCGACTTGCCGCGACGGTCGCGCAGGTAATAGAGCTTGGCGCGGCGAACCTTGCCGCGACGCACGATCTCGACGCCCTCGACCATCGGCGAGTAGACCGGGAAAACGCGCTCCACGCCTTCGCCATAGGAGATCTTGCGTACGGTGAAATTCTCCTGGAAGCCCGAGCCGGCGCGGGCGATGACGACGCCCTCATAGGCCTGGACGCGGGTGCGAGTGCCTTCGGTGACGCGCACCTGGACGCGTACGGTGTCGCCCGGCTGGAATTCGGGCAGCTTGCGCTTGGCTTCGATCTTGGCGGCCTGTTCGGCCTCGAGCTGACGGATGAGATCCATCTCAAATATCCACTTCTTGTTCTTCCGACAGTCAGAGCGTCCTGCGCTCGCCTTGCAGTTCCAATGACCGCTCGGCTATGCCCTTTGTCTTCGACATCGGGCAGGGACGGCTACACCGCACTTGTTGACGGGCCCGAAAGATCGTTCTTCCGGTTCGGGCGGGCACATACAGCCATTTTGCCGCTTTGTCACGCCCTAATGCATGTCGCCCGGAAGTGTGCGCGGTTCCGGCACCACGACATGCACCAAGACAAGGGCTTTGAGGCATATTTTTGCGCCCATGGCCCACACTTACTGCGGCCGTGCCGGGTTGCGCGCGGCTCGCAAGCTTCCTAAGCGGGGAAAATGACTTTCTTCGATGCCGCCTTGCTCTTTCTCTCAGGTTTTGTCTCCGGCGCGGTCAATGCCGTCGCCGGCGGCGGCACCTTCGTCACCTTCGGTGCCATGACGCTGGTCGGCCTGCCGCCGATTGTCGCCAATGCCACCTCCTCGGTGACGCAGTTTCCCGGCTATATCACCTCGACGCTAGCCTATCTCGACGACATCAGGCATTTCTGGCGCCAGGCGCTGTTGCTCTGCGTCATCTCCGCCTTGGGCGCACTGGCCGGCTCGCTCATCCTGCTTGCGCTCTCCAATCCATCTTTCCGCGCGCTGGTGCCCTGGCTGCTGATCGCCGCCACCGCGCTGTTCGCCGCCGGGCCGTGGCTGAAACCGGCGCCCAAGCCTGGGGCCGAAGCCAAGGTCGGCTCATTCGCCGGATCGCTCGCCCAGTTCGCGACCTCCGTCTATGGCGGCTTTTTCGGCGCCGGCATGGGCGTGATGATGCTGGCGACGCTCGGCCTGACGCAGGCCGGCGACTACCACCGGCTCAACGCGCTGAAGAACATGCTGGCCGTGGTGATCGCAGCCATCGCCATCCTGGTCTTCGTTTCGGGCGGCGTCGTCGCCTGGCCGCAGGCGATCGTCATGATCCCGGGCGGCGCGCTGGGCGGCTATGCCGGCGTCTGGATCGCCAAGCGCGTGCCGCAAGGCATCGTGCGCGGCTTCGTCGTCGCCGTTGGCCTGTTCCTGGCCTTTTATTATTTCACCAAGGGCTGAGCGCGCAGCAGATCCGGCCGCCGCTCTCGCGTCAGCTTCTCGGCCTCCGCGCGCCGCCATTCTGCAATCTTCTTGTGGTTGCCGGAAATCAGCACGTCCGGAATCGGCCTGCCTTCGAACTCCTGCGGACGCGTGTAGTGCGGATGCTCGAGCAGGCCGTTCTCGAAACTTTCTTCCTCGCCCGACACGGCATTGCCCATGACGCCCGGCAACAGCCGCACGACGGCATCGAGCAGCACAAGTGCTGCCGGCTCGCCGCCCGACAGGATGAAATCGCCGATCGAGACCTCTTCCAGTTCTCGCGCCTCGATCAGCCGCTGGTCGACGCCTTCGAAGCGGCCGCACAGGATGACCGCGCCCGGCCCGGCGGCGAGCTCGCGCACACGCGCCTGCGTCAGCGGTTTGCCGCGCGGGCTCATCAGCAGCCTTGGGCGCTCGTCGCCCGGCGGCGAGGCGTGGTCGATGGCTTTGGCCAGCACGTCGGCGCGCATCACCATGCCGGCGCCGCCGCCGGCCGGCGTGTCGTCGACGGTGCGGTGCTTGTCGGTGGCGAAATCGCGGATCTGGATCGCTTCGAGCGACCAAGTTCCGACTTCCAGCGCGCGGCCGGCCAGCGACAGGCCGAGTGCGCCCGGAAACATCTCCGGATAGAGCGTCAGCACCGAGGCGGCAAAGCTCACCGATTGCCCCCGGCATCCTTCGGTCCGCGCGGCCGACCCTTCGGGTCGAATCCGACATCCCTGGGCGCTTCGTCGCCTTCTTCGTCTTCGACCAGCCCCGCCGCCTGAGAGTTGACCTCGACGAAACCGTCGGCGATCGAGACATGCGGCACCGCGGCCTGCGTGAACGGAATCAGCACGCCCTTGCGACCGGCAAGCGTGACGTCGAGTATGTCGCCGCCACCAAAATTATGCACGGCGACGACCCTGCCGATGACGCCCGTATCGTCCCTGACCTCGAGGCCGATGAGATCGGCGTGATAGAACTCGTCCTCCTCGCCGTCGTCGGGCAGCACCGAGCGGTCGACGAAAAGCTCGGTGCCGGCCAGCGCCTCGGCGGCGTTGCGGTCACCGACGCCCTTGAAGCGCACAACCACCACAGTCCCGGCCGGCCTGATATCGGTGATCTGGAAGGCGCGGCCGTCCCTGGCATAAAGCGGGCCGTAATCGGCCAGCGCCAGCGGGTCTCCGGTGAAGGTTTTCACCCGCAATTCGCCCTTGATGCCGTGCGCGGCACCGATCACGGCCATCTGTACGGGGTTTTCGAGCTTCGGCATCGGCGGCGCTTCCTTTGCCCTGCTCTAATCCCCTCAAGCCGTCATTTCAATGACGCCTCTTCACCGCTTCCTAACCCGCACGTCCGAAACTGCCAAAAACGGAAAAAGCCCATGCAGGAATTCCTCATCCCGGCAAAACCCGACCTCCAGGCAGCGCGCGAGACCTGGCTGAAAGCGCTGGCGCATGAGCGCCGCCTGTCGCCGGAGACGGTCGAGGCCTATGAGCGCGACACCCGCCAGTTCCTGCATTTCTTGACCGGCCATTGCGGCGGCGCGCCGGGTATCTCCGACATCGCGGACCTGCGGCCGGCCGATCTGCGCGGCTTCCTCGCTGCGCGTCGCAATGAAGGCGCCGGCGCCCGCACGCTGGGGCGCGGCCTTGCCGGCATCCGCTCGCTGCTGCGCTTTCTCGAAAAACGCGGCCTGGTCAACGCGGCAGGCGCCGCAGCCCTGCGCGCGCCGCGCCAGCCGAAATCGCTGCCCAAGCCGCTGACGGCAAGCGACGCCAGGCAGGTCGTGGCGATGGAGGGCCAACTGGCGGAAGAGCCGTGGATCGCCGCACGCAACGCCGCCGTGCTGACGCTGCTCTACGGCTCCGGCCTGCGTATCTCCGAGGCGCTGGGCCTGACCGGCGCCGACCTCGCAACGGAAGCCGACAGTGTGCTGCGCGTCACCGGCAAGGGCGGCAAGACGCGGCTGGTGCCGGTGCTGCCGGTGGCCCGCAAGGCGGTTGCCGAATACCGCCGGCTCTGCCCTTTCCATATTGGTCCCGACGGCCCGCTGTTCCGTGGCGCCCGTGGCGGCCCGCTCAACCCGGCCATCGTCCAGCGCGAGATGGCGAAGCTGCGCTCGGCGCTCAACCTGCCCGACACCGCGACGCCGCATGCCCTGCGGCATTCCTTCGCCACTCATCTGCTCGGCCGCGGCGGCGACCTGCGCACCATCCAGGAACTGCTCGGCCACGCCAGCCTGTCGACCACCCAGATCTACACCGGCGTCGACACCGCGAGGCTGCTCGACATCTACGAGAAGGCGCATCCAAGGGCGTGAACGGGCGCCGCGGGACGTCGTCATTCTAGGGCGGAGCAAGGAGCGCAGCGACGCGCGTAGACCCTAGAATCCATCCCGTGACCTCGACGCTTCGCAGCGGAGCAGAATTCTGCGCCCGTCGCAACGCTTCAAAGTCACGGAATGGATCCTCGGGTCTGCGCGCGTCGCTTCGCTCCTTGCTCCGCCCCTGGATGACGAGACGATGGCGCCTCCGCCAACGATTAAGGCATTCCATCCGACAGCTTACCCGACCAGAAACAATTTCATCCTCGCGATTAACCGTTTTGCCGCTTTTCGGCGCTAAGATGCTTCTTCATGAAACGCGTCATCGCCATCGCCGACCGCGCGGCCCTGGTCTCGTTGAAGCTGCTTGCAGCGCTCAACCTGCTGTTCTTCTTGTCTTTCCTGGCCGTCCTGCTGCTTGCCGGCCGGGCGCTTGCCGCAGCGCCCAATTGCGCCGGCGCCGATCTGTTGACGGCGCTGGAGAAGAACGATCCCGCCGCCTTCAAGAAGGTCGAGACCGAGGCCGCGGCCGTACCCAACGGCAAGGGCCTGCTGTGGAAGCTGGAGAAGCCCGGCGAAAAACCGTCCTATCTGTTCGGCACCATGCACATGACCGATACGCGCGTCACGACGCTGCCGGCCGCGGCGCAGAAAGCCTATGACGGCGCCGGCACAATCGTCATTGAAACCACCGACGCAATGGACAGGGCGAAGATGATGGCCGCGATGGCCAGCGAACCCGGCCTGATGATGTTCACCGACAACACCACCTTGTCGTCGCTCTTGTCGCCGGACGATGCGGCGGCGCTGGACAAGGGGCTCGACGCGCGCGGCATCCCGCCGGCGACGGTCGCCAAGATGAAGCCGTGGATCCTGTCGGCGATGATGGCGTTGCCGGCCTGCGAGGTGGCGCGCCAGAGCGCCGGCGAACCCGTGCTGGACGTCAAGCTTGCCTCGGACGCCAAGGCTTCGGGAAAGGACGTCGAAGGGCTCGAAACCGCCGTCGATCAATTGCGCGCCATGGCTTCGCTGCCGATCGAATTCCACATGAAGAGCTTGGTCGAGACGATGAAGCTCGGCGACAAGGTGAACGACGTCAACGAGACGATGATCGTGCTCTACCAGCGTGGCGAGGTCGGCATGTTCTGGCCGCTGTTCCGCGCCGTGCTGCCGGAGACGGCGGACGACAAGGCCGGCTATGCCGTCTTCGAGCAGACCATGATCACCAGCCGCAACAAGGTGATGGCGGCGCATGCCGGGCCGATTCTGGCCAAGGGCAACGTCTTCATGGCCGTCGGCGCCATGCATCTGCCCGGTCCGGAAGGACTGGTCGAGGATTTTCGCAAGGCAGGGTATAGTGTTACCGCCGTCAACTGAGTCGTCTGGCGGCTGGCGGACCTGAAAACGCCGGTTTTTCAGCGCTTTCCGTCCGTTCGCGTGAAACCCGATGCGGGCTCAGCGCGTTGATGGCTGTTATTTTGATGACTTTCATCCAAGGAGGACACGTTTCATGGCGAACCCTAACGATCCCTACACCCCTTCGAGCACGCCTCCCCCAACGCGTGGCGGTGGTGGCGGCAGCGGGTGGCTGATCGCCCTTGTTGTCATTATCCTGGCCATTGTTGCGTATTATGTCTTTGGCAGAAGCGGCGGCGAGCATGCCCCCGCCCCGTCTGAGCCGCCGGCGGCCAGCACGCCTGCCCCGGCGCCTGCAACGCCCGCTCCGGCGCCTGAGCCAACTCCGGCGCCCACCCCGGCTCCCACGCCAGCTCCGGCGCCTACGCCCGCGCCGACCCCTGCGCCGGCTCCGGCACCTGCGCCGGCTCAGTAACCGGGCTGCAGCTTGACGACAAACGGCCCGCCGATGGGCGGGCCGTTTTGGTTGGGGAGAACTACGGCGGCCTTCGCCATACCCGGGCTTGACCGGGCATCCATGCCGCGACCGTTGCCGTAGAGCGCAACAGCGCAAAATTCTGCAAGCGTTGCAACGCCTTAGCGTCACGGCGTGGATCCTAGGGTCTACGCGCGTCGCTTCGCTTCTTCTTCGCCCTAGAGCGGTTCAGTGTTTCACGGAATCGCCGAACCACTCTAAGTCTTTGTTTTTACACAATTCCGGACGGAAAATCGCTACGCACTTTTCCTGGAATTGCTCTAGACTAGGATGCCGAAGCGATGGGTTCTGCGCTGGCGCGCGGCTAAATATGAATCGGCTTGAAGAATGTCGCCAGCGCCGCTTCCTTGACCGCCTCCGACATCGTCGGATGCGCGTGGCAGGTCCGCGCCAGGTCTTCGGACGAACCGCCGAATTCCATCAGCACCGCCGCCTCGTGGATCATCTCGCCGGCGCCGAAGCCGACGATATGGACGCCGAGCACGCGGTCGCTCGCCTTGTCGGTCAGGATCTTCACGAAGCCGTCGGTGTGCAGCATGGCGCGCGCGCGGCCATTGGCGCTGAACGGGAATTTCCCGGCCTTGTAGTCGATGCCGGCCTTCTTCAGCTCTTCCTCGGTCTTGCCGACCGAAGCGATTTCCGGGCTGGTGTAGACGACGCTCGGGATGACGTCGTAGTTCACATGGCCGGCTTGGCCGGCGATCGTCTCGGCCACCGCCACGCCTTCGTCCTCGGCCTTGTGCGCCAGCATCGGCCCGGCAATGACGTCGCCGATGGCATAGATGCCGGGAACATTGGTCCTGAGATGCCCGTCGGTCTTGACGCGGCCGCGCTCGTCGACCTCGACGCCCGCTTCCTTCAGCCCCAGGCTGTCGGCATAGGGCCGCCGCCCGGTGGAAACCAGCACCACATCAGCCTCGATGGTTTCCGCCGCGCCGCCCTTGACCGGTTCGAAGGTGACGCTGGCGCCCTTCTTGGCCTTTGCGACGCCGGTGACCTTGGCGCCGAGCTTGAACTCGAACCCCTGCTTGGAGAGCAGCCGCTGGAACTGCTTCGACACCTCGCCGTCCATGCCGCCGAGGATGTTGTCGAGGAACTCGACCACCGTGACCTTGGCGCCAAGCCGGGCCCACACCGAGCCGAGCTCCAGCCCGATGACGCCGCCACCGACCACCACCAAGCTGGCCGGGACCTTGGCCAGCGACAGCGCGCCGGTGGAGGAGACGATCACCTTCTCGTCGAAATCGACCTTGACGCCCGGGATGCCGGCGACATCGGAACCGGTGGCGATGACGATGTTCTTGGTCTCGATCTCCTCGACCCTGCCGTCCTCGCCGGTCACCGAAACCTTGCCTGCGGAAATCACCTTGCCGGTGCCGCGAAAGGAATCGATCTTGTTCTTCTTGAACAGGAAGGCAACACCGTTGACGTTGGACGCAACCGTCGCGTCCTTATGCGCCATCATCTTCTTCAGATTGAGCTTCGGCGCCGGCAGCTCGATGCCGAGCGTATCGAAAGCATGGCCGGCTTCCGCGAACATCTCGGAGGCGTAGAGCAGCGCCTTCGACGGGATGCAGCCGATGTTGAGGCAGGTGCCGCCGAAGGTGGCGTTCTTCTCGACCACCGCCGTCTTCAGCCCGAGCTGCGCCGCCTTGATGGCGCAGACATAGCCGCCCGGTCCCGATCCGATGATTACGACGTCATAAGCCATGATGGTTCCTTCTGGTCTGGCCCTTAGCGGCCGCCGCTCACATTCAGGATCGCGCCCGTTATATAGGAGGCTGCATCCGACATTAGATAGAGAACCGCGCTGGCGACTTCGTCGGCCGTTCCCGCGCGTTTCATCGGCAGCGCGTCTTGCATCCGCGCCACACGGTCGGGCTGGCCGCCCGAGGCGTGGATTTCGGTCTCGGTGATGCCGGGGCTGACCGCGTTGACGCGAATGCCCTCCAGCACGACTTCGCGCGCGAGCCCGATGGTCATGGTGTCGATCGCGCCCTTGGAGGCAGCATAGTCGACATATTCGCCGGGCGATCCCAGCCTGGCCGCCGCCGAGGACAAGTTGACGATAGCGCCGCCCCTGCCGCCATGCCGCGTCGACATGCGCTTCACCGCCTCGCGGGCGCAGAGAAAGGAGCCGACGACATTGATGCGCATCATGCGCTCCAGTCGCGCCATGCTCATCTCGTCGACCCGCGCTTTGACATCGACGATCCCGGCATTGTTGACGAAGGCGTCGAGCTGGCCAAAGGCCCGGTCGACGGCTTCGAACATCGCCAGGACATCGGCCTCGTTGCCGACATCGCCTCTGACCGCGAAAACATCGCCGCCACCGGCTTTCAGCTCGGCGACCAGCGTGTCCGCCGCCGCCTGGTTGGAGACATAGTTGATTGCCACCCGGTAGCCGGCCTGGCTCGCCTGTCGGCAGATGGCGGCGCCGATGCCGCGGCTGCCGCCAGTGACCAGCAGCGTCTTTCTGTGCGCACTCATTCCTGGCAGCCTTTCAGCACGAAAATGTCCCATGGCACCTTGGAGAAGCCGGCCGGGCCATAGGCGGCCGACATCTCCAGCGACGCTCCGAGATCGGGAAAGATCAGGCTTTTCGGTGCGTCGGCGCCTTCGGCCGGCAGCAGGCCGATCGTGCCCTTGTCGTCTGCGCTGTAGACGACGCCTTCCCAGACCGTGCAGGCGGCAAGCTCCTCGCCGGTGACGTCGCCCGTCGGGCATTTGTACATCAGCGAGCCGTGCGGCCGCGCGGCGCTGCCTTCAGTCCACATCGCGATGCCGTCGAGCACGACATTGTTGTCGAGGATCATGCGGAAGGCGTTGGTGATCGTCGCCGAGCTGCCGGCCGGCGTGAAGTCGATCTCGGCGCCACTCCGGGCCTCGCCATAGACGGCAAGCTGGATAGGGCAGGCGGCATGGGCGCTGGAATTCGCAGCCGTAAGCGCCAGCGATCCGGCCATCAATCCGATCATGGGCGAGGCGGCATTCGTCATCACTTGGCCTGGTCGCTCTCGCGGCCGTCGGCGTTTTCGAGCACGCCGAAGTCGGTCATCAGGACCACCGGCTCGCCCGCCGCGTCCAGTCCCCAGAAGGACGGATAGAACCCATCGCCCCAGCCGCTCCAGAACATCGCGATGTTGACCGGATTGCCGGCGGCCGGATGGTGCATGACGAACCGGTCCTGGTTGGGCGCGAACTCGGCCGCCAGCACATCGTCATAATAGTTCTGATCGGGCTTCAGCTTGTCCTGCGCGGCCGTCATCAAGGCCATCGCCGCCTTGTCCATGAACGAGCCGAGGCCGGCGTCGACGGGATAGCCGAAAATCTCGTCGCCGTTCAGCGTCGAGACGTCCTGACCGGGCAGAGTGGCGAGCTCCCAGCGCACAGGCACGCCGGGTCGGAAGCGAAGGAACGCCGCGGCCACGCGACCCTGCGCCTCGAACAGCGCGACCGGATAGTGCCCGGGCTTCACCCTGCGCGCCAGCGCCGGCCAGTCGTCGGTCGTGATCAGAGGATCGCAGGCGATGATCTCGCCGGTCGGGAGTTCGAGCTCGCCGATCTGCGTGACGGTGATCTTGCGCTCCGCCAATTGCGCGTCGCTGAGCGCAAAGATGCCGAAATTGCTGCTGGCCGTCGCCGGATCCCAGTCGGCGGCCATTGCGGGCGACGGGATGGCGGCGGAGAGGCCAAGCAGGAAGATGCCGCGCCGCAAGCCGCGTGCCGTCCGGCCTAGCCCGAACCCGAACCGTTCCAGCCAGCCGCTCATTGCGGATCGGCTCCGATCACAGATCGAGCACCAGCCGCTCGGGATCCTCCAGGCTTTCCTTGACCCGCACCAGGAAGGTCACCGCTTCCTTGCCGTCGACGATGCGGTGATCGTAGCTGAGCGCCAGATACATCATCGGCCGGATGACGATCTGGCCGCCGACGACCATCGGCCGCTCCTGGATCTTGTGCATGCCGAGAATGCCCGACTGCGGCGCGTTCAGGATCGGCGTCGACATCAGCGACCCGTAAACACCACCGTTGGAAATCGTAAACGTCCCGCCTTGCATATCCGCCACCGACAGCTTGCCGTCGCGCGCTGCGAGGCCCAGGCGGCCGATCTCCTTCTCGATCTCGGCGATCGACATCTGGTCGGCGTCGCGCACCACCGGCACGACGAGGCCCTTATCTGTGCCGACGGCGACGCCGACATGGGCAAAATTCTTGTAGATGATGTCGGTGCCGTCGATCTCGGCATTGACCGCCGGGATCTCCTTCAGCGCATGCGTCACAGCCTTGGTGAAGAAGCCCATGAAGCCGAGCTTCACGCCATGCTTCTTCTCGAACACGTCCTTGTATTTGGCCCTCAGCGCCATCACCGCGCTCATATCCACCTCGTTGAAGGTGGTGAGCATGGCGGCGGTCGACTGCGCCTCCTTCAGGCGGCGCGCGATGGTCTGGCGCAGCTTGGTCATGCGCACGCGCTCCTCGCGCGGCGCATCCTCGGCGGTGGACGGCACGCGGGCCGCGGCGGGCGCCGGAGCGGCCTTCGGCGTCTCGGCCGGCTGGGAAGGGGCGCCCTTGGCGATGGCGTCGAGCACATCGCCCTTCAGCACCTGGCCGCGCTTGCCGGAACCGGACAGCTGGTCGACCGAGAGATTGTGTTCCGCGATCAGTTTGGCCGCGGCCGGCGCCGGCGGCATGGTGCGCGGCTCGACCGGACCAGCGTCGCCGGCCATCTTGGCGGTTTCGGCCGCCGCCTGCTTGGTGGTGGACGCGGCGTCCGGGCTGGAAGCCTGCGCCACCGCCTGCGGCTTGGTGGCGGGCGCTGCAGCCGCGCCGCCGGCCGAAATCGAGCCGAGCAGCGCCCCGACATTGACCGTCTCGCCTTCCTTGACCGCGATCTCGGCCAGCGTTCCGGCGCCCGCGGCGGGCACTTCCACCGTCACCTTGTCGGTTTCGAGCTCGACCAGGGGCTCGTCGGCGGCGATCGCGTCGCCGACCTTCTTGAACCACTTGCCGACAGTCGCCTCGGTGACGGATTCGCCGAGAGTGGGGACGCGGATTTCGGTAGCCATTGTGCCTGTCCGTTGTCTTCTTGAGGTCTGTTTCGTCCGGTCTGCTTACGCGCCCGGCCCTATTCGCCGAGCGCGTCGTCGAGCAGCGCCGCAAGCTGGCTGAGATGCTTCGACATCAACCCTGTCGCCGGCGAGGCCGAGGCCGGCCGTCCGGTGTAGCGCACCCGCTGATGCTTGGCGTCGATATGCGCCAGCACCCATTCGAGATAGGGATCGATGAACGACCAGGCGCCCATGTTCTTGGGCTCCTCCTGGCACCACACCATCTCGGCATTGCGGAAACGCGACAGCTCGGTGATCAGCGCCTTGGCCGGGAACGGATAGAGCTGTTCGACGCGCAGCAGGTAGATGTCGTTGATGCCGCGCTTCTCCCGCTCCTCATAGAGGTCGTAATAGACCTTGCCCGAGCACAGCACGACGCGGCGTATCTTGGAGTCCTTCACCAGCTTGATCGGCTGGTCGGCCAAGAGCTGCGCATCGTCCCAAAGCAGTCGGTGGAACGAGCTTTCGCCCGCCATCTCCGACAGCGTCGACACCGCGCGCTTGTGGCGCAGCAGCGATTTAGGCGTCATCAGGATCAGCGGCTTGCGGAAGTCGCGCTTCAGCTGCCGGCGCAGGATATGGAAATAGTTGGCCGGCGTGGTGACGTTGGCGACCTGCATGTTGTCTTCGGCGCAGAGCTGCAGGAAGCGCTCCAGCCGCGCCGACGAGTGCTCCGGCCCCTGGCCCTCATAGCCATGCGGCAGCAGGCATACGAGACCCGACATGCGGAGCCACTTACGCTCGCCCGACGAGATGAACTGGTCGAACACGACCTGAGCGCCGTTGGCGAAGTCGCCGAACTGCGCCTCCCAGAGCGTCAGCGCCTTGGGCTCGGCCAGGCTGTAGCCGTATTCGAAGCCGAGCACCGCCTCTTCCGAAAGCATCGAGTTGATGACCTCGTAGCCGGCCTGCGCCGCCGAGAGATTGTTGAGCGGAATGTAGCGGGTCTCGTCGCGCTGGTCGTAAAGCACCGAATGGCGCTGCGAGAAGGTGCCGCGTTCCGAATCCTGGCCGGAAAGCCGGATCGGATTGCCGTCGAGCAGGATGGCGCCGAAAGCCAGCGCCTCGGCGGTCGACCAATCGATGCCTTCGCCCGACTCGATCGCCTGGCGGCGGTTTTCGAGGAAGCGCAGGATGGTCTTGTGCGCCTCAAAATCCTTCGGCACCTCGGTCAGCTTCTTGCCGATCTCCTTCAGCGTGCGCACCGGCACGGCGGTCTTGCCGCGCCGCTGTTCGTCCTGGTTGTCGGCGGTGCGCAGGCCCGACCACGCGCCGTCCAGCCAGTCGGCCTTGTTGGGCTTGTAGTGCTGGCCGACTTCCCATTCGGCTTCCAGATGCGCGCGCCAGTCGGCCCGCATCTTGTCGACCTCGGCCTGGGTGACGTGGCCTTCGGCGATCAGCCGGTCGGCATAGATCTGCACCACCGTCTTATGGCTGCGGATGTTGCGGTACATGATCGGCTGGGTGAAGGACGGTTCGTCGCCCTCATTGTGGCCGAAGCGGCGGTAGCAGAACATGTCCACCACCACCGGCTTGTGGAACTTCATGCGGAATTCGGTCGCAACCTTCGCGGCATGCACCACCGCTTCCGGATCGTCGCCGTTGACGTGGAAGATCGGCGCCTCGATCATCTTGGCCACATCCGACGGATAGGGCGAGGAGCGCGAGAAGCGCGGATTGGTGGTGAAACCGATCTGGTTGTTGATGATGAAATGCAACGTGCCGGCGACGCGATGCCCGCGCAGGCCCGACAGGCCGAGGATCTCGGCGATCACGCCCTGGCCGGCGAAGGCTGCGTCGCCGTGCAGCAGCAGCGGCATGACCTTGGCGCGCTCAGACAGCGGCACGATCTCGCCGCGCTCACGGCCGGACAACTGATCCTGCTTGGCGCGCGCCTTGCCCATCACGACAGGGTCGACGATTTCCAGATGCGAGGGGTTGGCCGTCAGCGACAGGTGCACCTTGTTGCCGTCGAACTCGCGGTCCGACGAGGCGCCGAGATGATACTTGACGTCGCCCGAGCCTTCGACTTCGTCGGGAGCCGCCGAGCCGCCCTTGAATTCGTGGAAGATGGCGCGGTGCGGCTTGGCCATTACCTGGGAGAGCACGTTGAGGCGGCCGCGATGCGCCATGCCGAGCACGATTTCCTTCAGGCCGAGCTGGCCGCCGCGCTTGACGATCTGTTCCAGCGCCGGGATCAGCGACTCGCTGCCATCGAGGCCGAAACGCTTGGTGCCCTTGTACTTGACGTCGATATATTGCTCGAAGCCCTCGGCCTCGACCAGCTTCGACAGGATCGCCTTCTTGCCGGTGGCGGTGAAGGTGATCTCCTTGTCGGCGCCTTCGATGCGCGCCTGGATCCAGGCCTTCTCTTCCGGGTCGGAGATGTGCATGAACTCGACGCCGAGCGTCGAGCAATAGGTGCGGGTCAGGATATCCAGCATCTGCCGGATGGTGCCGAATTCGAGGCCCAGCACATTGTCGAGGAAGATCGGCCGATCGTAATCGGCTTCGGTGAAGCCATAATTCTCCGGCGACAGCTCGTTGTAATCCTCGAGCGGCTTGGCGATGCCGAGCGGGTCGAGATTGGCGTGCAGGTGGCCGCGCATGCGGTAGGCGCGGATCATCATGATGGCGCGCACGGAATCGCGCGTCGCCTGGTGCACGTCGGCGTCGGAAAGCACCGCGCCGTTGACGACGGCTTTTTCCTTGACCTTCTTTTCGATCGCCTTTTCGACCAGACCCCAATTGCCGTCGAGCGCCGAGATCAGCTCGCCATTGGCCTGCAGCGGCCAGGAGGGCTTCGCCCAGGACGCGCCCTTGGCGTTCTTGCGGACATCGCCCGCGTCGTCCTTCAGCGCCGCGAAGAAATCCTGCCACTCCGGATCGACGGAGGCGGGATTGTCCTCATAGGCCGCGTAGAGCGCGTCGATGTAATCGGCATTGCCGCCATAGAGGAATGAGGTGAGCGAGAATTGGTCGTTGGCCTGATCTTGTCTTGCCATTTTCGTCTGCGGAGCCTGGCTCCGTCTCCTTTTTAGGGAGTAGTGAGTAGGCAGTCGTGAGTAGAAAGATAAAAATCCCGCTCAGCTGCTGCTCGCCCGTTCGTCCCTTTTTCACTACTGACTACTGCCTACTCACTACTGCCTTAACCCTTGATCGCCTCGACCAGCGTCGTGCCGAGCCGCGCCGGCGACGGTGACACCTTGATGCCGGCCGATTCCATCGCCGCGATCTTGTCTTCCGCGCCGCCCTTGCCGCCGGAGATCACCGCGCCCGCATGGCCCATGGTGCGGCCGGCCGGCGCCGTGCGCCCGGCGATGAAGCCCGCCATCGGTTTCTTGCGGCCGCGCTTGGCTTCGTCCTTGAGGAACTGCGCGGCGTCTTCCTCGGCCGAGCCGCCGATCTCGCCGATCATGATGATCGACTTGGTCTCGTCGTCGGCGAGGAACATCTCCAGCACGTCGATGAATTCGGTGCCCTTGACCGGGTCGCCGCCGATGCCCACCGCCGTGGTCTGGCCGAGGCCGACATTGGTGGTCTGGAAGACTGCCTCATAGGTAAGCGTTCCCGAGCGCGAAACAACGCCGACCGAGCCCTTGCGGAAGATGTTGCCGGGCATGATGCCGATCTTGCATTCGTCGGGCGTCAGCACGCCCGGGCAGTTCGGGCCGATCAGCCGCGAGGTGGAGCGGTCGAGCCGCGCCTTGACCTTGACCATGTCCATCACCGGGATGCCTTCGGTGATGCAGACGATCAGCGGGATCTCGGCCTCGATCGCCTCGATGATGGCTTCACCGGCTCCCGCAGGCGGCACGTAGATGACGGACGCGTTGGCGCCGGTCCTTGCCTTGCCCTCGGCGACGGTGGCAAAGATCGGCAGGCTTTCGCCTTTCGAACCGGTCCAGATTTCGCCGCCCTTCTTCGGGTGGATGCCGCCCACCATCTTGGTGCCGTGATAGGCCAGCGCCTGCTCGGTGTGGAACGTGCCGGTCTTGCCGGTCAGACCCTGAACCAGCACCTTGGTGTTCTTGTCGACGAGAATGGACATGGGTGGGAACGCCTCTGAATTCAGCGATTACAAGAAAGGATTGACGGCCCGGACCGAGCCATAGACTTGGTTGTGGTTGAGATCCTCGGTGTAGAAAATCGGCGCGCCAAGCCGTTCCGCGGCTGCAAGCAACGCCGCGTCGTAATATTTGAGTTGATAGCGACGCGCGAGACGAAGCCCCGCGATGACATAGGCCTGATCGACCGGCACAAAAGGAAGCGTGCCGAGAAAGACCAGCCATTGGTCGACCACAGCATCGGCCGAGACCGACTTCCGCCTTGCCACGTTGGCGAACTCTGCCAAGGTCTGGCCAGAGACGCCGAACACGGTCCTGAGGACAAGGCCTTGCGCGATATCGTGGCGGCGAGGATCACTCGTCCCCTCCGAAGCCGCGTACAGGAGGACGTTCGAGTCGAGAAAGCATTCTATCCTCTCGTTCGGCATAGATCTCGTCCCGGTTCCATTTGTATGCAGGGCCTAGATCGAGCGGCGATTCTTTCATCAACCTGCGCATGCCTTCCCGCGCCCAGGCGATCCGGTCTTCTTGCTCGACCTCATGCGCGAGCAGCGTGCGAATAAGGGCATTGAGCGTCGTCTGGCGACGCCCAGCGAGGCCGCGCGCCTTTTCAAGGAGGGCCTCGTCAATGGCCAAGGTGACGTTCTTCATTGTCCGTCTCCACATAAATACACAGGTACAATATGTGTGATTATGTGTGACCCTTCAACCGTCCTGATCTCCATCGCTCAGCCTTCCTTCATCTCGGAAGGCGAAACGCGCCGGTAGAGGCCGCTCACCATGTCTTGCCACGCATCGCTGCCGGCGGGCTTGAACTGAAGTTTCATGCGGTAGGCGTCAGCGCCGTCAAAGCTGTACGCCATGCGCGCGGCGCCGCGCGGCGACGACCGTTCCAGCATCAGCTCGTTGCCGTTCCACCTGCCGGTAGCCGGCGACATCGGCACGAACCCCATCGAGTCGAACTGATGCATGGTGACGAGGCCGCTCTGCTGGTCGAAACCGAACACATTATGCGCGCCGAACGAGACGGTGCCGTCGCGGCGCTGGCGATAGCGCTGCACCACGAACAAGCCGCCGAACTCAGCCTCGGCCTGCAGTTCTGACGTTGCCGTGCCGGCATCGGTCCATTGCGTGGCCGCGACCTCTTCCTCGCCGCGCCACGCGCCGACCAGCGCCTGCAGGCGTTGGTGACCGTCAGAGAGGGAAGAGAAGGGTGACGCGTTCATGGCTCAGAGCCGCTTCAGGTCGGTGACGGTGAGGTCACTCCGGGCGTTGCCGGTGTTCAAGGTCGTCGCCGGCTCGAACATCAGCACCACCGGCTCCTTCGTCAGCGAACGCGGCCGATGCTCGACGCCGCGCGGCACGACGATGAAATCGCCCTCGCCAAGCTCGACCGGCCCGTCGCGGAAATCGATGGCGATCCTGCCGCGCAGCACCAGGAAGGCCTCGTCCTCATTGTCATGCGCATGCCAGTCGAAAACCTCGCCGAACTTGGCGACCTTGGCCTGGGCATCGTTGACGTCGCCGGCGATATGCGGATCGAACACCTTGGCGATCTTCGCGTCCGCCGCCTCGACCAGGTTTATCTTGCGCGGAGGCATCCGCTTAGCCCTTCACCGCCGCCACGATCTTCTTGGCTGCGTCGTCGAGATCGTCGGCCGACACGACATTGAGGCCGCTGTCGTTGATGATCTTCTTGCCGAGCTCGGCATTGGTGCCTTCCAGCCGCACCACCAGCGGCACCTTGAGGCCCACTTCCTTGACCGCGGCGATCACGCCTTCGGCGATGACATCGCATTTCATGATGCCGCCGAAGATGTTGATCAGGATGCCTTCGACCGCCGGATCCTTGGTGATGATCTTGAACGCCGCCGTGACCTTTTCCTTGGAAGCGCCGCCGCCGACGTCGAGGAAGTTAGCCGGCTCAGCACCATACAGCTTGATGATATCCATCGTCGCCATGGCAAGGCCGGCGCCGTTGACCATGCAGCCGATATTGCCGTCGAGCGCGACGTAGGCAAGGTCGTATTTCGACGCCTCGATCTCCTTCTCGTCCTCCTCGGTCGTGTCGCGCAACTCCATCACGTCCGGGTGGCGGAACAGCGCATTGTTGTCGAACGACACTTTGGCGTCCAAGACGCGCAGATGGCCGTCCTTCATGACGATTAGCGGATTGACCTCGAGCAGGCTCATGTCCTTCTCGACGAAGGCCTTGTAGAGGATCGGGAACAGCGTGCCGCCATCCTTCGCCGCATCGCCGTCGAGCTTCAGCGCGGCGTTGAGCTTCTTCACGTCGTCGGCGCTCACGCCCTTTTCCGGATCGATGGCAACGGTGACGATCTTTTCCGGCGTGTCGTGCGCGACCGTCTCGATGTCCATGCCGCCCTCGGTCGAGACGACGAAGGCGATGCGGCCGACCGAGCGGTCGACCAGGATCGACAGATAGAGCTCGCGCTCGATGTCGGCGCCGTCCTCGATATAGAGGCGGTTGACCTGCTTGCCGGCAGGTCCCGTCTGCTTGGTGACCAGCGTGTGGCCGAGCATCTCGTTGGCATTGGCGACGACTTCCGCCGCCGACTTCGCCAGGCGCACGCCGCCCTTGGCATCGGGGCCGAGCTCCTTGAACTTGCCCTTGCCGCGGCCGCCGGCGTGGATCTGGCTCTTCACGACATAGAGCGGGCCGGGCAGCGCTTCTGCCGCGGCTTCCGCCTCGCTGGCTTTGAACACCGGAACGCCGCTTGCGACCGGCGCGCCAAACGTCTTCAGCAGCGCCTTGGCCTGATACTCATGGATGTTCATGCGCGTGGTCTCCGGGGGAAGGACGTTTTATTTGCCGGCGAGGTGCGGGGCGATCTTGGTGCAGGCCTCGGTGAGGCCCTGCACGGCCGCCACCGAATTGTCGAACATCTTCTGCTCGGCCTTGGACAGATCGATCTCGATGACGCGCTCGACGCCGCCGGCGCCGATCACCACCGGGACGCCGACATAGGTATTCTTCACGCCATACTGGCCCGAGAGATGCGCGGCGCAGGGCAGCACGCGCTTCTTGTCCTTGAGATAGGATTCGGCCATCGCGATCGCGGAAGCCGCCGGCGCGTAATAGGCCGAGCCGGTCTTCAACAGGCCGACGATTTCGGCGCCGCCATCACGGGTGCGCTGCACGATCTGGTCGAGCTTCTCCTTTGAGGTCCAGCCCATCTTGACGAGGTCGGGCAGCGGGATGCCCGAGACGGTCGAATAGCGGATCATCGGCACCATGGAATCGCCGTGGCCGCCGAGCACAAAGGCGGTGACGTCCTCGACCGAGACCTTGAACTCTTCGGCCAGGAAATAGCGGAAACGCGCGCTGTCGAGCACACCGGCCATGCCGACGACATGGCTGGTCGGCAGGCCGGAGAACTTCTGCAGCGCCCACACCATGGCGTCGAGCGGGTTGGTGATGCAGATGACGAAGGCCTTCGGCGCATATTTCTTGAGGCCGGCGCCAACCTGTTCCATCACCTTCAGGTTGATGCCAAGAAGGTCGTCGCGGCTCATGCCGGGCTTGCGCGGCACGCCGGCGGTGACGATGCAGACATCCGCGCCCTCGATGCCGGCATAGTCGTTGACGCCGGTCAGCCGGGAATCGAAGCCGTCGACCGGCGAAGACTGCGCGATGTCGAGACCCTTGCCCTGCGGAATGCCCTCGGCGATATCGAACAGCACCACGTCGCCGAGATCCTTGAGGCCGATCATATGGGCGAGCGTGCCGCCGATCATGCCCGAGCCGATGAGCGCTATCTTGTTGCGTGCCATGTGAGGATGTTTTCCTTTGTCTGTGACGAAGTCGTGACGGGCCGGAGGGGCCGAAAGGATGCGGGAAACCGCGAGATTTGGCCGCACCGAATAACTCCAGCGCGAAAGAAATTCAAACGATTATTTTGAGCCTAACGTTTTCAATCGGTTAGATGCATCGGGAATTACGTAAACGTCAAAGTTTATGAGCCGACTGAGGAGAATTTACACAATGAACGTTGAAATCAGAAGGCTTCATCCGGGCGATGACGCGGTTGTGACTTAAGCAGGGCACCGCTGAACGAAATTCAGGCTTGCGCCTGCCTCACCTCTGCAGCCGCCACCTCCTTTTTTCGCCGTTCCGCCCAGCCGTCCAGCCAGTCGCGGCTCTGCATCTCGACCAGGCGCGAGGCTGTACGCTCGAATTCGAACACTTCCGTGCCGCGCTTGGCCGTATAAAGCCGTTCGGGCGGCGCCGCGGCGCTCATCACCAGCCGCATGCGGTGGTCGTAGAGCGTGTCGATCAAAAGGATGAAGCGCTTGGCCTCGTTGCGCTTGCCTTCGCCCAGCACCGGCACATGGTCGATGAAAACGGTCGAGAAGCGGCCGGCAATCGTCAGATAGTCGCGCGCGCCGAGCGGCTTTTCGCAGAGGTCGGCAAAGGAAAAGCGCGCCGCGTCGCCGGCGGCGCGCGGCACGACGAGCTGGCGGCCTTTCAGCGTCAGCGTCACCTCGCCGATCGGCTGGCCATGCGTCATCGCCTTCCAGGCCTCGTCGAGCGCGCGCTCGGCCGCGGCGTCGTCCGGCGTGACATAAACCGGCTGGCGGTTGAGCTTTTCCTGGCGGTAGTCCTTCTCGGCATCCAGCGTCATCACATGTGCATTGCGCTCAAGCAGCGAGATGAACGGCAGGAAGAGCTGGCGGTTCAACCCGTCGCGATAAAGGTTCTCCGGCGCCACATTGGAGGTGGCGACCAGCACCACGCCGTTGGCGAACAGCGCCGAGAACAGGCGCGACAGGATCATCGCGTCGGCGATATCGGTGACTGAGAATTCGTCGAAGCACAGCACCCAGGCTTCATCGGCGAGCGCCCGCGCCACCGGCGGGATCGGGTCGTCTTCCTTGACGTCGCCATTCTTGCGCGCCTGCCGGTGCTTCTGGATACGATCCTGCACATCGGCCATGAAGTCGTTGAAATGCACGCGGCGCTTGCGCCGGACCGGCAACAGCTCGAAGAACATGTCCATCAGCATGGTCTTGCCGCGACCGACGCCGCCATGGATGTAGAGGCCTTTGACCGGCTCGCGCGGCTGCCGCTTGGCCGCGAACAGCCAGCCCAGCGCGCTCGATTTATGCGCCAGCCTTTTGGCCGAGATCTCGTCTATCAACCGGTCGAGCGCAGCGACGATCCGCTCCTGCGCCGGGTCGCGCTCGGCCGCGCCGCTTTGGACGAGATGCTCGTAGCGCTGCCTGACGGTCGCGTGGGTCTGGATACCGTCGCGCAGGTGCATGGGTAAGTCATTCCAGAGCAATCCGGGGGAAACGGTTCCCATCCGGAATTGCGTAAACAGGGGCGGTTTCGCGTTATCTTGTAAGCGAGATCGGCTGCCCGTTGGAAGTCTGGCCGTCGAACTTTTCGCCGCCGGACGAATAGAGCCTGGCCAGCGTGCCGCCGTTTTCGTCGTAGAGCGTCAGCTGCTTGCCGGCGACATTCCACGACTTGATGCCGTCGATCGGCGCCGGGCAGTGCAGCGGACCGGCGCGGTAGCCGGCGCCGAACTTGGTCTGCGGCGTCGCCACCTTGCAGCTCTGCCCGGAGACATTGACGTTCCAGACGCCGGCGACGCTGGCCGCGGTGAGATCGGTGGCGCCGGCGGGCGCCGTGCCGTCCGGCGGCAGCGACGCGACCTGAGTGTTCTTCGGAGCGGTCGGAAATTGCGACGGATCGGCGGCGCCGGGGGAAGCCGGCGGCGGCAGCTGATTCTGCGTCACCGTGCCGGAGGGTGCCGGGGTCAGCGGTGTCGGCTGCTGGTCGTCCATCGACGAGAAGCGCGAAGTCGAGCAGCCGCTCGCAACGAGCGCGGCCAGCGATACGGCCACAAGGCCGGTCCTTGAAAAATGCATTTACCACCTCCGTCGGATCTGGCCGGGGGGAGCCATCCGCGTAATCTCCGCTTCACCAAGACGGCGAAGGTGGCAGAATTTCAACCCGATATGGTTAAAATAGGGTTTTCGAAATGGCTGTTGCAAATTTATCGCAGCGGAGAGCCACAGTCGGGAAGCCGCCGCTGAAAACCTTGTAATCTATTGAAATATCAATATTAAATCCTGGCGCTCGGCACGAACACATAACCATCCGGGCCGACGATGTAGCATTCGCGCAAGCCATGCGGCTTGTCGATCGAGCCGGCCAGCACGATGTGGCCGAGCGCGGCCGCCTTTTTCTCGACCGAGTCCGGATCGGCGCCGTAAAGGCGCAGTTCGATACCGGCCCCGCGAGTCTCGGCGCCTGCGGTGACGCCGATCATCGGATTGTCCAGATAGGAATGATCGGCGTGCAGCATGAAGATCGAGCCCAACAGCTCGATCGCCGCGAAATCCTCGTCGCCATAGATGATCCGGGCGCCAAGCACGTCGCGGCAGAAAGCCTCCATCGCCGTCAGGTCGGTAACCAACAGGTTGATGCCGACCCCAGGCGGCAGCGAGCGGCCGAAATCCTCCGCCTTCATCCACGGTGTCTTGGTTCGCTTCATTACCATGACGATCACCCCTGTCTGCCGATCCTAGACGAGCCCGGCTTCGGCCATTGGCATTCGGCGGCAAAATGCTTGCGCCAGGCCGGCGCGTCCTTATCTCAGGAGACGACACAAGCGGGCGGGAGACAGAATGGCCGCGAGGAAAGGAACCGCCAACCGCTACTACAGCGGGCCGCCCAGCGATCATTTCGACGGCGCCCTGTTCTTCAATCCCGGCGGCAAGCCGCCCGGGAGCTTCACCGATCTTCTCAAATGGCAATTCGGCGGCAGGCGGGCGAAATGGCCGGCTTCGGTTCCGAGCCCGTTTCCCCCGGCGAAGCCGGATAGACGGGTGGAAGGCAGCGCGCTGAGACTCACTATGGTCGGCCATGCTTCGCTTCTCATCCAGACGGCGGGGTTGAATATCCTGACCGACCCGGTTTGGTCGGAGCGCGCCTCGCCTTTCGCCTTCGCCGGGCCGAAAAGGGTCAATGCGCCGGGGATTGCCTTTGCCGACCTGCCGCCGATCGACCTGGTCCTGATCAGCCACAATCACTACGACCATCTCGACCTCGCCACGCTGAAGCGGCTGAGGGAGAGACACGATCCGCTGGTGATCGCGCCGCTCGGCAATGACGCCATCATCGGCCGCGCGGCGCCCGGCATGCGGCTCAGCGTGCATGATTGGGGCGACAGGCTCGATGCCGGCACGGCCGCCATCCATGTCGAACCGGCGCATCACTGGTCGGCGCGCGGCGGGCGCGACCGCCGCATGGCGCTGTGGGCGGGCTTCGTCATCGAGACGATGGCCGGCAATATCTATTTCGCCGGCGACACCGGCTTCCATGACGGCATCAACTACCGGCTGATGGCGCAAAAGCATGGCGGCTTCCGCCTCGCCATCCTGCCGATCGGAGCCTATGAGCCGCGCTGGTTCATGGCGCCGCAGCACCAGAATCCGCAGGAGGCCGTTCAGGGCATGAAGCTGTGCAACGCCGCCTTCGCCGCCGGCTGCCACTGGGGCACCTTCCACCTCACCGACGAGCCGGTCGATGAGCCGGCCCGGAAACTGGCCGAGGCTTTGGTCGCCGAAGACCTGCCGCCAGAGCGTTTCCGTGCCATGCGACCGGGAGAGCTGTGGGACGTGCCGGCCATCTACAAAGGAACCCAAACCGGCCAAACGCGTTGATCGGACGACGCAAATCGCTGGAGCTTCCCCATGATCAGGTGGATCATCATCCTTCTCATCATTGCCGCCGCCGCGAGCCTGCTCGGCATGCCGGCTTTGGCAGGCGCGGCCGCTACCGGCGCGCGCATTCTCATCGGCATCGTGCTGATCATCTTCCTGCTGATCGTGCTCGGCGTCTTCGCGGTAACATAAGCGCGACCGCCAGGTCGTCGCCGGCGCGACCACTTGGTCGTCGCTACGCGACCGGTCGCTGCGCGGCCTCTTCTTCGTCGTCGCCAGAGCCTCACCGGACTGGTAATTCCCGCCCGTTTCCGCCATATAGCGCCCAAACGGATTGGCCAAACGGATTGGAACGACCGGTTAGATGGCAGGCAGCGCCCCCTTCGCCAAGATGAACGGCATCGGCAACGAGATCATCGTTGCCGATATGCGCGGCCGCGCCGACAAGGTGACGGCGGCGGCCGCGATCGCCCTCAATGGCGACGCGGCGACCAAGTTCGACCAGATCATGGCGATCCACGACGCGAAGACGCCGGGCACCGCCTATTATGTCGACATCCTGAACTCCGATGGCACCAGCGCGCAGGCCTGCGGCAACGGCATGCGCTGCGTGGTGCAGGCTTTGGCCGCCGAGACGGGCAACAAGAGCTTCACCTTCGAGACCCGCGCCGGCATCTTGAATGCGCAGGAGCATGCGGACGGCCTTATCTCGGTCGACATGGGCAAGCCGCGTTTCGGCTGGCAGGAGATCCCGCTGGCGGAAGAATTCCGCGACACCCGCATGATCGAGCTGCAGATCGGTCCGATCGACGCCCCCGTGCTGCATTCGCCCTCGGCGGTGTCGATGGGCAACCCGCACGTGATCTTCTGGGTCGACAACGACGTCTGGTCTTATGAGCTGGACCGCTTCGGCCCGCTGCTTGAGAACCATCCGATTTTCCCCGAGCGTGCCAACATCACCATCGCGCAGGTGACTTCGCCTCAGACGATGATCATCCGCACCTGGGAGCGTGGCGCCGGCCTCACCAAGGCTTGCGGCTCGGCGGCTTGCGCCGCCGCGGTCGCGGCGGCCCGCACCAGGCGCACCGGCCGCAGCGTCTCGCTGCTGACGCCCGGCGGCGGCGAGCTCAATGTCGAATGGCGCGACGACGATCACGTCATCCTGACAGGTGCCGCCGAATGGGAATTTTCCGGCAGCTTCGATCCCTCGACCGGCGCCTGGGCCCGCGACACCGAAAGCGCCGCCTGATGTCCGCCCTTCAAAAAGGCGTGGTATCCCAAGCCTCCACCACGACAGGTATCGACGTCGTCACCTTCGGCTGCCGCCTCAACACCTATGAATCGGAAGTGATGCGCCGCGAGGCCGAAAGTGCCGGCCTGGGCGAGCTCAATGGCGGCGCCTTCATCTTCAACACCTGCGCCGTCACCGCCGAAGCGGTGCGCCAGGCCAAGCAGGCGATCCGCAAGGCCCGCCGCGAGAACCCCTCAGCCCGCATCATCGTCACCGGCTGCGCTGCCCAGACCGAGCCACAGAATTTCGCCGCAATGGACGAGGTCGACCTGGTGCTCGGCAATGAGGAGAAGCTCAAGGCCAACTCCTACCGCGCGCTGCCCGATTTCGGCGTCAACGACACCGAGAAGGCGCGCGTCAACGACATTTTTTCGGTGCGCGAGACGGCAAGCCACATGGTCGACGCCATCGAGGGCCGCGCGCGCGCCTTCGTGCAGGTGCAGAATGGCTGCGACCATCGCTGCACCTTCTGCATCATCCCTTACGGCCGCGGCAACTCGCGCTCCGTGCCGATGGGCGCGGTGGTGGAGCAGGTCAAGCGCCTCGCCGGCAACGGCTATGCCGAGATCGTTTTGACCGGCGTCGACATGACCAGCTTCGGCGCCGACCTGCCGGGCACACCAAAGCTGGGAAAGCTGGTGAAGACCATCCTGCGCCAGGTGCCCGACGTGAAGCGGCTGAGATTGTCCTCCATCGATTCCATCGAGGCCGATGACGACCTGCTCGACGCCATCGCCACTGAGCCGAGGCTGATGCCGCATCTGCATCTGTCGCTGCAGTCGGGCGACGACATGATCCTGAAGCGCATGAAGCGCCGCCATCTGCGCGACCAGTCGATCCGCTTCTGCGAGGACGTGCGCAAGCTGCGTCTGGGCGTCGTCTTCGGCGCCGACATCATCGCCGGCTTTCCGACCGAGACCGAGGCGATGTTCAAGAATTCGGAAAGAATAGTCGAGGAATGCGGCCTGACGCATCTCCACGTCTTCCCGTTCTCGCCACGCGAAGGCACGCCGGCCGCGCGCATGCCGCAGGTCCGCCGTGAGGTGGTGAAGGCGCGCGCCGCCAGGCTGCGCGCCGCCGGCGAGGCCGCCTATCGCCATCATTTGTCGTCGCTCTCCGGCACACGGCAATCGATCCTGGTCGAGCGCGACGGGCTCGGCCGCACCGAAGGTTTTACGCTGGCCGCGATCGACGCCGGCGCGCCCGGCGAGATCGTCGATGCCATGGTCGCCGGCCATGACGGCGCCCGACTGATTGCGGCCCCGCTTGCCGCGCAAGCCGCCTGAGAACTGCGAGACGCATGGCTGGTTTCTTCAAGAAGATATTTTCGTTCGGCAGGAAAGAGGTCGTCGAGGAGCGCGTCGACGAAGCGCTGCCGCCGATCAAATGGGACGCGCTGGAGGCGCTGAAGCCCGAGGCCGAGCAGGCACCCTACCCTCCCCTCGATGGGGAGGGTCGCCACGAAGTGGCGGAGCGGGGTGATGGCGCCGACGCTGGCGCCAGTCACCCCCACCCCCGAGCTGCGCTCGGGACCTCCCCCATCGAGGGGGAGGTAGAGCCTACCCCTCAACCTGTCCCCGAAGAGCCGAAGCCCGAGCCCGCTCCGTCCATCCCGCCGGTGCCGGAGCCCACCATTCCCGCCGAGCCGGAACCGCTGCCGCAGCCTGAGCCGGAAGAAGAGCCGCAGCCGGCGCCCGAGAAGCCGGAGCCGCCGGCCCCCGAGGAAGTGCCGCCTGCACAACCCGAGCCTTTACCTGCGCCGACGCCCGAACCTGCTCCGCAGGAAGTGCCCGCACCTGCGCCGACGCAACCTGACATCGAGCCTTCGCGTCCGGAACCGCTGCCTGAGCAGCCACCGGTCGAAGTGCCGACGCCGCCTGCCGAAGTCCCGGTCGAAACGCCAGCGCCCATTGAGGTGCCACCAGCGGCGCCGCCCTCTGTGGAACCATCCGCCGAAGCCGTAGCGGAAATCGCGCCTCCTATTCGACAGCCCGCGCCCGTCGAGCTGCAGCCGATCCATGCCGAGATCGCACCGGAGCCGGAGGCTTTGCCGTCGCCGCCGACACCCGCGCCCTCTGCCGGCAAGGTAACGGTATCAAAAAAGGTCGAGCAGAAGGCGGAGCCGGTGAAGGCGCCGGAGCCGGCGCCGCGGCGCTCCTGGTTCCAGCGCATGCGCGAAGGGCTTGCCCGCTCATCGCGCGAGCTCACCGGCAACATCGCCGGCGTCTTCACCAAGCGCAAGTTGGACGAAGACACGCTGCAGGACCTGGAGGACGTGCTGATCCGCGCCGATCTTGGCCTGGAAACCGCGCTGCGCGTCACCGATTCGCTTGCCTCCAGCCGCTACGGCCGCGACGTCTCCGACGTCGAAGTCCGCGCCGTGATGGCGGCGGAGGTGGAGAAGGTGCTGGCGCCGGTCGCCGTGCCGCTCGAGCTCGACCTCAGCCACAAGCCGCATGTCGTCCTGGTCGTCGGCGTCAACGGCACCGGCAAGACCACCACCATCGGCAAGCTGGCCGCCAAGCTCACCGATGGCGGCCTCAAGGTGATGCTGGCCGCCGGCGACACGTTCCGCGCCGCCGCGATCGAGCAGCTCAAGATCTGGGGCGAGCGCACGAAATCGCCGGTCGTCGCCTCCAAGCTCGGCGCCGATGCGGCGGGTCTCGCCTATGACGCCTTCGAGAAGGCGAAGGAGGCCGGCTCCGACGTGCTGATCATCGACACGGCCGGGCGCCTGCAAAACAAGACCGAGCTGATGGCCGAACTGGAGAAGATCGTGCGCGTGCTGGGCAAGCTCGATCCCGAAGCGCCGCACACGGTGCTGCAGACGGTCGATGCCACCACCGGCCAGAACGCGCTGAACCAGGTTGAGATCTTCCGCAACGTCGCCGGCGTCAACGGCCTGGTGATGACCAAGCTGGACGGCACGGCGCGCGGCGGTATTCTGGTGGCGATCGCCGCCAAGCACCGGCTGCCGGTCTATTTCATCGGCGTCGGCGAGCAGGTCGACGACCTTGAACCGTTTTCCGCCAGCGAGTTCGCGAGAGCCATCGCCGGCGTGGCTTGAACAAGGCGCGATCCTGCAAGGCCGCCTGCTTTTCGGCCAGATCGTGCGTAAGAAGGACTTTTATGAACATCATCGAACGCGACCCGTCCGATCCACGCCGCAAGCCGGTCAACCCCGGCTTGAAGTTCATGCTCGAGCTTGGCCCTGGCCTGGTGTTCTTCTTCACCACCATCCGCGGCGAGTGGCTGGCCGAGAAATTCCCGGTGCTCGCCCATCTCGGCGAGCCGATCCTGATCGCCACCGCCTTCTTCATGGTCGCGACGGCGCTTTCGCTGAGCGCTTCCTGGCTGCTGACGCGCAGCCTGCCGCTGATGCCGCTGGTCTCGGCGATCGTCGTGTTCGTCTTCGGCGCGCTGGCGCTTTACCTGCAGGACAAGACCTTCGCCTTCATGAAGCCTACGATCATCAATTCGCTGTTCGGCGTCACGCTGCTCGGCGGGCTGCTGTTCGGCCGGTCGCTGCTCGGCTACGTCTTCGATTCCGCCTTCCAGCTCGATGCCGAGGGCTGGCGCAAGCTGACCTTCCGCTGGGGCCTGTTCTTCCTGTTCCTCGCCGTGCTCAACGAGATCGTGTGGCGCAACTTTTCCGAGGCGACCTGGCTTTATTTCAAGGTCTGGGGCACCATCCCGATCACCTTGCTGTTCACCTTCAGCCAGATGCCGCTGATCATGCGCCACTCGCTGGAGGAAAAGTCCAAGCAAGAGAAGGCCGGAAACTAAAGCAATTCCAGGAAAAGCGGCTGCCGGTCGGGTTCGGCGACTTCGCCGTAATCTCCGTCCGGAATTGGGTTAAAAAGGGGGCGGCATGGAATTTCTGACCACGCATGACGAGCTGAGGACAATCTACAAGACGCCGAGGCCGACCGACGGCTCGATCCGCAAGGAACTCAAAGCCCTCGACGGCCATTGCCGATCCTTCATCGGCAAGAGCCCCTTCGTGCTGATCGGCTCCTCCGACGGCGCCGGCAATGCCGACGTGACGCCGAAAGGCGACAAGCCCGGCTTCACCGCCATCCTCGACAACACCACCATCGCCATCCCCGACCGTCCAGGCAACAACCGGCTGGACACGCTGGAAAACATCATCCGCAACCCGTCGGTCGGGCTGCTCTTCCTCATCCCCGGCATGAACGAGACGCTGCGCGTCAACGGCGACGCCCGCATCACCGTCGATCCCACCTTGCGCGAACGCCTGGCCGTCGACCGCAAGGAACCGCAGAGCGTGATCGTGGTGACCGTCAAGGCCGCCTATATGCACTGCGCCAAGGCCTTCATGCGCTCCGATCTGTGGAAGCCGGAGACCTGGTACGAGCGCGCCACCCTGCCGACGCTCGGCCAGATCATCCGCGACCAGCTGGCGCTCAGCGAAAGCGCCGGCGAGATCGACCGCGAGCTGGATCACGATTACCGCCAGACCATGTGGTAGGCTTGCCGGACGACTCAACCCTTCGTCCGGCTCTCCCTTGACCGAGATCATCGCCATATCGGGCAGCCTGCGCGCCGCCTCGACCAACTCGGCCCTGGTTGCCGCATTGGCTGCGAACGCGCCCGCGGCCTGCCACGTCCAGGTTTATGATGGCCTCGGCCGCTTGCCGATCTTCAATCCCGACGACGAGGGCGAGCGCACGCCACCGGAAGCGGCTCGGCTGATCGAGGCGGTGACCCGCGCCGACGGCGTCATCGTCTCCTGCCCGGAATATGCGCATGGCGTGCCGGGCGGCATGAAGAACGCGCTGGACTGGCTGGTGTCGCGCGACGCGGCGGTCGGCAAGCCGGCGATGCTGGTCCACGCCTCGCCCCGCTCACTCTATGCGCGGGCAGCGCTTGCCGAGATCATGCGGACGATGTCGTTCGCGATGCATGAGGAGACGGCGCTGGAGATCGCGCTGCTGGGCAAGAAGCCGGCGGAGGTGGAGGTTATTTTGGCAGACCCTTCGAACCGAAGGGTGATGCGTGGAGCGATCGAGGCTTTCGTGGGGTTTATTGGCGGACGATGAGTGGCGCGTCTTCCCCTTCTCCCCTTGTGGGAGAAGGTGGATCGGCGCGCAGCGCCGAGACGGATGAGGGGTGTTCCAGCGGAGTGAGACGACGGCGACCTTGTCGCTGGACAAACGGCGTCGCCAAGCTGGAACACCCCTCATCCGACCTCGCTTCGCGAGGCCACCTTCTCCCACAAGGGGAGAAGGCAGAGCCCCTACCCCTTCCTCCGCGTCTCGACATCGGTCTTGCCGACAAACCAGTCGCGGGCGTTGACCTCCTCGAACACCACCCAGACGTCGTCGTTGCCAAGCCCGGTGGCGTCCATGATGGCCGCAGTCACCTTCTTGGCGATGTCAGCCTTCTTGCCGGCCGGATCGGCGGCGATCACTTCCTTGACGATGCGGATGTTGACGAACGGCATTTTTCTCTCCCGCTGATATGCCTCGCTGTCAGTACGTCTTGGCCCCGTTCACCATGAGCCGCACCATGTAGAGCGAGGTGGTGCCGGCGATGTAGAGGCAGTTGAGTTTGTTGCCGCCGAACACGCAGTTGGCGGTCACTTCCGGCACCTTGACCTTGCCAATCAGCGTGCCGTCGGGGTCGTAGCAATGGATGCCGTCGGCCGCACTTGTCCAGATGCGGCCGTCCGAATCGAGCCGGAACCCGTCGAACAGGCCGGCGGTGCAGTCGGCAAACACCTTGCCGCCGGAAACCTTCTTGCCGTGCTTGCCGACATTGAAGACGCGCATATGCGCCGGATTCTTCTCGCCATGCGTCCGGCCGGTGTCGACGACATAGAGCAGGCTTTCGTCGAGCGAGAAGGCGAGCCCGTTCGGCCGCACCATGTCGGTGATGACCGCCTCGACATCGCCGGTCTCGGGATCGACGCGATAGACGTTGCAGGCGCCGATCTCGCTTTCGGCCTTGTCGCCCTCATAGTCGGTGTCGATGCCGTAGCTTGGATCGGTGAACCAGATCGAGCCGTCGGAGCGCACCACCACGTCGTTGGGCGAGTTCAGCCGCTTGCCTTTCCATTTGTCGGCGATGGTAGTGACCGAGCCGTCGAACTCCGTCCGGCTGACGCGGCGGCCGGAATGCTCGCAGGTCACCAGCCGGCCCTGCCGGTCGACCGTGTTGCCGTTGGAATTGCCGGACGGCTGGCGGAACACGCTGACGCTCCCGTCGGTTTCGTCATAGCGCAGCATGCGGTTGTTTGGAATATCCGACCAGACGACATAGCGGCCGGCGGCGAACCAGGCCGGTCCTTCTGCCCAGCGGCATCCGGTGAACAGCTTCTCCACCTGCGCGCTGCCGTTGAACAGGCGCGCGAAGCGCGGATCGAGAACTTCGTAATAGTCTGCGGCCGCCATCAATTTCCTCCCGGCATCAGGTGACGGGCGGATCAAGCCAGCCCGCAGCCGTTCTGGCAAGACGGCACGCCAGCAATTTGTATGACAAAAACGGATGAGAACTGCGTGAAGCCGACCGGTCTCGTATGCCACGCCGGACGCATGGCCCGTTAGCTTGCAATTAACCGGCTATGCGCTGGCTGCAATGGTGCATTGCAACATCTTTCTTTTGCAACGCACCATTACTATGTCATGCTCGCAATCGTCAGGGAGGAACAACCGGCCGCGCCAATGCGGCATGAAAGGAACCCTGTCATGTTCGACAATCTTGTCTCCCGCGCCCGCGCCAGCATGGCCAAGCGCCGCCACTACAACCGCCTTGTCGCCGAAATCGAGAACCTGTCCAGCCGCGATCTCGCCGATCTGCGCGCCGACCGTTCGGAAATGCTCTACCAGATCCACAAGCAGATCTACGGCTGAGCTTCGACGCTTTCGTCATCCTCGGGCTTGACCCGAGGATCCATGCCGTGACCTTCGAGCGCCGCAGCGGTGCAGGCACGCGCGCCCACAAGCGCCAGTTCTTGACCGCGGGGTTCTACGATCAACGTAACGGAATGGATTCTAGGGTCTGCGCTGCGTCGCTTCGCTCCTTGCTTCGCCCTAGAATGACGACGGACGGGAGGCGCCTCAGCCCGGCGCCGACAGCGCTTTCTCGATCTGCGGCAGCAGCAGGTCCCGCGCCGACTCCGGCGTCAGCGGCCCGACATGCTTGTAGGCGATTTTGCCGTCCTTGCCAATAACGAAGGTTTCCGGCACGCCGTAGACGCCCCAGTCGATCGCCGCGCGTCCGGCCGGATCGACGCCGATCGCCTGATACGGATTGCCGAGCTCGCCAAGGAAGCGGCGGGCGTTTTCCGGCTGGTCCTTGTAGTTCAGCGCGGCGAGCGTGAAGCGCTTGTCCTGCGACAGGCCCAGCAGCACCGGATGCTCCTCGCGGCACGGCGCGCACCAGGACGCGAACACGTTGACCAGCGTCACCTTGCCGGTAAAGTCTTTTGACGCGAGCCCCGGCAGGCTCGTCCCTTCGAGCGGCGGCAAGTCGGTCTGCGGCGCCGGCAGGCCGATCAGCGCCGAGGGGATTTCCGAGGTGTCGCGGCCCGAGAGAAGCTGCGACAGGAACAACCCCGCCAAACCCAGGAACACCAAGAGCGGCAGAAGCACGAACAGGCGGCGGCGCGGCGCTTCGGTTTCGAGGCTCATGGCTTGACGGCCTTGTCGGAACGCCGCCGCACCCCGGCCGCTTCCAGCGCCGCAAGCTCACGCCTGCGCGCCCGCTGGTCGAGCAGGATCCAGCCGATCAGTCCGGCCAGCACAACGGCGGTGATGGCATAGGCGGCAGTGACGAACAGGGCGTGCGCGCTCATAGCGACCGCTCCCTGCTCGTAGCCATGTCAACCGTTCCGATCATGTCTTTCCATAACCCCGCGTCGGCCGGTCCGCAATTTGCCGCGGTGCCGCAGTGAGGCAACGTCTTCGTCGCCTCAATCCGTCCCGTGCCGCAACGCCAGCGCTGCCGCCAGTGGACCGAGCACCGCAAGAAACAGCGTCAGCGCGGCAAGAATGAGGAAAGGCTGCAGGAACGGCGCCGGATCGGCCACCGCGCCATAGCTTGCCGAAACGCCGAAGATCAGCACCGGAATGGTCAAAGGCAGCACCAGCACCGAAATAAGCAATCCGCCGCGCGGCAGCGCCACCGCCACCGCGGCGCCTGCCGCGCCGATGAAGGTGATGGCCGGCGTACCGACGAGAAGCGTGAGCGCCGTGGCGCCGATGCCCAGCGGCGCCATATTCATGAACAGGCCGAGCAGAGGTGCCGCGACCACCAGCGGCAGCACGCTGCCCGTCCAGTGCGCCAGGCATTTCGTCAGCACCGTCAGCGCCAGCATGTGGCGGTCGCCGTTCAGCACCAGGAGATCCAGCGAGCCGTCCTCGCGGTCGGCCTGGAACAGCCGGTCGAGCCCGAGCAGGCAGGCAAGCAGCGCAGCGATCCACAGGATGGCCGGGCCGATGCGCGACAGGAGGTTGAGATCGGGACCGACGCCGAACGGGATGGTGACGATCACGGCGAGGAAAAAAATCACGCCGATCAGCGCCCCGCCGCCGGCACGGATGGAAAGGCGGATGTCGCGGAGGAAGAGGGCTAGCATGATTTGAGATGCCCACGCCCAGGCCCCCCTCTCTGGCCTGCCGGCCATCTCCCCCTCAAGGGGGGAGATTGGATGTCGCCTCGGCTTTCGCCAATCTCCAGCGTAGCAAGGCTAGCGAGGCGCCCAAACTGCCGATCTCCCCCCTTGCGGGGGAGATGCCCGGCAGGGCAGAGGGGGGTGCCTCGCGCCGACATCAATCGCCCATCCTCAACACCTTCGCTCCTTCCAGCCCCAGCGGCAGATGCGTCGCCGCAACCACGATCCCCCCATCGTCGAGATGGCCCCGCATCAGCCCCGCGAACCGTTCCTCCGAAGCTTTGTCCAACCCCGCCGTCGGCTCGTCCAAGAGCCAGACGGGCCGACGGCTGACCAAAAGCTTGGCGATCGACGCGCGTCGCCTCTGCCCCGTCGATAGATAGCCGAAGGGCAGATGCCCGAGACCGCCGAGCGCCACCGTCTCCAGCGCCTCTTCGACGTCCAGCCCCGGCTCGCCCTGGAAGGCGCGCCAGAAGCAGAGATTCTCCTCGACGCTGAGCGCCGTCTTCATTGCGTTGAGATGGCCGAGATAATGCGAAGCCGAGGCGACCGTCGGGAAAGCCTCGCCGCCGCCCTCGACAAGCACCTTGCCTCCGGCGGCCGGCAGCAGCCCGGCGACGATTCTCAGCAGCGTCGATTTGCCCGCGCCGTTCGGCCCGGTGACGATGAGCGCCTCGCCCTTTTCCAGCGCGAAGCTGATGTTGGAGAAAACCGTCTCGCCGCCGCGCTCGCCGCCCAGATTTTCGGCGATCAGCCGCATTCTTGCCCGTCCCGAAAGCACCGTTGCGCGGCGCTCGCCGCCTCACGCAAATTCGTCTTTCGACTGTCTAGAACTATTCCGGGAAATTCTCTATATGCGGTTCATCCGTGCCAGCGGTCGGCGCGGGATCAGAATTAGCGCCGAACCAGCGCACGCGCCGCCTTGAACGGCTCGGGTTGCTTGGGAGCGGACAGCGGAAATGGCCGTACCCGCACCTTTGCGCGTGATTGCATGCCAACGGCGTCCGTTCCCTTTCAGGCTGAACAGACAAGGACGGATCGCCGTGACGAAATCCCTCGACAGTTTCAATTGCCGCCGCACCCTGACCGCAGGTGGCGCGGATTATGTTTATTTCGACCTCGTTGAGGCCGAGAAGAACGGCCTCACCGGCATCGCCCGGCTGCCTTATTCGATGAAGGTGCTGCTGGAGAACCTGCTGCGCAACGAGGATGGCCGCTCGGTTACCAGCGAATCGATCCAGGCGGTCGCCGCCTGGCTGATCGACAAGGGCACCGCCGGCGTCGAGATCGCCTATCGCCCGGCCCGCGTGCTGATGCAGGATTTCACCGGCGTTCCGGCGGTCGTCGACCTCGCCGCCATGCGCGACGGCATCAAGGCGCTCGGCGGCGACCCGGAAAAGATCAATCCGCTGGTGCCGGTCGATCTCGTTATCGACCACTCCGTCATCGTCGACGAGTTCGGCACGCCGATGGCCTTCGCGCGCAATGTCGAGCTCGAATATGAGCGCAACGAAGAGCGCTACAAGTTCCTGAAATGGGGCCAGCAGGCCTTCCGCAACTTCCGAGTCGTGCCGCCCGGCACCGGCATCTGCCACCAGGTAAACCTCGAATATCTCGGACAGGTGGTGTGGACCAATTCGGAGGACGGCGAAACCGTCGCCTATCCCGACACCTGCGTCGGCACCGATTCGCACACCACCATGATCAACGGTCTCGGCGTGTTGGGCTGGGGTGTCGGCGGCATCGAGGCCGAGGCCGCGATGCTCGGCCAGCCGGTCTCCATGCTTTTGCCCGAGGTCATCGGCTTTCGCCTCACCGGCAGGCTCAAGGAAGGCGTCACCGCCACCGACCTGGTGCTCACCGTCACCCAGATGCTGCGCAAGAAGGGCGTGGTCGGCAAGTTCGTCGAGTTCTTCGGCCCCGGCCTCTCCAACATGACGCTGGCCGACCGCGCCACCATCGGCAACATGGCGCCGGAATATGGCGCGACCTGCGGCTTCTTCCCGGTCGACTCCGAAACCATCCGCTACCTGACCATGTCCGGCCGCGAGGAGAACCGCATCGCCCTGGTCGAGGCCTATTCGAAAGCGCAAGGCATGTGGCGCGACACAGGCTCGGCCGACCCGGTCTTCACCGATCTGCTCGAGCTCGACCTCGGCGACGTGGTGCCGTCGATGGCCGGCCCGAAGCGTCCCGAGGGCCGCGTCGCCCTGCAGGACATCCCCGCCGGCTTCGCCAAGGCGATGGAGACCGAATACAAGAAGGCCGCCGAGATCTCGAAGCGCTACGCCGTCGAGGGCACCGATCACGATCTCGGCCATGGCGACGTCGTCATCGCCGCCATCACCTCCTGCACCAACACTTCTAACCCGAGTGTGCTGATCGGCGCGGGCCTGCTGGCCCGCAACGCCAACCGGCGCGGCCTGAAGCAGAAGCCGTGGGTGAAAACCTCGCTCGCGCCGGGCAGCCAGGTGGTGGCGGAATATCTCGAAAAGTCCGGCCTGCAGAAGGAGCTCGACCAGATCGGCTTCAATCTGGTCGGCTTCGGCTGCACCACCTGCATCGGCAATTCCGGCCCGCTGCCGGCGCCGATCTCGAAGACCATCAACGACAAGGGCCTGATCGCCGCCGCGGTCTTGTCCGGCAACCGCAACTTCGAAGGCCGCGTCTCGCCGGACGTGCAGGCGAACTACCTCGCTTCGCCGCCGCTCGTGGTCGCGCATGCGCTGGCCGGCACGGTGACCAGGGATCTGACGACCGAGCCGCTCGGCGAGGGCAGCGACGGCAGGCCGGTCTATCTCAAGGACATCTGGCCGACCTCGGCCGAGATCCAGGAGTTCATCGAGAAGAACGTCACCCGCGAGCTGTTCGCCCGCAAATATGCCGACGTCTTCAAGGGCGACGCCTATTGGCAGAAGGTCAAGGTGCCGGAAGGCCAGACTTACGCCTGGGACGACCACTCGACCTATGTGCAGAACCCGCCCTATTTCGCCGGCATGGGCCGCGCCTTCGGCAAGATCGGCGACATCAAGGGCGCGCGGGTGCTCGGTCTCTTCGGTGACAAGATCACCACCGACCACATCTCGCCGGCCGGTTCGATCAAGGCCGCTTCGCCGGCCGGCAAGTATCTCACCGAGCATGGCGTCGGCGTCGCCGACTTCAACCAGTACGGCACGCGGCGCGGCAATCATGAGGTGATGATGCGCGGCACCTTCGCCAACATCCGCATCCGCAACCACATGCTGGGCGAGAACGGCCGCGAAGGCGGCTACACGATCCACTATCCTTCGAAGGAGGAGATGTCGATCTACGACGCCGCCATGAAATACAAGCAGGAAGGCGTGCCGCTGGTGATCTTCGCCGGCGTCGAATACGGCAACGGCTCCTCGCGCGACTGGGCGGCCAAGGGAACGAATCTCCTTGGTGTCCGCGCCGTCATCGCCCAGTCCTTCGAGCGCATCCACCGCTCCAATCTGGTCGGCATGGGCGTCATCCCCTTTGTCTTCGAGGACGGCACCTCATGGGCCTCGCTCAATTTGAAGGGCGACGAGCTGGTCGAGATCGACGGCCTGGACACGATCAAGCCGCGCCAGAAGATGGTCGCCAAGGTGACCTTCGGCGACGGCACGGTGAAGAACGTGCCGATCGTCTGCCGCATCGATACGCTGGACGAGCTCGACTACTTCAAGAATGGCGGCATCTTGCAGTACGTGCTGCGGGATCTCGCTGCTTAACAGCAGCAAGGGAGTAGGGCTTAGGCAGTAGGCAGTAGGGAAACAGGACACCTACTGCCTACTGCCTACTGCCTACTGCCTACTGCCTACTGCCTACTGCCTACTGCCTACTGCCTACTGCCTTCGCCTTCCCAACCTCGCCGTCGCCGCCAGCAGTCCCGCGGCAATGAAAGTCAGGTTGGTCGAAGCATTGGCCGGCTCTGCCCAAAGTCCAGGCCCCGACCGTTCGCAATAGAGATCGACTGGGGTCAGGAGAGTTTGCCCCATGGCGAGGACGCTGCTCCCGAATCGAACCGCGCCGTGAAATGCAATCACCCCGCCTATTGCGCCCTTACCTGCTGCTGCAACATCAAAATTTCACCGCAACGTGACTTCCCGTTGACTGGCGCTTCTGCCACATATTTTGGCAATCAGAACAAGGCCGGCGTCACCGGCGGGAATTGGAAAGTCATGGCAATTCAAGGACGATTGCGGCTTGCGGCACTGGCGCTGGCCCTCACCGCGTTGGGCGGCGCGGCCCTTGCAGCCGAGCCCGTCAAGGCCGTGATGGATAAGCCGCGGACCGACAACGCCCAAAGCGACAAGCCCTTGGGCGTGATCGAATTGTTCACCAGCCAGGGCTGCAGTTCCTGTCCGCCGGCCGACGAGTTCTTTGCTGAGCTCGCCGGCAAGGACGACATCATAGCGCTCGCCTACCACGTCAATTACTGGGACTATCTCGGCTGGCAGGACACGCTGAGCACCAAGGAAAACACCGAGCGCCAATATGACTATATGCGCGCCTTCGGCAGCCGCTCGGTCTACACGCCGCAAGCCGTCATCAACGGCCGCAGCCACGTCAACGGCGCCAGCCGCAAGGATGTCGACGGCGCCTTGGCCCGGATGGACCGGACCGGCGAGGGCATGCGGGTCGGCATCAAGGTGAGCCGAACCAGCGACCGCGTCATGATCGACGCGGGCGACGCCGGCAACGGCCCGAGCGACGCCCATGTTGTGATCGTCTATTTCGATCCGCCGCAGACGGTGAAGATCGGCCAGGGCGAGAACAGCGGCCGCAGCCTGACCTACTGGAACGCCGTTTCCGACATCCAGACCGCCGGCATGTGGCACGGCAAGGCGCAGCGTTACGAACTGCCGATGACCGAGATCGCCAAAAAGGGCGGCTGCGCGGTGCTGCTGCAGTCGGTCGGCAAGGACGGCATGCCGGGGCCGATTCTCGGCGCCGCCTTCATCCGCAAGCCGGACCGGCTTTAGCTCCCGTTCTAGCAATTGGCTTTTCGTCCGCTAGCGCGGACCGCTTCTCACCACAAGGCAGGCAATCTCTGGGAGTTCGGATAGCCGGGATGCCTTGATCGGCGTGATTGATCGGCTGAAGGCTTGATTGCCAGGTGGTTCCCCCAATCCGTCGCTGCTTCGCAGCGCCACCTTTCCCCCCTCCGGAGGGAAAGGAAGGGAGCCTTGCGGACGAGCGTCGACGGCAAAAAGCTTGGCGCCTTTCCTCTCCCCCGTCGATCGGGGGGAGAGGTGGCTCGGCGAAGCCGAGACGGAGTGGGGGGTCGACCAGCGCTATATTGGATTAGGCAATGCATGCGCCAAGCTGCAATGCACACTATCGCCAAAGACCAGCCCGCTTGGAAATGTGTGCATGCGGTAGACAAGGAGAGCTGGAAAATAAAAAACCGGCGTCAGCTTGCTTCTGACGCCGGTCATTCAGGTTTTGGGATCGTCGCACCTGATTTTTCCAAGGAAAAACCGAGGTTGGTTCGATCCGACGCTGACCCGTGGGCGGGGGGCTTGGGGTTTACGAGCCGGTGCCGGACCGAACCGTCTCAGGCAACGACCGTAAATTCGTCGGACATTGGGGCATGAGCGCGGATTATTTGTGGCGAGAATGTGGCGGAGCATCACCAATTCCAACATGTGTTTCGCAAACGTGACTGGACGTTTGGGAAACCGCGCGACCCGCGCGTGTTCGGCCGGCCCTGCATTTCCATCGTGCCCTTGCAATTCCCTTATGAAAGCGCGAACCTTGGCCGGCGCATGATTCAATCGAAGGATCGAGGCATGACCGATCACAGCGGCGGGGAGGATGGGGAAGCATCCGGAATATTGATCCCGTTGCACGAGGCGCGCAACGCACGCCTAGACCAGCCGGTGCGATTCGACCGGCGCGAGCTCGACCAGATCCTGAGGCTTTACGGACGCATGGTTGCGGCCAATGAATGGCGCGACTACGCGATCGATCATCTCACTGATCGCGCTGTCTTTTCCGTCTTCCGCCGGGCCAGTGAAGTGCCGCTGTTCCAGATCGTCAAAGACCCCAGGCTGGCGCGCCGGCAAGGCGCTTTCGCCGTCATCGCCGCCGGCGGCCGCATCCTCAAGCGCGGCCAGGAGCTCGGCCGCGTGCTTGGTGTCTTCGATGCCAAGCTGAAGGTCGTCGAGGCGTGAAGGGAAAGGGGAATTGATGAACTGAAGAATTGAAGAACTGAGGAAAAAGGGCGCTTGGCGGCCGGTGCGGCAGTCGTTTTCTTCAGTTCCTCAATTCTTCAGTTCTTCAATTCCTTTTGAATCCGAAACCTTCGCTCGGGCAGCGAATCCGGATCGGGCGGCAATTCCGCGCCGCCATTCAGCGAAAGCTGCATGAACACCGTGTCCAGCCAGCGTCCGTGCTTGTAGCCGGAGCCCTCGAGGCGCCCGGAATGGCGGAAGCCGAGCTTCTCGTGCAGCCGCACCGAGGCGCTGTCTGCATGGCCGTCGCCGATCACCGCGATGATCTGGCGGAAGCCCGCCGCGCGCGCCGTCTCGATCAGCGCCCGCATCAGCAGCAAGCCCACGCCCTGCCCCTTGGCCTCCGGCGCGACATAGACTGAATCCTCGATGACGAATCGGTAGGCGGGACGCGGTCGGAACGGTCCGGCATAGGCATAGCCGAGCACGATGCCGTCCTTCTCCGCCACGAGATAAGGAAAGCCGCCCGCTGCTAGAGCGTCGAATCGGTTGCCCATTTCGGCGCGGCTCGGCGGTTCCAGCTCGTAGCTTGCTGTGCCGTGCGCGACCGCATCGGCATAGATTTCCGTGATTCGGTCGAGGTCGGCCGCAGTAGCGGCCCTGATCGCAGTATTGCTCATAATTTGTGCAGCTATCTCTCCTGCCTCGATAACAGCAGATGACTGCATTAAAAGGAAGGGCGGCCGTTGGGCCGCCCTTCGCAAAATCTATGGTCCACTGAAACCAGGGTAACCGCCCTTAGCGGCGGTCGCCCATGAACTGCAGCAGGAACATGAACAGGTTGATGAAGTCGAGATAGAGGCGCAGCGCGCCCATGATCGCCTTGCGGCCGGCGACGTCGGCGACGTCACCTTCGAAATACATCTCCTTGATCTTCTGCGTGTCGTAGGCGGTCAGGCCGGCGAAGACCAGCACGCCAATCGCCGAGATGGCGAAAGCGAGCGCCGACGACTGCAGGAAGATGTTGATCAGCATCGCGATCAGCAAGCCGATCACGCCCATGATCAGGAACGAGCCGAACGCCGACAGGTCGCGCCTGGTCGTGTAGCCGTAGAGCGACAGGCCGCCAAAGGCCGCGGCCGTGGCGAAGAAGGTCTGGGTAATGCTGGTGCCGGTATAGACGAGGAAGATCGTCGACAGCGACAGGCCGACAAGGCCGGCATAGACCCAGAACGTGGCCTGAGCCGCGCCCACGCTCATCGACTGGATGCGGAACGACAGGAACATTACGGCGGCGAGCGGCGCCAGGATGACGACCCAGCGGAACGCGCTTGCATAGATCAGCTGGCCGAAAGCGGTCAGCTGGCCGTCGCCGGTGATGGCGAGCTGGAAGGCGCCCCAGGCGGCAAGGCCGGTAATGAGCAGGCCAAGCCCCATGAGGTTGTAGACTTTGATCATGTAGGCGCGCAGGCCCTGATCGATATCGACGCGCACGCCGGGGGCGGCGGACGTCTGGTAGTTGCGAATGGGATCAGCCATTGGAAATCCTCTGTTGCTTCTGCCCCGTCCGGTGACAGGTCATTCGAGACCAGGCGCCGCTGGCGGGGCTCCAGCATGCCTGCGCAAAATATGAGCGTTCTCGACGTCAAGAACAAGACGGTAACGAGGCGCAACGCTTCGTGAGAAAGGAAAAGGCCGGTTTTCGGGTCTTCCGGGCGTCCTTCTTACAAAAATTTAACCGGGCTTACACAGGTTTAAGCGGGCGGGTGGCTCTCGGCCCCCTCCGTCAAAGGTTGCGCAGCACCGGCGCCGCCTTGTGGCCGAGCACCCGCCATGTGCCGGCAAGGCCGATGCCGACGGTGACAGCCAGCGAAACCAGGATCGTCGCCACCGCGACCTGTGGCATAAAATGCGACGGCAGCGTCATGATATGCGCGACCACGAACCAGGCGGCGATGCCGCCGGCGGCAAGCGCGAACAGCGCGGTCGCAAGGCCGATCAGCACATATTCCAGCGAGAAAGCCGCAATCAGCGTTCGTCGCGTCGCGCCGAGCGTCTTCAGCACCACAGCGTCGTGGATGCGCGCCCGGTTGCCGGCGGCCAAAGCGCCGGAGAGCACCAGCACTGAGGCGATCAGCGCCACGCCGGCGGCTGCGCGGATCGCCGCACCCAATTGCGCGACCAGCCGGTTGACGATGTCGAGCGCATCCTTGACGCGCACCGTCGTCACAGCCGGAAAGGCGCGGGTGACGGCGTTGAGCAGCCTTGCATCGTCGGCCGCGGTGGCTTGTTTGTCGGTCAGTGTCGCCAGCCAGCCATGCGGCGCCCCGGCAAAGGTGTTGGGCGAAAACACCATGACGAAGTTGATGCCCATCGTCTCCCACTCGACCTGGCGGAAATTCGCGATCCTCGCGGTGACGTTGCGTCCAAGCACATTGACGGTGACGGTGTCGCCGAGCTTCAGCCCGATCGCCTTGCCCTCCTCGGCCGAGAACGACACCAGCGGCTCGCCGGAATAGTCCTGCGGCCACCACGCGCCTTCGGTCAGCGTCGCATTTTCCGGCTGCTTCGCGTCATAGGTCAGGCCGCGGTCGCCGCGCAGCACCCAGGCGCCGTCGGCCGGGATCTTCAGCTTGTCGACGTCGACGCCGTTGAGCGCCATGATGCGCCCGCGCAGCATCGGCACCTTGACCAGCGTTCCCCGCGGCGACTCCTTGCCGACAAGGCCGGCGAAGGCATCGACGTCGCTGCTCTGGATGTCGACGAAGAAGAAGTTCGGCGCCCGCTCCGGCAGGCTGCCGGAGATCTGCCGCCTGAGATTCCCATCGATCAGCGCCAGGGTGACGAGAAGCGTCAGCCCGAGGCCGAGCGACAGCACTACCGAGGGCGTCAGCGCGCCGGGACGGTGGATGTTGCCGAGCGCCAGCCGCAGCGAGACGGAGCGTACACGCGGGCTCTTTTTTGCCGCCCACTGCACCAGCGCGGCCACCAGCCGCAGCACCAGGAAGGCGAAGACCGTGGCGCCGACGAAGATCGAGGCGATGCGGTAGTCGTTGGCCGAAAGGATCGCCAACGCCGCCAGCGCCAGCACGATCGCGAGCGCCGCGCCCGTATAGGGCAGGCGCGGCAGGCCCCGGCTTTCAAAGCCCATTTCGCGGAACAGCGCGGTTGCCGGCACGTCGCGGGCGCGGCCGAGCGGCAAAAGCGCGAAGGCCAGCGTCACCAGCAGGCCGAACAGCGCGGCAAGGGCCAGCGCGCCGGGATAGAAGCCGCCTTGCGCCGGCACGGGGATGACCGACTGCAGAAGCGCGCTCGCCACGAACGGCATCGCGGCGCCGACGATAAGCCCGAGCACGATGCCGAGGCCCGCAATCAACAGGATCTGCACCAGATAGACGGTGAAGACGAAGCCGCCCGAGGCGCCGAGGCTCTTGAAGGTGGCGATGACGCCGCGTTTGCCGTCGAGATAGGCGCGCACGGCGTTCGCCACGCCGACGCCGCCGACCACCAGCGCCGTCAGCCCGACGAGCGTCAGGAATTGCGAGAAGCGCTCGATATTGGCGGAGAGCGCGGGGGCGGCGTTGCTGCGCGTGCGGATCGACCAGCCGGCCTGCGGGAAATCCTTCGCGGCTTGAGCCTGGATGTCCTTGATCCGCGCCTCGGACGTGCCGTCGGGCAGGCGCACCTTATAGGCGTTCTCGACCAGGCTGCCGGGTTGCACCAGGCCGGATGCGGCAAGGCCCTGGCGCGAAATCATCAGCCGCGGCGCGAAACCGAAACCGTCCGACACCGCATCCGGCTCGCTGACCAGCCTCGCCCGCAACTCGAAAGTGGCGCTGCCGAGTTTCAACTTGTCGCCGATGTGAAGATTGAGCCGGTCGAACAACAGGTCGGGCGCGGCGGCGCCGAACACGTCGGACCGTTCGCCGAACAATTGGTCCTTCGGCAGCGCCGGATCAGTTTCCAGAGCGCCGAAGAGCGGATAGGCGTCGTCGACGGCCTTTGCCTCGACCAGCGCCTGGTCCGAGCCGTCCTCCAGCCGCGCCATCGAGCGCATGCCGGAATTGAGCGAGACAGTGCCGAGGCCCTTGATGAAGCCGAGCTCCGCATCGGAAGCGCTGCGCTGGTTGACCTGGAAGCGCAAATCGCCGCCAAGCAGCGTCTGGCCCTGATTGGCGACGCCGGCCGAGATCGCCTGCGCCACCGAATTGACGCCGCCGATCGCCGCGACGCCCAGCGCGATGCAGCCGAGGAAGATCATGAAGCCGGACAGTCCGCCGCGCATCTCGCGCAGCGAGAAGCGGATGGCAAGCTTCAGGGTTCGAAGCCGGGCGGCCGCCATGCCTCTATGCCGTCACTTTGAGCAAAGGCGCATCCTCGATCCGCCCCGAACGCATCGAGACCTGGCGCGCACAACGCCCGGCCAGCGCCGGATCATGCGTCACCAGCACCAGCGTCATGCCGCGCTCCGCCGCCTTGGCGAACAGGAGATCGGCGATCTGCTTTCCCGTCACCTGGTCGAGGTTGCCGGTCGGCTCGTCGGCGATGAGGATGCGCGGCGACGGCGCCAGCGCCCGCGCGATCGCCACGCGCTGCTGCTCGCCGCCGGAAAGCTCTCCCGGATAATGCGTCACGCGGTCGCTCAGGCCGACCGCCGCGAGCTCCCGCGCGGCCACCCCGAACGGATCAGTATGGCCGGCGAGCTCCAGCGGCACGGCGACATTTTCCAGCGCCGTCATGTTGGGGATGAGATGGAAGGATTGGAACACGATGCCGATGTTTCGCCCCCGAAACGAAGCAATCTGATCCTCGCTTTTGTTATTGATCAGCTCGCCGGCGATCCGGACGGTGCCCGAATCGACTCTTTCCAGCCCGGCAAGGACCATCAGCAGCGTGGACTTGCCGGAGCCCGACGGACCGACAATGCCGGTGGCTTCGCCGGCCGCCACGTCGAGGCTCACACCCTTCAGCACATGGACGGAGGACGCGCCCTCGCCGAGCGTCAGCGATACGTCCCTCAGCGCGATGACGGCTTCTGTCACAATGAAAGTGCCCTATATGTGAAAAAAGGAGACGGTCTGTGTCTCCTTCGTTGGGTTGTTTCGGTCATATGGGGCTCGCCGCATGGCATTCAAACACCGTTCTGCCGCAGCCCTCATCCTTTTCCTCGCCCTTTGCGGCGCCATTTCGCCGGCGCGCGCCGCCACCTTCACCATCGTCGGCTTCGGCGACAGCCTGATGGCTGGCTTTAGCCTTGGCCCCGGCCAGGGTTTCACCGACAGGCTGCAAGCGGCTCTGAAGGCAAAGGGCCTCGACGTCGCCGTCGCCAATGCCGGCGTGTCGGGCGACACATCGAGCGGCGGGCTGGCGCGGCTCGACTGGTCGGTGCCGGACGGCACAAGGCTGGTGATCCTCGAGCTCGGCGCCAACGACATGCTGCGCGGCGTCTCGCCTGAGATCGCCGAAAAGAACCTCGACGCGATGCTGGGCAAGCTGAAGCAGCGCAACATCCCGGCGCTTCTCGCCGGCATGCGCGCCGCGCCCAATCTCGGCGCCGATTACCAGAAAGCCTTCGATGCCATCTATCCGCGGCTTGCCGAAAAATACCGCGTTCCGCTCTATCCGTTCTTTCTCGACGGCGTCGCCGGCCATCCCGACCGCCAGCTCGAAGACGGCCTGCACCCCAATCCCAAGGGGGTCGATGTCATGGTTGAGCGCATCATGCCTGTTGTGGAAAAGGCGATCGCCGACAATGGGGGGCCATCATGAGTCCGTAATGCCACGCTTTCCGCTGGGGAAACTTTGTGGACAACAAACCGCTTGCCCCGCGCCAATATCGATGATTCGCTAGGAACGAGAGTTTCGATTCGAGGACAGGAGGCTTTACATGCCACGTCTTTTCACCGCCCTCGAAATTCCGCGTGATGCCGCACTCTCTTTGTCCCTGCTCCGCGGCGGGCTGCCCGGAGCGCGCTGGATCGATGTCGAAAACTACCACCTGACGCTGCGCTTCATCGGTGATGTCGAGGGCCATGTCGCCGACGAAATCGCCAACGCCCTCGACAGGGTCGACCGCCCCTCTTTCCAGATGACGCTCTCCGGGGTCGGCGCCTTCGGCGGCAAGAAGCCGCATGCGGTGTGGGCCGGCGTGTCGGCCTCGCCCGACCTGACGGCGCTGCAGGGCGAGATCGACCGCATCTGCCAGCGGCTCGGCCTGCCGGCCGACCCACGCAAGTTTTCGCCGCATGTGACGCTGGCGCGGCTGCGCAATGGGAGCCCGCTCGATGTCGCGCAATATCTTTCGGCGCGCGGCAATTTCGCGGCATTGCCCTTCCGCGTCGGCCGCTTCGTCCTGATGTCGTCGCGCGATTCGGTCGGCGGCGGCCCCTACATCGTCGAGGAAGCCTGGCCGCTGGTCGGCGAAGCGCTGGCCCCAAGCCGCTTCGCCAGCGCATCCGACGCCTCGCGGATCATGCGGTAGACCGAGGCGAAGGCCTCGGCGCCGTCGTAATAGGGATCGGGAACGTCCACGGCCTTTCCCGTGGCAAAATCCAGATAGAGATGGATGCGGTCGTGCGCGGCCTGCGGCGCCAGCGCCTTGAGGTCGCGCACATTCGCCCGGTCCATGCCGAGAATCAGGTCGTACCGCGAAAAATCCTCCGGCAGCACCTTGCGCGCCCGCTGCCCTGAAATGTCGACGCCGTGCCTTGCCGCCACAGCGATCGAGCGCCGGTCCGGCTCCTGGCCGGCATGCCAGCCGCCCGTCCCGGCCGAATCGATCACCAGACCCTGGTCTTTGCCTTGCTCGGTCAGGACGGCGCGGAACACGCCCTCGGCCAGCGGCGAGCGGCAGATGTTGCCAAGGCAGACGAACAGAATGGATTTTATGGGCTTTGCGCTCATCGATCCGGCGCTATGGTTGGATCATCTGCGAATAGCACAGGGACCGGACATGAACAGGGAAAAACTCAATAAGGAAGCGATCGTCGCCGCGCTTGCGGAGCTTAAGGGCTGGTCGCTCGCCGCCGACGGCGCCTCCATCAAGCGCAGCTTCGTCTTCAAGAATTTCTCCGAGGCCTTTGCCTTCATGACGCGCGTGGCGCTGGCGGCCGAAAAGATGGACCATCACCCGGACTGGTCGAATGTCTACAAGACCGTCGACGTGACGCTGAACACGCATGACGCGGGCGGCGTCACGGCGCTCGATATCGAGCTCGCCAAGCGGATGAACGTGTATTTCGGCTGAGAGCGAGCGGACTTCGTCACTCCAGGGCGGAGCAAGGAGCGAAGCGACGCGCGTAGACCCTGGAATCCATTCCGTGACCTACGAGCGTCGCGGCGGTGCAGATCATGGCGAACGTTCGCGATTGGCCAAAGCCTCTCAACCTCGTCATCCACGGGCGAAGCGACGCGAAGCGGAGCGCAGACCCGAGGATCCATTCCGTGACCTTGGCCATTCCGTGATCTTGGCCGAGGAATGCAGCGAAGCAGGATTCTGCACCGTAAGCAGCCTGGCTTCGTCATTCCAGGGCGGAGCAAGGAGCGAAGCGACATTCCGTGACCTTTGCCGAGAATTGCAGCGGAGCAGAATTCTGCACCGTGAGCGGCGCTCGTATGTCACGGAATGGATCCTCGGGTCTGCGCGCGTCGCTTCGCTCCTTGCTCCGCCCGTGGATGACGATCGGAGGGATGCCTTGGCCAACCACCACACTGAGGCGATTGCCACGCTGGTTATTGTTGCGAGTTCGATTTTCAGGTCGGCGCGCCTCCTAAACTCTTGTAGCCGCCTCCCGCTTTCACCACATTTTCCCGCGGCGAGCCGCCCGCAACGATGCACGCGACCGCCAAGGAGCGATTGATGGCGCAAGGTACCGGTTTCGATTTCTTCGGCTTCGGCGACAAGCTCGCCGGCGAAGGCGAGGTCCGCGAAAAATTCTGGCGCACCGCCAAGAAGGCGGCGCGGCAGATTCCGTTCATGGACGAGGTTGTCGCCGCCTATTATTGCGCCATGGACAGGGACACGCCGTTGCGCGCCAAGGCCACCCTGCTCGGCGCGCTCGGCTATTTCGTCCTGCCGTTCGATTTCATTCCCGATTTCGTCGTCGGCCTCGGCTTCACCGACGACCTTGCCGTGCTGACCGCGGCGATCACCGCCGTCAGCGCGCATATCACGCCTGCCCACAGACAGGCCGCCAAAGCCGCGCTGGCGGACAAGAGCTGATCCCGGCTCGCTTCAGGCCCGCAAATCGGCGCGGACGAAAAGACAAACTCTTGCCGTTTTCGTGGCATCCAACTCCGCGCCGGGACGTCGCGCCGGCATCAATCCACGATGGCGGCTCGGATGGTGGCGGTTTCCTGGGGTGGGTTCCTTTTCTTCAAGGACAATTCACCGTTTGGTAACCCTGATTAAATCAAAATGAAGCGACGGCAGGACGCCACGCGGCCCGCCTCCGCTCCATTTGGAATACGGGAAGAACGATGCGCGGATTGATTGCTATAGTTTCCTGCCTGGTCCTGGCGGCCTCGGCGGCGCCGGCGTTGGCGCAGCAGGCGACCAAGATCGGCCAGCACAATGCCTGGGGCACCTACAGCTATCAGTCGGCCGCCGGCAAGGTCTGCTATGTGCTGACCGTGCCCACCGACAAGCAGCCGCCGTCGCTCGACCATGGCGACATGTTCTTCTTCGTCAGCCAGCGTCCCGGACAGCAAGTCTCCTACGAGCCGCAGTTCATCGCGGGCTACAACTTCCAGGAAGGCTCGAAGGCCACCGTCACCATCGACAAGAAGAGCTTCTCGATGTTCACCCGCGGCAAGTCGGCCTGGGTCGAGAACGCGGCGGAAGAGCCGGTGCTGATCGCCGCCATGAAGACCGGTTCCGACATGAAGGTGCAGGCCAAGTCCGGCCGCGGCAATCCAACTTCCTACGTCTTCTCGCTGAAAGGCATCTCGGCCGCGCTGGCCTCGATCGCCAAGTGCAAATAGGCGGGAACCGCATTCGAACCTGACGCAAGGCCGGACATCATGCCCGGCCTTTTGCTTGGGCTGGCGCTCAGCCCTGCGCCGGCTCTGGCTGCGCCCTGCGCCGCCGGATCGCCTCGGCGATGAAGACGCGCGACAGCGCATGGTAGAGCGGCTCGTTGGAGATCAGCCGCGCCGTGCCGTAGCCCAGCATCGACGCGCACATCAGCGCGATCACATTGTCGTGGTTGCCGGTCATCTCGAGAATGATGACGAAGGCCGTCATCGGCGCCTGCACGACGCCAGCGAAATAGCCGGCCATGCCGAGCAGCGCCGCCGTGCCGGTGGCCGTGCCGAAGACCAGGCCGAGCGTGCTGCCCAGCCCCGCGCCCACCGCCAGCGACGGCGCGAAGAGGCCGCCGGGAATGCCCGACACCATCGACAAGAGGCCGGCTGCGAACTTCTCGACGAAGAAGAAGGCCGGCAGCGGCGTGCCTTCGATCGCGCCGCGCGCCTGCACATAACCGGTGCCGAAGGTCGATCCTCCGGAGGCGATGCCGATCGCGGCGACGACCAGGCCGCAGACAGCCGCCACGACCAGCGTGCGCGGCAGCGGCTGCAGCGCGTTCCAGCGCCGGATGCGGCGCATGACTTTCAGCGCCGAGAGCGAGAACAGCGCGCCGACACCGCCGCCGATGATTCCGCAGGCGAGCACCAGCGGCCAGTCCGTGGCGAAGGCGACCGTGTCCCTGGCGACGCCGAAATAGGTGTAGTTGCCGAGCAGCCCGAGCGAGGCGAGGCCAGCCAGGATCACCGCCGTCAGCACCAGCCCGTTGGTGCGCGCCTCGTAGGCCCGGCCCATTTCCTCGATGGCGAAGACGATGCCGGCAAGCGGCGTGTTGAAGGCAGCGGCGATGCCGGCGGCGGAGCCTGCCAGGATCAGGCCGCGCGCCTGCGCCATCCCGCCCCAGCGCGCCGCCTGCAGCATCAGCGAAGCACCGACCTGCACTGTCGGGCCTTCGCGCCCGATCGAGGCGCCGCAGGCGAGGCCGACGATGGTGAGCGCGATCTTGCCCACCACCAGCCTCAGCGACAGGATCCGGCTGCGGTCTTCCTCGTCGCGCAGATGCCGCGCCGCGATCGCCTGCGGAATGCCGCTGCCTTGCGAGCCCGGAAAGAAGGAATGCGCGAGCCAGGCGCAAAGGACGAAACCGAGCGGCGCCACGACGAGCGGCAGATAGAAGCGCCAGCCGCCGTCATTGCCCGTCATGAGATGGAACAGGGCCTGCGCCCGGTCGGCGAGCAGGGCGAACAGGACGCTGATCAGGCCGATCGAGATGGCGCCGGCCCAGAAGACGAGGCGCGGCTGCCAGACGCGCCGCGACATCCACATGGCGTGGGAACGCCGCAGCATGCGGTATTTTCGGGATATGCCGGCCATGACCGTCCTCGTGATGGTTACCCGCCCTAGCACACTCGCCGGGTCGATCAACCCGCGAGGGCGAGCCCGACGCCATGTCAGTCAGGTCGAGGAGCAGTGCTCAAGGGGACGTTGCCGGATGGCGGATACCCCGCCGGCACACCGGCCGGCGGGGAGGTCGGCACGCAGGATCGGCGATGTCACATCGCCATTTTTTCACATTCGGCCTGGGCCTTCTTGGTCGACGTGTCGACCATGTAGGCCTTGCCCTTGGCGTCGGTGATCATCATCATGCAATGCTTGATCGGCTTGGCCATCTTCATCATCTCGGCGCTCATCTTGGCGTCCGGCATCATGGTGCCCATGTGGCCGTCCGGCATGATCGCGGTGACCTGTCCGCCCTTCATCATCGTCATGGCGCCCATCGTATCCTCGGCAAGGGCCTGCGAGGCGCAAAGACCGGCGAGGCCGGCAATGAGTGCGAACTTGATCGAGTGCATTTGAACAACTCCCATTGTTGAGGGGCATGGTCGCCCCTTTCAGGTTCGCGGATGCGCTTCGATTGGTTACGCCAACACGAAGATGTGATCTGTTTTCAAGGGCCATCGCCAGTCGCGGCCTTCTCCCCCTGTGGGAGAAGGTGGATCGGCGCGCAGCGCCGAGACGGATGAGGGGTGTTCCAGTGAACACCAACGCCTCACTCCGCTGGAGCACCCCTCATCCGACCGAGCTTCGCTCGGCCACCTTCTCCCACAATGGGAGAAGGAAAGCGGGGCGCATGACTCCGGCGCCGGGCTGTGCTATGCGCCGCGCTTCCTGGCGGCCGATGCTGAAATCGGCCGCAAATCGCTTATATTGGCGCCACCATGACCATTTCGCTTGATCTTACCGCCGAAGGCGCACGTGATGCCTTGCGCCGCGCAGCGCCGGCCGAGAAGCCGTCGCTGATCGGCCTGACCCGTGCCGAGCTCGGCGAGGCGCTTGTCGGCGCCGGCATCGTGCCCGAGCGCCAGGCAAAAATGCGCGCGCAGCAGCTCTGGCACTGGATGTATGTGCGCGGCGTTTCCGACTTCGCCCATATGTTCAACATCTCCAAGGACCTGCGCGCCGAGCTCGACAAGCATTTCACCGTCGCCCGGCCCGAAATCGTCGAGGAGCAGATCTCTGCCGACGGCACGCGCAAATGGCTGTTCCGCTTTCCGCCGCGCGGCGCCGGCCGGCCCGTTGAGATCGAGACCGTCTACATTCCCGAGGAAGGCCGCGGCACGCTCTGCATCTCCTCCCAGGTCGGCTGCACCCTGACCTGCTCCTTCTGCCACACCGGCACGCAGAAGCTGGTGCGCAACCTCACAGCCGAGGAGATCCTTGCCCAGCTGCTCACCGCGCGCGACCGCCTCGGCGACTTCCCCGACCGCGACACGCCGGACGGCGCCATCGTGCCGGCCGAGGGCCGCAAGGTATCCAACATCGTCATGATGGGCATGGGCGAGCCGCTCTATAATTTCGAGGCGGTGAAGAAGGCGCTGCTGATCGCCTCCGACGGCGACGGGCTGTCGCTGTCGAAGCGGCGGATCACGCTTTCGACCTCCGGCGTGGTGCCGGAAATCTTCCGCACTGGCGAGGAGATCGGCGTGATGTTGGCGATCTCGCTGCACGCCACCAATGACGACCTGCGCGACCTGCTGGTGCCGATCAACAAGAAGTTCCCGCTGAAGGAACTGATCGCCGCCTGCAAGGCTTATCCCGGCCTCTCCAATGCCAAGCGCATCACCTTCGAATATGTGATGCTGAAGGATGTCAACGATTCCCTCGACGACGCCAAGGCGCTGGTCAAGCTGCTCAAAGGCATTCCGGCCAAGATCAACCTGATCCCGTTCAACCCGTGGCCGGGCACCAACTACCAGTGCTCGGACTGGGAAACGATCGAAAAGTTTGCCGACTATATAAACAATGCCGGCTATGCTTCGCCGATCCGCACCCCGCGCGGCCGCGATATCCTCGCCGCCTGCGGCCAGCTGAAGTCGGAGTCCGAGCGCATGCGCAAGGTTGACCGGCTGGCGCTCGAAGCCATGATGATCGCGGGACACGGCGAGGCGTGAGGCGCATCATCGCCTACCTCATTCGCTTCGCCGTCATCCTGATCGGCTATGTCGTCGGCTCGCTGGCGGCGAGCGCCTTCCTCAACATCCTGGTCCTGGCGCATCTGGGCTACACCCCGGCCGATCCGGAGCCGACGGCGACCGCCTCGCTCTATTTCTCGGTGCCTTTCGTGGCGCTGTTCGTCGCCTATTTCGCCTTCATGCCGGCGGCGGTCGTCATTTTGACCGCCGAAGTGCTCGGCCGGCGCGACTGGCTGTTCTACGCGCTGGGCGGCGCCGTCATCGCACTCGTTTTCCTCGGCTTCGTGCACAATGGGGGCGACGCCGATTTCGATGTCACCGAAACCAATGCCAGATTGGCGGTGATCGGCGCCGGCATGGTCGGCGGCATCTTCTATTGGCTCTCCGCCGGCCGCTGGGCCGGAAGCTGGCGCCGTGAGGCGCTGCTCGACCTGGAGCGGTAGGCTGCTCCCGGATCAACTGAGCCAAACTCCGGCTTGACCCCGGTTCGATGCTCCCGCATCACTGGACCATGCCGAAGATGCCGCAACCGGGCGCCAAGCCCCTCGTCACGCCCCTTGCAGCACAGGGATTGAGACCCGTCTTTGTCGACCGCTGGAGCGACAAGATCCGAATCCGCACGCTCAGGCCGGCGGATGTGACACCCGAGATCGCAGCTTGGCTAGCCGATCCCGCCGTCATGGAAGGATTGAACGCGCCGCAAAAAGCGATGGGCCTCGATGCCTTCCGGGCCTATGTCGCCAGCTTCGATAATCTGAAGCGCAATCTCATGACGATCCTCGGTCTGCCAGACGGCCAGCCGCTCGGCCTGGCCGTCATGGAGGTCGATCTCCGGCACCGGCTCGGCTCGTTGCACTTGATTATCGGCGATCCGGAGAACCGGGGTAGGAATGTTGCCTTTGAGGCATCTGCCGTTCTGCTCAGGCATTTCTTTCGCGAGCGAAAGCTCGAGAAGGTGACCTTTCAGCCGCTGGCGCGTAACGCCGCGGCTATCGCCGTGTGCGAACGTTTCGGATTGCGGCTGGAAGGCACGTTGCGGGCTCATCGCATAGATGGCCGGACCGGCAAGCGCCTCGACCAGATGCTCTACGCGCTGACATTGGAAGAATATGACGAACGCGTTCGCGCCTTGGAGGCGGCCGGCATGGTTCGACCCTTCGCCGGCCCAGGTCTCCCGACCCAAAAACTGCCCTAAAAACGGTACGCTACGCCGAATTTTACTGTATCGAGGGACGGTCGGAAGCTCGCGCCAGCCGTGCCACCCGGCCCAGGTTCGATCTTGTCGAATGCGTAGTGGAGGTATTCCCCTTTCAAGGACCAGTTCGGCGCGAGTGCATACTCCGCGCCCAAGCCGATCACGCCGCCCACCTTCACGCCTGAAAAATCCGCAGTTGACCCGACTGGCGCAAAAATGGAACGGTCATAGGAAGTTGCCTGAAAATGCCCGGCAGCCACGCCGCCGGTGACATAGGCAAGGAGTTGGTCGGTCGGCGTGTAACCGGCTCTCAGCCTCGCCGTCGCGACCCAGTCGACGTCGTAAGTATAGGCTTCGCCCTTGCCGAGAAGGTCTAGGTGGCCGAATTTTGTGTCGTGCATGCCGACGAAATCGAAATCGCCGGCGACGCCGTAAACGAAGTCCCCGCTCTGCCAATCGTGCCCGGCATAGATGCCGCCGAGATAACCATCCTTTTGATGGCTGCCGTCGAAGTTTGTCGTGTCGGCATCGAAATCGACGGAGGAGTGGGCATAGCCGCCCTCCACGCCGACATAAGATCCCGACCAGTTATAGGTCGCCTCCTGCGCGCTGGCCTCGCAGACCAGCCCGATCACGGCAACGGATGCCAAGAGTAAGCTCTTCATTAGTCCCCCAATATGCCCTAGCGAATCTTCTAGGTGGGCAGAATCCTGGGGGCAAGGGCAGCAATGCAACAGCGCCGGCGAATTTTACGCGATGGCTAACGCCCTACTTCGCCTGCGCGGTCAGGATCTTGAGCGCGAAGGCCGAGAACACGCCGCCGAACAGATAGTCGACCACGCGCGTCACCCGCGGGCTTGCCTTCATCGCCGCCGAAAATTTCTCCGCCGCCAGCACCATCGGCGCCGTCACCGGGATCGACAGCACGATGAACATCACGCCGAGGAAGAGCAGTTTTCCGGACGCGTTCGGATCGTGCGCGGACACGAATTGCGGCAGGAAGGTCATGAAGAACAGGATGATCTTGGGGTTGAGCAGGTTGACCCCGAGCCCGGCCGCCCAGCTGCGGAACAGCGAAACCTGCGGTCCCGTCCTCTTCTCCGGCGAGAAGGCCGAGCCTTTCGTCACCGCTTGAAAAGCCAGGAACACCAGATAGCCGGCGCCAAAAATCTTCAAGACGAAGAAGGCCATCGGCGAGGCGACGATCAGCGCCGAGATGCCGACCACCACCAGCGTGGTGTGGATCAGCGTGCCGCAGAGCGCGCCGGCCATGGAGGCGAAGCCGGTGGCGCGGCCCTGGCTCAGCGTGCGCGACACGAACAGCGTCATGTCCGGCCCAGGCGTGATCGCCAGGATGACGGTGGCGATGGCGAACTGGATGAGCGTCGAAGTGTCGGGAATGAAGGACATGGAAGGCCCGGTGTCGTGATGGTTTGCGAGTTTATAACGCGGCTGCCCCAGTCGCGCCAGCCGCGGCGATGGGGTTCTCCTGCTCACCTTCGTCTCTTGCGCCGCCCGGAAAGGCCGTGATACCTCGCCCGCGAAGCTATTTTCCCGCGGAACCGCCAAAATGTCCAAGTTCAAGAACGTCAAGAAAGTCGTGCTCTCCTATTCCGGGGGCCTCGACACCTCCATCATCCTGAAATGGTTGCAGACCGAGCTCGGCGCCGAGGTCATTACCTTCACCGCCGATCTCGGCCAGGGTGAAGAACTCGAGCCGGCGCGCCGCAAGGCCGAGATGATGGGCATCAAGGACATCCGCATCGTCGACGTGCGCGAAGAATTCGTCGCCGACTTCGTCTTCCCGATGTTCCGCGCCAACACCGTCTATGAAGGCACCTACCTGCTCGGCACCTCGATCGCTCGGCCGCTGATCTCCAAGCATCTGATCGAGATCGCCAGGGAAACCGGCGCCGACGCCATTGCCCATGGCGCCACCGGCAAGGGCAACGACCAGGTCCGCTTCGAGCTTTCGGCCTATGCTCTGAACCCCGACATCAAGGTCATCGCGCCGTGGCGCGACTGGTCGTTCAAGTCGCGCACCGACCTTCTCAACTTCGCCGAGCAGCATCAGATCCCGGTGCCGAAGGACAAGCGCGGCGACGCCCCGTTCTCGGTCGACGCCAACCTCCTGCACTCCTCATCCGAGGGCAAGGTGCTGGAGGATCCGTGGAGCGAGCCGCCGGAATTCGTGCATCAGCGCACCGTCTCGCCGATGGATGCGCCCGATGTCGTCACCGAGATCGAGATCGAGTTCCTCAAGGGCGATCCTGTCGCGCTCAACGGCAAGAAGCTGTCGCCGGCCACCATGCTGGCGGCGCTCAACGACCTCGGCCGCGACAACGGCATCGGCCGGCTCGATCTGGTCGAGAACCGTTTTGTGGGCATGAAGTCGCGCGGCGTCTACGAGACGCCCGGCGGCACCATCCTGATCGCCGCCCACCGCGCGATCGAATCGATCACGCTCGACCGGGGCGCCGCTCACCTCAAGGACGAGCTCATGCCACGCTATGCCGAGCTCATCTACAACGGCTTCTGGTTCTCGCCTGAGCGCGTCATGCTGCAGGCGATGATCGACAAGAGCCAGGAAGACGTCGAAGGCACGGTGCGGCTGAAGCTCTACAAGGGCAATGTCATCGTCACCGGCCGCAAGTCGAAGAAGACACTCTACTCGGATGCGCTGGTCACCTTCGAGGACGACCGCGGCGCCTACGACCAGAAGGATGCCGAGGGTTTTATCCGGCTGAACGGGCTGCGCCTCAGGACGCTCGCGGCAAGGAACCGTCGCTGAAATTGCGGATCTCCCCTACGGGTGAGATGTCCTGTGGGGCAGAGGGGGTGCTGTCCCGCCAACCTGTCCTTCGTCATTCTAGGGCGGAGCAAGGAGCGAAGCGACGCGCGAAGACCCTAGAATCCATGCCGTGACGGTTGAGAGCTACCACGGCTCAGAACGCTCACCAGCCAACCCCGCGAAACAGCTCGAACCATTCCGGATTGGTCTTCTCGATCAGTTCAATCTTCCATTGCCGTGGCCACCGCTTCAGTGACGTCTCACGCTGAATGGCATCGGTGATGTCGAAATATTCTTCGTACCAGACCAGACGCTGCACGCCGTAGCGGCTGGTAAAGCCGGAGCCTTGGCCGGACTTATGCTCAGGCATCCGGCGAGCAAGGTCGTTGGTGACACCGATATAGATCGTGCCCCCTTTCTGGCTAGCAGTCATGTAGACATAGCCGGTCATCTGGCGATCCTAGCTGGCGCAGCCATCGGCGCCTATTCTGGACCGCAGCATTCTAGGGCCAATGCCACGGCATGGATTCTAGGGTCTGCGCGCGTCGCTCCGCTCCTTGCTCCGCCCTAGAATGACGAAGCACAGGTCGCTCCGCGAGGCCCCAAGGCGCCCCGAGGGAAGTGATCCCCATTTTCCCGGCTTTCGCCAATCTCCACAAACAAAAAAGCCCGGCTCTTGGCCGAGCTTTTCCGTGGAATGACGACCTCGATCAATCCGCGTCAATCGCCTCGGCGATACGAGCGATGGCTTGCTGGTAGACGCTGGCCGAGTTCCAGCCCGCGATCGCGCCCATATTGGCCTCGTAGCTCGCGCCGGCCTGCCAGCCATGCGCCTTGAGATAGTTGGCGGTGGAAGCCAGCGCCGTATTGCGGTCGCGCAGGTTGCCGCTGCCGACGCCATATTTCAGCACGTTTCCGGGCAGGAACTGGGTGTGGCCGATCTCGCCATGCATGGCGCCAACCGACGAGGCGCTCAGCGCGCCGCGATCGACCAGCTTCAGCGCCGCGATGGCGTGCGGGGTGAAATAGTCCGGGCGGCGGCAGTCATAGGCGAGCGTCAGGATGGCCGACACCGTGTTCTGGTTGCCCATCGAGGCGCCGAAGCCGGTTTCCATGCCCCAGATGGCGAGCAGCACGCCCGGCGGCACGCCATAGGTCCGCTCGATATCGGCGAACATCGCCGCGTTGGCCTTCTTCAGCGCGCGGCCTCTCGAGATGATCGCGGACGCCCCGCGGCGTTTCATGAAAGCCTCCACCGAGCCGCTGAAAGCCTTGTGGATGGCGCGATCGGCCGAAATCGTCCTTGTCGCGTAGGTCGCCCCCTCCAGCGCCGAAAGCCCCCTTTGGCCGACGCCGTTGGCCTTGGCCTCGGCGGCAAAGTCCTGCTTCCAGGCGTCGAATCCGGCGCCGTTCTTGCCGCAGCTGGCCGCGGCTTCGGCGCCTGTCGCCAGCCCCAGCATTGTCACCACCGCCGCGGCGGCCGCGAAAATTCTTCTTTTGGCAAAAAATGCCATGTCCTTCTCCTGGTTGCCTTGAATCACGTCCCGGCTGCGAATTTGGCAGCGAAACGCCCGGTTGTCACCGTCCTCGCAGGGGGACATGACACCCGACACTGGCGAAAGAAGGGCAATAGCCTGCGATCGGCCATCAGGTGTGGGGCCTGCCTCATGAAAGCCGTTGATGTCGTGATCATTGGCGCCGGTCCGGCGGGACGTGCCGCGGCTAAAGAGCTCACGCCCTTTTGACCGGAAACCCGAGAAATCATGGAACAATTCGTGAGCGGCCGAAAGGCGCTTTAACCGGAACGCATAAGCCTTGGTTTCGTTTCCGACCGCGAGGGAGCGTGGAAAAACGGAGTGAAAACATGAAACGCGTACTGTTTCCGGCGCTTGCCGGCGCGCTGTTCGCCATGTCGGGCACGGCCTTGGCCGACACTGCCGTCTCGGCGGTGGCCGATCTCAATGTGCGCGCCGGCCCCGGCCCGCAATATCCCGTGATTGGCGTGCTGGCCGCCGGCCAGTCGGCAACGCTCACCGGCTGTATCGCGAACAGCAAATGGTGCACGATCGCCGAAGCGGGCGGCAATGGCTGGGTCTATTCCGACTATGTGACGGGCGATTTCGGCGGCAGCCGCGTCGTGCTGACACGCCGGCCGGCCAATGCCGGCATCGCCGTCGTGTCGCCGCCGACCGATAACATCTACACCACGGACAGCTACACCGGCGCCATCGTTCCCGGCGACGATGCCATCGAGTCGATCGGCAGACCGCCGGCCGAGGTCGGCACCTATGTCACCACGCACCGGGTCGACCCGGTCTATCTCGAGGGCGAGGTGGTGACCGGAGCCACGCTGCCCGACACGGTCGAGCTGCGCGAGATCCCCGATTACCGGTATCGCTATGTCTATGTGAACAACCAGCCGGCGCTGGTCGACCCCGGCACGCGGCGCATCGTCTATGTGATGCGCTGATCGGGCTTGATCGTCGTCAGACGAGCGGCCGCCGGCGATGGCGGCCGTTTCTTTTCCGTGCTGACGGCTCAGCCGGCTTGCCTGCGTTCAATGCACACGTTTGGGATTGGCCGAAGCGTCCGAACTTCGTCATCCACGGGCGGAGCGGAAGCGAAGCGGACGCGTAGACCCGAGGATCCATTCCGTGACCCCGGCCGAAGAGCGCAGCGGGGCAGAATTCTGCACTGTGGCAACGCTCGGAAGTAACGGAATGGATCCTCGGGTCTGCCGCGTCGCTTCGCTCCTTGCTCCGCCCGTGGATGACGACGAGATGGGCGTTCCAGCTAATCTCCTACCGTCGTGATCGCGCGTTAGTGTTCCGTGGTACGAATTTGATGTTCGTGCCCTCAACGCGATCCAGTCAGTCCCGGCTAAAGCAAGGTAATCGCGCGGTAACCACCGACCTCCTACACAATACAGCCGAAAGCCTTCGGCAGGGGAGCCGCGTGACGATCGAAAATGCCGCCTTCGAGCGCTATCGCCGCTCGCCGAACGAAAAGACCAATTTGCTGCGGCTGTTCTTCGGCACGGCAATCGTCATTGCCTTCTGGATGGCGGCGACGGCCATCGTGCTGTTTGCCGGCACCTATGTCTACATCGTCTGGCGCCTGCCCGGCCCCTCGACCGGGCAGTATATGCAGGACTTCCTGGCATCGCCCGTCGGCATCCTCAGCGCGCTGAGCTCCTTTGCCGGCATCTGGATCGGCCTGTGGGTGGCGATGCGCTTGCTGCATGGCGAGCCGCTGTCGGCTCTCTTTGGCGTTACCCGCCGCATCGCTGGCGGCGATTTTCTCAAGGGCATGGTCGCGGTGCTGATCACCTCGCTATTCTCCGAGGTGCTGCTCTATTGGCTGCAGCCGGAGATCGCGCGCGGACCGATCGCCCTCTCGTCTTGGCTGCTCTTCCTGGCGCCGATCGCGCTGCTCGCATTCCTGCAGACCTCGTCGGAGGAAATGCTGTTTCGCGGCTATCTGCTGCGCGCCCTCGCTCGTCGCTACAGGAGTCCTCTGGTCTGGGCGGTGCTGCCGGGCCTGCTGTTCACGTCGCTGCACTGGAATACGGCCTCGACGCTGGCCATCAATGCCAGTGTCTTCATCTCGATCGGCACATTCGCCCTGCTGCTCACGCTCCTGGTCTATGTCACCGGCAATTTCGGCGCCGGCTTCGGCGCCCATCTCGGCAACAACTTGACCGGCTTCCTGCTGATCTCGCACCAGGAGACCTACAATTCCTTCGCGCTGCTCAATGCCAAGCCTCTCGAAGGCCCCGGCTGGACCAATCTGGACGCCGTTCTCATCGCCGCGATCGGCGTCGTCAGCACGCTTGTGACGATGCTGCTGCTTTTGCACCGGCGCTCGCCGCTTAGAGTCGGGGCGACCCGGCAAAGTCCGCTATGAGACGCCCCAAATGGCGGCGTTTTGGCCGGGATTCCAGCATAGTTTCTTGACGCATGTCGTTGCCGCAAAACCGCTGCGCACTTTTGCGCGACATGCGTTGGCCTTGACTCCGCGGCCGATTTCCTGTCTAGAGCCGCTGAATTCCGCGACGAGTTTTCTTTCGCGAAAGCCGACCAGGACGCCGAAACCTCTTTGAGGCGGGTGCTGTAAAGAGATCCTGGAGGCCAACACCCGGCAGCGCGATGCGCCCCCGGGTGCTTTTTGGCTTTGCGCTTTTGCTTGGCGACCCGGCGCGAACGCACTACCTCTCGGTCGAACCCACCGAGATCAAGGACCGCAGATGTTTGAATCCCTCCAGGAGCGTCTTGGCTCCATCCTGAACGGCCTGACTGGCCGCGGCGCGCTGTCCGAGGCGGATGTCTCGGCGGCTTTGCGCGAGGTGCGCCGTGCGCTGCTCGAGGCCGATGTCGCGCTGGAAGTGGTTCGCTCCTTCACCGACAAGGTGCGCGAGAAGGCGGTCGGCGCCGCGGTGCTGAAATCGATCAAGCCCGGACAGATGGTCGTCAAGATCGTCCATGACGAGCTGGTCGAGATGCTCGGCGCCGAGGGCGTAGCCGTCGACCTCAACGCGCCGGCGCCCGTGGTCGTCATGATGGTCGGCCTGCAGGGTTCCGGCAAGACGACGACCTCGGCCAAGATCGCCAAGCGGCTGACCGAGCGGCAGAACAAGAAGGTCCTGATGGCCTCGCTCGACACGCGGCGGCCCGCCGCGCAGGAGCAGCTGCGCCAGCTCGGCGAGCAGACCAAGGTCGCGACGCTGCCGATCATCGCCGGCCAGAGCCCGGTCGATATCGCCAAGCGCGCCGTGCAGGCCGCCAGGCTCGGCGGCCATGACGTCGTCATTCTCGACACCGCCGGCCGCACCCATATCGACGAGCCGCTGATGGTCGAGATGGCCGACATCAAGAAGGTGTCGAGCCCGCACGAGATTCTGCTTGTCGCCGACTCGCTCACCGGTCAGGACGCCGTCAATCTGGCGAAAAGCTTCGACGAACGCGTCGGCATCACCGGCCTGGTGCTGACCCGCATGGACGGCGACGGCCGCGGCGGCGCGGCGCTGTCGATGCGCGCCGTCACCGGCAAGCCGATCAAGCTCATCGGCACCGGCGAAAAGATGGACGGGCTGGAGGAATTCCACCCCAAGCGCATCGCCGACCGCATCCTCGGCATGGGCGACATCGTCTCGCTCGTCGAGAAGGCCGCCGAGACCATCGACGCCGAGCAGGCGGCGGCGATGGCGAAAAAGATGCAGTCGGGCAAGTTCGACCTGAACGATCTCGCCCAGCAGCTTCAGCAGATGTCGAAAATGGGCGGCATGGGCGGCATCATGGGCATGATGCCCGGCATGGGCAAGATGAAGGACCAGCTGGCCGCCGCCGGCCTCGACGACAAGATGTTCGGCCGCCAGCTCGCCATCATCTCCTCGATGACCAAGGCCGAGCGCGCCAACCCCGATATCCTCAAGCACTCGCGCAAGAAGCGCATCGCCGCCGGCTCCGGCACCGACGCGGCCGAGATCAACAAGCTCTTGAAGATGCATCGCGGCATGGCCGACATGATGAAGGCGATGGGCGGCAAGGGCAAAGGCGGCGGCCTCATGCGCGGCATGATGGGCGGCCTCGCCTCGAAAATGGGGCTGGGCGGCATGATGCCCGGCGGCGGCATGCCCGACCTGTCTAAGATGGATCCCAAGCAGCTCGAGGCCCTGCAGAAGCAGGCGCAGGCCGCCGGCCTCGGCAAGGGCCTCCCCGGCGGGCTTCCCGGTGGCGGCGGACTGCCGGGCCTGCCCGGCGGCATGAAGCTTCCGGGTCTCCCCGGCCTGGGCGGCGGCGGGCTGCCCGGTTTGGGCAAGAAGAAGTGAAGGGGCGATGAACGAGGAGAAAGACATGGCCGATGCACGCGCCATCCTGGCCGGCTACCGCGCTTCGATCGACAATATCGACGCCGCCCTCATCCATATGCTGGCCGAACGCTTCCGCTGCACCAAGGCGGTCGGCGTTCTGAAGGCCGAGCATGGCCTGCCGCCCGCCGACCCGGCGCGCGAGCAGCAGCAGATCGCCCGTCTTCGCCAGCTGGCGAAGGATGCGCATCTCGACCCGGATTTCGCGGAGAAATTCCTCAACTTCGTCGTCCGCGAAGTGATCCGGCACCACGAACAGATCGCCGCTGCCAACGGCGTGACGAAAACCGGCTGAACCCAGCTGAAAACTCATCAACGAAATCAGAGCTTTTAGGAGACAAAGAAATGGCACTGAAGATCAGACTGGCCCGTGCGGGCTCGAAGAAGCGTCCTTACTACCACGTCGTCGTCGCCGACGCCCGTTCGCCGCGCGATGGCCGTTTCATCGAGTCGCTCGGCTCGTGGAACCCGCTGCTGCCGAAGGACGGCGAGCGCGTCAAGGTCGACGCCGACCGCGTCAAGCACTGGCTGTCGCATGGCGCCCAGCCGACCGACCGCGTGCTGCGCTTCCTCGACGAGGCCGGTATTGCCAAGCGCGAGGCCCGCTCGAACCCGAACAAGGCTCTGCCCGGCAAGAAGGCGCAGGAACGCGCTGCCTTGCTGAAGAAGGCCCAGGAAGACGCCGCTGCGGCGGCTGCCGCGGCGAGCGCCGCACCGGCCGAGGTTGAAGCGGCCAGCGCCGAGTAATCACGGTTCTTCGTCGCTTATGAAAACGGCGGGTATCGGCCCGCCGTTTTTCTTTGTTCGATTTTCGGTCCGATACCTCAATAGCCGGACGGGCAGCGCGCCACATAGACACGCCCGTAACGGTCGCGATAGCGGCACTGGCCGGCTTCGCTGGCATGGCCGATCAGCGCGCCGGCCACTGCGCCGACCGCGCCGCCCACGACCGCGCCCTGCACAGGGTCGCCCGCCACTGCGGCACCGACCGCCGCACCGCCCAGGCCACCGATCGCAGCGCCCTTTTCCGTTTGCGAGCAGGCGCCAAGGGCCACCGTCAGCACCAGGATGGTAATTGCTTTCTTCATTGCTGTTCCTCTCTCAAGCGCCGTCCTCGCCGCCATGCCCTAAACTCACAAACAGCTAAATTGATCCCGGCAATGATGAAGATTGGCCGGCTAGGCCCCGGCCGGATCTGCAGCACTGAACGCCAACTCGTTAAAACTTCATGGTTTTCAGCGCTCCGCGAGGCGCTTCAGATTGCCGAGCCCGGCCTCGAAATCCTTGCCGATCAGCGTGTCGAAATTCATGAACAGGCCCATCAGCTTGGCGATGAAGGGCCTTGCCCCGCGCATCGCCCAGGTGACGGTCGTGCCTTCGCCGGACGGCGAAAGCGTGAAGTCGACACTGTTGTTGGCCCTGAACGGCTTTTCGAAGTCGAGCTTGAGCGACACCAGCGATGACGGCACCGAATTCGTGATCTCCATGCGGCCCTTGCCGGCCTTGGAGTTGCCTTCCCAGGCATAGGCCGCGCCCTTGCCGCTTTCGGCGCCGGACAGCGTGCGCCTCATGCCGGGGTCGAGTTTTTCGAAGGGCGACCATTCGGGCCAGCGCCGGAAATCGTTGATCAGCGGGAAGATCGTCTCGGCCGGCGCCTTGATGCTGGCCGAACGCGTGACGACGAAATCGTTCGGCCGGGTCGCGGCATAGGTCAGCACCGCGGCGACGATGACGACCAGGATGATGAGGATGGTGGCAAACATTTCTTTTGCTCCTCTATCGCGAGAACGGGATCAGCGCGCGCACCCTTTGGTCGCGCAGGTAGAGCCCGCCCCACAGGATCATGCCGAGATAGACGCCGAACAAGGTGTGCGAGAAGAGCGGGTTGCCGATCCGCACATGGGTCGAAATCGCGCCGCCCATATAGGCGGTGAGCAGGATGGCGCCGAGCACCGATGTACGTGGCCATGCGTAGAGCGCGGTCGAGATCAGCCCGATGACCCCGATCAGCCGCGCGACATTGGCGTCGGCCGGCCAGCCGAGTTCGGCCATCGTCCGGGTGACGACATCCAGCGGCGGCAGCTTGATGACGCCGTCGAAGATCATGAACAGGACGACGGCGGCGCTGAGCGCGCGCCCAGTCCACAAGGCGCCGTTCGAGATAGGCACGGCTTCGGAAATGCTCATGGGTGTTCCTCCTGATGGTTCGATCCCTCTGCCGAGGTCGAACCAAGGACGCGCTATGGGGCCGCGATCCTACAGGGTCCGGAGTCCTTTCGACGCAGGTTCCGCCAACCGGTCGTAAACGCCACTCGCCGCAATGAGGCGCACCAGCTCCGCCTGCCGCCGCGTCTCCGTCTTTTCGAAAACGTGCTGCAGGTGGGTGCGCGCCGTGGTCAGGCTGATGCCGAGCTCGTCTGCGACCGCCTGCAGTCCTTCGCCGCGGGCGATCGCAATGGCCACGGCCGCCTCGGCTGGGGTCAGTCGGTAGAGATTGCGCAACTGGCGCTGCATGGTCCGCGGCGCGCTCTCCGGATCGGCCACGAACACGATTGCGGCGGGGCGGCCGGTCACGAACCACGTCGACTCGATCTTCAGCGGCGCCACCAGCACGCTCAGCGGTCGACGCGGCGCCGGCCGTGCGAGCGCCATCACGCCGCCTGCGGTGTCCGACTGCTCTGCGGCCGTGGCAATCAACCGGCGAAATTTCGCGGCATCCGCTGGCTTATTTGCGCGCAGCGCCGATTTCTCGATCCTGATTCCGTCGGCTTCGGTGAGCAGCGCTTCGGCCGCCCGGTTGGCGAACAGGATCTCGCCATTCGCCGCCACGATCAGCACGCCCTGGGCGACGTGGTCGAGCGCCTCGACATTGGCACTCCTGGCGATCTCCGAACGCGAGAGGCGCAATCCCACGCTCGCAGCGCGAACCAGATGCGGCCCGACGCGGCGCAGCCGGTCGAGATGCTCGGGCTCAAACTCGCCGGCTGTCCTCGCGCGTCCGCAGGTGAACACGACGCGCATGTCCGGTTCGTTGGCCAGCACGACCCCGATCGGGTGGCACATGTCGCCGGGCCGGCAGAAGTCGTTATAGAACTCGGAGCGCTGGTAGACTTCGCGCGGCAGGAGGTCCCACACCGGAATCAACGCGCCGGCGCGCAGCCTGGCGATGCGTGGCAGGAACACATTGGTCTTGTAGTAATACTGCGCGTAGGTGAGGTCCGCCTCGGGCGGCATGCGCACCGAACTCGCTTCGCTGCGCAACGTCCTTGCGTTCTGGAACGTCAGCTTGGTGGCGGCGCCTTCGAGGAAATCCGACAGCGTCTCGAGAACCTGCGGCCAGCGGCCGGGTTCGACCGCCGCATCGTAGATCTGCCCGACCATGCCGTCGAAGTCGTGCATGCGTGCCGGATTCACCGCTCCCTCACCTGAAGGGGTCTGCAGTTTGCCGGAAGCCGGCTTTGCTGACAACCGTTCCCCGCCGCATCTCATATGTTCATACGAGGCGACCGCCCGAGGTCAGCGTGTAGCTATCGCCATTAAGCTTCACTCCAACCCCATGTGGCGAAGATGCAAACGCGGGCAGCACCTGGCACTCAGACCGATTGGAACGGTACGCACTACGAAACGCTGCTGACGGCGCGCGAGACCGGCGGCAAGCTCGGGGCATTTGCATCCGATGCTGGCCCGGGCGACGGACCGCCGCGCCATCGCCATCCCAAATCCGACGAAGTCTTCGTCATTCTCCAAGGGCGGCTGCGCTTCTGGCGCGCCGGGGAAACTTCCGAACGCAGCGCCGGAGAAATATTCCACATTCCCGCTGGCATTGAGCACGCGTTCGTCGTCGTCGAGCCTGCGCGATGGATCGCCATCCTGTCCCCGGGGGGTCTCGAAGGCTTTTTCCCGGCGGTCGCCGCGCAGGGACTGGAGATTCCGCGAGACGTGGCCGCAATCAAGGCGATCGCCACCCAGTTCGACATGGAGATTACCGGGCCACCCTTAGGATATCCGGAACGCTAGGCGACCCAGCCTAAGGGCGCGGAACATGTTCCGGGACGTCCTCCCCGAAAGCAATTTCCAGGAAAAGTGTAAGCGGTTGGCTCGGCGCCTTCGCCGTAGCCACGCGTCCGGAATTGCGTCAAGACAGGAGAACAGCGCCACGCTCATTCCGGGGAAGGAAACCATGAGCGGCGAGACGAACCTGCAAAAGCTGCTGGCATCGATGACGCCGCAGCTTTACCCGGAAGTCTATGTCTTCGCGACCTTGCCGCCCGGCGCAGCCTTGCCGGAGGGCTTGGAGCCGGTCATGCGCTTCATCGAGCGCGAGGGCGCGACGCTGATCCTGGCTGAAAGCCAGGCGAAGGCAGCCGGCCTTGCCGGCACGTTCCGCAGCCGGATGATCACGCTCGACATCCACTCCTCGCTGGAAGCCATCGGCTTCCTCGCCGCCATCACGACGCGGTTGGCGGCGGCAGGCATGGGCGTCAATCCGGTCTCGGCCTTCTATCACGACCATCTGTTCGTGCCGGCGGAGCGGGCGGAGGAAGCGTTGGCGATATTGCTGGAATTGGCGGTGGAAAGCGGCGGCTTGGCTCAGCGACCGCGCACGTAAAGAATATCGGGCAAGCCTTCCTCATTGGTCGAGCCGTCGCCGAAGGCCTCGGCGCGAAAACCGTGGCGTTCGTAGAAGCGGCGCGCGCCGGTATTGGCCTGGAAGCAATGGAGCTTGACCAGAGACATGCCGGCGGTGGCTTGGGCAAGCAGCCGGCTACCGATGCCTTGTCCAGTCCAGGCCGGATCGAGATAGAGCTGCTCGACCCATTCGTCCTGGGCGGCGATGAAGCCGACGATGCATTCGGCGGTCTCGGCGGCCGTCACTTGCTGCTCGGCAGCAGGATATCGCAGATGAAGAACAGGTCCTCCTCCGGCGTGTGCAACACCGGCATCCAGTCGAAGGCGTCGAGCGACGCGCGCATCATCTGCGCGATGGCGGGGGCGTCGGAAGCGAAGGCCGGACGCAGGAGGATATCTGAGGGCTCTGGACCGATCATGAGCTCAGCTGACCCGAAAAGTGCGAGCGTTCCCTTCTCCCCTTGTGGGAGAAGGTGGATCGGCGCGACAGCGCCGAGACGGATGAGGGGTGTTCCAGCGGAGTGAGACGTCAGCGTTCCCTGGAACACTCCTCATCCGTCGCCTTCGGCGACACCTTCTCCCACAAGGGGAGAAGGAAGAGGCGCCACGGCCGAAGGCCGAGCCCGCGACTGCGGGCCGCCGGCTTTCCGGCGCGCCCGCGCAGGGCCAGCCGCGACAGCGGCGGTGCGGCCCGTGAGCGAAAACAAACGCCCGAAGGCCGAGCCTGCGACCACAGGCCGCCGGTCGTCCGGCGCGCCCGCGCAGGGCCAGCCGCGGCAGCGGCGGTGCGGCCCGTGAGCGAAAACAAACTGCCGTCAGGCCGCCTTCTTCTTCGGCTGGATCAGGCCGCGCTCGACCAGGAGCTCGGCGATCTGCACGGCATTGAGCGCCGCGCCCTTGCGCAGATTGTCGGAGACCACCCACATCGACAGGCCGTTGTCGACGGTCGAATCCTCGCGGATGCGCGAGATGAAGGTGGCGTCCTCGCCGGCCGATTCGAGCGGCGTGATATAGCCGCCGTTCTCGCGCTTATCGAGCACCTGGCATCCGGGCGCCTCGCGCAGGATCTCGCGCGCCTCATCCGCCGTGATCGGCTTCTCGAACTCGATGTTGACCGCTTCCGAATGGCCGATGAACACCGGCACGCGCACGCAGGTCGCCGTCAGCTTGATCTTGGGGTCGAGCATCTTCTTGGTCTCGGCCACCATCTTCCACTCTTCCTTGGTGAAACCATCGTCGAGGAAGACATCGATATGCGGGATGACGTTGAAGGCGATGCGCTTGGTGAACTTCTTGACGTCGACCTGGTCGGCGACGAACACCGCGCGGGTCTGCGTGAACAGCTCGTCCATGCCTTCCTTGCCGGCGCCGGACACCGACTGGTAGGTGGCGACGACGACCCGCTTGATGGTGGCGACGTCATGCAGCGGCTTCAGCGCCACGACCAGCTGCGCGGTCGAGCAGTTCGGGTTGGCAATGATGTTCTTGCGCGTGAACAGCGAAATCGCGTCCGGGTTCACTTCCGGCACGATCAGCGGCACGTCCTGATCGTAGCGGAAGGCCGACGAATTATCGATGACGACGCAGCCCTGCTTGCCGATCTTCGGCGACCATTCCTTCGATACATTGCCGCCCGCCGACATCACGCAGATGTCGGTGTCGGAAAAATCGTACTGGTCGAGCGCCTTGACCTTCAGCGTGCGGTCGCCGAAGGACACTTCGGTGCCCTGGCTGCGCCGCGACGCCAGCGCCACCACCTCGCTCACCGGGAAGCCGCGCTCGTCCAGAATGTTGAGCATTTCGCGGCCCACATTGCCCGTGGCGCCGACTACCGCAACCTTGAAACTCATCTGGTATCTCCTGTCCCTCTCCGCTTGGTTGTTGGAGAAAACCCGCCGGCCTCATGCGGGTTTCGCCCCCCGGGCCGTACCCGGGAGAGGGTGGTTAGGCCAAGGGAATCACACCGTTTTGGTGGTGGTTTTGGCCGTAGTTTTGCTGGAACGGATGGACGCGTCTAAGCGCCCAGCCCAATGCGTTACATTGTGGCTGGGGGAGTCGAATGCAAGAAGAGCCATCGAAAGGCCGCGCATCGGAAAACCATCCCGTTCGACGCGGGCTTTTACGCAGTTTGGCAGAAGAGTCAATTGGCGTAGCGCCTCTCCTTCTCCTTTGTGAGAAGGTGGATCGGCGCGCAGCGCCGAGATGGATGAGGGGTGTTCCAGCGGAGTGAGGCGTTGGCTTTCCCTGGAACACCCTCATCCGGCCGCTTCGCGGCCACCTTCTCCCACAAGGGGAGAAGGGAAAGGCGGTGCCGCCTGCTCTGTACAATGGCGGCTGCAGGAAGTACGAACGGCTCAAATTTCGTTTGGCTGGCGCAGTGCCGGCCTTGTGCTCCATGACGAGCGCAGAACCCCGAATTCCGAAAGAAGAAAATGTCCAGTTTCGAAACGATTGTTCCTGCGCTGGCGCAAGCGCTGGAAAAACGCGGCTATGTCGCGCTGACGCCGGTGCAGAAGGCGGTGCTTGGGCCTGAGCTCGGCGAGGCCGACGCGCTGGTGTCGGCGCAGACCGGCTCCGGCAAGACCGTCGCCTTCGGTCTTGCCGTGGCGCCGACCCTGCTCAGTGGCGCCGAGCGCTTCGGCGACGCCGGCGCGCCGCTCGGCCTGGTCGTGGCGCCGACGCGCGAGCTGGCGCTGCAGGTGCGGCGCGAGCTGGAATGGCTTTACGAGCTGACCGGCGCTGAGATCGCCTCCTGCGTCGGCGGCATGGATATGCGCACCGAGCGCCGCGCGCTGGAACGCGGCGCTCATATTGTCGTCGGCACGCCGGGCCGGCTGCGCGACCACATCACGCGCGGCGCGCTCGGCATGTCGGCGCTGAAAGCGGTGGTGCTCGACGAGGCCGACGAGATGCTCGACCTCGGCTTCCGCGAGGATCTCGAATTCATCCTCGATGCGGCGCCCGCCGGGCGCCGCACGCTGATGTTTTCCGCCACCGTGCCGCGCTCCATCGCCACGCTGGCGAAGAGCTACCAGCGCGACGCCGTGCGCATCTCGGCCGGCGGCGGGGAAAAGCAGCATCTCGATATCGAGTACCGGGCGCTTTCGGTCGCGCCCGCCGATCGCGAGAACGCCATCATCAACGTGCTGCGCTATTACGAGGCGGGCAATGCGATGGTGTTCTGCAATACCCGCGCCGCCGTCAACCATCTCACAGCGCGTTTCAACAACCGCAATTTTGCGGTGGTGGCGCTCTCCGGCGAGCTCAGCCAGAACGAGCGCAGCCACGCCCTGCAGGCAATGCGCGACGGCCGCGCCAAGGTCTGCATCGCCACGGACGTCGCCGCGCGCGGCATCGACCTGCCCAATCTCGATCTCGTCATCCACGCCGACCTGCCGAGCAATCCGGAGACGCTGCTGCATCGCAGCGGCCGCACCGGACGCGCCGGCCGCAAGGGCGTCAGCGCGCTGATCGTGCCGGGCAATGCGCGCCGGCGCACCGAGCGGCTGCTCGCCAATGCCGGCCTGACCGCGGCCTGGGCGAGCCCTCCCTCAGCCGACGAGGTGCTGCGGCGCGACGACGAGCGCATCCTGGCCGATCCTTCCTTCGGCGAGCCGGTGAAGGACGAGGAGCGCGACTTCGCCGCGGCGCTTCTCGAACGGCACGGCGCCGAGCTGGTGGCCGCCGCTTTCGTGCGGCTTTGCCGTGCTAGCCGCTCGGCGCCTGAGGACCTGATCGATGTCGCGCCCTTCGCGCCCTCGAAGGAGAAGTTCGCGCGCCGCGAAGGAACATCGGGCCGCGGGGCAGAAACATCGGGCCGCCGCGACGATTTCGGCGACAGCGTCTGGTTCTCGCTCTCGGTCGGCCGCCGGCAGAATGCCGAGCCGCGCTGGCTGATCCCGATGCTGTGCCGCACCGCCGGCATGTCCAAGCGCGAGATCGGCGCCATTAAGATGCAGCCGGAAGAGACCTTCGTGCAGATCGCCGCCGACTGGGCCGACCGGTTCGTCGCCGCGATCGGTCCCGACCGCAAGCTGCAGGGCAACATCGCGGTCAGGCGGATCGACGGCACGCCGGACCTGTCGCGCGCCGGCTACCAGCCGCCGAGGCCGGAGAAAAAGCCGCATCGCGGCAAGCGGTCTTTCGACCAGGGCGCGCCCGGATTCGAGAAGGGGGCGCTAGGCGAGCGTCCGCCCGCCGGGGCGCTGAACACAAAGCCCTGGGCGAAGAAACCCGGCAAGGCGAAATTCGACAAGCCAAAGTTCGACGGGCCGAAATCCGACCAGCCGGCAAAGCGCAAGAAGCCGAAGAAGCGGCCAGCATAGGGTCGCGACGGAAGGTCGACCCGCGGCGAGCGCCGGCGTTCTCTTTCGGTGGCAAATCGCAACCTTCGAGATTGGCCGAAGCGTCCGAACTTCGTCATCCACGGGCGGAGCGGGAGCGAAGCGGACGCGCAGACCCGAGGATCCATGCCGTGACCTCGCGCGAAGAATAGGGACGACGCAGAACAGGGAGCCGTTCTGAACCGCTGCGACGCTCACAGGTCACGGAATGGATTCTATGGTCTGCGCTGCGTCGCTTCGCTCCTTGCTCCGCCATAGAATGACGAGGGCGTGATGGCTGCCGTACCCGCGACGTCAGCCGACCGGCTGTCTTGCCTTGCTTTTGCCACCCCCCGCTTTGGCGCCGACACAGGCCGGCGTCAGGTTCTAGCGACTCTGTTCAGCGCGTCGCCCGACACCCTGAGAAAAACCTTCTGGCCGTGGCGTTCTGCGCCGAGCCGGTCGTAGAAACGCAGCGCGCCTTCGTTCCAGCCTTCCGTGGTCAGATCGATGCGGCCGATGCCTTTGCCGACGCAATGGCCGGCGAGAAAGCCGACCAGCGCACGGCCGACGCCCTTGTCACGGGCGCTGTCGCGCACGAACAGATCCTTCAAAAACATCAGCCGTTCGAGATCAATGCCTGGGTGCGCAATGGCCACCGAGGCGAGGCCGGCCACCTCGCCATCCGCAAAGGCCAAAGCAAAATGCGGATAGGCCGGACTTTCGTCCTCGAGCCATTGCCGCACCGTGGCCGCGGCGCGCCCGTGATCGAGCGGCGCCTGCCGGTAATGCGCCGCCATCGCGCAAAGCACGGTGGCGAGCGCTTCGGCGTCGTCGACCCTCGCCCAGCGAATGTCGACGGTCATACGATCATCCCAGGAACTTGGCGATGATGGCGTCGCCCATCTCGGTGGTGCCAACTTCCTTCATGCCCGGGGAAAGAATGTCCTTGGTACGCAGGCCGTCGTCGAGCACGGCGGCGATCGACGCTTCCAGCCTGTCGGCCTCGGCCACCATGCCGAAGGAATAGCGCAGGCACATGGCGAAGGAGGCGATCATGGCGATCGGGTTTGCGATGCCCTTGCCGGCGATGTCGGGCGCCGAGCCGTGCACCGGCTCGTAGAGCGCCTTGCGCTTCTTGGTCTTGGCATCCGGCGCGCCGAGCGAGGCCGAAGGCAGCATGCCGATCGAGCCGGTGAGCATGGCGGCGATGTCGGAGAGCATGTCGCCGAACAGATTGTCGGTGACGATGACGTCGAACTGTTTTGGCCAGCGCACCAGCTGCATGCCGCCGGCATCGGCCAGCATATGGTCGAGCTTGACGTCGGAATAGCGCGCCTTGTGGGTCTGCGAGACGACCTCGTTCCACAAAACGCCCGACTTCATGACGTTGCGCTTTTCCATCGAGGTGACGTGGTTCCGACGCGTCCGCGCGAGCTCGAAGGCGACGCCCGAGATGCGCTCGATCTCGAACGTGTCGTAGACCTGGGTGTCGATGCCGCGCTTCTGGCCGTTGCCGAGATCGATGATCTGCTTTGGCTCGCCGAAATAGACGCCGCCGGTGAGCTCGCGCACGATCAATATGTCGAGGCCCTCGACCACCTCCTGCTTGAGCGAGGAGGAAGCGGCGAGAGCCGGGTAGCAGATCGCCGGCCGGAGGTTGGCGAACAGCTCCATGTCCTTGCGCAGGCGCAAGAGCCCGGCCTCGGGGCGCACCTCGTAAGGCACGGCATCCCATTTCGGCCCGCCGACGGCGCCGAACAGCACGGCATCCGCCGCCATCGCCTTGGCCATGTCGGCGTCGGAGATCGCCGCGCCATGCGCGTCGTAAGCGCAGCCGCCGACCAGCCCCTCGTCAGTGGCAAAGCCGCTGCCCAGCCTGTCGTTCATCGCTTTGATCAGCTTCTTCACCTCGGCCATGGCCTCTGGGCCGATGCCGTCGCCGGCGAGCAGGAAGAGATTTTTCGAAGCCATGGAGAACCGTCCCAATAGTATCTGGAGAAACCGCGGCCTTGCTAAACGCCAAGCGGGCCGGGCGCAAGAGGATGTCTCGAAGCTCGGTTCCTCGCCCCCGCCGGAGGTGGGGGAGAGGTGTCCACGAAGCAGACGGAGAGGGGGCCTTCGTAGGGCACTCCCCCTCTCCGTCTCGGCTTCGCCGAGCCACCTCTCCCCCACTTCGTGGGGGCGAGGAACCCAAGCTGGAAGAGCCCTACCGATGCGACAGGATATTCACCAGCCGCCCGAACGGATCGCGCACATAGAAGCGCCGCACGCCCCAGGGCTCGTCGGCCGGGCCGTATTCGACGGCGAAGCCGGCCTCCTGCATCCCGGCAAGCGCCGCGTCCACGTCATCGACCTGGATCGACAGGTCCGGCACGGGCGTTCCGGATCCGCCTTGCGCCATGAAGCTCACCTGCACCTGCATCCGTTCCTCGGACCCGTAGGTGGCGATCCAACCCATATCCATGAGCAGATCAAGCCCGAGCACGTCCTGGTAAAAGCGCTCGGCCGCGGCAATGTCGGATGTGGCGATGTTGGCGACGATGCGCTCGACTTTCACCATAGGCTGACCCCTGCTTTGCGCGCTTCCCAGTGCCGGCAGCCTATGCCGTGCGCCTCAGCGCCGTCACCTCGATCTCGATCTTCATCTCCGGCTTGTTGAGCTGGCACACGATCATCGTCGCCGCCGGGCGGATGTCGCCGAACGCCTCGCCGAGGATCGGGAAGACCACGTCAACATAGGTCTGGTCGGTGATGTAGTAATGCGCACGCACCACGTCGGCCATGTCGAAGCCGCCCTCGGCGAGCGCCTTGGCGATGGTGGCAAGGCAATTGCGCGTCTGCGCCTCGACCGTGTCGGGCATGGTCATGGTGGCATAATCATAGCCGGTGGTTCCCGACACGAAGCACCAGTCGCCCTGCACCACCGCGCGCGAATAGCCGGCGGTTTTCTCGAAGGGCGAACCGGTGGAGATGAGCTTGCGCATGGGAGCCTCGCGTTGGTTGCGCCCCCTCTAGCAGGGGAAGACGGGGCTGGTCGTGGGCCAAGCCGGGCGGACCGTTGTCAGGAAAGGTAAGCGCGACATGGGTGATTGGCCGAAGCCTCCCTCCGGTCGTCATTCCTGGGCGGAGCAAGGAGCGAAGCGACGCGCGCAGACCCTGGAATCCATGCCGTGACGTCGAAGCGCCGCAGCGTTTCAGAATTCTGCACCGTTTGCACCCTACGGCAACCGTCACGGCATGGCAACTGTGTTCACGCGAATGCGGTTTTGTCGCGAATGATAGCGTTGAGGACGACCAGGAGCTTCCTTGCGACGGCGATGATAGCGAGCTTCTTGGAGCCCGAGCGGGCAGCAAGTGCGGTGTAGAAGGTCTTGAAGCGCTCACAGGTTCGGATGGCAGTGAGGGCTGCCATGTAGAGGGCGCGGCGCACACGTGATCGCCCGCCCTGAATCTGGCTCCTGCGGTTGAGCTTGCCGCTCTTGTTGTCGAACGGGGCAAGGCCGACCAGTGCAGCGATTGCCTTGGGTGAGCGCTTGCCGAGCTCGGGCAGGAGCGCCAGCAGCGAGAATGCGCCGACCTTGGAGACACCGGGCACAGAGACCATCAGCGCCTGGTCGCGAGCGGCGTCCTGGTTTTGACGAATGACGTCGGCGATCTGGCTTTCGAGCGCCTTGATGCGCGTGTCGAGGTAGGCGATCGTTTCTTCCAGATCGGCAATGACGATCTCATTGAAGGCCTCGGCGAGGTGCTTCTTCGCCGTTGCCCGCATCTCGACCAGTTGATCGCGGTAGCGGGCAAGCGATTGAAGCTGCTCGACTTCTTCGCGCGGCGCCGGCTCGGCTTCAGGCTGATAGCGACGGCCGTAGTCGCTCAGCATCCTGGCATCGAGAGGATCGGTCTTGGCGCGCCGTCTGGTCGACTTGGCATAGTGGTGGGTGTGCGCCGGGTTATGCCGCGAGAACGGCACGCCGGCCTTGGCCAGCGCGTGGCGCAACAGCCGGTCATGGACGCCTGTCGCCTCCATGACAACGAAGTCGCGGCTGGGATCAAGGTCCGCCACACAGGCCGCGATCGCGTCGGCCTGGTTGTCGATGCGCCGAAGACGGCCGCTTGTCTCATCGAAAAAGTCGAGCCACTGTTTTGAGATGTCGCAGCCGACATAGTTCTGCATTATCATGTCCACGCCTCTTCCTGTGGTGCGGGGTCTGCTTGGAACAGCCCCGTGCAACTGTTCAGGTTGATGGTTCACCGGTGGGAAGGGACCGAGCCATGCCACGGCCTGTCCGAAAGGACGACCAGGATTCATTCGGTCTCCTTCCCACTTCAACCATACACCAGAACCAACACACAGGATTCTAGGGGTCTGCGCTCCGCTACGCGTCGCTCCGCCCTAGAATGACGAAGGCACGGATGGTCGCCCTAGTTCCCTTGCGCGTCGTCATAGGCCTTCTTGATGTCGTCCGGCCAGTCCTTCATCGGCGGCCAGGCCTGCCGCTCGCCATTGTCGCCGCGGCGGGCGAAATAGACTTTCTGTTTGGCCGGGTCGACCGCCATGAAGCCGTCATTGCCGCCGCAGTCATGCGGCACGCAGCCGGTGGCGTAGAAGGCGCCGGACGCCGTCTTTTCGGTGCCGCCGCCGACCAGAAGGCTGGTCGCCATGTCGGGCATGTCGTTGCCCAGCAGCGCCTGTCCGGCCTTGTAGACAGCCTCGTTGTGGAAGGCGTCAATGATGTTGTCCAATTTCGACGGGTCGACATCCTTCCAGCCGGTTCCGGGTTCGGGCGTGTAGGTCAGGTTGCCGGAGGTCGTCAGCCCTTCCCTGGGCGACCATTGCAGCGCCGGCTTGGACTCGCCCGGCAGCAGATAGGGCACGAAATAGATGGCGCTGTCGGAGACTGCTGCTGCCGGCGCGCCGCATTCGTCCTGCTCGACCGTGGTGGTCTGGATCTCGCCGTCCTTCGGCTTCCAGACGATGACCTTGGCCGGCCCGCATTGGTTGCCGCCGTCGCCGACATCGACCAGCGCCACGTTGACGTCGCCGATCTTGACGATCCTGTCGAAGAAGACGTCGTAATTGCTGGCCAACTGCTTGCCGTCATAGGCAAGCACCCTTTCGCTGTCCTGCTCCGGCTGCGTGATGGTGAGCTGCCCGCCCTCGAACGGGATCGGCGCCTGCTTGTCGTCATCCGACGCGGCCTGGTCGTTGCCCTGGTCGGCCGCGCCTTGATCGGCAGCCGGCTGGTCGGACGCGGCGGGCGCCGGCTGCGTGGCCGGCGCGGTGGTTTGCGCATTGGCGCCGATCATGGCGAGAAGGATTGCCGCCAAAGCAGCCAGAAGCGAGCGTGTCATGACTGTCCCCTCCATTCAGTCGTCACGAACCCGGCTGAGAACGGCCGGGCCACTACGTTCAGAATGTCAGGCCCAGGGGCGCAACTCGGCATTCTTCTTCTCGAAGGACGCGATGGCGCCGGCCTTCTCCATGGTCAGCCCGATGTCGTCGAGGCCGTTCAAAAGGCAGTGGCGCTTGAAGTCGTCGAGGTCGAATTTGACCACGCCGCCATCCGGCCCGCGGATTTCCTTCGCCTCGAGGTCGATCGACAGCGTCGCGTTGGAGCCGCGCGAAGCGTCGTCCATCAGCTTGTCGAGGTCTTCCGGGCTGACCGTGATCGGCAGGATGCCGTTCTTGAAGCAGTTGTTGTAGAAGATGTCGGCGAACGAGGTCGAGATCACGCAACGGATGCCGAAATCGAGCAGCGCCCAGGGCGCGTGCTCGCGGCTCGAGCCGCAGCCGAAATTGTCGCCGGCGACCAGGATCTGCGCCTTGCGGTAGGCCGGCTTGTTGAGCACGAAATCCGGATTCTCCGAGCCGTCCTCATTGTAGCGCATCTCGGCGAAAAGCCCGGTGCCGAGCCCGGTGCGCTTGATCGTCTTGAGATAATCCTTGGGGATGATCATGTCGGTGTCGACATTGACGATCGGCATGGGCGCGGCGACGCCGGTGAGCTTGGTGAATTTATCCATGGTCCTTGCCCGTCTTCTTCGTGGCTTGCGGGGAATTTTGCCGGACGGTTTACACAAAGCTGGCGGCAAATGAAAGGCAACTGTTCGTGCGCGGGCCTTGGGCCAATGTCGAGCATGGCATGCGTGCCGGAGCTGGAACACCTCAAAAAACGGCTTCGAAATCCTGGCCGGCTGGTGCAATCTGCGGCCATGGCCGATCCTTCAAAAGTCCTTTACGCCAGCGAGCCCGCTCTCGACGTCGACGAATTCCGCCGTGTGCTGGTCGAATCCGGCCTCGGTGAAACACGGCCCGTCGACGATGAAGCGCGCCTGAAGACAATGCTCGGCAATGCCAATCTGGTGCTGACAGCGCGGCTCGACATCGAGGGCAAGCCGCTGATCGGCGTCGCGCGCGGCATCACCGATTTCTCCTGGGTCTGCTACATCTCCGAGCTCGCCGTCTCCAAGACGGCGCAAGGGCTCGGCGTCGGCAAGGGCCTGATGGACGAAGCACAGCGCCACCTTGGCCCTTCGGTCGCCATCAGCCTGATCTCGATGCCCAATGCCGTCGGCTTCTACGAGCGCATCGGCATGACGCGCATGACCGACGCCTTCTGGTTCTCCCGCAAGCGCTGATCTGAACCGCCACCGATATCGGAGCTGACTCCTGCCTGGAACCGGCAAGTCAGATCGACCCCCACTCCGTCGAGCTTCGCTCGACACCTCTCCCCCGATCGACGGGGGAGAGGAATCGTGCGAGTTCGCCGACCCTGGCTCCCTTCCTCTCCCTCCGGAGGGGGGAGAGGTGGCGCTGCGAAGCAGCGACGGAGTGGGGGAAGGCGCTGCTCAAAAGCGAAGCCACCTCACGACAGGCACAATCCGGCAAGCAAGAAAACTTAGATAAACAGTCATCAGGCGGCAGAATTTCTTTGCCAGCACTTGACATGCAACCAAATGGTTGCATATTGAAGCCATGAGCATGGATGCCGTCTTTCGCGCCTTGGCCGACCCGACCCGCCGGCAATTGCTGGACAGCCTCCATGCCCGGAACGGGCAGACGCTGAACGCGCTCTGCGAGAACATGGAGATGACGCGCCAGGCGGTGACCAAGCACCTGGCGATCCTCGAGGAGGCGAACCTCGTCACCACCATGCGCCGGGGTCGCGAGAAGGAGCACTACCTCAACCCCGTTCCGATCAACGAGATCGCCGAGCGCTGGATCGGCAAGTTCGAGCGGGGGCGGCTTGCTGCCCTCAGTGACCTGAAGCAACGTCTTGAAAGGGAAGAGCCGTGAGCGAGAACAGCTTTGTCTATGTCACCTATATCCGCACGACGCCTGAAAAACTTTGGCAAGCGCTGACGGATCCGGAATTCAACCGGCAGTTCTTCCTCTGCTCCCATCAGGAGAGCGACTGGAAGGTCGGCTCGAGCTGGAAGCTGGTCTTCCCCGACGGCCGCATCGCCGATTCCGGCGAGATCCTCGAGATCGACCCGCCGCGGCGTCTGGTGATCAAATGGCGCAACGAATGGATGCCCGAGGTGAAGGAGGACGGCTACACCCGCTGCACCTTCACCATCGAGCCCGACGGCGAATTGATGAAGCTCGCCGTCACCCATGAGGCCGACGGCCCCCACAGGCTGATCCCGAACGTCTCCAAAGGCTGGCCGCTGGTGCTCGCCAGCCTCAAGAGCCTGCTCGAAACCGGCAAGGGTTTCGAGCGCCCGCCGTCAAAAGAGTAAAGTTCGTTTCGGACACGAGACAATTGCCGGCAGAGGTGGATTCGATGCTTCAATTATCCTTGCCGCAAGCCATGGCGAATGCGGATACGGTCATGGCCTCGGCCGAGCTTCCCGCCTCGCCGGACGAAGTTGGCGCGGCGCTGATAACCAGCGAGGTCGAGCGTTGGTGGGGTTCGCCCGAAACTTACCGCATGACCGGCTGGAACGCCGATCTGCGCGTCGGCGGAAGCTGGCGTGTCACGGTGCGAACCGCCGACGGCAGGCGCCTGCCCGCCGGCGGAGAGTTTCTCGAAATCGAAATGCCGCGCCGGATCGTGCAGACGCAGCGCTACGACTGGGACCATCCGGCGCTCGGCCGGCGCGAAACGACCCTCGCCTATCTGCTGGAGCCGATCGCCGGCGGCACGCGGCTCACCATCTGCCATGGCGGCTTCGCAGGTTTCCGGGACGCCGCGGCGGAACATGCCGAAGGCTGGGCGCGGGTGCTTGGATGGCTGCAGGGATATTTCGGCGGCGCGGCCTTCCCTTCTCCCCTTGTGGGGTGAGAAGCGGTCCGCGCAGCGGACGAAAAGCCAATTGCTTGGCTTGTCGAGCTTCGAACGCCCTGAGCCTGCGAAGGGCCGGGTGGTGGATCGGCGCGCAGCGCCGAGACGGATGAGGGGTGTTCCAGCGGAGTGAGACGTTGGCTTTCCCAGGAACACCCCTCATCCGTCGCCTTCGGCGACACCTTCCCCCACAAGGGGGGAAGGGGGAGCCCTCAAATCACATTCAGCTCCCGGAACGCCCGTCCTTCCGCCACACGCTCATATCCAAATGCCGTACAGTCGATTGTGCGGTAGCCGCCATGCACGATGAGCTCGGCGATCGACTTCCCCACCGCCGGCGCCTGCTGCAGGCCATGGCCGGAGAAGCCGTTGGCGAACAGGAAATTCTCCACCTCCGGATGCGGGCCGATCACCGCGTTCTGGTCGAGCGTGTTGTAGTCGTAATGCCCGACCCAGGCGCGCGTCGGCTTGATCGCCTCGAAGGCCGGGATGCGGGTGGCTAGAACTGGCCAGATCACCTCTTCGAACAGCGGCCACTCGACTTCGAAATCCGTCGGATCGGGCGCATGATCGCCTTCCTCCGGCTCGGCGCCGCCGGTGATGTAGACCGAGCCCTCGGGCCGCACATAGATGCCGGACGGATCCACCAGCAGCGGCATGTCGGCGAATTTGTCGCGCGCTTCGAAGACGAAGACGTTGCGCTTGCGCGGCTCGACCGGCAGCGCCAGCCCAGCCAAGGCAGCGACCTTGCCGGCATTCGGCCCGGCCGCGTTGACGACAATGCCGGCTTTGAGCGTCTCGCCATTGTCGAGGCTTACGCTGGTGATGCGCTTGCCGTCCCGCGCGATGCCGGTGACGGAGGCGGTGATGAGATCGATCTTCTTGTCGCGCAGCGCCTTGCGGAACAGCATCAGCATGGCATGCGCGTCGAACCAGCCTTCGCCGGTGCGGCCATAGGCGCCGGCGGAAATGCCTTCGGCCGATAGCCAGGAGAAACGCTGCGTCAGCTGGCCGGCATCCTCCAGCACGATGTCGGCGCCCTCGGCGACTTGCGTCTCGTGATTGGCCTTGAGGATCGGCAGCCCGGCCTCGCCGGCGAGGATGAGATAGCCGCCCTCGCGAAAGCCGATATCGGCATCGGCGCCGAAGGTTTCCTTCAGCCGCCGGAACAGTTTCAGCGTGAACTGCGACAGGCGGATGTTTTCAGGGATCGAGAATTGCTGGCGGATCGAGGCGCAGGACAAGGTCGTCGCCGCATGCGAGAACTGTGGATCGCGGTCGATCAGCGCGATCGAACCGGTAAAGCCCTCCTCGCGCAAATAATAGGCGACCGAGGACCCGACGATGGCCCCGCCGATGATGACGATGTCGTAGCGCACGCTTTTGGTTCTCCGACTTCAGAGCATGATCCCGACGCTCGGGTTCGCACGCTCAAATCAATGCAGGAAGATCGATCTCGAAGCGCGTGCCGCGCTCGGAGTCAACCAGCCTGATCGTGCCATCATGCGCTTTCAGGAGGGCCAGCACGATGCCGAGCCCCATGCCGGTGCCGCCGGTCTCGCGCCGCGTGGTGAAGAACGGCTCGAAGATCCTGGCACGGTTGGCGGCCGAGATGCCGTCGCCGTCGTCGCCAATCCGGACCGACGCGCGCTCGCCATCGGCTGAAGCATGGATCGCCACCTCTCGGGCGCCATGCCGTGCCGAATTGTCGATGAGATTGGCGAGCACGATGCCGAGATTCTCGGCCGAGATGCCGAGCCTGATATCGCCGCCGCCTTCAAGCCGTGTTTCCAGCCTTGTGTCGACCGGCAAGGATGCCAACGCCGCATGAAGCGTCGTGCTTTCGCCGCTCGGTTCCAGATTTTCAGCGCGCGCCAGGTCGAGCAGTCGGCGCACCAGGAGATTGAGCCGCCCGGCGTCGGTGACGATGTTGTTGGAGAAACGCTTGCGCTCGGCCTCGTCCATCGCGCCGCCGGAATCGCGAAGCAGCTCCGCCGCGCCCTGGATCGCCGTCAGCGGCGATTTCAGCTCATGCGAGACATGGGTGGCGAAGGTCTGGATGCTGTCGGAGCGCGCCTGCAGTTTTTGCGCCATGTCGAGGAACGCCGCCGACAGCGCGGCCATCTCGCGCGTGCCGTGATGGGCGAGCGGCCTGATTGCTTCGCGGTCGCCGGCGGCGATGCGTTTTGTACGGTCGATCAGCGCGTAGATCGGCCGGCTGACGGTGCGGATGAACACCAACGCGATCAGCAGCGTGCCGCCCAGGATGGCGATCGCCGCCAACGTCACCTTGCCGCGCTCGCCATAGAGGTGCTTGACGATGTTGTTCGGCGTCCGCGACAGATAGACCACGCCCGCGACCCGGCCGTCGAGCTCGACCGGCAGGGCGACGAAGACGCGCACCCTGGTGCCGCGGCTCACCGAGTAGAGCGGCGGCGGTGGCTGGTCGGGAATGCGCAACCTGAGCGCGCTGGCATAGGCGCCTGAAAGCGCGGTCCGCACCTCTTCGATTTCGCCGAGCGACCGGCCGACCTCGTCGCCGCCGGCGATCACCACGCCGCGCGGATCGAGCAGCCGGAAGCCGGCAAGCGTCGTTTTCTGCGTCTCGTCGAGGATGCCGTCGAGCCGCGCGCCTATTGCCGCGAAGGCCGGATCGGCGGTGGCGGGAAGCGCCGCCGGGCGCGTCGGCATGACATCGTCCGAGGCAAGGTCGAGGCGCGGCTCGATCGGATCATAGGGATAGTTGTTGTCCCTTGCCGGATCGGCCGAGATCGGCGACCCGAGTTTTTCCTGGGGAATGCCGGCAGCGCGCACCTCCTGGGCATAGACGGCGGCGGCGACCGCGCCTTGCGCGATGAGCTCGCCTTCGGTCTGGCGGATGAGCTGGTTCTCGTAGAGCCGGAAGAAGAACAGTCCGACCAGCGGCAGCGCCATCACCAGGATGAGGATGACGACGACGACGGTGGCAAGCCTGGGCCGCCACTTCTCCTTGCTCAACCACCGCATCGGCCGAGCCGGAAGCCGACGCCATGCACCGTCGCGATCGCGTCGAGACAGCCGACCGCCGCCAGCTTGGCCCTCACGTTGCGGATATGGCTGTCGACCGTGCGTTCCGAGACATGGATGTTGGAGGCATAGGCATTGGCCATCACCGCCTCGCGGCCAAGCACATGAAGCGGGCGGGCGAGGAAGCCCTTCAAAATAGCGAACTCGATCGCCGTCAAGGTGAGCGGCTTGCCGTCGAAGCTGGCTTCATGGCTTGCCGGGACGAGCATGAGCTTGCCATGCACGAATTGACGGTCGTCGGCTTCTTCTTCGACCGGCGCCGGACGCGCGCGCCGCAGGATGACGTTGACGCGGGCGACCAGCTCGCGCGGGCTGAACGGTTTGGTCACATAATCATCGCCGCCCATCTCCAGCCCGAGCACCCGGTCGATCTCCTCGTCGCGCGCGGACAAAAACAGCACCGGCACGTCGTACTTTTGCCGCAACCTGCGGCAGACCTCCAGCCCGTCCATCTCCGGCATGCCGATATCGAGCACGATGAGATCGGGCGCGCGGCGCTCGACCGCTTGCAGCGCCGCTGCGCCGTCGGCGACGGCGGCCGTCTTCATGCCGGCCTTTTCCAGCGCGAAGCAGATGATCTCGCGGATATGCGGGTCGTCGTCAGCGACGAGAATGTTGTGCGGCATGAAATCAGCGGCCCGGCGCGTAAGGTTGGATGACGGCAGGATTAGAGCAATTCCAGGGAAAAGTGCGAAATTGTTTTCGGTCGGGAGTGGAGCGGCCTCGGGGCGAAAAGCAGGATACCCGCCCCATGGCATGGTCTTTGCGGCTCGACGAGCCACCAGCCGTCATTGCGGAGCCGGCGCGGTAGCGACCAGCGGGATGTGTGACGTGTTCGCATGACGCCGGTTTCGCCGGCCGGTGCGGTAAGTGCGCGGCGGAATCCCGGAGCTTTTCAGTAAGGATTTGCAGATTTAGTGCAGGCAGGTCGCCTTTTCGGCGGGATAATCGCGTAGGGCGCTCCCCCTCTCCGTCTCGGCTTCGCCGAGCCACCTCTCCCCGCCTCTGGCGGGGGCGAGGAACCCAGGCCTGCGAAGGTCGCGCGCCCTCGGCGATTAGCGTTTCCTCGTCCCCACAAAGTGGGGGAGAGGTGGCTCGGCGCGCAGCGCCGAGACGGAGCGGGGGCTGGCGCCGCCATATGCG
>NZ_JAIUHQ010000015.1:0-135350 GCF_020165215.1 Mesorhizobium sp. CA15
TGACGGTGGCGGGGACGAATGACTCTTGGGGTGATAACGCGCCCATCGTTAAAAGGTGAGCCATCCTTCTATCGAACTCTTAGGACAACTGGGCTAATTGCCTGTGAAACGCTTTGCTCGGGACATGACGTCTTGGCTCGACTGTCCGGCGTCCGAACCATGACGGAGGGCCGCCTGCGAGACCCGTAATGTCCTCGACCGTCAACATCGCCATTGTGACCCTGCAGCCGCAGCGCCTGTTGCCGACGGCCAGGCCGGCTGCCAGTAGCCACAGCGCCGTCGGCGCCGCGGCTTCGCCGCTCATGCAGGCGGAGCCCACGGCCCCAGCATCCAAGTTCAGCCTCGACAACCTCAATATCACAGCGACGAAGGTCCGACTGATGGAACGTGCGGGCAATGAGTTCCGCATCGATCAGGCCGAATATGAGTCAGTGTCGTCCTACGGTACGGCGATCAAGAACGCCGTCGAAGCGTTGAAACGGCAATCGCCGTCGGCGATCGCCCAGATCGAGAGACAGCTTGGCCTGGACCAGCTTGGCGTTTCTCTCGATAGGCTCGTCGACGCGATAGCCGATCCGCGAGGCAGCGATAGCAAAAGGCTGGATGCCGCGTTGAAGCAGCATGCGGACGGACCGGGCGCAGGCGACGCCGCATCGATCCAGCTGGACGAGCTCGGGCTTTACGGCGGCTGAGGCAGCTAGCCTATCAGCCATCTCAGCATGCCCGCCGAAGCCACCCCGATCACCACCGTCGGCAGCATCGACAGCCGTGTCGCCGCCAGCACCGTGATTGCAAGCGCCGCCAGATCGGCCGGATTCTTCGAGACGAAATCCGGAGCGATCACCGAGATCAGCACGCAGCCGGGCGCGGCTTCCATCACCGCCGTGGCGCGCGGGCCGAGCGCGCGGTTCCTCAGCACCACATAGCCGCCGACGCGGGTGAGATACGTCACGCCGGCCATCGCCAGGATGGCGAGCACGGTCATCGGATCGATCATCTCTCACCTGCCAGGAACCACGCGGCCACCAGGCCGGACAGCGCACCGGCCGCCACATACCAGGCGCCGGGCACGACGAGATAGGTGAGCGTCGCCACCGCCAGGCTGACCAGCCAGGGCCGCGCCGCGGCAAAGCCCGTCCACATGCCCCGAAGCAACACCAGGAAGACAGCAGGGAAAGCCAAGGCAAAACCGTAGGTCTCGACGTCGCCGAGCACCGGCCCGAGTGCCGCGCCGCAGGTCGTGAAAGCCACCCAGGCGAGGTAGAAGGGCAGGGCGGCGCCCAGATAAAAGGCCAGGCTGAAGGCCGGCCGCATGTCGGCGTCGGCGCGCCGCCGCGCATCCGCAAGGCCTACGGCCCAGCTTTCGTCGCACATCAGGAACAGCGCCGGAAACACCTGCCGCTTCGGCAGATGGTTGATGAACGGCGCAAGTGCGGCGCCCATCAGGAAATGCCGGCTGTTGACCAGAAAGGTGATGGCGGCGACCAACAGGATATGCGGCGGCGAAGTCCAGAGCTGGATCGCGGCGAATTCTGAGCCGCCGGCGAAATTGAGGCCGGTCATCAGCGGCACCTCGGCCACGCTCAGGCCCTTCTGCGCGGCCTGCGCGCCGAGCACCAGCGCGTAGGGGATGATGCCGAGCAGCACCGGCGTCGAAGCGGCGAGCCCGCGCCGGAACTCGCCGCCGCGTCCATCGGTGCTTTGACCCTCGGCGAGGGCGATCTCGGAAACGCTCATGGCTTTGCTTTCGGCTGGCCTCGCGGCCGCCGTTCTCCCGCTCGGTTGTGGGTTGCTATCGGTGGGGCACTATAGCCGAATTGCCTCGCAATCGGGTTGCGAAGGTGCCACGTTTATGCGAAAATTTAGCATTGAATGGCGCATTCAGGAAAAAGGTTGGAATCTGACACCATGAAGCTGGATGAGATCGACAGGCGCATTCTGCGCGCCTTGCAGCGCGACGGGCGCATGGCCAACAACGATCTGGCCAAGGAAGTCGGCCTCTCGCCGTCGCCTTGCCTGCGGCGCGTCAAGTTGCTGGAGGAGGCCGGTGTCATCGATCGCTACGTCGCGGTGCTCAACCCGGCCAAGATCGGCCGCGGCCAGACCTTTTTCACCCGCATCTGGCTGAAGCAGCAGGATGAGGACACGATCGAGCATTTCGCCGCCGAGGTGGCGAAATTCCCCGAAGTGATGGAGTGCTATCTGATGCTGGGCGACTGCGACGCTATGGTGCGGATCGTGGCGGCCGGCATCGACGACTACCGCCGCTTCCAGTCGGAGCATCTGAGCCGCATCAAGGGCGTGCAGAACGTCAAGACGGATGTGCCAAGCCAGACGATCAAGCAGACCTCGGAGATGCCGCTGTGAGGCCCTTGCCTTCTCCACAACAAGGGGAGAAGGCAAAGTCCTCAATGATGGGCGTGGTGCTCCGCGTTGCGCTTGCGCGTGGCCGCTGCCTTCTTCGCGGAAGCGGAGCGCGCGGCCGCGGATCGCTCGCCCGACGCCTTGCCGCCAGCCTTCCCGCCCTTATGCGCCGCCGGATGACCGGTATGCTTGCCGCGGCCGGAGCCCCCTGCCTTCTTGCCGCCGGCGTCGTCCTTGTTGACCGTCGCCCAGGCGCGGCGCTCGGCTTCTTTCTCGGACACGCCGCGCTTCTCGTAGCCTTCGGCGATATGGTCGGCCTTGCGTTCCTGCTTGTCGGTGTATTTCGATTTATCTCCGCGTGGCATTGTCCTGCTCCTTGTTGCGCTGAGTGATTGAGAGTCTCAGGAACCCTTTTTCTTGGCGACGTCGCCGAGGTCGGCCCGTTCCGGATCCTTGTTGTTCTCGTCGGCCGCGTCGCGATCCTCGTCGGGATCATCCTTGGCCGGCAGATAGCCGCGCGGCTTGTTGGCCTTCGGGCCTTCCCAGCGCGGCCATTGATCGGAGGTTCCGGGACGTCCGGTATTGGGTGAATTGCTCATCTTAACCTCGCTTTCGAGAAAGCCGTTTGCCCTCCATCCTTGGAGAACCGTCAGCCTTCCGCTTTCATGGTCCGTGCGATCTTCAAGAGTTTGTCGCGGTCGTGCCCGTGCTCCCGGATCAGTTCGCGCGCCTGCTTCGGCGACAGATCGGTATTCTCCGCCAGGAAGCGCACGTCGGGATCGTCGCCGCCCTTGGTCGGCAAATTGCCGGTCGCCGTCGCATCGGCGGCGCCCGGCCGGTTCGGTATATTGTCGTTCGCCTGGGTCATCGCAGGCCTCCTTCGATTTCCGCCGTATCAGTTCGCTGTCTGGGAGTGCCTGCGGCGCGCTTCCTTCTTGCGGCGCAGCACCTCGTCGGTGCCGACGATGTCCTTCGAGCCGCCGGTGATCGCGGTCGAGACCACGGCCGGCGGATCGCTTGCCGGAAAGGAGTCCTCAAGGCCGGACTGCAACTGCTCCTCCAGCGTATCCGGGTCTTCCGAACGGCCTTCGGCGCGACGTCCGTCGATCTCTTCCAGATCTTGCTTGGCGTCGGGATGCTCGCGCACATTGCGCAGCGTCGACACGACGAGTTCGACGGCGAATTCCTTCATCTCCTCGCCGTGCGGGGCGGCGACGTCGGTCTCCTCGATCAGGCGAACAAGCGATTGTTCGAGCTTGTCCAACTCGCGCATGCCCTGGCAGTGCCCAAGTTTCTGCGCCAGAGCTTGGATCAGCAACGGACCGAAGGTCGAGTAGGCTTGCATGCGGGTCTCATCGACCTGTTCGGGATGAAGCGTTTGCAGCGACATTGATGCCTCCGTTCAAACATCCTGCGGCGGCAGCCTGGGCAACCGACTGAAGAGGAACTGGAGGGCGGGGCAGAAGTTCCATCGCGGGGGAGATCCCGCGGGCAGATGAAATGGCGTCCGTGAAGGACACGGACGCCATTTGAATTCAGCGCTGACCGCCTTTACGGCCGGCCTCGGAGGCGCGCTGGCGGTCTTCGGCGAAGTTGCCGCTGCCACCTCGGTGCTGGCCGGCGCTCCGCTGACCCATGTTGCGATCCTCGGCCTGCTGCTGCCCGCTGCCGCGATGCTGGTCTTCGCGGTTCTTGTGGCTCTGCTGGCCGGCCTTGACGTGCTGTTCGTGGGTTCCGCCTTGATTGGGCATATCGAATTCTCCGTTAATTCGGATTTTTCTTGAGGGTGAATTCAAGGACGCGTCCAACATCCCTGAGTAAGGGCAACAGGCGTCGGCAACCGATGTTCCGGTCGAAACATTTTGTGACTCGTCAGACTGAAGTCCGATCCGGCCAGCGCATTGGGCTGGCTTGTGCAACCAAACCTCCTTTTGCGAATTGGTGAGCGGCCGACGAGAAAGCCCCCTCCATCGCCGGCTATCATGGTGCCCGCCGGTCAGCCCCGCGCAATTCCGGCGGGCACCGTTATCCATAAACAGAAGGCCGCGCAGCCGACCTCGGAGCGAGACGACGTTTTGACCTATATCTCTGCAAAGCCCGCTCGGCAGGATGCCGAAAGCCTGCCTGCCAATGACAACCAGCGTACCACCCTTGCCGATCTTTCGTTCCTCGACATCATCAATGACGAGGACGAGGTCGCCGATATTGCCAGGCGCGCAGAGCGTCTCGGCCATGCCGCGCTCATCACAATGGCGATCGGCCTGGCGGCCCTGCCGTTGCTCTGGCTGATGCTGAGGTGAGCCAGGCCGACCGGCCGCTTGGCCGGCCGGCGCCATCTGCCGGAAAGGATCGTCTCTATCTTCCGGAAAAGAAGGCGTCGAGCGTGGCCGCCGTTTCGATCGGCGATTCCTCCGGAAAGAAATGGCCGCCGGGCATCGCCCCGCCGCTGGCATCGTCGGCCCAGTTCCGCCATATGCCCAGCGGTCCGTCTTCGTCCCGATACCATTCGGCCAGCGCGCCATGCTCGCTCCACAGCGCCAACACGGGGCAGGATATACGCCGGCCGGCCTCGCGGTCCGCATGGTCGTGCAGCCGGTCGAGCGAAGCCGCCGCGCGATACTCTTCGCAGATGGCGTGGATATGCGCCGGATCGCGCAGCGCATCGACATAAGCCTGCCGCACGCCGGGCGGGAACGCGTCGGCGGCGGATCCCCAGCCGGAAAGCGCATTGTCGATGATTGCTTCGGCCGTCGCCGCCAATATCGTCTCCGGCAGCGGCTCGGGCTGCGCCAGCAGCGACCATGGCCAAAAGCCTAGCGCCAGCCTGGCATCGGCCCGGTCCCAGACCTCGGCGGTAGGGACGATGTCGAGCACGGCGAGCTTCTCGACGCGGTCCGGATGATCGAGCGCCAGCCGGTAGGCGACGCGCCCGCCGCGATCATGGCCGGCGACCAGGAAACGTTGGAAGCCGAGGTCCCCCATGAGTGCCGCCATGTCGGCCGCCATGGCGCGCTTGCCGTAGGGCGCATGATCGGCAGCCGATGGCGGGCAGGAGCTTTGCCCATAACCCCGCAGATCGGCACAGACGACGCTGAAATCCCGCGCCAGGCTGGGCGCCACGTCGCGCCACATCGCATGCGTTTCGGGAAAGCCGTGCAGCAGGAGCAGGCCAGGCCCGCTGCCACCATGTCGGACGAAGATACGCGCCTCGCCGGTGTCTACTTCCAATGTGTCAAAATTGGCGAACATGCTTGGCCCCGGCGGGATGCGATGCTGATGGCAAAGGCCTCACTTCCAGGCCGAGTCCAGCGTCAGCGACGCCTCGAATATCTGCTCCTTCTCGGTGCGCAGCTTCACGGTGATCTTCAACTGTTCGGTCCCGGGCGCCTCGTCGCGGGCAATGTCGTGCAGGATGCGCAACGCCTCAAGACGGGCACGCTCGCGGTCGGCAAAAAGCTGCCCGTGGTCGTCAATCTGGCCATGCTCGGCATTATGGAGGTCGAAATAGTAGCGTTCCATCGATGAAGCACTCCGGGCGTTTGGCAAGTTCAATCCCTGGCCCCGATCATGGTTCCAAGCGGTTGATCCTCAGGGAAATCCGCGGTGCGCCGGCCCTTGCTGCGCCGCCGCCTGCAACCGGCCCGGCCCTGCGGCGTTACCTGTTGCGCATGGAGAACCGCGGATGCTGGAATCGCTTTACCTCAACCTGGGCCAGCATGACGCGCTGTCAGAAGAAGAGAAGGCGCTGCTCGCCGGCGCCATGCCGCTCGAAAGATACGTCGCCGCCGGCGAGGATATCGTCACGGAAGGCACGCGGCCGACCTACAGCACGCTCATCATCGACGGGTTTGCCGCCCGCTACAAAGTATTGGAGCACGGCGGCCGCCAGTTCACCTCGCTGCAGGTCGCGGGCGATTTCGTCGACCTTCATGCTTTTTTGCTGAAGACGATGGACCATGGCATCGTCGCGCTATCTCCCTGCCACGTCGCCGCAGCGGAGCATAGCAAGCTCAAGACGATTACCGAGCAGGCGCCGCACCTTACCCGGCTGTTGTGGCTGGACACGCTGGTCGATGGCGCCATCCACCGCGAATGGATCGTGGCCATGGGCCGGCGCTCCAAGACCTCCCATCTCGCGCATTTGATATGCGAGCTGTTCGTCAGGCTGCAGGTGGTGAAAAAGACGCGCGAGATGAGCTTCCATCTGCCGCTGTCGCAGGCCGAGCTCGCCGACGTGCTCGGCCTCTCCGTTGTCCATATGAACCGGGTCATCGGCACGCTGCGCCGCATGAACGTGGTCAGCTGGACGAACCATATGATCACGATCCTCGACTGGGAGCGGCTGGTTGCGATCGCCGAATTCGATCCAACCTATCTCAGCATGACGCGCGAGCCGAGATAGGCATCTAGCTGCGCGGAGTCTTGGAGCGCGACCACAACTCGTCTAGCATGGTAAGCGCGGCACTCGGCTGGGCAGGCCTCAGCAGGCCCTGCTGCGCGGCGACCTTCTTGAAGGCGGCAAAGGCAATGGCCGGACGGCAGGTGCCGGCGATCGCGTCGTCCACCAGCCGCGCCGCTTCGAGATAGGCTGGCGCCTCCTTGTTCTTCCAAGCGCCTCCAAGCGCCTTCTTGGCCTCGGCGACGGTGGTGACAACCATCGTGCCGCCGCTGACGAAGCGTATCGTGAGGGGCAGGAAACGGCTCATCGGTCTTTCACCATCCGAGCCATTCGCGCGTGCGCCAGGCAAGACCGACAAAGGGCGCGGCCGTGATCATGGCGGCGGCGAGGACAAAAAGCGGGCTGTTCGTACGCATGGATTTCATTTTTCACCGTAAAAATTGCGGATGGCAGTAAACGATGACTTCGGCAGTCGGTTGCATCCGGCCGGATGGTCCAAGGCTGCAAATCCGAGGCTACATATTGCTCGCGGGCCGGGCCGGCGGCGCCGGGCGGTGCGGCGGACGTGGGCGCGGCCTGAGCGGCACCTCGGCCAGCGAAGCGCGGATCACCCTGACGGGGACTGGTGGCGCTGCGGCGCGCCGGCGCAGCATTGCGGCCGAGAGACTGCCGATGAGCGTTCGAACGTCCATGTGGACTCCTCCTGAAGAGTCCCCCAGCGACCAAGCGTTAGCACCGCGGCCGGGCGGCCGCATTTAACTTTGATGTACGCGCAGGCATCTCGGCGAGGTGCGGCGATCCAAGGGCCAACCTTTTCCGTTGGCATGCGTTGTCCTCCGAAAGGAGATGACCATGCCGACCAGCAGCCGAACGAAAACCGATACAGCCAGAAAATCAGCGACCGCCAAGAAGACAGACACGGCGAAGGCCGCGAACAGGCAGCGCGGCGTGCAACGCAAAGTCGACGCCACCGACCGCAGCAAGCCGAAACCCAAATCGCCGGGCGCCATGCAGGCCGGCGCGCGCAAATACCCCACGCCGCCTTTCCCCAGGCAGCATCATCCCAAGCCCGGTGAGGAATGGGCGATCGAGCCCGCGCCGCTTTATGATGCGCCCTTCTGGCAAGGATCGGGCAAGCTCAAGGACAAGGTCGCGCTGATCACCGGCGGCGATTCCGGCATCGGCCGCGCTGTGGCCGTGCTGTTCGCACGCGAGGGTGCCGATGTCGCCATCGCCTATCTCAGCGAGGACCGCGATGCCGAGGCGACTAAGCATGCGATTGAGGCGGAGGGCAGGCGCTGCATCACCTTGCGCGGCGACGTGGCCGAACGCGCCTTCTGCCGCAAGGCGGTGGCGGAAACGCTCAAGGCCTTCGGCAAGCTCGACGTGCTGGTCAACAATGCCGCCTTTCAAATCCACTCGACCGATTTCGCCGATCTGACCGAGGAACATTTCGACACTACGCTGAAGACCAATCTCTACGGCTATTTCCACATGGCGCAGGAAGCTGTGCCGCACATGAAGCCGGGCTCGGCGATCATCAACACGGGTTCGGTCACCGGCATCGAGGGTTCGAAGGAACTGGTCGACTACTCGATGACCAAGGGCGGCATTCACGCCTTCACCCGCGCTCTCTCCGGCAACCTCATCTCGAAGGGCATCCGCGTCAATGCGGTGGCGCCGGGTCCGGTCTGGACGCCGCTCAACCCATCCGAAAAACAAGCGGAAGACGTTTCGCAGTTCGGCGCCAAGACGCCGATGAAGCGGCCCGCCCAGCCGGAGGAGATCGCGCCGGCCTATGTGTTCCTGGCCTCGCCGCAATGCTCGAGCTACATCACCGGCGAAATCCTGCCGATCATCGGGGGTTACTGACACCCATGAGGAGGATCTCATGAAAAAAGCGCTTCTCATTGCAGTCGTCACCCTGATCCCGGCCCTGCCGGCGGTGGCCCAGAATGCCGCCCAGCCGAACGACCAGCAGGCGCAGAACTGCCAGGCCAAGCCCGACGCCAACGACCAGCAGCAGAAACAAAAGCAGCAGGCCGACACGGATGAGCTGTCGAAAAAACTCGGCAATTGCGGCGGCGTGCTGAAGCCGCCGCCGACCGGCGACAAAAACGCGACGCCGCCGCCCCCGACAGGCAGCGACATGCCGGTGATCAAGCCGGGCGAAATTCCGCCGCAGACCGGCCAATGAGGCCGTCTTCAACAACAAGGGTTCAATGCTTGCGCTTCTCGCCCTCGGTCGCCTTGGCGGCCGGCAAGTTGTGGGCCTCGCGTATCATCTGCAATGCCTCCTCACGCGTGAGGCCGCATTTGCGGGCAAAGTAAGCCGCTTCGAGGATCTCGGCCTCGGAAGCCGCCGAAACAGTGGAAGCCGGCCGTCTGTGCTTCTTCTTGGCCATCGGTTCACCGCGCCATGAATCACTTAGTCAGCTAAATATAGGCCCGTTGTTTCTCATTGCAAATTCACCGCTGCTTTTGGCGATCCTGCTGGGCTGCCTGTGCCATTGGGAACCATCGCGCCGGCACAGGATTGTGACTTGCGGGCCGCGTCAGCCGGACCTGGTGGCAAAGAGAACAGGGCTGGTTTCTCCGGCTTCCCGCCCTGGCCAACGAAAAGGCAGTCGAGCTCTTGTCCCACCCGGCCCGCTCCGAGCTTGGGGCAGTACATGGCAGTGGATACGGAATCAAACGGTGGCGGCGTCGAACCGCGCAAGGGCATGCCCAGCCCGCGTCTCGGCGAGAGCGAGTTCAAGCAACGCTACAGGAAGCTGTTCTACGATCCGGCCTTCGAGCCGGAGGCCGAAGCCATAGGCAGGCTGGCCGAAATCGCTTGGCAGGCCTATAGCGAGGAACGCAAAAGTCCGGTGACCCGCAAAGCGGGGGAGGGTTTTCACGACCCAAGCTACGATCTCTCCGTCGAATGGATCGCCGCTCACGATGCGGTCAAGGCCGCGCAACGGCGCCACGAGGACAGAACTGCACCGTCGCGCATCCTGATCATCAACGGCTCCTCACGCAGCGAGCATACTTGCCCGGGCGAAATGTCGAAAAGCTTTCGTCTCGTCGAACTGGCGCGCCGCGCCATTGCTGGCAGGCCGGGCTTTTCCGTTGAAGTGCTCGATCTGTCGCGGCTCGCTTCCGAATATGGCCGCAGGATCTACCCTTGCAAGGCCTGCTTCTCGACAGCGGCGGCGCTCTGCCACTGGCCGTGCTCGTGCTATCCGAACCATTCGCTCGGCCAGGCGCACGACTGGATGAACGACATTTATCCCCTTTGGGTCGAGGCGCATGGCGTGATGATCGTCACGCCCGTCAACTGGTACCAGACCTCCTCGCCGGTGAAGTTGATGATGGACCGGCTGGTCTGCGCTGACGGTGGCAATCCCGATCCGTCTTTGACGCAGGGCAAGGATGCAGCGCTTGCCAAGCAAGCCGAACTCGCTGGCTGGAGCTATCCCCGCCATCTCGAAGGCCGGTTGTTTTCGGTTGTCGTTCATGGCGATACGGAAGGCGCTGCGAACGTGCGGCATGCGCTTGCCGACTGGCTGCGTTCGATGAAGCTCGATCCCGTCGGCGAGATTGCCGAACTCGACCGCTATATTGGCTACTGGAAGCCCTATGCAACCAGCCATGACGAGCTCGACGCTGACAAGGACGTTCAGGTTGAAGTAACCAACGCCGCGCTAGCCCTGGCCGAAGCGGTGGCGAGGCGCCGGGCAGGGGAATTCCCCACCATCGGAGCCGATCTCAAGGATCCACGCCCAAAATAGGGGAAGAAGATGCCGCGCTGGGCGAACGAAGGCTGGACAATCCTCAAGGAAAGCGTCTCCGGCTATATTGCCGACAATGCGCTGAGCCACGGCGCGGCGATGGCCTTCTACGCCACCACCTCGCTGGCGCCGATCCTGCTGATCGTGGTCGCGATCGCCGGGTTTGTCATCGGCAACGATGCCGCGCAACTGGCGCTCTCGGCACAGATATCGGGCGTCATGGGACCGCAGAGCGCTGATCTTCTCAAGGCAACGGTCGAGACCGCCTCGCAGCGCGGGTCCGGTACTTTGGCCGCCTTGATCGGGCTGGTCACGCTTTTAATCACCGCGTCCGGCGTCTTCGGCGAGATGCAGCAGACATTGAACGAGATCTGGAAGGTCAAGCCCACCAGCGTGTCGTTTTCGCGCCTGGTGCGGGCGAGGGCGGTGAGCCTCGGACTTGTGGCGGCGCTCGGCTTCCTGCTGCTGGTGTCGCTTGCAGCCAGCACTGCAATCGCCGCGCTTGGCGAAGTCATTAACCGCAGCCTGCCGTTTGGAACGCTGATCGTCAGCGGCATCAACACGATCGTCTCTTTTGTGCTGATCGCGCTGCTCTTCGCCGCGATCTACAAGGTCCTGCCGGACCGCACGCTCAAATGGCGCGATGTCGGCATCGGCGCTGCGGTCACGGCGTTGCTCTTCACCATCGGCAAATCGCTGATCGGCTGGTACATCGGTACCAGCGCCATAGCGACGTCTTACGGAGCGGCGGGCGCGCTGATGGTGGTGCTGGTCTGGGTCTATTATTCGGCACAGATTTTTCTTTTCGGCGCCGAGATTACCCGCGCCTATTCGGTACGGCGCGGCAGCCGGCGCGACCTCGCGCCGGTCGTTGCGAATGCAACCGACCGGGCTGCGCTGCACCATGCCGAAGAAGTAGCCAAACCGGGGACGACGATGCCGGCCGACGCTGGTGCAAGTGTCGGCGCGGCGGCGCGTCGGGCATCCGGCGGCGGGATCGTCCTATGGATTGTCCTCGGCAGCCTGATCGCTCTACTTGTCACGGGGGTCTTGCGCCGCTCAGGCTGATACGACCTCGTCGCCGGGCTCGTGCCTTACCGCCGTTCTTCCTGCCGTTTCTCGATTTCGTAGGACAGCCAGCGGCAGAACATGCCGATAACCGAGGTAGCGGCTCCGCCGAGCAGACAAGCAATCAGCAACGGACTTTTCGAGGCATTGTCCCAACTGACGATCGCCAGCAGCGCCACGCTCACTGTGGAAATCAGATACCCTGTACCCTTGAGAAGATGAAGCGACGATCTGGTCATGTTGGCCCGCCTTCCAATGAACAGACAATCAGGATCGAGGTTCCATTTAGCCGATGTTCCTCCACGACGGTGGCGGCATGAGGCACTTGCTGGAAACCGGGAAGGCAGGCTGGCCGGCCGCAACATACAACTCACTTGGGACTGAAGTCGCACGCAGCGCCGCTTTTGGTCCAAGCAGTGAAACCTTGGCCCGCCGTTCGTGGTTGGGGGACGGTTTGACGGATATTTGAGTCCCTTCATCGTCAACTGTTTGAACGCCCATCATTCCCGCGACTGGTGGGCGTTCATTCGAGGCCAACGATCCAGTGCCAAGGGGCGGACCGGATGACATGCGGCACGCTGTGAGGCGCCCCGACAGCGGTCGCGGGGCGCGCCCCGATCCTCATCGGTAATCTGACGGCCGAGCTTTTTCTATCGCGGGGGGGATTGGTCCGTCCTCGACAAGGATATCCTTCTTGCGCGCGAATGCGGCGAAAACGCCTCGCGCGGTTTCCGCGTCGACTTCGCCGACCAAAGCCGCCTTGCAGGCACGGATAGCCGCTTTCTGCTCCGGGCTATTGCCGCACCAGTCGGTCGCGAACTGATAGGCATCGACGACGGTGTTCAGTTGCCGGGGAAAGCCCAGTCCGACCCAAACGCGAAGGGGTTTCTCGAAAGGTTTGGAAAGCATCGCGAACTCCCATAACCGCGAAACTTTCAAACAGTCAGTCCGCCGCCGCGGCCGCCTTTGCCGGTCATCCATGGCAAGGGCATACTCACGTCCTCGAGAATTTTGACCGACCTTGCGAAACCGCTAAAAGCATCTCTGGCGGCAGTCAGCGGATAGCCGCTGTCGAATGCCCGCTGGCAGGCACGAAGTGCCGTTTCAAAGATGGTTCCGCGCCTGTTCTTGGGCCACGCGTAAAGAAATTCCAGGGCATCTTCCAGGCACGCGATTTCCTGGATGAGGCTGTCTCCGCTCTTCACGAAAACAGGGCTGTCGAACATGCGATCGTTCATAACGTCCTCCAATCGAACGAACAATTGAGTTCAGGCAACGGCTTGGTGCCGACAGCGGCCCAAGCTCAGCGGCGATATGGGTTTGTAGATCTTGACCGTCAAGAGGCCCGGGGTCGCTGCAAGAACCGGCGCGCCAATTCTGCCATCCACGACGAATTGTCGGTCCAACAAACAGCTAAGATCGTTGGTGGCGCGGGCAGCGGCCGCCGTCGTTCGATTAGACCTGCAATGTGGCAGAGACCCCTGGCAAGCTGCCGGGGCTCGGCGGCCGTCAGCGGATCGTCCGCTATGCGGCTTCAGCCGCGACGTTGACCGCGGATTCGGCAAGCTGGGTGAGCGCGGCGTCCGTTTCCTTTTCTTCGTTCAGCGTCTTGTCGAGCAAGGTGACGGCCTCCGTCAGGCCGAGTTCCTGGGCCCAGGTCCTGAGCGTGCCGTAGCGAGAGATCTCGTAATGCTCGACGGCTTGGGCGGCAGCCAACAGGCCGGCGTCGAGCGAGGGCGAGCCCTTGTACTCGTCCATGATCTCGGCACCTTCCTCGGTGATGCCTATGATGGCGGCGCAAGTCTTGCCCGTCGGTTTCTTATCGATCACCTCGAACACTTCCTCGAGACGGGCGACATGTTCCTCCGTCTGGTCGCGATGCTTCTCGAAGGCCGTTTTCAGCGCGTCGTCCTGCGCCGCCTTCGCCATCTTGGGCAGCGTCGTCAGGATTTTCTTCTCGGCGAAATAGATATCCTTCAGCGTGTCGTGGAAAAGTTCGTTGAGGCCCTTGTTCGAGGCCGCTTTCGTCGTCGCCATTCTGAATCTCCTGGTGCGGTTGGATCACCACCAACACGGCCCGACCAAAGTTGTTCCAGAAAGAAATACATGCGGCGACACAGCTAAAAGCATCAATTGTTATTGACGGCGACGAAGCACCGCCGCGGCCAGGCAATTGGCCGGACCGACGCATGAATCGCCCGACTGTCGCATCTGAAAAGCCGCGTTCCCCTGCTCAGGATTCACGCAAACCACTGCACGATGAGGCCCACTGACGAGGCTGCCATTGTCATTGTCGTTAGCCATCCCAGTGCGCGCAGCCAACCCTGAATTGGGAATTCACCCATGATGTCCTTGCGGCCGGCCATCCGCATCATGACGATCAGCACGGGAACGGCGCATATGCCGTTGATGACGGCGCTCCAGTAAAGCGCCTTGATCGGGTCGATCGGGGTAAACATGATCCCGGTGCCAAGAGCGGTCGCGGCGGCGAGTGTGACGTAAAACGCCAACGCTTCCTTCGGCTTGCGCTGCAGCCCCACCGTCCAGTGCAGGGCTTCGCCAACGGCGAAAGCCGCTGACCCCGCCAGCACCGGCACAGCCAAAAGCCCGGTGCCGATAATTCCCATCGAGAAAATGATGAAGGCGAACTTTCCGGCGGCCGGCTCCAGAGCCTTGGCCGCGTCCGTGGACGAAGCAATATCGGTCACCCCCGCCTTGTGAAGCGTGGCGGCCGTGGTGAAGATGATCGCGACGCCTATCAAATTCGAAAACGCCATTCCGACCAGCGTATCGGCGCGTATCCGCCGGAATGCCCTGGAAGCTTGCCACGGCGCCCATCGCAGCGGCTTGGCGCTTGGCTTGAGTTCCTCCTCCTCGACTTCTTGCGAGGCCTGCCAGAAGAACAGATAAGGCGAGATCGTCGTGCCGAGGATCGCGAGCAGCGTGGTGAAGAAAGCGCCACTCCATTGAATGTGCGGAACAAACAGGCCTTTGGCCGCATCGGCCCAGGCTACATTCGCGGCGAACATGGCAATGACGTAGGCGAAGAGGCTCAAAGTTGTCCATTTGAGCACTTTCACGTAGCGGGTGTAGTCGATGAAGACGATCGCGCAGATACAGACGATCGCGAATGCGATGACATAGAGCGGGCTCGGCCCGCCGATGAGCAGCTCCAACGCGTCCGCCATGGCGCTGAGGTCGGCACCGATATTGATGACGTTGGCGACGGAAAGCAACACCACCACGACGCAGAGCAGCGAGGCGGGATAGTGTCTGCTGAGATTGCCGGAAATCCCTTTGCCGGTGGTGCGGCCGATGCGGGCGGCGATCTCCTGGATCGCCGCCATCAGCGGGAAGGTGAACAGCATGCTCCAGCCGATATTGAAACCGAGCTGCGCGCCGGCCTGGCTGTAAGTTCCGATGCCGGAGGGATCGTCGTCGGATGCGCCGGTGATAAAACCGGGGCCGATCATACGCAGGAACCGTTGCAAAGGTCCCTTCGCCGACGTGTTGCTTCGTTCTCTCTCGATGTGCGAACCGGCTTCGGCCATCGTTGGTTCTTCCATGCCCGGCCGAGCGCTAGCGCAATGGCAGCCGAGGCCAGGGATTAATCGGAGCGACTGTACGACAGGCTCGGACAGGTGTTTGCGTAGATAAGCAAGAGCTAACGAAGATGGTGGGTAACTGGCGGCGATGACGTCGGTTCCGCCGTCATCGTCACTTTCGCATCAGAGGGCGGATCCGGCCGGGTGCCGAAAAAAGGTCCTGCATAAATATATCGGGGGTTGTCTTGCCGGGAGTCAGTTTAAACGCTATATGTGTGATATCGATCTTGTTGAACGAACGTTGTTTCAGGGCCTTTGCGTCCGACGATCTTCCCTCTCAATTTCGAAAACCGTGACGTTTGGCATTCGGCCAAGCGCCGGTAATTTGCGTCGATTTGAAAGGAAATCGTATGACTACTGGAACCGTGAAGTTTTTCAACGCCACCAAGGGCTTTGGCTTCATCGAACAGGGCGGCGGCCAGCCGGACGTGTTCGTTCACATCTCCGCCGTGGAGCGCGCAGGGATGCGTTCTCTCGTCGAAGGCCAGAAGGTAAGCTTTGACGTCGTCAAGGACGCTCGCAGCGGCAAGAGCGCCGCGGAGAACCTCCAGGCAGCCTAAGCCATGCGTCGGCGCCTTTGACCACGGATGTACCGGCACAGGCGCTGGGGCTTTGAGGGAAGGTCGGGTTCGCCCGGCCTTTTTCATTTGCATAGCGAGGTAGCACATGGCTGATACGAATGTGTTCAAGCCGAAAGGCGACGCCAAGAACGAGGCCACTACAAAAACCGCGCGCGCCATCATCGACAGCGAGGCGGCGGCCAGGGTTGCCAAAACGGCGCGTCTTCGCAAGGCCAGGCTTGCGCAGGAGCCGGTGGAGGAGCCGGTAAAGAAGGTGAAGAAGAAGGCCGCCGCCAAATAGGGGCGCGGCGTGAGCGGCGCCGTGGCGACCGGGCTGGGTTCACCCTTTCCTGAGATGGTCGCCCCGGCTGCGGGAAAATCTCGATAAGCCTTTGATCAGTGCCGTCCCTTGAGGAACCTCGCCTCTCTCACCAGTGAAGTCCAGTCAGGGCCGATAAGCTTGATCAGTTCGCGAGCTTCGTCCTCCGAGATGTCGGTATCCTTTGCCAGGCGGCGGGCAAGCAATTCCACATCGCCGTGTGCTGGTTGAGCCGCTTTGCCATCGCCGGGTTCGGCGCCGTCGCCTCGGTTGATCATGAGCCAACTCCTTCCGGTAGGAACTTTCGAGGCGGCAGCATGTTTCATGCGTTTCCGCAATTTGATGTCCCGAGGCGTCCCGCTGGCGGCGGACCATGAGATCCGCGGCTGATCCCCGATGCGGCGCCTTTCTGGAACCGGCGCAAGGCGGCGCGCCCGGGGCCTCGCGAAGGCAAGCCGATCCGGATAATCCAGCGCGCCTTCGGCGCGGGCGGAACTCGGCCATGGTAGCCCATCAGAACCATTCATGCCGCCCGACCTGCAGGTCGAGACGCATACGCCGCCGTCGCGCGGGTGACCGGCTTACTCAAAGGCGCTGCCGCGAGGCAACGCCCTTCGTTTTGGGGAGCCGGCTGTTTACCAGCTCTGCATCCTGTACCAGTCGTCGATGTCGCGGCGCACGCGATCCTTCTCCAGGCCGTAGCGTTCCTGGATTACGCCTTCGAGCTGGTCGCGCTTTCCGGCGATACGATCGAGATCGTCGTCGGTCAGCTTGCCCCACTGTTCCTTCACCTTGCCTTTAACCTGCTTCCAATTGCCTTCGACGCGGTTCCAGTCCATGGCCGGACCTCCTGTTGGACACGGAGGGCTAACGGCAACACGACCGCGAAGTTCCTGTCGAAAGCTCTTTCTGCGTCGAGGCAGGCACTGAGCACAACGACACGGACGAATGTGCCTTCATCTGGCCGTCATAATGAACCGCCAAATTAGCAAACGCTGAACGTGACCCCCGGTCAGCATGTTCCCAAGACCTCTCTTGCCCGGCTCCTGGTCCGGGCTTCTTTTTAATGCTGTCGCCCAGAATGCGCAGCGGTTCTGGGACGACGGGCATCAAAACAAAGACTTAAAGCGTGTCGTCTGAATTCATTTCAGCGACGCGCCTCAGGTGCTGGCATCCCGCCTGGAACGGGTGGCGCGGATTGGCGATGGCATCCTCAAAAATCCGGCAGCGTTGGAACATTAGGCCGGTGCCGAGGTTCTTGCGGCATGGATGGCGCGCAGTTTCCCCGAAGGCCCGTCATCCGGACCGGGTTCCGACCCGAGCAAGCCCGCCTCGGCCGTCCCTAGCCGGGACGGGCTTTATCGTGACGAGATCGGAAGGACCATGCTTCACCAAGCCGCCAAAATCGCCGAGCAGGCCCATCGGGGTCAGAAAGACAAGACCGGCAGACCTTACATCGAACATCTGAGACGGGTTGCCGATGCGGTCGAAACGCTGGACGAAAAGACGGTTGCCTATCTGCATGACGTGGTCGAGAAAGGCGAGGGTTGGAGTCTCGAGCGGCTGCACGGCGCCGGCTTCGGCCTGCCGGTGGTGGCGGCGGTCGATGCGCTGACCAGGCGCATGGACGAGAGCGAGGAGGGTTTCATTTTCCGCGCCGCCTCGAACGAGCTTGCCCTGCCGGTTAAGATAGCCGACCTGCGCGACAATCTGTGGCAAGCTCATCAGGCGGGCGTTGCGCCGGACCGGTATGAGACGGGCCTCGACATCCTGGGCGAGTTGGCCGCCAGGGACTGAGCGGCGTTGGGGGCACTAGGTTGCTGCCGGCGTCGCCCCCGCTATTCGTCGAGCTGCAGCAAATCGAGCCGCGCGTCGGGCAGCGCGTGCTCCCACAGGGCCCTTTCGAGGTCGTTGCGGTTGTCGCCGCCCGTGGCTTCCGGCAGGTCGAGCGCCGTTAAGGCCTGGTCGTCGAACTCGATCGGCGCCCCGTAAAGTTGGGCGATTTGCATCACCAGGCTTTCTATGTCCTCGCGGGCGATGTTCTCGGCGAGGTTCTTGAGCCTGATTTCTTCCGCAACCCGGATGATGTTGACGATGCCGTCGATCCGCAGGGCCTGCTGGACCTTGCAGTGAGAGTCGTCGCGCAGCCGGTTGGAAAATCCTCGCATCATTGGAAAACCCTCCTTTCGCGGGGGTCTATCCCTCGGTTGCAACCATGCGCTGGAGCAGTGCGGTTGGCAATACACAAATTTTAAAAACAATAAATAAATCAGCCGGTTAGCAAAGTATATCAAACGCAGTTTCACCGCATCCTTAGCATCGTTGGCTTCATTGCCGGTCGGCAAATCATCCCCTCTTGACGCCTTATGGCCGCTTCCTATTTCTACTCACAGTTAGGCACATACTAACTCACAGCATTCGGCTCGGATGGAGGCGGAAGTGGTTGAGCTTGAACGGCCGCAAAGATTGCAGATCATGCTGACCGACGAGGAACTGGCGGCGCTGGAAAACTGGCGTTTCGAAAAACGCATGCCGAGCCGCTCGGCCGCCGTGCGCGAGCTTTTGCGCCGTGGGCTGGCGTCCGATGGGTTTCTGACCGCTGACCTAGGCGCGAAGTCGCAGGATTTCGGCGTGATATCGCTGGATCGGAAGGTCGCAGATGGCTCCAGCGACTCGAAGCCCTGAGCAGATGCACGCTCGCTCGCGGCAGATTGCCTTGACCTCGGCCGGCCCTAATTACCGTCCATGACCAATCCCGGGGGGACGTTCCGACACGATCCGAACGCCGATGCGCGCTTGGCCGCGATCGTCGATTCTTCCTACGACGCCATCGTCGGTAAGACTCTGGACAGCGTGATCACCGACTGGAACCACGCGGCCGAGCGCATGTTCGGCCATACCGCCGAAGAGGCCATCGGCCGGTCGATCCTGATGCTGATCCCAGAGCATATGCAAGACGAGGAAACCGAGATCATCGGCCGCATCCGCAAGGGGGAGCGCATTCCGAGCTTTGAGACGGTGCGCAAGCGCAGAGACGGCTCGCTGATCACCGTTTCACTGACGATTTCGCCGATCAAGAACAATGCGGGCGAGATCATCGGCGCCTCGACAATCGCCCGCGATATCAGCGCTGCCAAGGAAAGCGAGCGCCGCATCCGGCTCTTGATGCGCGAGGTCAACCACCGCGTGAAGAACCAGTTCGCCGTGATCCTGTCGATGATCAGGGAAACCAGCAAGCGCTCCACCGATCCGGGCGAGTTCGAGGAACTGATCCGTTCGCGCATCATGGCGCTGTCGCGCTCGCACGATCTCCTGGTCACCTCCGAATGGGCCGGCGCCAGCCTGTTCGATCTGATCCAGGAACATCTGAAGCCTTTCGGCCATGAGGAGCGCATCTCGCTTTCCGGGCCGCTCCTGACGCTGCAGTCCAACGCCGTGCAGAATCTCGGCATGGCCTTCCACGAGTTGGGCACCAACTCATCCAAATATGGCGCGCTGGCGGGCGAAGGCGGCCGTATCGAAATCACCTGGCAGGTCGAGCCCGGCCCGCAAGCGCAGCGGCGCTTTCATCTTCTGTGGCACGAGACATCCGGCGCGACGGCCGTTGGAGCTGAGCAGAAGACGAGTGAGCGCAAGGGTTTTGGCACCGTGGTGCTGCAGCGGGTGGCGCCGCAGTCGCTGAGCGGTTCCTCAAGCCTCGAACGCTCGCCCGGCAGCGTGAAATGGACGCTCGACGCGCCGCTCGAGGCGATCGTCGTTCCGCAGCTGGGGGCGGAGGGCGACACCGACTTCAGCGTCTGAGCGGCAGGCGGCGGGATTTCTGCCATCCCACGCCGGGCGACGCGCGTTTCGGGCCTTCCCCCCCCGCCACTTGCAGCCTGATAGAAACGTAATTACATCAATCGCTAAGCGTGCAATGTCCACGCGGATACAGTTGCTTTGGTCAAGCTTCGTCTATGGAGGTTGTCATGCCAAGCAAACTGATGGAAGCAAGAAAGAGTCAGGACTGGATCACCCTGATCCTGGCGATTTGCCTGTTCATCTCACCATGGGTCATCGGATTCACCGCAGCGACGGTGCCCGCGTGGAACGCCTGGATTGTCGGCGTTCTTCTCGGCGCGCTGGCGCTCGCGACGCTTTCGGTGTTCGCCGAATGGGAAGAATGGGTAAACGTCGTCCTCGGGCTCTGGCTGATCGTGTCGCCCTGGTTGCTACACTTCGCGGCTGACACGTATGTCATGGCCACGCATGTCGTTCTCGGCGTGCTGGTGGTCGCGGCATCGGCCTGGGCTGTCTGGGACTTCCGTCATCCCCACGCTCATGCGTGAGCGGTGATTGAGCGGGAGCCCGCCGCGCAAGCGGCGAGCTCCTGTTACTGCGGCGTCTGGGCATCGGGCTGAACGGCCATTGCAGCGTCTTCACGCGATTGCTGCAACGGGAAACGTTTTGGTGCATTCTTGGGAATGGTCTCGATGCTTAACCCCGACACCCCGGCCAAGTGCTGCTCCTACTGCGGCGGCCGCGACCATGATTTCGAGGAATGCCCGAAACGCAAGGCCGACGCTGAGAAGGAAAAGGTGGAGCGGGAGCCGGCCGTGATCAGGCTCCCATATTCTCGTCACGCGTCCTCCAACCAGTAGATCGCGCCTTGCGTCGCCATAAAGACACCATGCGGCGCGGGCCTGCGCGGTCCGCGTCCACGGCTCGATTGCCGACAGGGGTACCGTCGAGCCGAGGTCTCAATTTGCTGCTCGCCTTATCCCCTCAGCGCACGCGCCGCCGCCTCGGCGAACGAGATGTCGCCCTTGATCTCGCGCATCGCCATCGAAGTCACCGTGCGGCGCACGCCGGGCAGGCGGCTGAGTTCCTCGCGCAGCATCCGGTCGAGCGCCATCATGTCGACGGTGACGATCTGGAGCAGATAGTCGGCTTCGCCCGTGGTGGCGTAGCAGCGGCGGATCAGCGGGTGCTTCTTCACTGCCGCCTCGAAGGCATCCGACACCTCGAAGTCGATCGACACCTGAATGAAGGCCTCGATGCCGAAGCCGATCCTGGCCGGGTCGATGCGGGTCGAATATCCCCGGATAACGCCGGCCTCTTCCAGCGCCTTCACCCGTTTCCAGCAAGGCGTCTTGCTCAAGCCGACCTCCTCGGCGAGTTCGCCGAACGAGATGCGTGCGTCGCGCTCAAGCGCGGCGACTATTCTGCGGTCGAGAGCATCCAGCGTCATTCGTTCTCCAATATGACAGAAGATATCGACGATCGTCCTTCATTCCACGTCATTTGGATAACAGAAAGGAACAATGTTCAAGCCGAAAGCGCTATCCTTGTCGCCTGGTCGAAAACCTGCCGCGAGGAGGATACGCCATGAAAAAGACGGACTATCACGCCCGCATCGGGGCCCCCGAGATGCGCGACTACGGCGTCTATCTGAAATGCGATCAGCTGCTCGCCTGCCAAAAACCGCTCTCCGACATGGTCAACGCCGACGAGCTGCAGTTCCAGATCGTGCACCAGGTCGAGGAACTGTGGATGAAGCTCATCGCCTACACGCTGGTTGACGTGCTCGACTATCTGGAGAAACAGGACACGCATCGCATCGTCACGCTGATGGGCCGCGTGCACCGGCTGATGCGCATGATGACGGCGCAGCTCGACCTCCTGGAGACTATGTCGCCCAAGGAGTACCAGCAGATCCGCCTGCAGCTCGGCAATGGCAGCGGCCAGGAATCGCCGGGCTTCAAGCTTTTGCTGCGCCTGCCGCCGGACCTTTGGCGGGCCTTCAGGCATGCCTATCTCGACGGCCGCGGGCTGACCGTGGAGGATATCTATGACGAGCATTACGACCACGGCGATTCCTATGTCGTGGCCGAGGCGCTGATCGAGTTCGACGAGCTGTTCCAGAAATTCCGCGCCAACCACCTCTATCTGATCCACCGCTCGATCGGGCTCGGCGCGAAGTCGCTGAAAGGCAGGCCGGTGGAGATCCTCGAAGGCGGCGCCCGCCACCGCTTCTTCCCCGAGCTCTGGGACATTCGCTGCGCCATGACGGACCGCTGGGGCGCCGAATACGGCACCGTTCGGGATTCGATCAGCCATCCGCCGCAACTTTCTCCTTCTTCCCTTGTGGAAGAAGGTGGCCGCGAAGCGGCCGGATGAGGCGTGTTCCAGGCAACACGGACGTCTCGCTCCGCTGGAACACCACCATCCGTCTCGGCGCTGCGCGCCGATCCACCGCCCGGGGCGAGCCCACGGGTCTCGCCCGTCCTTCGGACCTCGCAAGGGAGAAGGCGAGGCGCCGCGTCTTCGCCTCGCATAATTTTGCGACCCCCCTGTCGGAACCATCTCTCTCCGCCCGTCCTTGGGGGCATCAACCGCTTCAACAATCCGGAGGACATCGTGGAAATGCAGTCGACCTGGCAGACCGCCGCCATTCTCATCGCCCGCCTGATCTTCGCCGCCATGTTCGCGATGGCCGTCGCCTTCAAGCTGATGGATATCGGCGCCACCGCAGGCTACATCGCGGCCGCCGGCTTCCCGTTCCCGCTGTTCCTGGCCTGGTGCGCGGCGATCCTCGAAGCGTTGCTGGTGATCGCCTTCCTCACCGGCGCTTATCTGACGCCGTTGGCGTTGATCGGCGCCGTCTACGTCACCTTCCTCGGCTTCGCCTTTCACGGCCCGTCGCACTGGGCCGGAAACCAGGCCGAGTTTGGCGCCTTCATGTCGCATTTCCCGTTCGCCGCCGGCCTGCTCTACGCCGCCGCCCACGGCCCGGGCAGCGTGCTGGCCGTCAAGCTGGGTTGGCCGGGCAGGGCATGAACTTTCCTTCTCCCGTTCTACGGGAGAAAGTGGCCGAAGGCCGGATGAGGGGCGGCGCCAACATTTCAAGACAAGGCGCCTTCCCACATGCTCACATCTGATCGTTATACGGCTCTTTCATCTGGCCGACCATGCGCGCCAGCTTCGAGAAGGACGGCATGTCGGCCTCCGGCTGGCACTGGTTGGCGAGTTCGAGCAGCCGGATCGGGAAGTTGACGGCGTCGCGGCTCGAGGCCGACATGCCTTCCGAGCGCTCCTCGCTGGTTTCGCTGGCCTCCGCCTTGCGCAGCGCGATGTCGATCTCCTCGACCGTCAGCACGCCCTTGCGCACCAGCACCTGGTTGACCGAAGCGACGGCCATCAGGAGGCCCTCGAGCTGCAGATTGGCGACATTCATGGCTTTTGCTCCCATTGACCGGGGTGAAACGCGCGAGCCGCGGTTACGATCCGGAGATGCGCGAGCCTCGCTTAGGCCTCCATCCACCGCTCTCCATACTCGCTCCATAGCCGCCTGATCTCGCGGTTGCCGAGCGGCGGCGTCTGGCGGTCGCCGTAGAAGACAGCGACGGCGCTGAGGTCATATTGGCCCTCGGCCTGGGCGATGAAGCGGATGGCTTCGCCGAGCGGTCTCGAATGGAAGATCGGATCGGCCTGGCCCCGGCCCAGGCTGCGAACGCCCGAAATGCTTGCAGGCACATGCCGCATCCGAAAGACGGATGCCATGGCAGGTCTGTCCATGCTGCTCTCCGCGATTCCCTTAGGGAATGATTCCATAAGCTCCGGCTAATGACCAGCCCGGGACAATCGGACACAGCTGGAGGCAGGGAACAACACAACTTTGAACTGGAAAAGCCTGCCACGAAAAGAAGAAGGCCGGGCGCGATGGCCTGGCCTTTCCTTCCGGGCGGCCTCGGCAAGGCAGCCTTGGTGTAGCACCGTTCATCCGTTCGGCCACTGCGGCCGGACCGGAAAATGTCTATCTGTGCCAGCGGTGCAGCCAGTCCGGCTCGGGGTCGGCGTTTCGGCTGATCGCCATGCCGGCCAGCAAGCCGACCAGGCCGCCGACCAACATCGCGGTCGAGAAGGTGCCGGGGTTCTGCTGCACGGTCTCCGAAACGCTCTGCGCTTGGCTGCGCAACTGGCTCGCCGCGCGCGACGCGCGGTCGGAGGCGCCGCTGTAAAGGTTCGAGGCCCGGTCGGCCGCGCCCCGATACCAGCCATGCGCGGTCTCTGCGGCTTCCCCGGCCTGTTCGGAAAGCGTGCGGTTCAGCCGGTTCACCTCACGCTTCAATTCGGCGATCTGCTTCTTCATCGCGTCTTCCGATGCCCGCGAGGCTCGTGCGCTGCTGCGGGACGCGGGACGGGTGCGCGTGGCGCGCGCGGCGGCGGTTTTCGCGTTGCCGTTGGCTGAATTGGTGGTGCTGGTGTCATTGTCTGCCATCGGTCTCTCCTTTTTGCCTCCTGGGAACGAACGGCCGAGCCGTGCCATTGTTCCCCCGCGGTTTTCCGCAGGCGCGCCGCCAGACCAAAAGACGAGGGCCGCGAAGCGAACTCCACGGCCCTTGGTCCAAGCCCGATGCCCTTGCTTGCCGCAGTTACTTGCCGCAGTTGTTGTCGTTCACGTTCGGCTGCACCGTGGTGGCGGTGCTGTTGTTGGCATCGCCCATTGCGCCCTGCGGATGATTCGCGCAGTTCTTGTCGGCGTTCGAATTCATGTCGCCGCCTGTGATGCTGCCGGTCGTGCCGGTATCGGGCGGAGCGGCCTGGTCAGGCGACGGCGCGGCCGGCGTCTTCGGCTCGACGGTAACGGCCCGTGCCGTCATTTCCGGCGGTACCCGCGTTCTGGGCTATCGCCGCCGTCGCGATCTGGCCCGGCGTTTCAATTGATAGGTGTGGCGCACAGGGCGCTTTGCCGCCGGTATTTTGAGAAATTTAGGAAAATGTACCTAGAGGCTATTGCTGGTGAAGGCAGCTATGCTACTATTTTGTCCATGGTGCTGATTTGCGCCAACGACCCGCCGCCGGCGGGTTTTTTGTTTTTCGCGCCCATCCATTCTTTCGAAGCGCTGGCGGCGCCTTCCCTTTCCTGCGGCGCTTTCAACATTCTGCTGGAGGCCCAGATGCCACGCTATGCCACCATCGTCACCGCCGATGACGGCGCCGAGATCGTCAGCGCTATCGGCGAATTCGAAGGCACAAGCCTTCCGCACCGCTCGGGCCGTTTCGAGCAGGTCGCGCCGGGCGTGCGCATCGGTATGGTTCGCGGTGGCCTTGATGAAGCCGTCGCCGGTTTCGGTTTCCCGCGCCAGGGCCTCGGCCCGGCTGCGGTCCGCACAGCCACGGCGGGGCTGAAGGCAATGGCCGCGCCGTCCGCCGATGCCCGGCCCGCCAGGCCGGCCATGGCAAGGCCGCGCAGGAAGCCGGCCCGCAAGGTCCGCAAGGCGAAGGCGGCGAAAGCAGCGCCATCGGATTCTGTCACTCATGGCTGACGAAAACAGACGCCGCGAGGCCGTAGGCGCGAAGCGGGCGGGGCGAAAGCCGAAAGCTACCAAAGCCGCTGCCGCTCCGTCCCCCCGCCCCAAGCGCTCGCGAAGGACGCTCGTCGACGATTTCGCCGCCGCGCTTCGCGCCGATTTCCGCGTCCATGGCGCCGGCGTCATCGCCGCGGTGCGCGCCGAAAAACCCGAGCAGTATCTGAAGGTCGTGCTGACGCTGCTGCCCAAGGATTTCTCGGCCAAGGATTTCTCGGAACGTGTCGATGCCAAGCAAACCAGCCTCGGGCAATTGAGCGATGAGGAGATCCGCAGCCGCATCCGCAGCCTCGAAACGAGCCTCCGGCCGCTCCTGGACAGCGATGCAAACCTATCTGGCGCTGCTCGAGGAGATGGACCGCAGGCGTCGCCGTAACCTTCTTGCAGCCTACGCGCCATACAAGCGGCAGGCCGAATTTCATTCGGCAGGCGCGACCCACCGCGAGCGTCTGTTCATGGCAGGCAACCAGCTCGGCAAGACCAGGGCAGGCGGCGCGGAATGGGCCATGCACCTCACCGGCCGCTATCCGGGCTGGTGGAAGGGCAAGGTGTTCGGCCAACCCGTCAGGCTCTGGGCCGCCGGCGTCACCGGCGAAGGCACGCGCGACAATCCGCAGCGCGTGCTGGTCGGTCCTCCGCAGCAACAGGCAGAATGGGGCACCGGCATGATCCCGGCCGATGCCATCGCCGACACGGTAATGGGCCGCGGCGCGCCGGGAGCGCTGGACAGCGTCGTCGTGCGCTGGGGCGGTGGCGGCGATGTGCAGGCCGGCGAGAGCGTGCTTTCTTTCAAGAGCTACGAAAAAGGCCGCGAGAAATGGCAGGGCGAGACGCTGCACGGCGTCTGGTTTGACGAGGAACCGCCGCTGGATATCTATTCCGAGGGCCTCACCCGTACGAATGCCACGGACGGCATCACGATCGTCACGTTCACGCCGCTGCTCGGCATGAGCGACGTGGTGCTGCGGTTTTTGAGCGCGGAGGCGGTTCAGGACTTGGGTTCCTCGCCCCCGCAAGGCGGGGGAGAGGTGGCCGCGCAGCGGCCGGAGAGGGGGGCTTCGTAGGGCGGCAGCGTTTCCGAGTGATCTCGTGTCCGTTCATCCCGGTTGGCGCCGCCCCCTCTCCGTCGCGGCTTCGCTGCGCCACCTGTCCCCCACTCGCGTGGGGGTGAGGAACTGGGCTTCGGGAAACCGTGCCGAAACCACGATTTGCGATGTCGCTTTGGCCGCAATCGAAGATCGAGTAGTTTCCTGCCGCGATACGGAGCCGACATGCGACCGATACCGAGCCTGCTTCTTGCCTGCGCGTTTCTCTCCGCCTGCTCCGGCTCCGCCGGCGATTGGCGCGGGGATGCAATCGTTTCGGCCGAAGCCAGGATGCGGAGCCTGACCAACGATCCGGCGGCGAGTTTCTCGCATGTCGACCTGACCGGCGACAGCGCGAGCGGCCAAACCTGCGGCGTCATCGCAAGCAAGGTCGGGATCTTCACCAAGGAAGCGCGCTTCATCGTCTATATCGACGGCGCCGGGCCCTATGTCGAACCGGGCCTCGGCTCGTCCATGTCGCAGGCCGATTTCGACTGGGCCTGGAAGAACGACTGCGTCAACGAGGGATATAAGGGCTGAGCCGGTTTCCTCGCCCCGGGCGAAGCGGGGAGAGGTGGCCGCGCAGCGGCCGGGGAGGGGTCTTCGTGGGGCGACAGCGTCTCCGAGCGGTCTCGTGTCCGTTTATCCAAGTTGGCGCCGCCCCCTCTCCATCGCGGCTTCGCCGCTACCTCTACCCACTTGAGTGGGGGCGAGGAACTGGAGCTTTCAAAACGATTTCCACCCCTTATGGTGCGCGAACGCGCGGTCGCGCGACTTGCATGCCGTAAGGGATTTCAGGAATGTATGTAGGCCGTTCTTACAGGTTGCTGGACTTCGCGCTCTGGTCGCGGCGCAGCGTCATCTACATGGTCGTGGTGAGCGGGTTGGCGATCGCCGCCTACCGCCTTCCGGCGACCGCGGGCTTCTCGGTGCCGTGGTCGGTCGTGCTGGTGCTCGGCACCACGGTGTCGCTCGTCGCCGGATTCAAGAATTCGCAGGTCTTCACCCGCGCCAACGAGGCTCTGCAGGCCTTCTCGCAGATCACCGCCAGCAGCCGGATGCTGTCCGGCTTCTGCCGGGATTTCATGGATGCTGCCACCGCCCGGCGGCTGATCTACCGCCATCTCGCCTGGCTGACGGCGCTGCGTTTTTCGCTGCGGCGGCCGATGCCTTGGGAATCGCTGGCGAAAGCGGCCAACATCGAGTTCCGGCGCCGCCGCTATCACATTGAGGAGGACAAGACCTCGCTTGCCGAGGAACTGCGCAGGCTGCTGGGCGAGGAAGCCGAAAGCGTGCTGAAATCGCCACAGCCGGCGATAGAGCTTCTCGACAGGCAATTGGCCGAGGTCAACGGCTTGTTGAAGAGTTCAGCCGTTCCGACGCAGGTCTACTCCGAGCTGATCAAGCTGATACGCGACTTGCAGGACCAGCAGGCGCGTTGCGATCGCATCAAGAACAATCCCTATCCCCGGCAATACGCGATCGTGAGCTCGATGTTCATGATCATCTTCTGCACCTTGCTGCCCTTCGGCGTTGTTCCGGTCTTTGCCGACATGGCCAAGCTGGGCGGCGTGCTCGGCTGGATCTCGATCTGGCTGACCATCCCGTTCAGCGCGCTGCTGGGCTGGGTCTACATGTCGCTGGATCTGGTCGGCGAAAGCAGCGCCAATCCGTTCGAAGGCAACGCCAACGACGTGCCGATCTCGCAAATCTGCCGCGACATCGAGATCGAGCTGCGCCGTGGCCTTGGCGAGGCCGCGCTTCCCGCGCCGCTGGCGCCGGTGAACGACATCGCGACGTGAAGTTCTTTCCTTCTCCCCATGCGGGAGAAGGTGGCCGCGAAGCGGCCGGATGAGGGGTGCTCCAGGGAACGCCAGCGCGTCTCTCCGCTGGAACACCCCTCATCCGTCTCGGCGCTGCGCGCCGATCCACCTTCTCCCACAAGGGGAGAAGGGAAAGGTTTGCCATGTCCCGCCACGTTACGTTCATGACTATCGACGATGCCGGGCATTACACGCCCGAGCAGCGCGCAGAGATCGTCGCTGCCTTTCCCGAGCACGAGCGCGAGGCGCGCGCGAAAGGCATTCCGGTGCTGGGCTCCGGCCGCATCTTCCCGGTGGCGGAGGAGACGATCGCTTGCGAGCCCTTCAAATTGCCGCGCTGGTGGCCGCGCATCGGCGCCCTCGATTTCGGCTGGGACCATCCTTCGGCCGCGGTCGAGCTGGCCTGGGATACCGAAGCCGATGTCGTCTATGTGACGAAAGCTCACCGGGCTTCGCAGCAGACGCCGGCGATGCAGGCGCTGGCGCTGAAGGGCTGGGGCGACTGGCTGCCCTTCGCTTGGCCGCGCGATGGCCGCCGCGAAACGCTGGAAGGCGCCGGTGTGGCGCTGGCAAAGCAATATGCCGCCCACGGGCTGAACATGCTGACCAGCCACGCCCGCTTCGCCGACGGTTCGGTTTCGGTCGAGGCCGGGCTGATGGAAATGCTCGACCGCATGCAGTCCGGCCGCTTCAAGGTGTTTTCCACCCTTCACGCATGGTTTGAGGAGTTCCGCCTCTACCACCGCAAGTACGGCCAGGTGGTGAAGCTGCGCGACGACCTGATGGCCGCGACGCGCTACGGGATGATGATGCTGCGCGAGGCGGTGGTCGATCCGGCGGAATTCAAGGCGGCGCGGCGGCCGACGGAACAGAGCGACCCGCTGGGGGCTTTCAGGTAACGAGGGCCGCCCTCTCACTTCGTCATACTCGGGCTTGACCCGAGTAATCCATGCCGTGACGCCTGCCATAGAGCGCAACGGGGCGGAATTCGTTAGCGTTACGCCGCGTCGCTCCGCTCCCCGCTTCGTCCTAGGATGACGAGGCTCGTACAGCCGGCCCCTCATTCCGCAACGCCGACACCTTCTCGTCTTCCCGAAAATCCCGATCCGATAGTCCCGCAAGCGGCAACCAATGCGCCACGCGTTGGCCCTGCCGCCGGCGGCGCTTGCGCGCGCCTGGAAGCCCCCCATGGTCCACATCATTCCTCTCTTCACCGATCAGCGCCGCCCTGGCGATGCGGCGCCCGGCGCTGCGCCGGCCGGCCCGCTCGATCCCTACTGGCAGGAGGTTGCCGCTCACTATGAACGGCGCATGGCGCAGCAGCAGGCCTTCGATACGGAGATCGCCGCGCGCAGGCTGGATGGCGAGATCGCGAGCGCCGAGGCCGATGTCGCGGCCAACGCGCCGGCCGACGGCGAAGGGCTGCACCACGCCATGTATGGCGAGGTCGATCCGCATACCGGCCGTGTGGTGCTCAAAGGCCGGTTCGACACGCTGTTCGACAATTTCCTGATGCAGGCGCCGCCCGAGCTGCGTGCCGGCCTCGCCAGCCGCAAGCCAGCCCTGCGAGAGGCAGGCTCGATGCGCATGGCGATGCGACAGCTCCAGCGCCGCGCCCAGTATGAGCAGGACCAGCTCGCCACGGCCCAGGCCGAAGAGCTCGACATGATCGCGAAGAGCGACCCGGACGACCACGCCGCCTTCGATGCCTCCCGCCATGCCGGCCTCGATCTCATCGCCAAGATGAACCTCGATCCCGAGAGCAGGCTGCAGGCCGAAGCCGACTGGCGCGAGAGCACGGCAACGGCACGGGTGGAGGCGCTGATTGCGCGGGATCCTCGTGGCGCACTGGAGCTGTTGCGAGGCGGGATCGCTCAGCAGGCACAGCCGGGCGGCGGCCAGACATTCAAAAACGACAGGGGCCAAGACGATGGATCGTAAACTCGACAGCGGAACGGTCTTGGATGGCGCTGAGGAGCAAACCAACGACACTGGCGAACAGGCCGGCGCCAAGGACCAGACCGCTGAACTCGCCCCGCTCTATGACAGGGTGGAGCAGGCGCTGAAGAAGCACCCGCCCGCCGACGCCCTAGCGAACAATGATCGGCCGGTCGCAGCGGTACTTGCCGATCTCACGCCGGACGCCACCGATGCGCTCTATCGGCGTGCGCGTGCGGCGGCGACCTCCCAACTGATCGGTGCCCGCGCCAATATTTCGATGGCCTTTCAGAACGCCCCGAAGGCTTTCGCGGACACCGGCAGCTACGCCGGGGTCATGCCCAAGCCCGAGGACTTCGCCTACGTCTTCGGCGTCGAGGAGGGCCGCCGGCAACTGGCGAAATTCGACCAGAGCCTGGAGATGGGCAAGCAGGCCTTCGACATGCGTGTCATGCCGGCTCGGGATATAAACAGCCAGCTTCTGGACGCAGCCGTCGGCGCGGCGAATTCGCCGGAGGGCCAGTCGCGCTATCGGGTAACCGCCGCTGCCGCCCAACACGTGCTGGAAGCCAGGCAGAACGATCCGGCCGGCGAGGCCATCAAGGCGTTTCCGCAGGCGAAAGAGGCCTGGCACTTGGCGGCCGACCAGGGCTGGCGCGATCCTGCCGCGGTCCAGAATGCACTGGCCCTGACCATCGCCACACAACGCCATCTCGGCATGGAGAACGCTCAGCCCGTGCCGCAATCGGTGCTGAAGGACCTCGGCGCACTACCGCCGCAAGACAGGTGGGCCGGGATGAACGGCCTGCTTGCCGGAACGACGGATCCGGCCCTCAAGACGGCGATGTCGCGGCAGTTCGCCGGGGCTGGGTTGCTTGGAGGACAGGCGCAGACGCCGGGAGCAACGATCGTCGGCCCGATGGCTGCCCAGGACCAACTGGATTTTGAGACCACTCAAGCTCTGCCCGAATCCGCCGCAGGTGGCGTTGCCGACCAAGAGGCAAAATTGGCGAGCCTCTTCGGTACGCTCTCTACCCCGGCTGACCGTGAGGCGATGCTACGTCATCTTCTGGCGACAAGTTCAGCCCGGACAGAGACAAGCGCGGTAGACCGGACGCGTCGCGAGTCGATAGTCGATCCCCGGATGATGCTCGACGTTCCGAAAGCGGTTGAGCTCGGTCTAGTAAACACCAACCAGGTCGAAAACTATATCCCTACGCTTCGGGATAAGGTTGGCGGCTTTTTGGTCGGCGATACTAAGCCGGACAGCGTGTGGCGCAATATTGCGCGGTCGTTCGTCGGTTCTGAAGGCGGTGGTGAGGAGGGGCTTTCCGTAGCCGACATCACGCCGATTGGCGCTCTTTTCGCGGGAGACCAAGCTCTCACTTCCGCACTTTATGGCAACTATGGCGACGCAGCACTCAATGCTCTAGGGGCGGTCCCCGCCGATCGGCTGGCGTTCATAGGCCTAAAACAAGCTGGCAAAATCGCCAGCCCCTTGGTCGAGAAAGTACCGAGGGTTTTGAAATGGTCGGACGAACTGGGTGAAGGGGCTGAGGCTCTTATCCCAAATGATAGTAGTGACCTCACCAAGTCGGCGGATGAAGTTCTTCCAGACGTAGCTAACCGTAACGAAGGAGTAGACGATCTATTCAAGCCCGGGTTGGGGCCGGCACCAGAAGCTGCAAGTGGCGAAGCAAAGACGCCGACCGGTCAGTTCTATAGTGTGGTATTTGAAACAAAGCTCGATCCTGCATTGTATCCTGGCTTCTCACGTCCGAACCATTTCCAGGCAGCCAATGAAGCCCTGCTGGTGCTCATGGAAAGGGAACCGGATTTCGCAAAGATTCTGCGAGAAGGCGGGATTAGCCTTCAGCGGACAAAGAGGGGGCTTGTCCCCCGGACTGCGCCTCCCGGCTACACATGGCATCACGCCGACGAACCCGGTGTGATGCAACTCGTTCCTAGATACCAACACGATCTTGGCACTATCTTCCAGAAAACCTTTCATCCGAATCGCCGAGGAGGATTTTCCATATGGGGAAAATAATGAAGTTACTGGATGTCGTTGGGAGGTTGTCGGATTTTGATGAAGAGGACACGATTTATGTATCTGAGCCTTGGACCGAAGATTCCGACGCAATGGTTGCGACCGCGCCCGACGATACTATGGTACCGCCACAGGCGGCAGCCAAAGCGGGTCTGACCTATTTCATCGAAATATTCATTGCGATTGAGGTCACAGAGGGATGGATCGGGTCGCAGAAGGAAAAGCCCAGCCTGTCAGCAATCTGTGACAGGCTGATTTATTACGCCACCTATGACGCGTGAGAGGGAAAATGGCGACCGACAAGCGTTATGACGGAAAGCCGCTGCTCAGGCTCCTTGAGCTCTATGTGCTGAAGGCGATTGGAGAACTCTCTCGGGAGTCGGAAAAATCGTTGAACGCCATGGCTCCCAAGTTGCAGGCCATCTATGGCGGCGACGGACGGTGGGAAGATGCGATCGCCAAGGCTCTCCACATGCCCGACACGATGCCGGAGGCAATCCGGGATATGTGGAAGAAAAACCTCAAAATCGCCCAGGACAACAAGGTGACGCTCACGCCTCAGCAATTTGCGGAAATGTTCGTGGACAACAACTTCGCCGGTTGATCGGTCATCCTCTGATACAATGCTCAGCATAGAAGACGTTCAGCCGTTGCCGAACTCTATCGCTGAAGACGCCATTATGTCGTTGATTGGCAACAAATCGCAACGCGAAGCCACGCGAGCACTGAGCCGCAGCCTATTGGGCGATACGGTCGATCCAAATCTGAGAATGTCGCTCATAAAGCAATTAATTTATGTTAGTGTGATGATAAGTTTACAGTAGAGGATTAATCTCGGTCCGACGTATCTATGAAAATATCACCGTATTCGATAAGTTCTCGTAAGAAAGATCTTGTCTCACGGAATGGTACAATCTCACAACATGTTTTCTGCGCTTTCGATCTAAGGAGATGGTGTCTTTTCCGTTTTGAAATGAACAGCATCGTTGCAGGGACGCTTCGTCGCTTATATTGTATATCGATAAGCTATAGCTATCTTTGTAGTCAATAAGGCTCATTTGGAATCCTTTGTCGAACTGCGCGTGGCTGTCGGAGTTCTTTTTACATACAGCAGTTCCGCCGAAATATCGCCCGTCGCTCGTCTTTAGAGAAAATTTTATAGAATAGCTGTTTGAGACATCTTGAGTAAGACTCGGAAGCGTCGTGGCAAAGATGAGCGTCGCGGCAGAAATAAAGAACTTCGATCCGAGCTGCATTTGAGAATCCATCGTAGACAGCGCTTTTATATAGATTAAGGAGCCATGTTAATGGGATCAATTGAAAGGCGGGGGCTACCTCCCATTGGGACCCGTGGTGCCTCGATCAGTCAGGAGGACGCCCAGCGCTTCGCGATGGACCTTCTTGATAATTACTTTTCGGGTCCCGGTGCCTATTTCGCGGATGGCCCCCATTCTTCGCCATGTGAAGAAGCGAAACGGCAGAACGGGCGAACGCTCCGTTGTTCGGATGTTGAAGAATTTAAGGACTGCATAAAATCATAAATGCGACACTGGTGAACAGAAGCTCGGTGGTGCATCGAAGCTCGATGCGCTCTGGAATAACGCAGTTCGGGTCGCCGGCGCGTCCTGTTGCTTGACCTCCGCCGCCGACGAAAGTCCATCCATGCCCATCCGCATCGTTCCCGCCACGCTGCGGGACCTTTCCTACATCGCTGCCAATCTGCGTCCCGAGGACCGGGCCGAGATCGACTGCCAGCTCGACCATTGGTCGCCGGCGCTGCTGGCGCTGACAGCACTTCAGGGCTTTGCCTATGTCGCCGAGCTCGACGGCAATCCGGAGGCGGGCTTCGGCGCCGCCGAGCAGCGCGGCGGCCTGTGGATCGCCTGGAGCTGGGGCACGTGCCGCATGAGGCGCTGCGTGCCCGAGATCACCCGCTTCTTTCATGCCGTGCTCGGGCCTCAGGTCGCGGCCAAGGGTGCCTGGCGCGTCGAGGCGAGGGCGCTTGCCGACAACGAGCTTGCCTTGCGCTGGCTGGACAGGCTCGGCGCCACCCAACGCTGCCGCCTGCCGGGCTATGGCCGGAACGGCAAAGATTTCTTCCTCTATGACTGGACAAGAGAAGGCTGGAACAATGTGTCTCTTTCAAAAACCACCGGAACTGAAGCCGCTGCCGCCGGTGCCGACCGCGCAGGACAAGGACGTGCAGGAGCGTGAAGCCGCGCTTCGCGCTGAGCTCGAACAGCGCCAGGGCACGCTCTCCACCGTCAAGACCGACCTTGCGCCGAGCGACGTCGCCGGCCGGCGCCGCGTGCTGCTGGGAGTATGACACCATGACCGCGATGAAACGCAGTTTTCGCAGGCGCGTGCTGGATTGGTGGTATTGGCGGCGGCACGCGCGGCTGGTGAAGAAACGGGCGGGCTGACGCCAGCCTTGCCGCGAGCGGCAGAGGGCGAGTGGCGAAACCGGGTTGACATTGAGACTCCCCTGGTCATGCTGCATCGCAGCATGGAGAGAGCATGACCGAGTCATCGCGCATCGAATGCCTGGATGGCCTTCGCGCCGCCGCCGCGCTGTGGGTGCTGGTCGGTCACTGCCTGCTGTTGACCGGCTGGCATGTTCCGGTGCTTGGCGACCCTGCGCTCGGCGTCGATCTCTTCATCATGCTGTCCGGATTTCTGATGGTGTTTCACTATCAGTTGCGCCAGGCCAAGGAGCCTTGGCAACGGCCTGAGACCTGGCTGAAATTCTGGACGCGGCGCTATTTTCGCATTGCGCCGCTGTTCTACGTCATGTTGCTCTTCGCCCTGGCGCTCGGGCCGTATCTCTATGGGTCACGGACGGTCATCGATGCCTTCCTGCAGCGCGCGCCACAGGCGCCCGAGCGATTCCTCGACGGCAGCCTGAAGAACATCGTCGCCCACCTGACATTCCTGTTCGGCCTGTCGCCGAACCTCGCCTATCGGACGCCGCTGCCCGACTGGAGTCTTGGCCTGGAAATGCAGTTCTACGCAGTCTTCCCGGCGCTGATGCTTTTGGTGCGCCGCTTCGACTGGATATGGAGCGCCATACTCGTGGCGGCGCTCGGCGGTCTGGCGGTGATGATCCTCGAGTCGCTGTCGGTCCATTTCCCGATGCCATCCTTCCTGCCGCTGAAGATCCAGGTGTTTCTTTGCGGCATGCTGCTGGCGGGCGTCCTGGCACAAAGCCAACCGAGGCCACTGCTGCATCTGGTCCTGGCCATGGCGCTTGCTGCGATCCCCTTTGGCGACGGCTACGGGGTTTCGAAATTCCTGATACGCGAAGCGCTGGTGCTGGGCTTCTTTGCCCTTGTCCTCTACCGCATGCTGCCCGGCTCGGCGGGCGTCGTGGCGAAAAAGGTCGCCGTGGCGCTGGGCGGCGGTGTCTTTCATGTTCTGGGCGAGCTGTCCTACAGCATCTATCTCATCCACTTGCTGGTGCTGCAGCCGGTCGCGGCATTCGTCATTGCCCGCTACGGCCAGGAGATGGACGCGCCGCTGCGCTTCGCCATCGTGCTGGCGATCGTGCTGCCGGTGGTCTGCCTTCTCTCCTTCGTCACCTACAGGGTCATCGAGATGCCCGGCCAGCAACTCGGCCGGGCGGTGCTGAGCCGGTTCGCGCGCAGGAAGCCGGTGCTGGGAACGACGCCGGCCGAGTAGAAGCGGCCGGCAGAACCGCCGCTCCTCCCTTAGGGCGAGAGGCCGATCCGACCCGGGCAAGCCAAGCGTACGGCTGTCGCGCCTTTCCAGCGTTTTCTAGATCGCCACCTCAGAAGCTGGCGTTCGTCACGCCCCCTCTGTCTTGCCGGACATCTCTCCTCAAGAGGAGATTGAATCGCTTTTGCCTCGCCACTCGCCGACGTGGCAAGGCGTGCGCCGAGCTCGAGCTGCTGATCTCCGCTGTCGAGGGGGGAGATGGCAAGCCAGAGGAGGCGCCGACCTCTCCAATCATCTCGTCCAGATCTCACCAAGGCTGATCCCCATGACCGATTCCCGCGCCCGCGATATCCTGTCGCGACAGGCCGAACTCGAGACCGAACGCGCCACTTACGAACCCGTCTGGGAGGCGGTGGCGGAGTTCTGCGATCCGGATGCGCCCGATATCTGGTCGGGTCGCCGCACCAGCCGCGGCGAGAGCCAGGCCGAGCGGCAGGAGCGGCGCGGCTCACGCGTCTACGCCAACACCATCAACTCCGCCGCCAACCGGCTCGCCGCCGGCCTGGAGAGCCTGATCATCCCGCAGTCCGAAAAATGGCACGGGCTGACCACGGCCGAGATGAATGACGAGGAGACCGACGAAGAGAAGGAATGGGCGGAAGCCTTGCGCGATTTCCTGTTCGCGTTACGCTATTCCGCCAACTCCAATTTCGTGCCGGCGACGCAAGCCTGCCTCAGGAACGTCGTGCGCTACGGCCCGGCCTATCTCTATGCCGAGGAAGGTTTTGGCGGCACGCCGATCCGCTACGCCTCGATCCCCGTGGTCGAAGGCTACCTGTCGCGCAACCGCTGGGGCCAGGTCGACATTTTTCACCGCCGCTACGAGCGCACCGCGCGCCAGGCGGCGCAGCTTCTGGGCTATGAAAAACTGCCGGCGCGCATCAAGGCGCTCGTCGACGACCCCGCCAAATGCGAGGAGAAGATCTCGCTCATCCAATGCGTCCAGCCGCGCGACGAGCGCCGTATGTACCGCAAGGGCGGCTCCTACCAATATCTCGACCAGGCCTTCGCCTCCTACCACGTCATCGAGGACGAGGAGGAGATCGTCAAGGAGAGCGGCTTCCGCACTTTCCCGGTCTCGACCTTCAACTGGCGCCGCTACGAGGGCGACGCCTATGGCATTTCGCCGGCGATCGAGGCGCTGACCACGGTCCGCGAGGAGAATGCCGTGCGCCGCTCCGGCTTGCGTGCGCTGCAGCAGATCACCGATCCGCCGACCGCGTCCAAGGCCAGGCTCGATTATGTGCCGGTGCTCAATCCCGGCGAAAACTATCCGGGCCTGATCGACGACAATGGCCGGCCGCTGATCCAGCCGATCGCCACCGGCCAGAACCCGAGCTATGCCTTCGACTATGCGGCGAGCCGCGCGGAGGAGATCCGCGACATGATGTTCGTCAATCTGTTCCAGACGCTGGTTCAGAACCCGCAGATGACCGCCACCGAGGCGCTGATCCGGCAGGAGGAGAAGGGCGCGCTGCTTGGGCCCTCGGGCTCGATCATCCAGGCCGGCTTTGCCGCCAATCTCGACCGCGAGCTGTCGATCCTCGAGGACAAGGGACTCTATGACGATGACAGCCGCTTCCGCCCGCCGGAAAGCCTCGCCGGCAAGGCGGTGCAGCCGACCTTCACCGGCCCGCTCGATGTGCTGCGCCGCTCGGCCGAGGCGCGCGACACCATCCAGGTGGTCACCACCGCCATGCAGATGGCGCAGTTCGATCCCGGTATCATGGACAATATCGACGGCGACGAGGCGATCCGCGTCGTGCAGAGCGCCGGGCGCAGTCCGCAGCGCATTTTCCGCCGCAAGGACGAGGTGGAAGGGATGCGTGGCGCGCGGGCGCAGGCGCAGCAGGCCCAGGCCGGCATGGCGGCGATCGCCACCGCCGGCAAGGTGGCCAAGGACGCGGTGCCGGCGGCCGTCCAGGCGCGCGACAGCGGCCTGCTCGACAGCCTGCAGGCGATGATGCAGGGCGCTCAGGGCGGGGCTGGCGGTGGCGCGGCCGGTCCGCCCGGTGCGGCACAAGGCGCGACGCCCGGCGGGCAGGGCGCGGTAGCTGGTTCTCAGGGCGGCGCCACCAATGGTGCCGCATGAGCCGCAAACGCTTCGCCCGTCCCTCCGACGCCGGCGGTCCGCTCGCCGCGCGCGAGGCGCTGACCAAGGCCTATCGCCGCGTCTTCTCCGGCGAGGACGGCGAGCTGGTGCTGGCCGATCTCACTGCCACGACAGGCTACTACCGCCGCCCCTCCTACGGCGACTGGCTGGCCCGCACCAAGACGCCCGAAGGTTTTGAGCTGCACAGCGCGCTCTCCAACGCGCGGGCGGAAGTGGTGCAACACATCATGGGATTTCTCGCGCTCGAAGACGCCGACCTCGCCGCGCTGGAAAAGGCAGCGCGCGCCGAGGAGAGGTGAGGCGCTGAAACCGCAATCTCCCCCCAAGTGGGGGAGATGCCCGGCAGGGCAGAGGGGGCGCGAAGGAACGCGACCTGTCGCCTTCGTCATCCTAGGGCGGAGCGAGGAGCGCAGCGACGAGCGCAGACCCTAGGATCCATGCCGTGACGCTAAGGTATTGCAACGGTTCAGAATTCTGCTCCGCTGCGTCCTCCGGCGAAGGTCACGGCATGGATCCTCGGGTCAAGCCCGAGGATGACGAAGCGCGCCATATAAACCAGTCCAAGCATTGAAGCGCCGGCGGGACAGCACCCCCTCTGTCCTGCCGGACATCTCCCCCACGAGGGGGGAGATCGGCTATCGCGCGCGCCGCGCCCTAACGCCCAACTCACTCCCTCCACCACTTTCCAGCCGAACCCTCACCATCCGCACCGCCGAACCGGCCGCCATCCGCTGCGGCCCGTCTCCGCGCGTCCCAAAAAACCGCCCGGGCAGGAAACAGTCCAATGGTCCACATCATCCCTCTTTTTGTCGGCGAGCGCCGGCTCGATACCGGCAATGCGGTGCAATATCCGGACTCCTCGCCGGTCGGCGAAGCGATGCAGCAGTTCGGCGACAGGTGGCAGGCAGCCGCCGAGCGTTACGAGCAGCGCAAGGCGCAGCAGCAGGCCTTCGACACCGAGATCACCGCACGCCGGCTGAACGGCGAGCTCGCTCAGGCCGAGGCCGAGACGGTGGCCAACTCCCCCGCCGACGGCACCGGCCTGCACGAAGCCATGTACGGCCAGGTCGATCCGTATACCGACCAGGTGGTGAAGACCGGCCAGTTCGACACGCTGTTCGGCAATTTCCTGAAGCAGGTGCCGCCCGAACTGCGCCCCGGTCTTGCCAGCCGCAAGGAAGCGCTGCGGGAGGCGGGCGCGATACGCCTGGCGCTGCAGCAAAATCAGCGCCGCAAGCAATATGAGCAGGACCAGCTGGCGGAGGTCCACACCGCCGAGCTCGACAATATCGCGCGAAGCGACCCGAACGACACCGCCGCCTTCGACGCCTCCCGCCAGGCCGGCCTCGACCTCCTCGCCAAGATGGACCTTGACCCGCGAGCCAAGGCGCTGGCCGAAGCCGGCTGGCTCGACCGCTCGGCAAAGGCGCGGATTGAAGCGCTGATCGCCAAGAATCCGCAGGCGGCGCTCAATCTCCTCGGGCTGAAAGGCAGTGACGAGACCAACCCAGCCGAGCGGGGCGTCGATGGCATCACCACCGGCTCGGTCCGGCGACCCGACAGCGCCGTTGTGTCTGGTGAGAAGGAAGATCGCCTTCGCAAACTGGACCCAAGCGAACGGGTAGCGCAGGCGTCTCTGGATAATGCCCCCATCAGCGCGCTGCTCGCTGAGCTTTCGCCCGGCTCATACACCGACGTCATTCGCCAGGCCCGCAGCGCGGACGCTGCCAGCTTTATCTCCATGCACGCCGATCTCGACACCGACGCGCAGAAGGCAAAGGCCGCCATAGCCAATATGGAGCCCTATTCCGGTTCAAGGCATGACGACACCGAATTCGCGCAAGTCTTCGGCGCCGAAGAGGGCGGCAAGAGGTCCAGAGCCTTCAACTGGAGGACAGATGTGAGCCCATATCTGGCTGACATGCGCGTGAAGCCCACCAATGAGATCGACGCGTCCATTTTCGCGGCGAAACCTGTCCCGAACCGGTTTTCGCCGAAGCAAGACCCCGAAATGTATAAGCTCGATCAGGCGCGCTATGAGCAGGATGAGAAGCGCTATCAACTGAATGCGGACGCTGCTGCGTTGGTTATCCAGCAGAGGCAGGTCGACCCCGCTGGCTACGCTCGCAGGGTCAGCGCCAGCCTCGATGCTGCACTCAAGGATTTATCGACGCCGCAGAATTTACAGGCCGCGCTTGCCCAGTCGTTTGCTGCTCAGCGTCAGTTGGGTATTGCAAAGCCCCAGCCGCTGCCCCGGTCCGACGCCGAGGGCTTGCTCAGGGCCTGGGGAGATTCACGTGATCCCGAGGAAGCGCGTAGACAAGCGCTGGAGGGAATAGTGGACCCAAAGTGGCGTAAGGCGTTGGCCAAGCAGTTGGATGGTATCGAGGCGGCTCGATCACAGACGCCGGCTGCGGCCGGGGTGATTTCGAGCTCAGACCAATCTGACGGTGTCGATTCCGAACGACCTGCAAAATTTGCGAAGTCTATCTATCTGTCTCCTGCAGACATTCTTCGGCTCAAGAAAGCGGTAATGACAGAGTGGCTCCAGATCGACGATGAGGACGAGGCGAGAGGTGTCCTCGACGTTATACTGAACAGATACGTCTCTGGGCATTTCGGAAACGATTTTCGCGAGCTTCTAAACAAGGATGCTCAATTTACTGCCATAAATAGCGAAACAAGTAGGGAAAATGGACAGCATGACGTTGACCAGCTGTCGATATCTGACCCAAGATTCGCTAGAGTATCAAAGTTGATTGATGAGTATTTATTGCGGCGAGCTGCTGGAGCGCATGCCGTAGCCGGAACTAGGTTGAATTATGCAAATCCAGGTAAGTCTGATCAAAAAAGTCAAGCCTGGATAAAGGGCATTAAAGACGGAAAGTGGCTCGGGCGACAATTCTACGGCACGGCAAAAGACAACGTTCCGTTCCGTCCAAAGGAGTTTGGGATCGAGCTTCCTGATGATTATTATCCTGATGCGATGACTCCCCCGTAACGACGGCGCCGATACCGAGGACGGCGTCGCAGCATTAGGGAGCACACCCCATATCTTGAAGGGTGAAGTCAACGTCGCTGCCGTCATCCGTGCGGATGGTGTAGAACGTTGTAGACGCAGTTTCGGCGGGCCTCCATTTGAAGTCTTTTACGATCTTCGGCTCCACCGCGAACATATAAGAAAGCATTGGGCCGGCGATAAACCCATGCTCGCCATCTTTCGTAACTATCTCTGCCGCCGTTGCCGCCTGCAACTGGCTGCAATCATCCGAGAAACATGCCTTACCGGAGCCTTGTCTGATCACGGTCACGACAGCACCTGACTCGTCCGCCTTAAAAAGTACGCCCTTAGGGCAGCTTTTGAATAAAGTTTCCGGCTGATCCGTGTCATCCGATCTAGCCGCTCCGGACGACAGCGCAAGCGCAACCATCGCGGCGAAAATGAGCGAGCGCAAAGATGCCTCCTAAGGTTGCAAGGTGAAGAAGTCTGTTTCATAATGGTTGTATCTTGCTTTATAGAGATGTCCAGCCGATCGCATGCGTTTGCTTCGAATTACGGTGACAATGCACTATTTCACTTTGGTGGGACGTCCTCGTTTCCGATGCCTCACCGCCTTGCGGATTTGGCTTGCAACCCGATCCAAAAAGGCTCGGCCGGCTGATGCTCTCCGCCTTACGCAAGGCGTTGAAGGCCATGACATCTGCCTCGAGCAGATCGAACAGGCCAGCGGCAGATGCAACCTGTATCGCTCCCAGATCCGTAACCCATCGGGTTCGCCCGTCAGATCCTAACCGTTCACGAACGGGTTTAACCGATGCTTTGACATTGTTCTAAAATTATAGTTCTGATGCTTTAGTCACTGTACCAAGGGGGGCGGGGTGAAGAAGCCAAACAAACAAGCAAGTTTTTCTAACAAGCCGAAGTCCATCGATCGTCACGCAGCGCAAAGAAAACTTGATGAAGCTGCTCAAGCAGCCAAGTACGTTCCCAGCCCCTGCCACTAAGGGTGAGTGGAGTGATTTTTATCGCTCCCATCCCACGGCGACTCGCCAGCAAATAATTGACAAAGTTACAGAGATAGACAGGAAGTACGGGCATCTTTTCGAGCCTCCCATAGGTGATTAATGAAATACTTTTCCGTAGAGCCGATTGTTGTGGGCGACTTCGGTGAGGGTACTGTGATGGACGTAAGTGTGCATCCGCCAATCGTCAGCAAGCTTGTCTTTCGAGTCGATGCCTGGCCCGGCGATGTTCTCGTAGCAAGCTTTCCTTGCTTTCTGATCACGGAGGAAGCTAAATTTGCGTTGCAGAAGGTCGGATTCTCTGGTGCGACATTCGCTGACGTCGAAATCACAATCTCCGACAATTTTCGTGACGTTTACTCCGATGTTAAGATTCCGCCTCTTGTCTGGCTGAAGATAGATGGAAAGGCCGGTCACGCCGACTTCGGTATTGCCTCGGATCTGCGACTCGTTATTTCGGAACTCATCTTGGATGTGCTGGATGAACTGGGCCTTCCTATGGCGAGCTTCAAGCCGTTCGACGACTGAAAGACTGGAAATTGCGGCGACAGCTCGCTGAACATGCAAAAAGTGCGCTGTCACGGTAATTCTAGGTGAAAGTATGGATGATTGGAAGTTCAAAGACCCGAAAAACCTGGCTGTTATCTCGACACGAAGGATATTCCGTGGGGGTGGCTGGATTGCATATGTGTCGCATGATGTCGAGGATGAGTCGTGGCAATTTTACGGAAATGAACCTGAAGTTGATCACGATGACCTGATTTTAGTTGGGTTGATTGAGGTGGTCGAGCTTGATGAGAGTGTTGCACAGCTAGCGGATTTGCCCTTAGGCTGGCATGCTTGGCGCGATACAAAAACCTCGCCGTGGAAGCGAGGCAAAATGCCTCCAGAGCTCCCTGAGCCGACGAATTAGTCCCGTTGTAATTCGCCGTTGACCGTCACAATGAAGCGTTGACGATCCCACTGCCGTGCAACTGAGTAAGTCGAGTAGCGGCCATGACGTGGATCATGTACACGATTTGCAATTGGGAGGTGCCGAGGCGACGCATAACATGGCTCCGCTGGATTCAAGCGTGAACCGTAGCTTGGGTCCCCAGATATACCATCAGATAAAGCATCTGCCTCACGGGACGAGAATTGGCAAGGTAACGATCGGAGATCGATAATGTTTCCAAAGTTTCGGCAAAGCTTTTCCCCAGACGCAGGCCGCAAACCTGACTCCGTGAACATCGACACTGGCGTGCCAAGCCTAAATGAACTGCTTTCCAGTTTCGGTGGCGTGTCGTTCAACCACGGCCTTTACCGGATCGTCCGTGCCCAGGATTTGGCTGCGTGGAGCAACAGAATAATCTTGGGCTTCCCCGCATTTGCCGGGCGCATTACCTGTTTTGGATACGATTGGTTGGGCAGGACATTCGCCATTGACACCAAACGAACCGAGGAAGGCGAGCCTGGTGTGGTGATGTTCGAACCAGGGACCGGTGAAGCGCTTCAGATACCGGCCAATGTCCGGACTTTTCATGAAACCGAATTGGATGAGTATCAGGATGCCGCGCTGGCTTCGAATTTTTATGCGACATGGCGCGCCAACGGCGGCGCCGAACCTGCCTATAACCAATGCATCGGCTATAACGTCCCGCTCTTCCTGGGCGGCAAAGACGATCGTGAAAATCTAGAACTGACGGACCTGGAGGTTTATTGGCATATCACGGCTCAGCTCATCGCGAAGGCGAGGGGCTTGCCCCCGGGGACGCGCATAAACGTCAAAGGTGGGTGACTTCGAGAAAGCTGAATTCGACCCTGCAGCTCAACCCAATCCCGCGCAACCGGCCGCGGTTCGGGGCGGGTGATGAGAAAGTCCAGGGCTGCCTTGTTTTTCAACGCGGCCAGCTTGCTTGCAACTAGAAGGTTGTATATATATGTAATGCAATTATAGATTGCAAGGCATGGAATGTGAGGGGCCAACGGTCATTCTCGTCTTTGGTAGTGTCTGGTGAACCGGCGGTCTGGAATTCGAACTTACCATACGTACAAAGGGGGACTATATGGGTGCAGGTTCTGCCGCGATGCTGCTCGGGGCTCTGGTTCCGACATTTTTGCTGAGTCGCTTATTGCTGTGGATCACAAAGCGTTGGAACGGTGGCGTGCCCCGCCTGTTGTTGGTGCATATCGTTTGCGGGGCGCTAGCCGTTGCCGCCGCCGCTTATGGCTACTCGGTCGACGGGGCGCCCGATTGGTCTCGCAGTCCACTCTACGTTGTTGCTTAGTTGATCTGGCTGATTGTGGATTTCCTTCGCGGCCGCCGCCGGCAAAGCCAGCCTGCAAGCTGACGGCACTCGGACCGCTCGAATCGATCCTTTTAGCCAATGGGCAACGTTCCAGAGCCAGATTTCAGCAGCGTCACGCGCTTGCCTCCTGCTGATGTCAGCACCGGAGACGATGACCTCGATTCCGCCCTGGTCGAAGCCCGTCAATATCTCAAGTTCTATAACTGGGTCCTATCCATCAAGGGCGAATATTTTGGATATGGAGCCGAAGGAATAATCTACGTCTTTCTTTTCGAAATAGAGCCGGGGCGGCCGGAGGTGAATCAATGGATCTGGGTGATCGTTGGCGACGTGCCGCCGACATATATCCCTGCAGACGACGCTGCCACGCCCTTCGAAGCTCTTGATGGCTACATTGGTGCCTTGGAGGAATGGGTCGAGGCGGCGCGGCAAGGAAAGTCGGTGGCGAAATTGATACTGGTCAACGTCGATGCAACTCCCGCCAATGCGGAAATGCTGGCTGGTCGCCTCAAATTCCTTGACGAGAGGATTTTGCCAGAGCTCAAAGGTGATTGAGCGATGTTGGCCGTCTTGGTTCTAAGGGCTGGTCGACGAGTGGAATGGAAGTGCACTGCCATCGCAATTGCCGATTGACCCGGCCAACAAGATCGTCCTGCCTCGCGATGTCCATCGGGTAACAAGCTACGTCATCGTGGAATCAGTTACTTGAGCACTTGGGAGGATAGTAGTGAGATATATCTTAACCGAGGGACAGTTGGACGCGCCGGCTGAATCTGCTGTCGTCGATGGTCTGTCCGCACGCTTGGAATTAAAATTACCCAAGGACTATACCGACTTCCTCAAAGAGCATAATGGGGGCGAAGGTTTTGTTCACGATAACTACATTATTTTCTTTAAGGCCGAAGAATTGGCCGACTTCAATCGAGAGTATGAAGTCGAAAAATATGCGCCAGGTATTCTCTTGTTCGCGTCTAACGGAGGGGGTGAAGGATATGGCTTTGATACTCAACATCCAGATATGCCAATCGTGCGCGTCCCGTTCGTCGGTATGAACAGGAAGTTAGCTTTGAAAACGGCGCGTAACATAGCTGATTTATTTTCTCGATTGGCGAAATGAAAATGAACGACAAAAATGGATATTCGCGCCGCAAGGGCATGGAACTGTTTGAGATTACACCTGTCATCGTTGGCGGTGATCCAGTCAGTTTAGAGAATAAAATCTGGGTGACCAGGCAAGAGCATTTTGAATTGGTGCGCTTTTGGAATCGAACTATCGGGGATTTGCGTAAGGCGGGGCGAGCGGAGGAATAGGCGGCGTCGAGGCTTCCGATGTCCTCACTAAACTGATTTATCAGCCGCAGGCGTCGACGAGATTCATAGTGGGCACCATTCCGGGTGCACTCATTCTCGATGCGCCCATAGATGGGTGGACGGATTGAGCCCTCGACAGCGCCAGCATCTCGGATCCTGGCGCTGCCCCTCATCCCCCTGCCGGGACCTTCTCCCCGTTGAACGGGGAGAAGGCGGCTAAAGATCAATAATTGCCATTGTAGTACCGGTCGTCGCAGGGGGCGGTGTAGATGCGGCCGTAACGGTCCTGGTAGCGGCAGAGCTGGTCGCCGCGGCGCTGCGGCGTGGTGGCTGAGCCGACCACGGCGCCAAGCAGCGCGCCGCTGGCAGCGCCGATCACCGTGCTCTTGGTGTTGCCGCCGATGGCCTGGCCGACCAGCGCGCCGCCAGCGCCGCCCAGCAATGCGCCGGTGGTGGCCCGCTGCTGGCCTTCGGTCTGCGTCTCGCAGCCGGCAAGTGCCGCAGTCATCAGCACCGCCAGAATAGCCTTCTTGATGATCATCACTAGAACTCCTCTGAAGCCCCAGGGACTGACGACGGGGCGAACGGAGCTGAACTGCGGTCGCATTGCGGCGGAACGGCGGCGGAGCCCCTCACGAAGTGAGTCACGGTTTCCCGGCGGTTGAACGCCATGGTTTCCAAACCGGAAAGACCACGCAAACAGTGGCTTAGCGCCGTTGGCGGAATCAGCCTGCGAAGATGCCCTTGGTGGCGTCCATAAGCTGGCTGCACCATGCCGATCGGCGCCAGGTCCTTCGCTGCCGCTGCGGGTGCTCGTTGTTTGGAAAGCCGGGCACTTGGCTTTCCGCCCACTGCGCCGGCCACGCCTTAACCCCAAGAATTCCCCCCAAGAATGGAGAAACGACATGACCCGAGGACTTCCCCGGACCCTTGCCCGCGCCGCTGCCCGCGAGGCCGGCCTCGCGCCGCCCAAGCTCGGCCTGAAGGCCGTGACCAGCGGGCAGGGCGGCTCCTACCGCACCGTCTTCACCTTCGCCGGCATGCAAATGCCGGTGACCGATGCGCTCGCCTATGCGAGCCAGAAGATTTTCGATTTCACCGACGGCAAGGTGCGCATCAAGGGCGGCACGGCAAGGCTGCAGTTTGCCGTGCTGACCACGCGCGCATCCACCATAAACGACAACGCCGCGCTCACCTGGTCGCTGGGTTCGGCGGCGGCGTCCAGCGCCACGCTCGCCGGCACCATGGTCAATGTGCTGGCCTCCACCGCTCGCACGCTGGACGGCGCGGGCGCTGCGCTCTCCTCCGGCTCCACCGCCGACATCGCCGCCGCCTCGACGCTCGACGGCACGGCGACGCCGGTCGACCTCTATCTCAACCTGGCGTTTGCCACCGGCACGGATATCGATGCCGACGGCACGCTCGCGGTAACGGGAACGGTGACGCTGCTGTGGGAGAACTGGGGCGATAATGCGTAGGCGTAGGCGTTGACGCTCTCCCTTCTCCCCTTGTGGGAGAAGGTGGCCGAGCGAAGCTCGGTCGGATGAGGGATGCTCCAGCTTGGCGCACACTTCGATCCAAATCACCAACGCCTCATTTCTTCCAACACCCCTCATCCGTCTCGGCGCTGCGCGCCGATCCACCTTCTCCCACAGGGGGAGAAGGAGAAGAAAGGAACACCACATGACAGATCTGGCAGAGGCCGGGTCCGTGGCTTCGCGGCCGGCGGGCAACCTGGCGACGCCTCCGGCTTCCGGGGGCAACGGGTCCGCCCCGGCGGCCGGCAGAAGTTGGTTTGACGGTCTTTCCGAAGGCAACCGCAAGCTCGCTGAAGCCAAGGGCTGGACCAAGGCCGAAAACCTCGATCGGGTTTTCACATCCTACGCGGAACTGGAGCGCCAGCAGGGCGAAAGCCTGCGGGTTCCCTCAAAGGACGCGCCGAAGGAGGAGTGGGACAGGTTCCACTCCAGACTGCCGGAAGCCATGCGTCCGCTGACCTCGGCCGAGAAGGTCGAATACCGGCGGCCCGAAAACCTGCCGGAGAACTTCGCCTATTCGGACGAGCTCGCCAACGCCTCGAAGGCTTGGGCGGTCGAAGCGGGCGCCAGCCCGAAGATCGCGCAGGCCTATCACGACCGCTTCGTCGGCTATATGGCCGAGCAGGCTGCGCAGCAGCAGGCGGCGCTTTCACGCTCGGTGGAGGTAACCCACGACGAGCTGGTGCGCGACTGGGGACCGACCGACAGCGACGGCTTTCGCCAGAAGCTCGAGGTCGCCAACCGGGCGATGAAGAAGCTCGGCCTGGTCGACGCCTACAAGCAGAAGGGCATTCTTCTGCCCGACGGCGCGCTGACCGATCCGCAGATCGCCCGCGCCTTCCATGCGATCGGCGAGGCGATGTTCCGCGAAGACACGATCGACGCCGATGGAGCGCCGAGGGGCCAAAATCCCTTCCGGCGCAACGCAGTCGGCGAGCGCAATATTTCGGCCATCTCCGCCCTTGTCAAAAGCGACCCTCAACGCGCCCGGCGGCTCGCCCGGGATGCCGGCGAAAATCCGGATCTCTGGATGCCCAACAACCCGCTCTAGCCGCCAGCCTGACCTCACCAACCTCAAAGGAAAGACCAAATGGCAGACGCCTATACCCGCATCGCGGACGCGATCGTTCCGTCCGTCTATGCCCAGTACTCGTTCGAGGAGCATGTCCAGTCCCTCGAAATCTACCAGGCCGGTATCCTGTTTTCCGATCCGGCGATCTCGTCAAAGCTGTCGATGGGCGGCCGCTCCGTCGACATGCCCGGATGGAAGGATCTCGGCAACGATCCGTCCGAACCGGTCAATGACGATCCGGCCGACTCCATCGAGATGAAGAAGATCGGCTCGCGCCGCGAGGTCGCCGCCCGCAACGTGCGCGCTCAGGCCTGGGGCGTTCCGGACCTGACCGCCATCCTTGCCGGCGACGATCCGCAAAAACTGATCGTGCGCCGCCAGACCGAATACTGGCAGCGCGCCAACAAGCTCACCCTGCTCGGTATCCTCAAGGGCGTGCTCGCCGACAACGTCGCCAATGACGGCGGCGACCTGGTGCGCACCACCGGCGCCTCGATTGTCGACACCGACATCATCGAGGCGGCGTACCTGATGGGCGATCGCGCAGACAAGTTCCGCACCATCTGGATGCATTCCAAGCAGATGAAGGCACTCAAGCTCGCCGACCTGATCGACTATGTGCCGTCCTCGGAGCAGGGCGGACCGCTGATCCCCTATTACATGGGCCTGCGCTGCGTGGTCGACGACGACATCCCGGTCGCGACCGGCGTCTACACGGCCTTCATGTTCAAGGACAAGGCGATCCTGTGGAACGAGCTGCCGGTCAACTCCGAAGGCGGCCCGCTGGAGTTCGACCGAAAGCCCCGCCAGAGCCATGGCGGCGGCGTCACCGAAATGGTCGGCCGCCGGCATTTCGTGGCGCACGTGCCGGGCACGAGGTTCCTCGATGCCTCCAGCGTCGGCGAGTTCGCCACGGATGCCGAGCTCGCGCTGGCCGTCAACTGGGACCGCACCGCGTCGAGCGTGAAGAACATGAGCTTCATCGCGCTGAAGACGACGGAAGCGTGAACTCTTGAAGAGGCGGGGCTTAGCTCCGCCTCTTCAAGCCGCAGCGACGAAGACAAATACGAAACCGCCCGAGAAGGCCCGGCTGGCACTGGTGAAGGGCATAGTGCTGCCGAAGGCTTGACGCGCGATTTCCGACGGTTGCCGGGTGATCCTGCCCCAACCGGCGGCTGTGAAATCATTCAGGTGTTGCGAAAATGAGACACCAAAAATCAGCGATCGCTGATACGCTTGAAATCGGGCTTTCGATTTGGGGTTTTCGATGCGCTTACTTTCTTTCCTGTCTGCCGGTTTGCTCTCGCTGGTTGCCGGTTCCGCTTTGGCCGCCGATGTGGTTGCGAGCGAACCTGCCGGGGGCGTCAATTGGTCCGGCGCCTACATTGGCGCCGTCGCAGGATATGGGTGGAATAGAGATACTTACCACTATTTTGCTTCTTCGGTCGATTTCGATGTGAACGGCTTCGTAGGGGGCCTGACTGGCGGCTATAGCTGGCAGAAGGGCCAATTTGTTTTCGGTCTCGAAGGCGACGTCTCCTACGCCAATATTGACGGGAGCGTCCTCAAGGTTCCGTTTGTGGCGCCGTGCGGCGACGAGGGGTGCACAGCCAAGGTCGATTGGTTTGGCACCGGCCGCGCCCGCGTCGGGTATGCGTTCGACAATTTTCTACCCTACGCCACCGGCGGCTTTGCAGTCGGCCATGTCAAGGGATCGGCCGATGCTGGGGCTTGCGCCCTCGTGTCGGCTTGCGGCTACAGCGATACACGCTGGGGCTGGTCAGCCGGTGCCGGCGTCGAATGGGCGATGAATCAGCAGGTTTCGTTCAAGGCCGAATATTTGCATGTCGACCTTGGCCGGCCGTCCTTCTCGACCAGCAATCCGCCGGATCCGTCGACGGACCGCATCGACTTCGACACCGTCCGCATCGGTATTAACTATCATTTCTAGAGTGCTCACTGGCTTCGGCCGAGCTGTTGCAAAGATAGGGGAATCCGCTGGTGCCTAAGGCCCCAGCGTTCCTGGCTCCGCCGGGGCAGAGGACGCCGTAAAGCGCCGACACGCCGACATTCCGCACGTAATCCAAGCCGCCAATGGCGGCTTTTTTCATGCCCGGAGTTCCCCATGACTTTTGCTCGACCAAACCGGACGAGGCGCTGACCCATGGCCATCACCCCGCTCGATATCGCCAACATGGCTTTGGCAGTCCTCGACGAGGCGCCGATCGACAGCCTTGACCAGGACGTCAAGGCGGCCCGCCTGCTCAACCTTCATTTCGATCTCACCCGCGAGGGCGAACTGGCGAAACACGCCTGGGTGTTCGCCATCCTTTCGGCGCAGGTTGATGGCGCCGCTACCGGCGGTGGCGACTGCACGCTGAACTATGCCTATGAATTGCCGGCCGACTGCATCCGCCCGCTGCCGCTGACCGCCAATGGCGAGCCCGACGGCCAGCCGATCTCCTGGCGCCAGGAGGCGGGCCTGATCTATTCCGACCAGCCGGGGCCGCTGACCATCCGCTACCTTGCCAACCTCACCGATCCGAATGACTGGGACGCGCTGTTCACCGAAGTGCTGGTGGCGGCGCTGGCGATCAAGATCGCGCATCCTCTGACCCACAAGGCCGGCATGATCGACATCGCGCGCGCCGCCTATGACCGCGCGCTCGACGCGGCCTTCAGCGCCAACGCCATCCAGCGCGGGGGCCGGCTCTATACCGGCGCCTGGGCGACCCAGCGCGGCGATTTCCGGAGTCTTCGTTGATGACTGCGCTCTACCCGGTCCAGGACGTCTTTACCCGCGGCGAGATCTCGCCCAGGCTGCACGCGCGGGCTTCACTCGACCTCTACCGCGCGGCGCTCGCCAAATGCGAGAACTTCGTCACGCTGCCGCATGGCGGCATCCGCGCGCGCGGCGGCACTTACTTCGTCAACGAGGTGAAGAACTCGGCGAAGAAGACCCGCGGCGTTCCCTTCATCTTCTCTTCCGAGCAGGCCTACTGCCTGGAGTTCGGCGATCAGTATATCCGCGTCTACGCCTATGGCGCGCGCGTCGGCACGGTCGAGATCGCCTCGCCCTATCTCGAGTCGGATCTTTTCGAGCTCGCCTATGTGCAGTCGGCCGACCAGATGTGGATCACCCATCGCGATTATCCGCCCAAGGTGCTGACCCGCACCGCCCACACCGTTTGGACGCTCGATGATTTCGAATTTCGGGATGGGCCTTATGACGACATCAATGACAGCGCCACCACGCTGACTCCGTCCGACACTGGTCACCTGACGCCGAAAATGACGGGGAATACGTCCCCCTATGGCACGGCGTCGGCCTCTGGCGGCGGCACTGACGCTTACAGGATGTTCAATCGAGACAAGATCAACGAGGTGACTTTGGATGGCGGGTCCGACGGTTATATCCGCTACCAGAGTCCTGGCGGCGCGCGGCGGGTCGTAGACGCTTATTGGCTTACCACCTACCCGACCGCCACCTCCGACAACAATTACTTCACGGGTTGGGAGATCCAGGGCTCCAATGACGGTACGACCTGGGTGACGTTGGACTCCCGAACAGCAGAGACTGGTTGGGCCAACAGCGAGACACGGTTCTACGAATTTCACAACCAGGCAGCTTTCGAGTACTACCAGATGGCCTTCACCGGGGGCGGTGGACCGGACGCTGTAGATTGTCAGTCCGCGGAACTGGCCTTTCACATTGCTGCATCCGACCAGACACCGTTCGATCTCACCGCTTCGGGAACCGCCGGCATCAATGACGGCGCCGGCTTCCAAGCCACCGATGTCGGCCGCGCCATCCGGCTGCTAGGCGCCGATGGTATCTGGCGCTGGGCCAAGATCACCAGCCGCACCAGCGGGACCGTCGTCAAGATCGTGCTATACGGCCATGCCTTGCCGAACACCAATCCGATCACCCGCTGGCGGCTCGGCACCTTCGTGCCAGGCAAATATGTCGAGTCCGGTTCGCTCTACGAGGAGCGTCTGGCGTTCAGCCGTCGCTTCTCCGTCTACGCTTCGGCCACCGGCGACTTCGACAATTTCGCGCTCGGCGAGAAGGACGACGATGCGCTGGAATTCGTCCAGGCCGGCGGCGGCCAGGCCAACGATATCGTCTGGATCGCCGATTCCGACGGCGCGCTTCTCATCGGCACCTCCGGCGGCATCCGCGCGCTGTCGGGTTCCGGCATCGACGAGGCGCTGACGCCGTCATCGTTCAAGAACCGACGCTCGCGCACCTTCGGCTGCGCCCGCATCCGCCCCGTCGATGCCGGCCAGTCCTTCCTCTACGTCACGCGCTCGCGCCGCTCGATTGCTGAACTGGCGCAGGTGCAGACCACCCGTTATCAGTCCGACGACATCGGCCAGATATCGGAGCACATCCCGAAGAAGGGTGTCGTCGAGCTCGCCTACCAGACGGATCCGGATCCCATCCTTTGGTTTCCGCTGGATAATGGAGAGCTTGGGGGATACACGCACCAGCCGAGCCAGGAGGTTCGCGGCATGCACCGCCACCGCATCGGCGGGTCGTTTTCAGGGTCGGACTGGGCAATCGTCGAAAGTGCCGTGGTGACGCCCGGACAGAACGGCGTCGACGACATCTGGCTGATCGTCAAGCGCACCATCGGCGGCGTGACCAGGCGCTACATCGAGGTGATGCAGACGCCCTTCGAATACGGCGCGTTGGAAGACGGCTTCCAGGTCGATTGCGGGCTGACCTATTCCGGCGCCGCAGTCAACGTCGTCTCCGGCCTCGGCCACCTCAACGGCGAGAAAATCGACGTGCTGGCCGACGGCAAGGTCTTTCGCGGCCTCGCCGTCGCGTCCGGCCAGGTCACGCTGCCTGGCGGCGCAACGGCCGCCAAATGGCAGGTCGGGCTTCCGTTTCAATCGCAGGCTGACACACTGGAGCTCGATGTCGGCGGCCGGGACGGCTCGATCATCGGTCGCCGCAAGAAGGTGGCGAAGCTGATCCTGTCGCTGCTCGAGACCGACACGACAGGACTTGAGGTGCAGTCCTTCATCCGCGGCCGCTGGGAGGCTGTGCGAATGCCCTCGATCGTCGCGCCCGACGGCAAGGCAAAGCTCTATACCGGCAATGCCGAGGTGCCAATCGACGACAGCTGGGAAGGGCAGGGCAGGGTGAAGATCCGCCACGTCAATCCCACGCCCTGCACGATCCGTGCGTTCACGCCTGTGTTTGACGCCGAGCCTTAAACGCTGGCGGCGCTGAAGCTGCCAATCTCCCCCACAAGGCGGGAGATTGGCTCTCCTTCGCTCCGCTCCACCCACCCAAGGAACCCCTCATGACATCCCATGCCGAAGCTCTCGGCAGGGCGCGGACGGCTGCGGATTTCGCAGCCGTCATCGCTCTGCTCGACACCGACCTCTCGCAAGCCGTCGCCGGCCGCCATGGCCTGAAGCAAGCGGAAGACCGCGCCATTCTCGGCGATGGCGATCTCGCTGCCGCGCGGGCCGCGCTCGACGGTTGCAACGACGAGATCGCGATGCTGGAACGAACAATCGCCGCCGCTGGCAGCCGCCGCGATGCCGCCGCGGAAAGCGAGGCCCGCGCGGACATCGAGGCGCTTGCCGAAGAGATCGAAGGCAAGGCGGCACTTCTCGGCACCCGCTGGCGCGCCGCGCGCCGGCTGGTCGAGCAACTGCGTGAGGAACTGTTCGAGGCCGATGCGCTGTCGCGCGCCATCGCCACCGCAAACGGCCTGTTCGACGCCGCCGGCCTGGCGCGCCTGAAGGTGAGCCTGGCCGCTACCCGCCGCGCAGCCATGGCCGGCCCACGCGCGGCTGCGCCGGCGCGCCTTAGCCGCGCAGGGCTCGCGGCCGACCGGCTGCTCCTTTCGCTCGTCAGTTCCGGCGGCGCGCTCGATCCGCGCCCGGCGCTGCGCGCGCCCGTGGCGGGCGCAACCAGGAAACCCAAGACCCGGCGAGGCTGAACGATGTGCACATTAGCTCTTCTTGGATTGGCAGGCACGGCCGTCTCGGTCGGCGGCGCCCTGATGCAGGGCGCCCAGCAGCAGCAATTGGCCCACTACCAGGCCAAGGCCTACGAGCAGCAGGCGCAGGCGGATGCGCAAAGCGCCGCCTTCGAGCAGAGACAGGAGCGCCGCAAGCAGGATCTGCTCGAAGCCCGGGCGCGCGCCCAGGCGGGCGCTTCCGGAGTCGGTATTGCCGGCTCGCCGACCGAGGTGCTGGCGGCGAATGCCCGACAGGGTCAGGTCGACCTCGATGCGACTCTGTACAACTCAAAATTGCGTCAAAACGATCTCAACACCCAGGCCGCCATCTCTCGCTTCCAGGGCAAGCAGGCGATGACGGCCTCGATTTTCAAGGCGGGCAATGGCCTCATCGACGGTCTGTCCGGCCTCTACGACCCGGCCAAGTCCGTGACCTTCGGCGGCTCATCGCTCTCGCCTCGGGCGAGCAGGGCCATCATCGGCGGCTACACGGGGCTCTACTGAGATGGTCCACATCATTCCTCTTTTTGTCGGCGAGCGCCGGCTCGATACCGGCAATGCGGTGCAATATCCGGACACCTCGCCGGTCGGCGAGGCGATGCAGCAGCTCGGCGACAGGTGGCAGGCAGCCGCCGAGCGTTACGAGCAGCGCAAGGCGCAGCAGCAGGCCTTCGACACCGAGATCGCCGCGCACCGGTTGAACGGCGAGCTTGCCCAGGCTGAGGCCGAGACGGTAGCCAATTCCCCCGCCGACGGCGCCGGCCTGCACGAAGCCATGTATGGCCAGGTCGATCCATACACCGGCCAGGTGGTAAGGACCGGCCAGTTCGACACGCTGTTCGGCAATTTCCTGAAGCAGGTGCCGCCCGAGCTGCGCCCCGGTCTCGCCAGCCGCAAGGAAGCGCTGCGGGAGGCGGGCGCAATACGCCTGGCACTGCAGCAAAATCAGCGCCGCAAGCAATATGAGCAGGACCAGGTGGCGGAGGTCCACACCGCCGAGCTCGACAACATCGCGCGAAGCGACCCGAACGACACCGCCGCCTTCGATGCCTCTCGACAGGCCGGCCTCGATCTTGTCGCCAAGATGGACCTCGACCCGCAGATCAGGCTGCAGGCCGAAGCCGACTGGCGCGCCCGCACGGCGAAAGCGCGCATGCAGGCGCTGATCGAGCAGGACCCGCGCCGCGCCGCCGAGATGCTGAGCGCAGGATCGGTGGCCAGCGACGGCATGGGCGAGACGGTGCGGGCACAGCTTGGCGCCGCGGCGCAGGATGAGCAGGCCGCCGCGAAGGGCGACTGGCGTCGCAACAAGACGCCGGATGAGATGATCGCACAGGCGTTCGGCGACATTCCTGAGGAGGAACAACAAGCGATCCGCCGACAGGCGCAGGCCGCCAGCCTCGCTCAAGAGGTCAAGATCCGCGCCGCCATCGATCGCGCCGAAGCAGAGGCGCCGGACGAGATCGCACGGACCGGCAGCTACTCCGGCCACATACCGGGCGACGATGCCTACAAGATCGTCTACGGCCCGGAAGAAGGCATTAAGCGCCGGCAGGGTCTCGAATGGCAAGTCGATGTCGGGAAGAAGATTTTCGACATGGGGGCCATGTCGAACCAGGCCATCAATGCCGCCCTTAACGATGCCGAGGCTGCTTCGTCGCCAGACAAAGAGCGCGACGGGGCAACCGCCGTCGCGGCAAAGCTGGTCCTGGAGAGGAGGCGGGTCGATTCAGGTGGCTATGTCAGCGATACGTCTCAAGATATCTCCGCGGGCTGGAAAGCCGTATTTGGCACCGGACCTTCCGATCCAGAGGCTTATGACCAGGACACATACGACAGAACAATAGAATTGTCCGTCGCCAGGCAAAAAGCATTGGGCATTGATGATGAAAATCTCCAGCCCGTGCCGTTCTCCATTCTTCTCAAACTTGCGGAGGATCGCGACAGCGGAAGTATGTACTTCATGGACAACTACGCGAAGGCAAGCGAGTTGTTCTTGCGTACGAAAGGTCCCGTCGCGCGAGCAGCTCTGGTCCGGGAACTGGATGCTGCCGGTCTGGGCGGGATTCTGCCGGGCGGCAAGCCACGCCTTTCCGTGGGCGAGGTATTTCGAGCGGATGCCAAAGCCCTTGGCAAGGAGACTGCGAATGCCGGCATACTCGCCGGAAAATTGATTAAAGGTGCTGGCTACGTTGTTTCCCTTGGATCAACCGAGCGACCCGATTTCGGCCATGGGTACTACGAGCCAGCAAACAGCACCGAGAAGGTGATGATGCGTCAGGGAGGAGACGCATGGGGCTGGGCGATACCGGGGCCAGGGGTTGGTCGAGCTGCTGAGAGTGCGATACCGCGTGCAGTTGGGGCGGTCGGTTCCCAAGCGGCAGCGCAAATTGAACGTTCCATTGTGACCAATTCCAGTGAAGGCGCTTCACTTGCGCGACCTATGGACGAGATTGCGAGCAGAAGCGCAAACATCTATGATCCCCAAACAAAAACAGCTCGCTCGATTTTCGACGATTACCCAGGCGCGGTGAAGGCCGATGACAACGAAAAGCTCCTCATCGACCCCAGGACCGGAAGACAACTCTCCGATCCCGAGACCGGACGACTCCTCTACGACCCCGAAGGCAGAGCCCTCGGCGGAAAAACCGTGGTCGGCCGAAGAGTGGTGGGCGGAGAAGACGTCGCCATCGTACCGGAAGAACTTGACGACCTTGCAGAGGCAGCGATTGGCTCGCGCATTACGGCAGATGAGGCGAGAGCGTTTTCAAGAAGAGAAGTCGGAAAGTATATAGTGGCGCGTGGCCTAGATGGTCCTGAGCGTTCTATCCATATCTTGAATACGCTGCGTGCCTCCGACGCGACAAAGGTCGGGGCGCATGAGATAGGCCACATGATCGATGACCTTGCTGGCAAGACCGTCGGCCACGATCGAGTTGCGCCGGTTCGAATGATCGACCAGGATGGAATCAAGGCCGAACTCAGGTGGCTCTACAACGACCTCAACAATCCTTTTCTGCAGAGGGCTCGCGCCGCCGGGCAGGCTGTCGAACAATCCTCGTCGAAGGTGTACCGAGGCTTTGGCCCGGAGCAAATGGGCTACAAGAAGGGGATTGAGGCGGACAGGGAGTTGATGGCGGAAGCCATTCGCGCCTACATGGCAAACCCCAATTATATGAAGACCGTTGCGCCGAAGACGGCGGCCCGCATTCGCGCCTATGTGAATGAACACAAAGATCTGAAACACATCATTCAGTTCAACAGCGTTGTCGGTGCGGCCGGCGGGACCGCTGGAGCGGGAGCAATTTTGGATTCAGATGGCTTGGATACCGAGCGCGGACAGGCTCAATGAAGCTGTTGGCGAGAATCGCGGTGACAATGAGCTGATTCCGGTGCGGCTACAAATCTAGTCCCGCGCTAATCCCAATCTTTTCCAGCCTCGCTTTTGCGAGGCTTTTTCATGGAGCAAGCCTTATGGCCCGACCTGCAACCGCCGCCGTTCGCCTGTTGACCGGTGAACGCGAACCCGTGCGCCTGGCGACGACCGCGAACATCACCCTTTACGCCCTGCAGACCATCGACGGCGTGCTGACGCAAGCCGGCGACCGCGTGCTGGTCAAGGACCAGGCCGACCAGACCCAGAACGGTATCTATACCGCGAGCGAGGGCCAGTGGTTTCGCGCCGCCGACGCCCGCACCGCGCGCACAATGCAGAAGGGCACGACGGTACATGTGCAGGAGGGCACGGTCTCGGCCGATCGCGTCTATGCCTTCGAGACGCTGGATCCGGTGATTGGCGCCGACCCGATCGTGCTCAGCTTCTATCTCTCGCAGGACACGCTTGGCGGCGCAGTGAATGCTGCCAATGCCGCCGCCGCGAGCGCGGCCGCAGCACTCACCTCCAAGAACGCGGCGGCCACCAGCGCCACCAATGCGGCAGGCTCGGCCACGGCCGCCTCCGGCTCGGCAAGCGCCGCGTCAACCTCCGCCACCAATGCCGCGACCAGCGCCACCAATGCCGGCACTTCGGCGACGGCCGCGGCCGGCTCGGCTTCCGCCGCCGCCGGTTCGGCCACCAACGCCGGCACTTCGGCCAGCGCTGCTTCCGGATCGGCTTCGGCCGCTGCAGGCTCTGCCACCGCCGCTTCCGGCTTGGCGACCAATGCCGCGACCTCGGCCACCAACGCGGCGGCGAGCGCCATTGCCGCGGCAAATGCCGTGGCAGCCTTTGGTTACACGTTTTCCACCAGCACTGCCGATGCCGACCCCGGCAACGGCACGCTGCGGCTGAACAATGCCGGCGCCGCCTCGGCCACAGCCGCCTATATCGACAACCTCGATTCCAGCGGCGCCACAGTGAGCGGCGTGCTGGATACGTTCGACGACAGCACCAACACCATCAAGGGCCAGCTCACGCTGCGCTCCAAGGCGAACGCCGCGATCGCCTATGTCTACAACGTCACCGGATCGGTGGTGGATGGGGGCGGCTATCGGAAGCTTACGCTCGCCTATGTCAGCGGTGCCGGCACCTTGCCGACCAGCACCGACGGCATCTGGCTGATCTTCACACGCGCTGGCGACAAGGGTGCGGATGGCACCGGCGTGGGTGACTTCACAGGCCCGGCCTCCTCCGTGACCGATAACATCGTCACCTTCGCCGGCACCACGGGGAAGGCCGGTAAGGACAGTGGGGTGGCGGTGGGAAGCCTGGTGGCAGGGCCGGCCTCAGCCGCGGCCGACAACATCGCCACATTCAACGGCACGACGGGCAAGCTGGTGAAGGACAGCGGCGTGGCGGTGGCGAGTCTGGCGCCGAAAGCCAATGCCTCTTTCACCGGCACCTTCAGCCCGCCGGCGAACGCCATAGCACTGAATACCCTGGCTGACAGCGCTGCGGTGTCGGTCCTCGGCCGATCGGCCAATTCGAGCGGCACGCGCGCGGACATCGCGGCCGGGTCGGATGACACTCTGCTGCGGCGCGTGTCCTCGGCGCTGGGTTTCGGCCAGTTGACGGCAGGCATGGTGCCGGCCGGGCTGGTGACCTATGCCATGCTCGCTTCGGCGGCGATCGCTTCGAACAGCGAATTCCAGCTCGGCACGGCAAACAAGCTTCTCACGGCGGCCGCATTAAAGTCGACCGTAGCCTACCAGACACTTACGTCCGGCGCGTCGGTCTCGTGGGATATGTCGCTTGGCAACAACGCTTCATTGGCTGCGTCGACGAACGTGACGATCGGCAATCCGACAAATGCGGTGCCCCAGTTCGGCTTCGTGCTCAAGATCACCGCCGTGACGTCCGCACGCACCGTGAGCCTAAGCGCAAATCTTGTGCCAGCGGCCGGCGTCGAGAGCTTTCCGATCATCATCCAGACGACGGAAACCGTCTTCCTGGCCGGCTTTGTCGACACGGCGAGCCGCCTTGTCATCACCAGCGTTTTGAGAACCTAACAGGAGAACCCGATGTCCCTTCTCGTTCGCAAGATCAATGACGTTTGGCAGGAGTGGCACGCCTCCTCGATCGTGACCCAGATGGTCGGTACCTATACCGCCATCTACGGGGATGGCCGGCAAGTGGAGACCCCATGCGATCCTTATCCTGTCGAAATCCAGATGAACGGCGACAGCCTGCGCGGCTTCTACGACCAGGGCCTTTGGACGATCGACGAAGTCGAGGCGGTGGGCGGCAGGATTGCCGTGCCGTTCGTAGTGCCGGAAGGAAAACAGGTCGTCGGCGCACCGTCCTATGTGGAAACCGGTGAAGTGATCCAACAGATCTACCAGGTCGAGGATGCCCCGCCGCCACCGGAACCGCCGACGGCAGAGGAGAAGGTGGGTGCTATGCTGGCGGGATCCGGCGTCTCGATCAGCGAACTGAAGTCGGTCCTCGGGCTGGGCATCTAATGTATCCCGGTATCATCCCAAAGATCGTCGCGCCGCCGCCGAAGAAGGCGACCATGCTTTTGCATTTCGACGGGGCCAACGGATCGCAAGTTTTTGTCGATAGCTCGCTCAACAATCTCGCCATAGGGTTTGGAGGTAACGTTCAAATCGACACGTCTACGTCGGTCTTCGGAGGAAGTTGCTGCACCTTTGATGGGATTGGCGACTACCTTTACTGCGACCATCCGACGGCACTCAAATTGCCGGGGGATTTCACGTGTGAGGGTCGCATGCGATGCACTGCGGAAACCACAAACTCGCGCCCGGTATTCGATATACGAGGCGGCACGAACAATGCTGGGTTCTTCATCAATCTCAATCCGAGTGAGCAGTTAGATATCTTCATTGATGCAAATGATGGCGCCGGGGGCGTCAAGCGCGCCACGTCCGGCACGCTCACCGCCGGTACTTGGTATCATTGGGCAATCTGCCGCGCCTCGGGTGTGATCCGCTGCTTTCTCAACGGCACGCAATTTGGAAGCAACTTCTCCACCTCGGTTGCCTGGGATAGCACTTCGCTGAACATCGGAACTTTCGTCGGTGAGCGGGACACCGGCGGGCCAGACCACAAATACAAAGGGAATATGGACGAGATTCGGATCTCGAACAATCTTGCCCGCTACATCGCCAACTTCACACCGGCCGGTTCTGCATTTGATCGCTACGACTGATTGTTCATCTGGACATCTGGCATCGGCTGCGCGTACTAACGTCGGCGGTTTGCGAGGGACATGATCAGAATGGGATTCGCTACGGGCGACAGACAGCGTTTGTTGGCGCTCGATGGCCTTCGCGCCTACGCGGCAATCGCGGTCATCTTCTATCACGGTATCCTTCATTTTGATGAGGGATTGATACAGCGCGTTTTGCCAAAAACGTTCTGGGAAGTGACCGCAACCGACCACTGGCCCAAGCTGTGGCTCTCGATTTTCAACGGCACGGCGGCGGTCGAGCTGTTCTTCCTTCTAAGTGGTTGCGTGTTGATCCGTTCCCTTTCTGACATTGGTAATCCGTGGCGTGCGGGCGCATCGTTTGCCGTGAAGCGCGTGTTTCGCATCTATCCAGGGCTCATAGCCTGTGTGCTGGCCGCGGCATTGCTTCAGGCATGGCCTATCTCGTGGTCGGAAGCCTGTGCGAACATGGCCCTGTGGTCCTATGCAGTCATACAACCAAGTTGGACACTGCAGGTGGAAATGCTCGCCGTCCCACTGATGCTGTTGGCTGGAGTGTTTACGCTTCGGTGGGGCATGTGGGGTACTCTTGCAGTGCTCGTTTACACATGCATCGCTCGGAAAAATCCTGAACTGCTTGGAGTACAATTGCTCTCAGATTACGGGTATCTGTTCATCTTTGGGGCCTTGGTGCCGAGCGGGCTGGGTGCCTTTGCTGCTAAGTTGGCAAGGCCGATAGGATGGGCACTGCTCCTGGTCGCTTTCCTGTTGCTTAGGCAATTCGTGCACGGCCTTGAGCTTCTGACGGCAGCGTTAGGTTTTGTGTTGCTCGCGCTGTTGTTCCACGATGACAGGGCGGCTTCGTCACCGTTCTTCGTTTCGCCTCTTCCCGCATTTCTCGGGCGTGTGAGCTTCGGCCTCTATCTGTGGAATGTCCTCTTTCTGAACGCAATTCACAATGTGCCGCCAAGTTGGCTTCCGTCGGATGCGGTGATGGCGGGCATTCTGGTATCTCTCGTCATTATCCCCCCGAGCGTCTTCTTAGCAGCCGTCAGCTACCGATTGATTGAGCTGCCCGGAATTGCGCTTGGGCAAAAACTCTCTCGCGCCATCATTAAAGGCGCACCGCGTTTAGAAGCCGCGTAGATCTTGCCACTGCACCTTTAGTTTGGTCGCTGACCGCCGCGTGCGAGCGCTCCGTCTCGCCGCATGTTCCTTCGCACCCCTGAATCTCAAGAATCTGCCCCTCCCGGCGGAAAGGAACCCCCATGGATCGCAACTTTGCGCGTGCCCTTTCGCTCGTTCTCACCTCTGAAGGCGGCTGGTCCGACAACCCCGCCGACCCCGGCGGTGCGACCATGAAGGGCGTCACGCTCGCCAATTTCCGCTACGTCAAAGCAGACGCCACGAAGGCCGATCTGCGCGCCATCTCGGATGACCAAGTCGCCACCGTCTACCGCCGTTTCTATTGGGATGCTGTGGTGGGCGCTCAGCTCCCCGGCGGCATCGACTACGCGCTCTTCGACTTCGCCGTGAACAGCGGGCCGAGCAGGGCGGCGAAGTATCTTCAAGGTGTGCTCGGCGTTGTTCGGGATGGCCGCATTGGCCCGGCCACGCTGGCGGCGGTGAGGGCAAAACCCGCCGGCGTCGTCATCAATGCGCTGTGCGACGCGCGGCTCGCCTTCCTGAAAAAACTATCGGCCTGGCCGAGCTTCGGCCGGGGCTGGAGCGCCCGAGTCGCCTTCGTGCGCCGGCAGGCGCTGCTGATGTCGGCCGCGCCGTCGGCGACTGAGGGATCCGCTTCGCTGGGGCCTGCATCCCCCGATGATGACCCGCTAGCCGCAACCCCTGCCGGCGCCGGATTGCCTGCCGCCGGCGAGGCACCCACTCTGCCAAACAAATCCGCATCGCCCGCCAAGGTAGCCGGCGTCCTGGCGCTGATCACGCTGGCGCTCGGCTCGCTCACCGCCTCGACCGCGCATCTTTCCTGCAATCTTTTCGGAGTGTTCTGCCGATGACTGCCGTCATCATCCGCATCGCCCTGCGCTATTGCGCGGGCGTGCTTGTCGCGCGCGGCCTTCTGGGCGCCGACGACGCCTCGGCGTTCTCCGCCGATCCCGACATTCAAATGGCGCTGGAGACCGGCCTCGGTCTTGCCATCGCCGCCGCGGCCGAGTGGTGGCATCTGCTCGCGCGCCGCTTCGGCTGGGAGCATTGACTATGGAGAATCTGAAAGATCTGCTCACCGCGTGTATCGAAGCCGCCAGCCCGTATGTCGTCATCGGCGCCGCCTGCTTTATCGCCGGGCTTCTCATCGGAGCGCTGCTATGAGCGCGCTGCTGGCGTGGTTTCTCACCAATCCGTCAATCCTGGCGATCGGCGCCGGCCTTGTCGGCGCGCTCGGCTGGGGCTTCCGCCAGCGCCTCGCAGGCGCAAGGGCTGAGCGCAGCAAGCAGGCCGACGCAGAGGCCGCGGCCCGGGATGCCGCCGACCAGGTCGACAACGATGTCGGCGCTTTGCCGGCTGACGCGGTCAGAAAGGAGCTGAAATCATGGGCAAGGGATTGATCGTCGCCGCCATCGTCGCCGCGCTCGCCGGCTGCACGACGGGCAGGGGCAGCTTCTGCGCCGTCGCCCCGCCGATGCGCCTCTCTGCCAGCGCGGTCGATGCCTTGTCCGACCAGGAGGCGAGGGCGCTGCTTGCGCACAACCGCAAGGGCGAAAAACTCTGCGGCTGGAGGCCGTGATGCATGACATCTTCGATCTTCTCGGCATCAAGGGCCAGGTCGTGGCAGCGGGGCTCGCCGGCGGCGTGCTGCGGGCGCTGTCGCGCCATCGCTACAAGCTGCGCGAGATGATTGCCTCGCCCATCTGCGGCGCCTTGGCCGCCGCCTATCTGACATTGCCTGTCGTCGCTTGGGTCCGGGCAAGCGGCCTGCCAATTCCCGCCGCCGACGACACCACCACGCTCGCCGCAGCCTTCCTCATCGGAGTCTCGGCCATGTGGATCTCGGACATCGTTTTCGAGGTGGTCGTGCGAAGATTCAAACAAACCCCGGATTCCTGATCGCGGCGGACCGACACCGTGCAGGCATCGAGACATCGACCGGGAGATCGTCCACACGATACCAAGATGACGGTGTCAGCGGTTTGCCCGCTCGAGCCGCTGGAAGAATCCAGGCGCAACGCCTATTTATGGAGCAATCCAAAGGAGGTACGACATGGCTTCTTCCACCGAGCGCGCGGTCCTTGCCGGCGGCTGCTTCTGGGGCATGCAGGATCTGATCCGGCGCTTGCCCGGCGTGATCTCGACGCGAGTGGGCTACAGCGGCGGCGATGTCCCCAACGCCACCTACCGCAACCACGGCACCCACGCCGAGGCGATCGAGATCATCTTCGATCCGGCCAAGACTAGCTTCCGCACGCTGCTCGAATTCTTCTTCCAGATCCACGATCCGACGACGAAGAACCGCCAGGGCAACGATATCGGCGCGAGCTATCGCTCGGCGATTTTCTATACCAGCGATGAACAGAAACGGATCGCCGAGGACACGATAGCCGATGTCGACGCGTCCGGCCTGTGGCCTGGCAAGGTCGTCACCGAGCTCGCTCCGGTCGGGCCCTTCTGGGAAGCCGAGCCCGAGCATCAGGACTATCTCGAGCGCTATCCCAACGGCTACACCTGCCATTTCGCACGGCCGGGCTGGAAGCTTCCGGTTCGTCAACAGGCGGCCGCGTCATAATCAGCGACCGCGGTGTGTTGACATAGTCTTCACGCGCTTTGATCTGCCCGCCGTGCCGGAAGGCATGGCGGGCTTTTTTGCGTTTCGGCTGGTTGTCCCGGCCCGGCGGGCCTTAGCCCTTGGCTCGGCGGCCTTCGTGTTCGTGGTTGCCGATCCAGTGGGCGCGGATGCGGTCGCTGGCTTCGAGATAAGCCATGTCGATCAGGTAGGTCAGAAGCTTCTCGCCATCGGCCTCCGCCTTCTGGCGAAGTTCTCGCAGGATTCCCTGCGCAAATTGCAGGTTTTCCATTTTGCTAGGCTGGTCCATGGGTGCCCCCAAATGTCGGTGCGGTAAGTTTGGCTCACTATGCTTGTACGAAGATTATCGCCTCGCTCGCGGTGAAGCTGTAATCGGTTGCACTGGGGACGCCCGATCAACGAAGCTGTTGGACATCGCGCGGAAATGTCGATATTTTGCGCGCCCAATCGGATGGCGACCATGCACGAAGACGAGGGCAGCACTCCTGACAAGTTGCAAGCCATGCTTGACGTGATCGCCAGGAGCGAGCCCCCGAGCGAGAGCGGGCAAGCCGATTTCGGCCGATTGAAAGCCGACGCCGCCAAGGCTGCCGGCGTGTTGATCGAATTTTACGGCGATGCAGCCCTGGAGCGGGCCAAGCTCATAGAGCGCCGGTCGCCCCAGTCGTATTTTGCGCGCATGGTCGTGGCTGAAGTCGGCCGGCGCGGCAAGCGAAATTGACCCGCGAGCAATCGGCGAAAGCTGCTTCAAGACGATCTTCGCCTCCCCAGCCTTGCGCCAAGCCGCTGCTCGACCTCTTCCTCGATGTTGTCCAGGAGATAGGACATCAGGTCGTGTCCGATCGACCGCGCTAGGTCCTTGGCTTGCCCGACATGGTTGCGGATCTCGCGCAGCGCCTGCTCTTCGCACGCGGCGTCGTCCGTCAAATCGACGAACCAGCCGGGATAGAGCGCTGCCTCGCCCGTCCCGTCAACATAGCATTGGCCGACGGCCAGGATCTTGCGCAACCCCATCTTCTCGGAATGGACCCTATAGACCTCCCTGAATGCGGACCTGCGCTCCACGGCCTTGCGGATCGCCAGCCGAACCCGTGAACGATCGTCCTGATCGATGCTTTGCATGCATCGTTCAAGCGAAGCGCCATGAGAGAACTCATCGAGTGTCAGACCGAAATAATCTGAAAGATTGGCGTCGCCATAAACGCGGTCGCGCTTGATGTCCCAGGTCCAGAACCCGTCGATCGGTGGATACCGCACATGCATGTTGCGGCCGTGTTCAGGCGCCGTCGTCATGAAAACCGCCCCGTCCGGTTTCAAGCTTTGGCAGCACTATGTCGCAAAAACGGTAAGAAACAAACATGGCCTTTTGTACAAGGCCGGAAGTCATAAGACTTGCTGCCACTGGCAATTCGGGGATGTCATGTTGATATAACCGGAAAGAGGGCGAAGAAAAATTTCTTGAGCCGAAAGAATTTTCACTTTGATGTTGCAACTGCCGCTTGGCGTTTTACGCGAAAACGCGGCGGACAAGCAGGAGAAACAACCCCGGAGGTTGTATTTCCGCAAGAGGCATGGTTGAAAATTCTTATATTTTGTAAAAGAATAAAGCTCTTTGCGTACTGCTGCAGGAAGCCAAGCCGGCTTGCCGCCTCATATTTGCAGCATCTCCAAATGCTAGCGTCAGCCGATTGACCGGCAAACCGACCGGTGGTTGAAAAACGCGAAACTTCGAGAAAAGCCCGCGCATATCAGTCCGCGGCCGGGCGTCCTCCCGGACGTGCGGAAGCCGTCACTAGACTGAAGGTCTCTGTCGTTCAGGCTAAAGTCTGCCAAAAGATCAACCTAAGCCAGTCTTTGCTGCGGCTCCAGGTCGGCTTCAGCGCTTGCGGCCGAATCATCGGCGATCCGGTCATGCTCGAACTGGCGCGCCGTGGGCAGGGCCTGCAACCAGGGCTCGCGGCGTCCGATCCAGAGTTCATAGCTCGGCACCAGCCCTTCGGTTGGCGCAACGTCCAGGCTACCGATCGTCACTTCGGCCTCGTCGTCGCCAACGAACGGAACGCGGCTTCCGCAGGTGGGGCAAAAGCTCCGAGCGCCATAGCTGCTGGTGATGCCGGTGGTTTCGAACGCTTTTAGCGGCCATACGGCGTAGGCATGGAAGGCCGATCCGCTTGTCTTGCGGCAGTCCTTGCAGTGACAGAGGCCGACCCGGAGCGGCTCCCCAGTGACGCGGAACTGCACCCCGCCACACAGGCAACTCCCGCTGCGCGCGATTTCAGGCATTGCTGTTCCTCCTGCGGCTATGCACAGAGCCAATTTCGGTTGCCCCGGCAGGTCCCGCTGCCGGCTGCTAAAACCCGCAACAAGTTGCGATGGTTCCACGCCTGCGTGCAAGAAGCACGGTCAGTCGGGGAGGTTGATCGGCTCCTCGCACCGATAGACGCGGCACTCGCCGTCTTTGGTCGGAACCGTCGTCGACACAGGCACTTCCGGCCAGTCGCACTCATTGCCGAATTGCCGAACGAATCGGTCATAAGTATCCGCGCCTGTGCTCAAGACCACGGCACGATCACTTTTGATCAGCGTCTGCGTCTGCTCGCAAGTCATCGCGCGTGTGTCCGGCCGGGCGTAGGCGGCGCTCACGGTGCACAACATTGGGCCGGCGCACAACATTTTGCCTGCGGCAAGTGCAATCAACAGGGTTCTCATGGGGACGCCAGGTTTTTGAAGTTTCCGGGTGTCGAATATGGATCGCGGCTAGAACACCGCAAGATATTTGAGCAGCGAAACGATTCCGATGATGATGACGATGATCTGCGCGATCTGGCGCGCGCGGGCATCGAGCGGCAGGCGTTGCACGAGGTAAAGCACCAGGATCACCACCAGGAAAGTGATCAATATGCCGATAAGGATCGATACGCCCATTTGCCTGCCTTCTTATCAAGATTGCCCGGATGGGCAGGCTCCAACGTTGCCGGCTGCGAAATGGTTCCAGGCGGATCGAGCCCGCCGATCGTGTCGTCCGAAAGCAGAAGCCGGTTTCGACGTCGGCGGAACATGCGCGCGGCTTGCGAGTTCACTTCCTCGATAGCAATGCGCGGGATCGCACTGTCAGAGAGGAAGAAACCATGGGCCTCGGCACGATTCTCATCATCATTCTCATCCTTGCTCTGCTTGGCGGCTTCAGCGGCTTAGGCGGAGGGCCTTTCTACGGCACCGGCTATTATGGCGGCGGCGGCCTCGGACTCGTCCTGGTCATCGTGATCATCCTGGTGTTGCTCGGCCGCATCTGACGGCCCACGATGCGACTACGCCTCAGGGTGTCGCCAGCGCGTCCCTCAGCTTCGCCGCCAGGCGATTGCTTCGCGGCTGGCGTCGCGGTTCCCGATCTGCGTTTCGGCTAGTTTTGGCGGCCAAGGCGGCGATCAGCGCGACGACGGCGAGGAGCGGAAGCATTTGCCGTCGCAGGGCGCGTCGCAGTCGGATGATCATTGCTGCAATAGAACGAGATTCCGCGGCGTTGCGGTCGACCGGCGGCAGATCCGCGAATCCCGCTAGCTCTCGCGCCCACTGCATTCGAGGCAGGTGATACTGTGTCCCGGACAATTCAGCCGGTGCGTGCCCCCTGGGCAGCAATGGCCGTTCGAGCTCAGCCACCGCGCGCAAACGAAAACCTTCTTGGCCCCGTGACAGCGGGAGCATTCCTGCGGACGCATCAATTCCTCCCGTGACGGGACGCTATGTTCCGCTTCAACGACCGTGTTCATCCGTTTAGTCCCCAACGCCTGGATTATCGGTCACATATGTTAATTCACTATTCTTTACATTAGGGTTTATGAATGTGAAAGGCGTGAAAGCGACATAAGGCTTTCACGCGCTTGTGCGCTTTCCCTTTGCGCTGGCCTTGTTAAATGTGGTGCCGCCCGATGCGTCGACGGATCAGGGCACGCAAAGGGAATCTTCTTGCAATGACATGGACCGGCGCGGGCGCGCTTTTCATCCTCGTGCTCACCTATGCCGGCGTTGCCGTCGGCCGTATTCCGGGCCTGCGGCTCGACCGCGCCGGCATCGCGTTGCTGGGCGGCGCCGCCATGATCGCAATCGGCGCGATCGGCATCGAGGATGCCTACAGAGCCATCAATTTCGACACCATCACCTTGCTGCTCGGCATGATGATCGTGGTCGCGCATCTGAAGGTCTCGGGCGCGTTTCGGGCGCTCGGCGGCTTTGCCATCGAGCATGCCCACGCGCCCTTCATGCTTTTGGTAATGGTGACGCTGCTGACCGGCGCGCTCTCGGCCTTCCTGGTCAATGACGCGATCTGCCTGGTGATGGCGCCGATCGTCGTGCACGTCACACGAGTCATCAACCGCAACCCGGTGCCTTACCTCATCGCTACCTGCACGGCCTCGAACTGCGGCAGCGTCGCCACCATCACAGGCAACCCGCAGAATATGGTGATCGGTGCGCTGTCCGGGATTTCCTATCCGGCTTTCACGCTGGCGCTCGCGCCGGTGGCGCTGTTCGGCCTGCTCTGCGTCATCGTCATCGTGCGCATCGTCTACCGGGCCGAATTCTCCCGCCCTGCCGAGCTCAGCCCGGAAGTCTATCGCGGCCGCATGCTGCCCGGGCAGGTGCTGAAGGCCACCATCGTCTGCGTGTTGCTGGCGCTCGCCTTCTTCGCCGGCGTTCCCGTCGCGAAGGCGGCGCTCATTGCCGGCGCCTTCCTGCTGGTCACGCGGGCAATCAAGCCGCGGCGCATTTACCGCGAGATCGACGGACCGCTGCTCTTCATGTTCGCCGGCTTGTTCGTGGTGGTGGCGGGTGCCGAGCGCACCTTGCTCACGCCCGACATGATCGCCTGGGCCAAGAACATCGGACTCGACGATGTCTGGCGGCTCTCCGGCTTCACCGCGGTGCTTTCCAACATCATGAGCAATGTGCCGGCGGTGCTGGCGCTCCGGCCCTTCGTTCCTGGGCTGGAAAACCCGGCGCGCGCCTGGCTGGTCGTGGCGATGAGCTCGACGCTTGCCGGCAATTTCACGCTGCTCGGCTCGGTTGCCAATCTGATCGTCGCCGAGCAGGCAAAAGCTGCCGGCAAGGAGCTTTCCTTCTCGGCTTTCTTTAAGGTCGGCCTGCCGCTGACGCTGGTGACGCTTCTTGCCGGCACCGCCTGGCTAGCCTGGGCCTGAAGACGCTGTCCCTTCGGACCGCCTGATCGAGGGCGCCGCGGCGACATGACCGGCGGCAGCGTCTCGACCTGGCAGTCGGCTTGCGGGGGTGAGGGCCTTGCTTAGGCCACCGCCTTCAACGGCGCCCTGTCTGCCTGCTGCAGGCGTGCGGCGGCCGCGAGCAGGTCGGTCTGGGTGATCAGGCCGAGGATGCGCCGCTCGGCATCGACGATCACCACGGCATGGCTGCGGCCGTCGGTCAGCACCGGCAGCAGACTCATCGCCGGGGTGTCGGGTGAGGCTGTGCCGGCCTTAGACATCACCCCTTTGACCGTGTCGGTCGCCCTTGTCAGCTCGCGCAGACCGACCGCGCCGGAGAGCCGTCCGTCCGCGTCGATCACCGGCAAGGTGCGGATGTTGTGGTCGATCAGCTGTTTGCGCGCGTCGTCGGCCGACGCCTTTTCCGCCACGGAGATCACATCGCGCGACATGATGTCTTTGCAAAGCAGCGTACGCTGCGAGCGCACCATGGCCTGCAACTCGACCTGGCGCAGCAGGCGCTCCAGGTCGTCACGGTCGATGTCGAAGGTCTCGTCGAGCGCCGAGAGGGCGGCGTCGACATCCTCGGGCCGGAAGCCGACGCGCTCGGCCGGCGGCCGGTCGGCGGTGCCGTGGCCGCGGGCGGCGGGCACGTGCACATGGGGATAGTTGCGCCGCGACAGCTTGTGGAAAAGGAAGCCGAGCGCAACCAGGATGGTCGAGTTGAGTGCTACCGGCACGAAGGGAAACAGGAAGCCCGCGGCGGCGACGGCCGGCCCGCCGAGCACGCCGGTAAGCGCCGCTGCGCCGCCCGGCGGGTGCAATGAGCGCGTGAACGACATGGCGGCGATCGCCAGCGCCACCGCTAGGCCGGCGGCGACCACCGTGTCATGCACAAAATGCGCCACGGTCACGCCAACCAGCGCCGAAATCGTGTTGCCGCCGATGATCGACCAGGGCTGCGCCAGCGGGCTCGAGGGAACGGCAAAGAGCAGCACTGCCGAAGCGCCCATTGGCGCCACCAGCATCGCCACAAGCGGGCCGCTACCCATGGCGAGCCCGCTAATCATGCCGGTGAGCGCGATACCGATGGTAGCGCCGATGCAGGCAAGCAGCCGTTCGCGAAGCGTCGCACCGGCAAGGATCGGAACGAAAAGGCGAAACGCCATGGCAGGCCCTGGATCGAAGAGGTGGAATTGCGTTGCCCGCAATGCCGCTGAAGCCGCGGATTTGAAAGCCAAACCAATCCGTAGATTCGCCGCTGAAGAGAATATTATTGCACAGCGATCCGCGCCGGACGCGCCGCCAGCGGCCTCGGCTTTCTCAATCGCGCCAAGCCTTTACGACGGTTTGCAGAGTCGGTTCGGCAATTCGCCCGAATGAAATTGTACGAATGCGGCGCGTGGCGCTGAGGCTGCTTTCGGCATGGGATTGCTGCAAGGTCAAGCGAGGCGCTGCGCGCGCCTCGCTCTCGGATAGCTAGGGCGCCACCTCGACATGGCCCTTCATGTTGGGATGGAAGCGGCAGAAATAGTCCGCTGTCCCCGCCGCCTTCAGCGTAATCTTGCCCTTCGACTTTGCGGGGATCATCACGTCCCAGCCGCCTTTCACTGTCGCGGTGTGGGCGATCACATCCTTATTCGTCCACTCGATCGTATCGCCGACCTTGGCCTGAATGTTTGCGGGCGAGAAGACCAGCTTGTCGATCGTTATCTCGATCGTCGCGGCGAACGCCGGCGATGCGATGAGCGCCAGTGCCAGGGTGACCGGAGCAATTCCTGGAAAAGTGTGGAACGATTGGGCGCAGCGACTTCGCCGTAGCCTTCCGTCAGGAATTGCCTCAAAACAAAGCAAAAGCGGCCTCATTTCAACATGCCGGCGACGTGTTCGGCATGCTGCTGATGTCCCTGGAAAACCTTGAGGCCGGTCTCCAGCAGGCTCTTCAGCTCAGCATTGCTGGCCGAGGGGATGAGCAAGGTTTCGAGCGCGCCGTTGACCTGTTTGTGATAGGCCACTTCGTTCTCGATATAGGCCTTGTCGAAGGCGGCACCCTTGAGCTTCGCCAGTTTGGCGTCCTCTTCCTTCGCAGCCTTGGTCAGGGCCTTGCTGGTGTCGTTGTCCTCGGGCGTGACCTTCAGCTTCTTCACGAGCTCGAGCGCCTGCTTGTTCACCGCCTCGTGGTCGCGCTCCATGTCTTTGGCGAAGTCGACGACCTCCTTGTTCTTGGACTTCTTGATCGCCAGCTTGGCCGCTTCGATGTCGAGCGTGCCGGCCGTATAGGCAATGTGGGCGATCTGCGGATCGGTGGGCTTTTCGGCGGCTAGCGCCAGCGGCGCCGTGCTCACGAAGGAAAGGGCGGCGAGGGCGGCGGTTAATCGCATGAACATGGCATCTCCTTTGCCCGGCGCTCTGGCTACGGGCTTCATCTGGTGTTGACTGCCGTTGGATGCGGGCGAGAACGAAACGTTCCCAGGAAAAGATCGGGAAATCGAAATTAGGGCTCGAATCCCAGCCTTTTCATCACCGCCTGCGTCAGCCGCTCGCAGCGACGACCGGCGAAGGGGAAGGCGTCGAGCAAAACCGGGCCGATCTCGTCGTCCAGCGCCTTTCGCACCAGTGCTCGCGCCCGATGCAGCCTGGTCTTCACCGTCTCGGGCTTCACGCCCAGCAGATCGGCGGTTTCCTCGATGCTGAGGCCCTCAATGACACGGGCCACGAAAACGGTACGATAGACATCGGGAAGGCTGTCGGTCGCCCGTTCGACAAGCCCGAGGATTTGCCGCTGCGCCATCGTCCGCTCCGGATCGTCGCCTGGATTCAAGTCGTTTTGGTTCAAGGTAAACCGGATGATCTGCGCCCCCGGATTTCCGGGCATCGCCACAGTGCGCCTGCGCTTGCGCAGCCGGCCGAGCGCTTCGTTGATGACGATGCGCGACAGCCAGGTGGAAAGCGAAGCCTCGCTGCGAAAGCTGCTGAGACTGGCGAAGGCGCGCATATAGGCCTCCTGCACGATGTCCTCGGCCTCGGCGTCATTGCGCACCACGCCGCGCGCGATGCGGTAAAGCCGCTGGTTGTGCGTCTTGATGATGGCGCGGAACGCACCAGGATCGCGCGCAAGCGCCCGGCGCACCAGTGCCATGTCGCCGGCCTCCGCCGCACCGATTTCGGCGGCTTCAATAGCAGGCTGTCTCATCTCGCCCCGATCTCCCGGCAACGTTACATGTGCGATTGGATGCGCCTGCCGACAAAAGGTTCCAGAACGGTTGCACTGGTCATGCTACCGCTTGGACAGAGGCTTGTCTGGTCGGAATCGTCCGCTGATCAGGCCGTCACTCGGCGGCAGCCGCCGCGGCGAGGCCGCGGAGAATGTCGGCCTTCAGGTCCTCGACATCCTCCAGCCCGACCTGCAGCCGGATCAGCGGGCCGGCATACGAACCTTTGGCAAGCGTGCGGTCGCCAAGGAAGACCGAAACAGCGAGACTCTCATAGCCGCCCCAGGAATAACCGAGGCCGAAGATCTTGAGCGCGTCGAGAAAGGCGTGCTGGGCCTTCTGGCCGCCGCTGTTGAGCACGATCGAGAAGACTCCGCTCGAGCCGCAGAAATCGCGCTTCCAGAGCGCATGGTCGGGATGGCTTTCCAGCGCCGGATGCAGCACCTGCGCGATGCCAGGCTGCTCCTCCAGCCAGCGCGCGATGTCGAGCGCGCTCTTGCGGTGATGCTCTAGCCGCACGCCCATCGTGCGCAGGCCGCGTAGCACTTGGTAGATATCGTCGGGACCGGAACAGCAGCCCAGCGCGCAAAACCCATCATAAAGCTTCGTCCAGCAGGCGTCGTTGGCCGAAACCAGGCCGAGCAGCACGTCGGAATGACCGGCCGGATATTTCGTCGCCGCGTGGATCGAGATGTCGACGCCATGGTCGAGCGGCTTGAAATAGAGCGGCGTCGCCCAGGTGTTGTCCATCATCACGATGGCGTTCGCCGCATGTGCAGCCTCGGAGATCGCCGGGATGTCCTGCACCTCATAGGTGTTCGATGCCGGCGATTCGGTGAACACCACCCTTGTGTTTGGCTTGATCAGCGAAGCGATGCCGGCGCCGATGCGCGGCTCGTAATATTCGATCTCGACGCCGAGCCGCTTCAGTATCGTGTCGGCGAAGTGGCGCGTCGGGTGGTAGACGCTGTCGACGATCAACAAGTGATCGCCCGCGGCAAGGAAGGTGAGCAGCGGCACCGTCACCGCCGCCAGTCCGGAAGGCACCGCGATCGTGCCGGCCGAGCCTTCCAGCGCATCGACGGCGAGCGTGAGCGCGTCCATCGTCGGGGTGCCGCGGGTGCCGTAAGTGTATTTCTGGCTGCGCCCAGCCATCGAAGCGGCGTCGGGATAAAGCACTGTCGAGGCATGCACGACCGGCGGGTTGACGAAGCCGAAATAGTCGCGCGGATTGTTGCCGGAATGGGCAAGCAGCGTGTTGATGCCCATCTCGATGCCGTCTCTAGCCATGGTTCGTCGCCTATCGAATGATGTCAGGGGATCAGCCATAAAGCGGCGGCAAAGCCGGCGCAACCGCGTCGGGCCCGCCAAAAGCCGGTCTTCCGCTGGGCCAATCCAAAGGCGCTCAAGCCCAGTAAAGAACGCTATTGCCGCAGCGGATTCTGCCGCAGGAGCACGGATTCGCGACGCCGCGACTTGAGTGATTTGTTCGCATCGCCTGCCGGTTTCATGTGCTCTTGTCCGCAATTCTGGCATTTGCGGCAATTGCTTTCAAACCTCTGAGGAATCGGTCATTTCCCTTGACCTCACAGGAATAATCGCCTTCGATGCGTTTCGTGAATGGGAGGCAGCGCATCGCAACCGATGCGGGTCCCGGGAGTGGGCCTTGGAGTGGGAGCTGCATTCACAAACGAAAAAAGATCAAGCGTCGCCTGGCGATAGGGGCGCCTGTAACAGAAAAGGGTCTGTGGGTCATGAAACACATTGCAATCGGCATTCTTGGCGTCGCCGCGCTCGGGTTCATGGCGTCTGCCGCCTCGGCCGGCACGCTCGATACCGTGAAGCAGAAGGGCTTTATCCAGTGCGGCGTCTCGACCGGCCTCGCCGGCTTCTCGGCGCCGGACGACAAGGGCGACTGGAAGGGCATCGACGCGGACTTCTGTCGCGCCGTTGCGGCCGCTGTCTTCGGAGACGGCTCCAAAGTGAAGTTCACGCCGCTAAGCGCCAAGGAGCGTTTCACCGCCTTGCAATCGGGCGAGATCGACATCCTGTCGCGCAACACCACCTGGACCAGCAACCGCGATAGCGCGCTTGGCCTCGATTTTGTCGGCATCACCTACTATGACGGCCAGGGCTTCATGATCAACGCCAAGAAGCTGCCCGGCGTGAACTCCGCGCTGCAGCTTTCGGGCGCCGCCGTGTGCGTGCAGAGCGGCACCACCACCGAGCTCAACCTCGCCGACTACTTCAAGAAGAACAAGATGGAGTACAACCCCGTCGTGTTCGAGAAGCTCGAAGAGGTCAACGCCGCCTATGACGCCGGCCGCTGCGATGCTTATACCACCGACCAGTCCGGCCTTTATGGTATCCGTCTGACGCTCTCCTCGCCGGCCGACCATGTCGTGCTGCCCGAGATCATCTCCAAGGAGCCGCTCGGCCCGGCCGTGCGCCAGGGCGATGACCAGTGGGCGCATATCGCGCGCTGGACGTATTTCGCGCTGCTCAACGCCGAGGAAGCCGGCATCACGCAGGCCAATGTCGATGAGATGAAGACGTCGACCGACCCGAACATCCAGCGCCTTCTCGGCACTGAACCGGACGGCAAGTATGGCGCCGATCTCGGCCTCTCCAACGACTTTGTCGTCAACATCGTCAAGGCTGTCGGCAACTACGGCGAAATGTTTGAGCGCAACGTCGGCTCGGGCAGCCCGCTCAAGATCGCGCGCGGCATCAACGCGCTGTGGACCAAAGGCGGCCTGCAATACGGTCCGCCGATCCGCTGATTGAAACGTGATCCGGGAGGCAGGTCGTCTGTCTCCCGGTTTCTCTTTCCAGAGGACGGTCCATGGCTTCGCAGGAAATCCTTCGCGAGGAGCCGAGTCGCGGCTCCTTCATCAATGACCCGAGAATACGCAGCCTGTTCTTTCAGACGCTGGTTGTGATCCTGCTGTTCAGTTCGATCTGGTGGATCGTCCACAACGTCATCGAAAACCTCCAGCGTCTGCACATCGCGTCGGGCTTCGGTTTTGTCAGGAGCAGGGCCGGCTTCGACATTTCCGACACGCCGATCGCCTATACGTCCGACTCGACCTATTTCCGCGCGCTGGTCGTCGGTTTGCTCAACACGATCATTGTCGCCGCCGCCGGCATCGTGCTTGCGACCATCGTGGGCTTCGCCATCGGCATCGGCCGCCTGTCGCAGAACTGGCTGATCCGCAAGATCTGCACGGTCTATGTCGAGATCTTCCGCAACATCCCACCGCTGCTGGTCATCTTCTTCTGGTATTCCGGCGTGCTGGCCGTGCTGCCGCCGCCGCGCGAGAGCATCCACCTGCCTTTCGGCTCGTTCCTCAACCAGCGCGGTTTCTATTTTCCGCGCGCCGTTTGGGGCGATGGCTCCTGGCTGATCGGCGTCGCACTGCTGCTCGCCATTGCAATGGTCTGGTTCGTCGCCCACAGGGCGCGACAGCGGCAGAAGGCGACGGGCCAGCAATTTCCGGTCTTCTGGACATCGGTCGCGCTTATCGTCGGCCTGCCGGTGCTGGCCTTCCTGCTCGGCGGCATGCCGCTCACCTTCGATTTTCCGAAGCAATCGACCTTCAACCTGACCGGTGGCTTCTGGGTCAAGCCGGAATTCCTGTCGCTCTTGCTGGCGCTCTCCTTCTACACGGCGGCCTTCATCGCCGAGATCGTGCGCGCCGGCATCAGGGGCGTCAACAAAGGGCAGAGCGAAGCGGCGGCGGCGCTCGGCCTCCGCTCCGGTCCGATCCTGCGGCTGGTGGTCATCCCGCAGGCGATGCGCATAGTCATCCCGCCGCTCACCAGCCAGTATCTCAACCTGACCAAGAACTCCTCGCTGGCGATCGCTATCGGCTATCCGGACCTTACCGCCACCGCCGGCACGGTGCTCAATCAGACCGGGCAGGCGGTGGAGGGCGTTTTCATCATGATGATCGCCTATCTGGTGCTGAGCCTGGTGACGTCCTTTGTCATGAATATCGTCAATGCCAGAATGGCGCTGGTGGAGAGGTAAGGCCATGCAGGAACATGAAATGTCCTGGGTGCGCACCGAGATGGCGCTTGCCCAGCCGGCCCCGCCTACCGAACGCGGCGCCTATGCCTGGGTGCGCAAGAACCTGGTCGGTTCGGTCGGCGACACCGTCCTCACAATCCTCGGCATCGCCATCGTGCTTTGGATCCTGCCGCAGGTCATCAGCTGGGCCTTCCTCAATGCCCAGTGGACCGGGCCGGATCGCACCGTCTGCACCACTGTCACGCAAGGCGGCATCCAGCCCGACGGCTGGACCGGTGCCTGCTGGGCTTTCGTCAACGCCAAGTTCGGCCAGTTCATGTTCGGCACCTATCCGATCGAGGAGCGCTGGCGGCCGATCCTGGTCGCCATCCTGTTCGTGGCGCTGTTGGTGCCGATGCTGATCCCGCGCGTGCCGCGCAAGGGATTGAATGCGGTGCTGTTGTTCGTAGCGCTGCCGATCGTCGCCTTCTTCCTGCTGCTTGGCGGCGTGTTCGGCCTGCCGGTGGTCGAGACCTCGCGCTGGGGCGGGCTTCTCGTGACGCTCAGCCTCTCCTTCGTCGGCATTGCGGTGTCGCTGCCTTTGGGCATCGTGCTGGCGCTCGGGCGCCGTTCGAAGATGCCGATCATCAAATGGCTTTGTATCGTCTTCATCGAGACGGTGCGCGGCATTCCGCTGATCACGGTGCTGTTCTTCGCCAGCGTCATGCTGCCGCTGTTCCTGCCCGCGGGCGTTACTTTCGACAAGTATCTGCGTGCGTTGATCGGTGTGTCGCTGTTTGCCGCCGCCTATATGGCCGAAGTGATTCGCGGCGGCTTGCAGGCGATCCCGAAGGGCCAGTATGAGGGCGCCGATTCGCTCGGCCTCGGCTACTGGCAGAAGATGAGCCTGATCGTGCTACCGCAGGCGCTGAAGCTGGTCATTCCGGGCATCGTCAATACCTTCATCGGCATGTTCAAGGACACCAGCCTGGTCCTGATCATCTCGATGTTCGACTTGCTCGGCGTGGTGAAGCAGAATTTCGCCGATGCCAACTGGGCAACCCCACAGACCGCGAGATCCGGCCTGATCTTTGCCGCCTTCGTTTTCTGGCTGTTCTGCTTCGGCATGTCGCGCTATTCAATGTACACCGAACGCCGGCTCGACACCGGTTATAAACGATAAAAAGGGAACAGGTTATGGCCACCGAAAACGCCGTCAGCGCGGAAGAAATCAAGGTCAACGCCGCCAAGATGCACATCTCCACCACCGATGTCGCCATCGACATCGTCGGCATGCACAAATGGTATGGCGAGTTCCATGTGCTGAAGGACATCAACCTCAAGGTGATGCGTGGCGAGCGCATCGTCATCTGCGGTCCGTCCGGCTCCGGCAAGTCGACCATGATCCGCTGCATCAACCGGCTGGAAGAGCACCAGAAGGGCAAGATCATCGTCGACGGCAAGGAACTCACCAACGATCTGAAGAAGATCGACGAGGTGCGCCGCGAGGTCGGCATGGTGTTCCAGCATTTCAACCTGTTCCCACATCTCACCATCCTGGAGAACTGCACGCTGGCGCCGATCTGGGTGCGCAAGATGCCGAAGAAGCAGGCCGAGGAAATCGCCATGCATTTCCTTAAGCGCGTCAAGATACCGGAACAGGCCAACAAATATCCGGGCCAGCTCTCCGGCGGGCAGCAGCAGCGCGTTGCGATCGCGCGCTCGCTGTGCATGAATCCGCGCATCATGCTGTTCGACGAGCCGACCTCGGCGCTCGACCCGGAAATGATCAAGGAAGTGCTGGAGACGATGGTGGGGCTGGCGGAAGAGGGCATGACCATGCTTTGCGTCACCCACGAGATGGGCTTTGCCCGCAAGGTGGCCAACCGCGTAATCTTCATGGATCAGGGCCAGATCGTCGAGCAGAACACGCCGGCCGAATTCTTCGACCATCCGCGCCATGAACGCACAAAGCTTTTCCTGTCGCAGATCCTGCACTGAGCGGGCGCAATCGCCAAATTTTAGGAAGCCCGGCTGGAAACAGCCGGGCTTTTTTTGCATTCGGGCGATCGGACAAGGATCGGCTCATTTTTGGTTGACGCTGCGAAATCGTCTAGCCTGATTGTCCAGGTTATCCTGGGGTTGACGCAGACGAGACGGAACGACCGCACCCGATGAGACGAGTCCTGCGATATATGGTGATGCTGTTGGGAGCGGCGGTGCTTGCCGCCGCGCTCGGCACGCTGGTGCCGCGACCGCTCTGGCCGGCGGCATCGGCCGAAGGCGAAGGGACGCGGCACATATTGGTGTTGAAGAACCCGATCCACACCGACATCGCCGTGCCCCTCGATGACGGCGTGCGCCGGCGCTTTGCCTTTCTCGCCGATACCGGCCTGCCGATCGAGGCTCCGGGGGCGCGCTACATCGTCTTCGGCTGGGGCGGCCGCGCCTTCTATCTGGAGACGCCGACCTGGTCGCAATTGAAGACCATACCGGTGCTGAAGGCGCTTACGCTCGACGCCGCGGTGATGCATGTCGATGCTGCGGGGGCTATTCTTGAGCCGCATCCGGATGTCGCCGGTTTTGACATCGATGAGGAACATTTCTCGGCGCTGCTCGACTATATCGCGGCAAGCTTCCGGCAGCGGACGGGCGAGCCCGTGGTCATCGAGGACGCCGGCTATTCCACCTACGACCGGTTCTACGAAGCCGACGGTCATTTCAACGCGCTGGTCGGCTGCAACACCTGGACTGCGGCGGGGCTGCGCACGGCTGGCCTACGAACAGGATGGTGGAATCCGCTACCGGTGTCGTTGTGGTGGTCGCTGAGGCTGCATGATTGAGGGTTGATGGGAATTTGCAAACGCCGCGTTCCGTCACACCCCCTCTGGCCTGCCGGCCATCTCCCCCGCAAGGGGGAAATTAGCTGTCGTGGCTGCTTTCGCCAATCATCAACGTCGCAAGGCGGGAGCCAGCGCCCAAGCTGCCAATCTCCTCCCTTGCGGGGGAGATGCCCGGCAGGGCAGAGGGGGTGCTGTCCCGCCGGCCTATCCAGCTGGTGGCAGACGCTACCGCCGCACAACCTCCCGCTCCTCCCACCCATAGAGCCAGTCCAGGTCCGCCGCGAGCTTTTCCGCCGGTCGCGCCGCCAGCACGAGATTGCGTGTGATCGCCACCGGTCCCCACGCGTGCCAGGCCAGCCGATTGAGAGCGCCGCGTTTCAGCACCTTCTCGACGCGCGGGCGTCTGAGATTTTCCCATATGGCAAGGCCTCGAGCTGGATCGCCGGGGAAGTCGGCAACGAGATTGGCGAGCATAGCGGCGTCCTCGATCCCCATGGCCGCGCCTTGCGCCGCGAACGGCGTCATGGCGTGCGCGGCGTCACCGATCAGTACTACTCCCTCCGCCAGGGTCCAGCGCTGCTGCGCGACCGTGTGGATGGGGAAGGCTGTCCACGGCCCCGCAAGCGCCGCCAGCTCCGCCAGCGCTGCCGCCGTGCCTCGCATGGCAGCCGAAAGGATCGCAGGGTCGGCATGGCCGGACCAGCCTTCGGCAATGCGCTCGCCCTTGGTGAAGGCGGCAAGGTTGACGGCGCTACCCTTGCTCACCGGATAGGCGACCATGTGGAAGCCGGGATGCAGGAAAGTGGTGACGCTGTCGGTGGCTCCGATTTGCATAAAAGCCTGGCCGGCGGCGCTTTGCGCCGTGACCGTCGCGCGCCAGGCGAGCTCGCCCGAAAAGCGGCTTGCCGCAAAGCCGGCCGTCCGGGCAAGCTGGGCGCGAACCGACGACCAGACGCCGTCGGCTGCAACCAGCAAACCGCACGCGACATCCGTCGCTTTGCCGTCGATTTCGACCGTCGCGGTAACGCTTTGCGGGTCGACGGCAATGCCGGTGACGCGCGCGCCGGTGACAAGCGCGATACCGGGCCGTTCCGCCACTGCCGCCATCAGCGCCGCCTGCAGGTCGGCGCGGTGCGCCACGAGATAGGGCGCCCCCCAGCGCTTTTCTGCGGTTTCCCCAAGCGGCACGCGCGCCAGCTCTCGCAGGCTCCTTGCGTCCTTCAGCACCACCGCTCGCGGCCGGATCGCGTTGGGCAGCAGGCGATCGAGCACGCTGAGCCGCCGCAGGATCCGGGTCGCGTTGGGGGAAAGCTGGAGGCCGGCGCCGGCCGCTTCGAGTTGCCTGGCCTGCTCGAACAGTGTTACCGGGAAGTCACGCTCGGCAAAGGCAAGCGCCGCCACGAGCCCGGCAATGCCAGCCCCGGCGATGACGATCTGCCGGGACCTTATTTCAGTCATGGTTGATCGGGGCGATCAGGCGGCCTGGTCGACATAGAGGCAGCCGGCCGGCTGCGTTTCCGTCGCCTTCAGCGACGGTGAATAGCGGTAGAGCGTCGAGCAGTAAGGGCAGACCTTTTCATTGTCGTCGCCCATGTCGAGGAACACATGCGGATGGTCGAAAGGCGGGTTGGCGCCGGTGCACATGAATTCCTTGACGCCGATCTCGATGACCGGATGGCCCGCGTCGTTCTGGAAATGGGGAATGCTGCCGCCTGCCATCGTCGTCTCCAATTGGGTTCGGCCAGTGGGTGTGACCAGTTTGCATCTGGAGCATAACAGGCCAGTTTGCAAGATCGATGAAATCAAACTGTCGCAAAAGGCTGGCAGAGGATAGGTTGAGCCGGTTAAGCGCATGGGGCCGGTGCCGGAGCGATTCCGTGACGATCATGCGTCATAAAGACATGCTAGAGCGTCGTTGAACGGCAGTATGCGGCGCCTCCTGGGAACGGTTGCGGGCAAGAGCAGGAAACCATGAACGAACTGAAGCCTGTGCAGAGCGAGTTCATAACCGTCGAGGCCGCAAGCCCCGACGGCGGCAATCCCGATCGTTTCGTCAACCGCGAATTCTCCTGGCTGCAATTCAACCGCCGCGTGCTGGAGGAATCGCTGAACGAGCATCATCCGCTGCTTGAACGCGTCCGCTTCCTGTCGATTTCTGCCGCCAATCTCGACGAGTTCTTCATGGTTCGCGTCGCCGGCCTTGCCGGCCAGGTCCGCGAGGGCATCGCACTGAAGAGCCCGGACGGCCGCACGCCCGAACAGCAGCTGGAACAATTGTTGCGGGAGGTCGAGCGCCTTCAGGAAGACCAGCAGAAGAGCCTCTCGGCGCTGATGACGCTGCTCAACAAGGAAGGCATCGAGAGCATCACCCGCGACGCGCTGACCAAGGATGAGAAGGCCTGGCTGGAGGAGCATTTCCAGGAACAGGTTTTCCCGGTGCTGACGCCGCTGTCGATCGACCCGGCGCATCCGTTTCCGTTCATCCCCAATCTCGGCTTTTCCATCGCCCTGCAATTGCGCCATCGCAAGAATGGCGAGGAGATGAGCGCGCTGCTGCGCCTGCCGGTGGCGCTCAGGCGTTTCATCCGCCTGCCCGACCGCAAGAACCATGTTCGCTTCATTCCGCTGGAGGAAGTGGTCGGCATCTATATCGGCAAGCTTTTCCCCGGCTACGAGGTCAAAGGCTCCGGCACGTTCCGCATCATCCGCGACAGCGACATCGAGGTCGAGGAAGAGTCGGAAGACCTGGTGCGCCTGTTCGAAACGGCGCTGAAGCGGCGCCGTCGCGGCTCGGTGATCCGCATCGAATTCGACACGCTGATGCCGGCTGCGTTGCGGGACTTCGTCGCCGGCGAGCTCGGCGTGTCGTCGAGCCGAATCAGCGTGCTCACCGGCCCGCTGGCGCTCAACCAGATCTCCGAGATTGTCGCCATTCCGCGCGACGACCTCAAATTCACCCCCTACAATCCGCGCTTTCCCGAGCGCATCCGCGAGCATGGCGGCGACTGCTTCGCCGCCATCCGCGAGAAGGACATCGTCGTCCATCACCCCTACGAGTCCTTCGACGTGGTGGTGCAGTTCCTGCGCCAGGCCGCCGCCGACCCGGAAGTGGTGGCGATCAAGCAGACGCTCTACCGTACCTCTAACGACAGCCCGATCGTGCGCGCGCTGATCGACGCCGCCGAGGCCGGCAAGTCGGTCACGGCACTTGTCGAGCTCAAGGCGCGCTTCGACGAGGAAGCCAACATCCGCTGGGCGCGCGACCTCGAGCGCGCAGGCGTCCAGGTCGTGTTCGGCTTCCTGGAGCTGAAGACCCACGCCAAGATGTCTTTGATCGTGCGCCGCGAGGATGGCCGGCTGCGCAACTACGTGCATCTCGGCACCGGCAACTACCACCCGGTTACCGCCCGTATCTACACCGACCTGTCCTTCTTCACCACCGACCCGACGATCGCGCGCGATGTCGCGCAACTCTTCAATTTCATCACCGGCTATGCCGAGCCCGCCGAGGAGATGCGCCTTGCCGTATCGCCCTTCACGCTCCGCAAGCGCATCCTGAAACACATCTCGGACGAGATCGTTCATGCCCGCGACGGCCGGCCGGCCCGCATCTGGATGAAGATGAACGCGCTGGTCGATCCGACCGTCATCGACGCGCTTTACGACGCCAGCCGCGCCGGCGTCGAGGTCGACCTCGTCGTGCGCGGCATCTGTTGTCTGCGGCCGCAGGTGCCGGGTCTTTCCGAGAACATCAGGGTGAAATCGATCGTCGGCCGCTTTCTTGAGCACAGCCGCATCTTCTGCTTCGGCAACGGCCACGGCCTGCCGTCCGACGAGGCGGTCGTCTACATCTCGTCGGCCGACATGATGCCGCGCAATCTCGACCGCCGCGTCGAGACCCTGGTGCCGATCACCAATCCAACTGTGCATGAACAGGTGCTTGGCCAGATCATGCTGGGCAACATCATGGACAACCAGCAAAGTTTCGACGTATTGGCTGACGGCACCTCCCGGCGCGCTGTGCTGGAGGAGGGCGAGGAGCCGTTCAACGCGCAGGAATATTTCATGACCAATCCGAGCCTCTCCGGGCGGGGCGACGCGCTGAAATCGCATGCGCCCAAGCGCATTGCCCAGTTCAAGCGCCGCAAGAAGAACAGCGCCGCGTGACTGCAGTTTCCCAGGGCCGGCTTCAGGACCGGCGGCCGCTGTCGATCATCGACATCGGATCGAACTCGATTCGCCTTGTCGTCTATGAGGGGCTGGCGCGCTCGCCCACGCTTCTGTTCAACGAGAAGATGCTGGCCGGCCTCGGCCGCGGCATCGTTTCGACGGGCAAGCTCGATCCCGAGGCGGTGACGCGCTCGATGGAGGAATTCCGCCGGTTCCGCGCGCTCTCGGACCAGGCGGGTGCCGAGCACATCTATGTGCTGGCGACAGCCGCCGCGCGCGAGGCGGGCAACGGCCCCGATTTCATCCACCGAGCCGAGGACGTGCTGAAGACCGAGATCCGCGTGCTCACCGGCCGTCAGGAGGCCTATTATTCGGCGCTCGGCGTCATATCCGGTTTCCATCCGGCCAACGGCATCGCCGGCGATCTTGGCGGCGGCAGCCTTGAGCTGATCGACATCAATGGCGAAGCGATGGGCGACGGCATCACGTTGCCGCTCGGCGGCCTGCGCCTGCAGGACATGGCCAGGAACTCGCTCGTGCAGGCCCAAAAGATCGCGCGCCAGGAACTGGCGCGGGCGAAGCTGCTCAAGGGCGGGCAGGGCAGGGTTTTCTACGCAGTCGGCGGCACTTGGCGAAACCTTGCCCGGCTGCACATGGAGATGAACAACTACCCGCTCGGCGTCATGCATCACTACGAGATATCGGCCGACAGCGCGCAGACTTTCCTCAAGCAGGTCGCCCGCAGCGAGGTCGAGAAGGTGAGGGGCATCGAGGGCGTTTCCAAGAACCGCCGCTCGCTCTTACCCTACGGCGCCGTCGTGCTGCAGGAGATCATGTCGGCCATGCAGCCGTCGAAGATCGTCGTCTCGGCGCAGGGCGTGCGCGAGGGTTTCCTCTACTCGCTGCTCGACGCCGCCGAGCAGAAGGCCGACCCGCTGATCTCGGCCGCCGAGGAACTGGCGCTATTGCGCTCGCGCTCGGTGCATCACGCGCACGACCTGGTCGAATGGACCGGCAAGGCGTTCAAGGCCTTCGGCATTGACGAGACGGAAGACGAGGCACGCTACCGCCATGCCGCCTGCCTGCTTGCCGATATCGGCTGGCGCGCGCATCCGGAATATCGCGGCCGGCAGTCGCTCAACATTATCGCGCATGCCTCCTTTATCGGCGTCGACCATCCGGGCCGCGCCTATCTGGCCCTGGCCAACGCCTATCGCCATGACGGCATCTTCAACGACGGCATCGCTCCCGAGATCAAAGCGCTGGCGCCGCCGCGCCTTCTGGAACGCGCCCGCGTGCTGGCGGCGATGATGCGTGTGGTCTATCTCCTCACAGCGGCAATGCCGGGCGTCATGCCGAGGCTGAAATGGGAGAGCCGCGGCAACGGAGCGCTCGCGCTGGTACTGCCGGCCTCGCTCGCCGACCTCTATGGCGAGCGTCCTGCCGGCCGGCTGGCGCAGCTCGCGCGCATCACCAACCGGCGTCTGGTGCTGGCGGTCGAGGGCGGACCAAGTGTGTCGGTGAAATAGGCATGTCAGTGAAATAGGGCCGGCTCAGGTCACTTGGGCACCGAGGCCGAAACCGTGCCCGTCAGCCGACCATGCGCCGGCGCCAGCCATGGCGAGCGCCAGGAAGCCGCCGGCAACGGCGATGTCCTTCATCAGCATCTGCTGGTGCAGGAAGGCGAGGGTCGCATCGTCGGCGCCCTGGCCGTAGTGACCGATGAAGCCGGCGGCGATCGAGAAGGCGGCAAGCAGCAGCGCCACGATCCGCGTCTGGAAGCCGACCAGGATCAGCAATCCGGCGATCAGCTCGAACAGGCCGGTGCCCCAGGCTGCAAGAGTCGGAAGCGGCAGGCCGAGGCCTGCGAAATAGCTGGTCGTGCCGGCGATGTTGGTGAGCGCCTGAAAACCGGAGGGCACGAACAGCGCGGCGAGCAGGAGCCGCGAGACGAGAAGCAATGCGTTGCGGGGCATTGGTCATCTCCCTTGCCGGCATCAGGCCGGCTGCCGGCGCAGTCTACGCCTACAACCGGAAAACGAAAAAGCGATGCGGAAAATTCCGCACCGCTTTCGTTTCAGTTTGGGAGGATTGCTTCAGTATGGGAGGAAAAAGATCAGCCGCGCTTGGCGTCGATCGAATAGGCGCCGGCGCCGGAGGAGGCGAGCAGGATGAAGCCGCCGGTGATGGCGAGGTTCTTGAGGAACTGGATCATCTGCATCTGGTCGGCCCAGCCGGTGTGAGCGACCAGCCCAGTGGCGATCGTGAAGATGGCGAGCACCCAGGCAGCGATCCGGGTCTGGAAGCCGACGAGAATGGCAAGGCCGCCAAGCAGCTCGATCAGCCCAACAACGACGGCCGTTACGGTCGGCACCGGCAGGCCGAGAGCGCCGAAATAGCCGGCGGTGCCGGAAATCGCTGTGAGCTTGCCGAAGCCGGAAAGCAGGAAGATGACGGCAAGCAGGACGCGACCCAACAGGATCGTCGTGGAGCTGCTGGATGTTGCGCCGTTGCCGGCGACGGAAGAGTTGATGGACATGGCGGTTCTCCGAACGGTTGAATGGCCCGTCAGATAAACGATAGAGACTGTTCACCAGAAGCCGCCTATGTGGCGACACATTGTTCACAGAATCTTCATTCTTACATTGCCCCGGCGGGCGCGAAATTCATGTCGCGAGAATCGGCAGTGGGAGCAAATTCTCCCACTGCAAAATGGCTCGTCCGCTTCTTCCTAAGAAGAGATGCAATCGTCAGCCCGGATGCGTCATATCCTCCGGCCGCACCAGCCGATCGTAATCGGCTTCGCTGACCAGCCCGGTGGCCAAGGCTTCCTCGCGCAAGGTCGTGCCGTTCTTGTGCGCGGTCTTGGCGATCTTGGCGGCGTTGTCGTAGCCGATGGTCGGCGCCAACGCCGTCACCAGCATCAGCGAGCGCTCGAGCGCCGCCTTGATGTTGTCCTCGCGCGCCTCGATGCCGACCACGCAATTGTCTGTGAAGGAAACGGAAGCATCGGCAAGCAGCTGCACCGACTGCAGGAAATTATACGCCATCAGCGGGTTGTAGACATTGAGCTCGAAATGGCCCTGGCTGCCGGCGAAGGCAAGTGCAGCATTGTTGCCGAACACCTGCACGCAGACCTGCGTCAGCGCCTCGCACTGGGTCGGGTTGACCTTGCCCGGCATGATCGAGGAGCCCGGCTCGTTTTCCGGCAGCGAGAGCTCGCCGAGGCCCGACCGCGGGCCGGAGCCGAGCAGGCGGATGTCGTTGGCGATCTTGAACAGCGCCGCGGCCGCAGCGTTGATGGCACCATGCGAGAACACCATGGAATCATGCGCCGCCAACGCCTCGAACTTGTTCGGGGCAGTGACGAAGGCGATGCCGGTGATGGCGGCGATACGGTCCGCCACCTTTTCCGCGAAGCCGACCGGCGCGTTGAGCCCTGTGCCGACGGCGGTGCCGCCCTGGGCCAGTTCCTGCAGGCCGGGCAGCGTGAGCTCGATGCGCTTGATCGAGGAGGCGACCTGCGCGGCATAGCCGGAAAATTCCTGGCCGAGCGTCAGCGGCGTGGCGTCCTGCGTGTGCGTGCGGCCGATCTTGATGATGTGGTTGAAGGCGCGGGCCTTGGCGTCGAGCGCCTTGTGCAGGTGGTGCAGGGCAGGGATCAGGTGATGCGCGACCCGCTCGGCGCAGGCGATATGCATGGCCGTCGGATAGGTGTCGTTGGACGACTGGCTCATATTGACGTGGTCGTTCGGATGCACCGGCTTCTTCGAGCCCATCACCCCGCCGAGCATCTCGATCGCCCGGTTGGAGATCACCTCGTTGGCATTCATGTTGGACTGCGTGCCCGAGCCCGTCTGCCAAACCACCAGCGGGAAATGATCGTTAAGCTTGCCGTCGATCACTTCCTGCGCCGCCTCGACGATCGCTTTGCCGATGACCGGATCGAGCCGTTTCATCTCCATGTTCACTTCGGCCGCGGCGCGCTTGACGATGCCGAGCGCGCGCACGATAGAAGCCGGCTGTTTTTCCCAGCCGATCTTGAAATTGCCCAGCGAACGCTGCGCCTGCGCGCCCCAATAGCGGTCGGCCGCCACCTCTATGGGGCCGAACGTATCGGTTTCGGTTCTGGTCTTTTCAGCGCTCACGGCAAGTCTCCGATCTGTCGATTTGGGCAACGGCGTATCGCGTTGCACAAAGGGCATCAAGCGGAGATTGCGGGCGGGAAAGATGCAAATCGGTTGAAGGGCGCGCCTCTTCCTTCTCCCCTTGTGGGAGAAGGTGTCGCCGAAGGCGACGGATGAGGGGTGTTCCAGGGAAAGCCAGCGTCTCACTCCGCTGGAACACCCCTCATCCGTCTCGGCGCTATCGCGCCGATCCACCTTCTCCCACAAGGGGAGAAGGAAAGGCTCACCCCAGCGGCGGCCCGACAATATCGATGCCGTTCTCGGCGCACAGGCTCGTCAACACCTCAATCATCTCCGGCGTCGGCGCTGCCGCCGGCGGCAGTTCGGCTCGCTCCGCAGGGCGACTAGCCTTGCGCACCATCGTCTCGAAATCCGAACCGCGCGTGACGGTGAGCGTATGGGCGCCTTCGAGAGACTCGACCTTGTAAGTGTGCGGCAGCCCTTTCGGAGCGAGCACCGTTTCGCCGGCGCCGGCAAGCCGCTCGCGGCCGTCGACGACAAAACGTATCCGGCCTTCGAGGATATGAAACACCTCGTCCTCATTGCGGTGCACGTGCAGCGGCGCGGAATCGCCGTAGGGCTGGCGGTGCTCGATGATGCAGATGCCGTCCTCGCCGTCGGCTGACGAAACCTGGATGGCAACGAGCGTGTTGTTGAACCAGAGGAGTTCCTTGCCTGCGATCGTCGTGTTGATCATTGTCATCATTGCTCTCCCTTGTTGAGTGCCGACAAAGCGGCTTCGACGGCGACCTAAGCAAGGACGAGCCGGTGATGGAAATCGAATGATCGTATGGGGCGGATTGATGCGATGAATTTGAACGCGCTCGACCTCAATCTGGTGAGGGTGCTCGACGCGCTGCTGCGCGAGAAGAGCGTGACGCGCGCCGGCGAGCAGATCGGCCTCAGCCAGCCGGCTGTGAGTGCCGCGCTCAACCGCCTGCGCCATGCGCTCAACGACCAGCTCTTCGTGCGCCGCGGCAACGACATGGTGCCGACGCCTCGCGCCGAAAGCCTGGCGGAGCCGGTGCGCGCGGCGCTGCGCGAGATCGAGCGCGCCTTTCAGCCGGCGACCGATTTCGATCCGGCAAGGCTGGAACGGACCTTCACCTTCATGGGCGCGGATTTCTTCTCCATGCTTCTTATGCCGCCCTTCGCCGCGCGTGTTGCGGCGGTGGCGCCCGGCGTATCGTTCCGTTTCCTCGACAGCGCCATCGGCGACGTCTCGAAGCTGTTGCAGGACGATCGGATCGACCTTGCGCTGGAGCGCCCGCTGGAGGTCGCGGAGTGGGTCTCAAGCGTGGCGCTGTTCGGCTCGCCCTTCGCCATTGTCGCGGCGAAGGACAATGCAGCGCTCGGCCAGGCCGGCATCGCCGAGGGCGAAGAGGTGCCACTCGACCTCTTCTGCGCGCTGCCGCATGCGCTGCGCTCCATCGATGGATCAATGTCGGGCTTCACCGACGATGCGCTGGGCAGGATGGGCCGGGCGCGTCGCGTCATGCTTGCTTTGCCGCACTTCCAGGCCGTCGCGCTGGCCGTGGCGAATGGGCCTTACCTGGCTGCGGTTCCAACGCAGTTCGCTGTAGCGGCGGCAAAATCCCTGCCGATCGGCATCTATCGGGCGCCGATCCCGATACCATCGCCGGCGGTCAGAATGTACTGGCACGCCCGCCGCGATGATGAGCCACCGCATCGCTGGATCCGCGAGCAGATACTCGATGAGGTGGGAACGCTCGGCTTCAAGGACCGGGACGGCACCGCAAGTGCTCTCCCGGGGGTATAGCTGCCGTTGGAGCGGGAGTGCAGCGCTGAGCAACGCGGACGGTCAAGCGCGGGAGCGATCGCCGGTATGAACCTTATCCGGCTGAGGCTAACCCGACCGGCGCGGGCTGGCGCGGGCCCAGCCGGCCCGCGACGAAATCCTTGACCTGGCGCACGGCCTGCTCGCGCGTGACGCTGCCCGGCTGCAGGCCAAGCCTGAGCCACAGTCCGTCGATCAAAGCGGTGACGCCGAGCACGATTTCTTCGGCCAGTTCGGGCGCAGCGAGGCCACGCAGGCCGGACAAAAGGTTCGAGCGCATGCGCGCGTGGATGACTTTCTGGATGCGCGCCAGCTTCTCGTCGCGCGGCACCTCGGCGCAGAGCGACAGCCATGCGTGGCAAAGCGGCGGCAGGAACAAATGCTCCTCGAAATTGCCTTCGATCACGGCGTCCAGCCGTTCCATCGGCGCTCGCGCCCGCTGAAGCCGGGCGACGACGGCGTGACAGAGCACGGCGTTCGCCTCGCGCATGGCGTGCTCGAAAAGCTCCTGCTTGTTGCGGAAATAATGCAGCACGATGCCCTTCGAGGCGCCGGCCTGGGCTGCGACCTTTTCCAGCGTCGCGCCGGCGATGCCTTCGCGCTCCAGCACTGCGAAGGCCGCCTGCCGCAGTTCCTTGCGGCGTATGTCGCTGAGACGCGTGAGTTTCACCGGACCGATCCATGCATAACGAATCCACGTTGACATTTTCGTCCGCTCAGATCAATGATTGACCAATGGGACAATAAAATGACCACAAGGTCAAAAAAGGATTGGAAGAGGAGAACCGGAATGTTGCGCATGCTTGCGAGAGGCGTCTGTGTCGCAGCGCTAATGGCGGCTTCCCAGGCGGCCGGCGCCGCCGAAGCCGAAGGCTGCAAAGCGGTTCGCATGGCCGAACCCGGCTGGAACGATCTCGCCTTCACCACGGGTGTGGCCAAGGTGCTGCTCCAGGCGCTCGGCTACGAGCCGCAAAGCGAGGTGCTTGGCATCAACGTCATCTATGAAGGCATGAAGAACAAAGACCTCGACCTGTTCCTCGGCTACTGGGATCCTGCGATGGTCACCTACTACGAGCCCTACAAGAAGGACGGTTCGATCGAGAATGTGCGCGTCAACCTGGTCGGCGCCAAATACACCTTCGCCGTGCCGACGTATGTCTGGGACGCCGGCGTCAAGGACCTGTCGGACCTGCACAAATTCGCCGACAAGTTCGGCAAGAAGATGTACGGCATCGAGCCCGGATCCAATCAGCTCATGATGGATGCCATTGCCGATCCGCAATATGGTCTGGATGGCTGGCAGGTGGTCGAATCGAGCGAAGCCGGCATGCTCTCGGAGGTCGGCTACGAGATCAAGGAGAAGCAGTTCATCGTCTTCCAAGGTTGGGCGCCGCACCCGATGAACACGATGTACGACTTCAAGTACCTGACCGGCGGCGACAAGTTCTTCGGCCCGAATTTCGGCGCCGCCACCGTGACCACCCAGGTGCGCAAGGGTTTCCTGCAGGAATGTCCCAACGTCGCGCAGTTCCTGAAGAACCTTGCCTTCGACATCGACATGGAAAATGTCGGTATGGGCTATCTCATCAACGACGGCATGAAGCCGGAGGATGGGGCGCTGAAGTCGATCACCCTGCACAAGGATCGGCTCGATGCGTGGCTCGCCGGCGTCACCACCTTTAACGGCAAGCCCGGCCTTGCCGCGGTCAAGGAAAAGCTCGGACTGTGAGGCCGGCAGCCTTGGAACTGATGGATCAGGAGGCCGAGCAGGCGTCCTGGGCCGGGCGCAAGCGGACCGTCTATATCGGCGGTCTCGACCTTGCCTATGTCGAGATCGCCGGTGCGGAGCCGCCGCTGCTGCTGATTCACGGCTTCACCGACACCAGCCGCAGTTTTTCTCTGCTGACGCCGCATCTTTCCGGGCGCCGGCTGATCATGCCCGATCTGCGTGGCCACGGCGCCTCGAATGCGGGCGAGGGGTGCAGTGTCGTCAATTTCGCTGAGGACATTGCCGGGCTGATCCGGCGCCTGCGGCTCGACCGGCCGGTCGTCGTCGGCCATTCACTGGGTGGCATGGTGTCGATCGCGCTGGCCACACGGCATCCGGAACTGGTCGGCGGGCTGGTGATCCTGGCAAGCGCGCTGATGCCCGGTTTCGAACAGGATCACCAACTGATCGATGAAGTCGCCGCGTTGCGCGATCCGATCTCGCCGGTCGATCCCTTCTATGATTGGTGGCATGCCTGCCGGCCGGGCGTGCCGCGGGCTTTTCTCGCCGGCCTGGCGAAAGACGCGTCCGCGATTCCCGCAGCGCGTTGGCGCGCCATTCTCGAAGAAGTCCGTGGCACCGATCTGACCGCCGCGGCGCGCGCCGTGCAGGCCCCGACGCTGATCATCGCAGGCGGGCGCGATCCGCTTTTTGGCGAAGCGCATCAGCGGGCGATGGCAGGGGCGCTGGCCGGATCGCGCCTGGTGTGGGCACAGGATTGCGGCCACAACCCGCATTGGGAAGATCCGGCCTTTGTCGCCGAGGCAATAGCCGGCATGTTGCCGGCAGTCTGACTATCGCAACAGCGACCGGGCCGTGGGCGTCAGGCGCAACGTCTCGGCCGGCTTTGTGGCAACGGCCGCCATAGTTTCGCGGGCCACCTGCCATGCCGGCGAAGCGGCGAGAGCGGCCTGATGGCCCGCGTGGGCATCGCCATCGTCGAAACCGGTAATGGCGATGAAGACATTTTCGCCGGCCCGCACCGGCAGCCGAGGAAATGTGTTTTCGGAACGCTCGCTGACGAAGGCGCCACGCAGCCGGGCGCCGTTTGCCGCAAGCAGCGGAACCGCCTCAGCCTGGAAGCGTTCGGCAAAGCCGGCCTCAGTGCCTGGTCGCAAATTATGAATCGAAATCTCAACAAAGCCGGCCAACCGGCTCCCATTGCTCATGGTTTCAGCCTCGGTGGCTGTCGGCCGCAGCAACCCTGACAGGTCGAACTCCGCGCCTCGCCAAGCCGGTTTGAGCAGCAACACGTCGTCGGAATCGATCATCGTCGCATTGGCGACATCGCGATGCGCTGCCCAGACCGGGCCGCCATAGAAGGCGCTCAGGGCGTCCTTTCTCGTTTCCATGTCCTCAAAACCGCGCAGCCAGACGAACATGTCGGGGCGGTCGAGATCGCGGAACTGGCCGATGACGGTCATGCCCGTCGCTTCCTGCGTTTCGACGAGCTCCCGCTCGAACAGCGCGATCAGCGTTTCGCGCTGTCCGGGCTTCAGCGTGTATTGCCGAAGCTCGACGACGGGCGAAGCAAGACGGGAAGGTCGGTTCATGGCCAGAATCTCAAAACAGGGTGATCGTCCTGTTTATAAACAGACCGGTTGTCCTGTTTTGTCAATCTGCTATCTTCTTCCCTTCTCCCCCTGTGGGAGAAGGTGGATCGGCGCGTAGCGCCGAGACGGATGAGGGGTGGGTGACGGATCGCCGTCATTGCCAAGCTGGAGCACCCCTCATCCGTCGCCTTCGGCGACACCTTCTCCCACAAGGGGAGAAGGCGGAGATGGCGATAGGCAAAAAGCGCACCAACGATCCGGAAGGCATGCGCCGGCGCGTCCTCGACGTGGCGGAAGGCGCCTTCCAGGCGCGCGGCTATCACGCCTCGAGCCTTGGCGATCTGATGGCGGCGGCCGGTGTCACCGGCGGCGCGCTGCACCACCATTTCCCGACCAAGAAGGCGCTGGCGCTCGCAGTGATCGAGGAACGAGTGGCGGCGGCGGTCCAGGAGACCTGGATCGACCCGATGCTGGCGGCGTCATCGGCCCGCGAAGGCGTGCGGGCCGTGTTCGAGGCGGTGGCTGCGGAGCTAGAGCGACAGGGCTATGTCCGCGGCTGTCCGCTCAACAATCTCGCGCATGAACTGTCGCTGGCCGACGACGAGTTTCGCCTGGCGCTTGCCAAGATTTTCGCCGGCTGGCGGAGGGCGATCGCCGACAAGATCCGAGCCGACCAGCAGGACGGCGGGGAGGGTGGGACCGATCCCGACCGCTTCGCCGCGCTTGCGGTGGCTGCTTATTCCGGCGCCATGTCGATGGCCAAGACATCGCAGGATGCCGGGGTGTTGCTGGAGTGCTTGACGGGGCTGGAAAGCGTGCATCCGTCTTCGGGCGGATTGGCAACGAGACGACGCCGCAGGGTGTTGTTGCGATAAATGCTGTCAGGACAGAGGGAGTCGGTCCGAGGGTGTTTAATCGGGTGACGATGAATCGCTCTTCACCAGCAACCGTTTCGCGCCGCGTCTTCATCGCCGGAGGTCTCGCTGCTGCCGGCGCGCTGCCTCGCGTCGCCTTCGGCCAGACCGGCAGGCGCATCCAGCCGATCGACGCCACTTTCCTCTTCATCGCCGATATTCATGCCTGCCGCATGGCGAACGGGCTCAGTCCCAACTGCCTGCAGGAAGGCAAGACCGATGCAGCACTTCTGCGCAACGTCGCGGCCTTGAACGCGATTGCCGACAAGAAGTGGCCGGCCGAGATCGACGGCGTTGCCACCGGCCTGCATTCGGCCGGCACCCGCATCGGCACGCCGCTCGGCCTCGTCACCGGCGGCGATATCACCGACGATGGCGGCGGCCAGGTCACCGAGCCCAGCGAAGGCACGCAGCTTCTGCAGTTCTCCAAGCGCTATCAGGAAGGTGTCGGGCCGGACCGGATCCACATCCCGGTCTATGTCGGACTCGGCAATCATGATCTCGACCAGAACGGCTCGCCGCCGCACGTCGATTGGTATCGCCGCGAATTGCGCGATTATGTCGAGGTCAACCATCGTCCCGGCGTGTTCTTCAAGCCGCCGGTGCCCGCTACCGAATACGACGTCGATACCGACTGCTATTCCTGGGACTGGGGCGGCCTGCATCTCGTCCAGATGCACCGCTTCGCCGGCGATACCGGCCATGGCGCGCCAAGCAGCCTGCCTTGGCTGAAGCAGGACCTCGCCACTTATGCCGGCGATGGCCGGCCGGTCATCCTGTTCCAGCGTTATGGCTGGGACTCTTTCTCTACGGAGCGCTGGGATCCGCTGAAACGCACCTATGATGACGATGGCTCCGGCCGCCCGCATTGGTGGGGCGAGACCGACCGCCAGGCGCTGGTGACCGCGATCAAGGGCTACAATGTGATTGCCGTCTTCCACGGCCACCAGCACGAAGTGCCGATGATCTACCAGCGTGACGGGCTCGACATCATCAAGCCGAAGGCCGCCTTTTTAGGGGGCTTCGCCTTGGCGCGGGTGACGGCCGGCAACATGGATGTGGCATTGGGCGAGGCGGTCGGCGATCACGGCGAGATCGTCTTCACCAATGCCTTGGCCAAGCAATTCCAGACATGAAAGGCCGCCTCCTGGCTGACTCTTGCGACCAAAACCAGAAGACCTTACGGACCTTATCCACGTCGCCACAGGTCTTCTACACCTTGCCGGCGAGCTTGTCGGCGGCGCTTCAGATCTGGGTTAGCCGGTTGCCGGTGGCCTTGCCGGCCGCCGGCTTGACCGAACCCTTCATTTGCTTGGCAATGCCGGCGACCTGATCCCTGTTCACCATGCGCGCATGTCCTGGGTCTGGATGGGAGCCGGATGCGAGAACCGCATCCGGCAGCCAAACGGACGCAGAGATTTTGGTCCCGCAAGCCGGCGTTGCGACAATGACTTTCGGCTCGAAGGTGAAGCGGCTAGGTTGGCCGCAGCCTGCATGAGGAGAGGTCGGTCTTGGCGGAGTTCACCCTCTATATCGGCAACAAGTGCTTTTCCTCATGGTCGCTGCGGCCATGGGTGGCGATGAAGCACCTGGATATCCCTTTTGAGGAAGGCTTCGTGCGGCTGCGCACGCCCGAGACGGCGGCAAACCTCGCCAAGGTGTCGCCGACCGGCCTCGTGCCGGTCTTGAACCACAATGGAAGGATTGTCTGGGAAACGCTTGCCATCCTTGAATATCTGGCCGATCTCTATCCGGAAAAAAGGCTCTGGCCGACCGATCTCGGCGCCCGTCAACTGGCGCGCTCGGTGGCGACGGAAATGCATTCGGGCTTCCGCGAGGTCCGCTACGGCTGGCCGATGAACCTGCGCCGGCCGAAATCCTATAAGCCGCTCGATGCCGAGGGGGAGGCGCAGCGGGCGAGGATCGAAGCGATCTGGCGCCAGTGCCGCGAGCAATATGGCGAGGGCGGGCCGTTCCTGTTCGGCCATTTCACCGCGGCCGATGCCATGTATGCGCCGGTGGTGACGCGCTTCGACACCTATGGCGGCGAACTGGCGCCCGTCACCCGCGCCTATGTCGACGCGGTCTTGGCGACGCCCGCGATGCGGCACTGGTATGCGGAAGCCGCCAGGGAGCCCTGGCCGGAGCCCGGCCCGCACGAACAGGATTGAGCCCGGGGTCGGCTCGGCAAATTGCGTCGACTGCTCTGATGGGGTCTTCAAGCCCCGGCGGCGCGGCCTATGTGAAGGGGCGGGCCGGGCTCCTGGAGATTTCTCATGACAACCGCCATTTCACCACTCACGGGCAAGGTCGCGCTCGTCACCGGCGCTTCGTCCGGCATCGGCGAGGCCACCGCCGTGGTCCTTGCCGCGGCCGGCGCGAAAGTCGTGGTCGCCGCCCGTCGTGCCGATCGCCTCGAAGCATTGGTTGCGCGCATCGAACAGGCCGATGGCGTCGCGCTCGCCATTGAAGCCGACATCGCCAAGCCCGGCGACATCACCGCGATGGTCGACAAGGTCGTATCCGAATGGGGGCGGCTCGATATCCTCGTCAACAATGCCGGCGTCATGCTGCTTGCTCCTGCGGCCGAAGCCGATCTAGACGACTGGCGCCGGATGATCGAGCTCAACCTTGTCGGCCTGATGGCGACCACCAAGGTGGCGCTGCCGCACCTGAAGGCTTCAAAGGGTCACATCGTCAACGTCTCCTCGGTCGCCGGCCGGGTCGCAAATCCCGGTGCCAGCGGCTATGCGGCGACAAAGTTCGGGGTGGTGGCTTTTTCGGAATCGCTGCGCCGCGAGGTCTATGCCGACAAGGTGCGCGTCACCGTCGTCGAGCCGGGCCTTGTGCGTACCGAACTCGGCGATCATATCACCAACGTGCAATCCAAGGCCGGACTCGAACACCGTCTCGCCACAATGGAAGCGCTGACCGCTGAAGACATTGCGAACGCGATTTTCTATGCTGTCAGCCAGCCGCCAAGGGTCAATGTCAACGAGATACTTATCCGTCCGACCGATCAGGAGCGGTGAACAACAGAAAACGCCTCTCGCGCTTGTTATGGCGCGGGAGGCGCTTTTGCCGTCAACCGTTCTCGATTGCTCGTGAATTGCTGACGGCTTGAGTGAAAACGGCCCGCCACGACATTGGTTCCGCAGCCGACGAATTTTTTGCCCTTTTTGCGGATAGCCCCAACGTCCGCCACGATGTGATAAGGATGCTGCAAGGCCAGGGATGCGGACGTCCGCAATTTAATCCGACGCCAATGTTGCTTTGTGCGTGGTCATGGCCGAAAGACGCTCTGCCATTTCGGCATCAACCTGCGGGCAGGAGAAGATTTTGACCGCTAGCTCGAATGAATCATGTGGGCAGGCTTTGCCGAAACCGGCAGGCACACGCTGATGGCCGCCAAACGCGTGCCATCAACGCCGATCGCCGCCGATGCGACCATCGCCGATATGATCGACACCCTTGACAAGCCGATCGAATATGTTCGCCGAGTGCTGGAAAGGCTCGAACGCTGCAAGCGCGCGCATGGCGATGCCCAGGTGCGCGTTGGCGTGCCCGGCCGCGCCGAAGCCCCGAACTATCTGATTGAGTATGTGCGGGAAGACGCCAGGACCCATCAACGCACCAGCTATCAGGATGCCGCCTACAGCGGCAGCACGCATCGTGAGCTGGCGCCGCACCACATCGAGGACGCCAGGAACTGGTCGCCCGAGGAAATGAACATCACGGCGGTCTCGGCGCTGATCGGCCGCTTGCGCAATCCGAATGCGCCATCATCGCGCTTTTCTGACGAGGACTGACATGGCCATAAAATTCTCCGCCAAGGACCAGCCGGCAGCTCCGCCCGCCGCGGCCAAGCCAGCCAAGCCGGCGGCAAAGCCGGATGCGCCCGCAGAGGTTGCGACCGATCTGTTCAAGTCGCCGGCCGAAGCGCCGCCGCGCAAGACCAGGAAGAAGTAGCGCCCTTGCCGCAGGACGGCGGTCGCACAGCCGGGCCGCTCGGCCTGCTCGGTCAGCCCTCTGTGTCTGTCGACGAGGATGGCGGCGCGGTCGCCGTCTTCGACTGTCAGAGCTGCGGCGCCTGCTGCTCCTACTCGGCGGACTGGCCGCGCTTTTCGACCGAGGAGGATGAGCAGCTCGACCGCATCCCGGCCGAGCTGGTAGCGGCCGACCAGTCCGGCATGCGCTGCGAGGGCGGCCGATGCTCGGCGCTCACCGGCGAGGTGGGCAAGCACACGGCCTGCGGCATCTACGAGCTGCGCCCCGACGTCTGCCGGGCCTGCATGCCCGGCGGCGGCGACTGCCTGATGGCGAGGGCGGCGCATGGGCTGGCGGTCGGCTAGTTTCCTTGCCCCCGCATCGCGGGGCGAGGAAAAGCGCCCCGCTTGCCCTGTTGCACGCCTCCCGGTACCTTCCCGCCGGGCAGGGCAGCGGAGGAAATCCATGAGCATTGAATTCCTGTTGACGTCGTTGATCATCGTGGCTTCGCCCGGCACCGGCGTCATTTACACGCTTGGCGCCGGCCTCTCGCGCGGCGCGCGCGCCTCCATTATCGCGGCCTTCGCCTGCACGCTTGGCATCATCCCACATATGGCGGCCGCCATCACCGGCCTGGCCGCAGTGCTGCACACAAGCGCCGTCGCCTTCGAGACGCTGAAATATCTCGGTGTCGCCTATCTGCTCTACATGGCCTGGAACACATTGAAGGAAAAAGGCGGCCTCAGCATCGACGAGGACGCCGCGCCGCGCTCGACCGCCAGAACGATCACCTCGGGCATCCTGATCAACATCCTGAACCCGAAACTGTCGATCTTCTTCTTTGCCTTCCTGCCACAATTCGTCAGCACCACCGAGCCGCACGCGCTGCCCAAGATGCTGGAGCTCTCCGGCGTCTTCATGCTGATGACGTTCGTCGTCTTCGCCATCTACGGCGTCTTCGCGGCATCGGTGCGCAGCCATATCGTGTCGCGGCCGAAGGTGCTGACATGGATGCGCCGCAGCTTTGCCGCCGCGTTCGTCATGCTCGGCGCGAAGCTGGCGCTTGCCGATCGGTAGCCTTTGGCGCCAGCCCTCTACATAGCCCATGCCGCCTCGGGGGAGCTTTGGGCTGATGAGGCTCGAGAGATCCAGAAATCCGAGGAAGGCCGGAAATCCGAGTAAGAAAGGCGGTCGCAATGACGCTTGAATGCATCAATCCCCAGGATCTGCCGAAGCCTGACACATACAGCCAAGTTGTCGTGGCGAAGGGCACCAGGCTGATATTTATCGCCGGCCAGGAACCTGAAGACTTAGACGGCAAGCTTGTCGGCGAAGGTGATTTCACGGCTCAAACGCGCCAGGTGTTCGCCAATCTCGGTCGGGCTATTGCCGCCGCAGGCGCCCGTCCGAACGACGTGGCGAAGATCATGATCTACGTCGTCGGTTACCGGCTCGATGACCATTACCCGATCATCGATGCCGCCCGCGTGGCTCTGTTCGGGGACCACAAGCCGGCCAACGTCGTGTTGGGAGTGGCCAGCCTGTCGCCTGGATATCTGATCGAGGTCGATGCGGTTGCGGTGGTCGACGCCTAGCCTTTCACATAGCCCATCGCCTCGACGATTTGCCCATCGGCGACACGCATCAGGTTGACGCCGCGCAGCGACCTGCCGTCGGCCATCCAGAAGCGCCAGCGGATCGTGGCGCGATCGCCGGCGACGAACGTCTCTTCGATGTCGAAGCGGGTACCGGGTCCGGTAGCGATCGCCGACCACAATTCGACGCAAGCCGCCTTGCCGGTGCGGCGGGCGCCGTCGGGCGCCGGCGTGGTGTTCTCGATCACGCAGTCCTGCGCCACCAGTTCGTTCAGTGCCGAAGGGTCGTGGCGCTGGAGACGTCATTGTAGCGCCGCATGATTTCCGCCGTCTCGGCGGAGCGTTTGGCCGCGGCGATGTCGATGATGTGTTCATGGGTCATTTGATCTTCTCCTGTCGTTTCATTGAGCTACGAGGCTCGCCTTGAGCGTGATGGTGGCGACGCCCGCCAGCGCGCGCGAGACGAGACAGGCCGCCTTGGCCTTTTGCGCCAGCCGCTCGAAATCCTCGGCCGATATGCCGGCGATGCGCGCCTGAGTTTCGAGCTCGATGCGGGTGATCGTCGGCCCGGCCGTAGTCGCGCCGAGATGCACCTTGGCGATGGTGTGGATGCTCTCGGCCGTGTGGCCTTCGGCGCCGAGAATGGCGGTAAGCGCCATCGAAAAGCAGCCGGCATGGGCGGCCGCAATCAGCTCTTCCGGATTGGTGCCTGGGCCGTTCTCGAAGCGCGACGGGAAGGAATAGGCGCCTTCGAAAACGCCGCTGCCCAGCCGCAGCCGGCCGGATCCTTCCTTGAGCGTTCCTTGCCATTGGGCGGAGGCTTCGCGGATTGTCATGGCTGATCTCCTATCTGGTTTTGCGGAAAAGCGGCGATCACGCGCCCTCGATGACGACCTTGCCGAAGACGTCGCCCTGCTGGAAATGGCGGTAGGCCTCGCGCGCCTCGGCGAAGGGGAAGACTTTGTCGATGACCGGCTTCAGCCGGTGCGTGGCCACAGCGGCAAGCATTGCCTCCAACCCATTGCGGCTGCCGACGAACAGTCGGCTGATGGTGACAAGGCTGCGCTGATAGACGGCGCCCGGGATTTCGACCGATTTGCCGTTCTGGTCCTGGACGGTCAGCAGCACGATGCGCCCGTGAAGCGTGCTGGCGATCAGCGAATGCGCAAAAGTCGCCGGGCCGCCGGTTTCGACGACCAGGTCGATGCCGCCGGTCGCCTCGCGCAGCTTCATGCCCCATTCCGGTGTCTCGGCCGCCGCGACGACGAGGTCGGCGCCGAGCGCCCGCAGCCTGTCGGTCTTCTCCGCCCGCGAGGTGACAGCGGCCACACGGCAGCCCATGAGCTTGGCGAACTGCAAGGCAAACAACGCAACACCACCTGAGCCAATGGTGAGAACCCATTGCCCCGGCTTCGGAATCTCGGCGTGCGTCAGCGCGCTCCAAGCGGTCAGCCCGGCGCAGGTGAAGGTCGCAGCCTCCTGCCAGGAAAGATGGTCCGGCAGTCGCACCGCCCATTGCTCGTCAAGCAGCGCATATTCGCTCAGCACGCCGTCCAGTGTGCAGCCGAGCTGGTCGATCACGCCCGGATGGATGCGGCCGTCGATCCAGCGCGCGAAATAGCTGCCGGTGACGCGGTCGCCGACGGCAAAGCGAGTGACGCCGTCGCCGGCGGCCACGACTTCGCCGGCACCGTCGCTCAGCGGCACGATGCCCGCGCGGGGTGCCAAAGGATAGGTGCCGTTGAGGATCATCGTGTCGCGGCGGTTGAGCGAGGCGGCGCGCACTCGCACCAGGATCTGGTTTGCACCCGGCTTGGGCAGCGCTTCCTTGCGCATGACCAGTCCCCCGATGTCGCCGAATTCCTCGAGCCGGTAAGTCCGCATTTTTGCCTCCGGTATATGTAGACCGATTTACATATTATGTAGACCGATTGTCATATTCAGGGCAAGTCCTATAATGCGCGCTCCTGACAGAGGTTGACATTTTGAGAGGTCGACGTGGCGACGGACACACGCACCCGCATGATCGAGGCGACGGCGCTGCTCATCCGCCAGCGCGGCTATCACGGCACGTCGCTGAACGACATTCTAAGCGCCAGCGCCGCACCGCGCGGCTCGCTCTATTTCCATTTCCCGGGCGGCAAGGACCAACTGGTCGTCGAGGTGACGCGCGCCAGTGTCGCCCACGTGACGGAGCGGCTGGGCGCCGCGCTGTTGGAGGAAAGCGATCCCGCCGTTGCCGTTCACCACATCTATCAGTCGGTGGCCCGCATGCTGGAGGAGAACGAATTCTCGCTCGGCTGTCCTGTCGCGCCGGTGGTGCTCGACGCGCCGAACGATGTGCCGGACCTGGTTGAAATCTGCCGCTCGGCCTTCGAGCAGTGGATCGGACTGCTGCGTCAGGCATTCGTCAGGGCAGGGGTGCCGGAGCGGCGCGCTCAGGCGCTGGCCCTGCTGGTCGAATCCTCGCTGGAAGGTCTGATGGTGATCGCCCGCGCCACCCGCGACCGTGCCCCGGTCCAGGCGGTTGCCGACGAGGTCGCTGGGCTGGTCGAGCAGGCGGTGCTGGCCGGAAAGGCGGCACGGCAGGCGGAGAGTGCCGCCTGAGGACTCGGATCTCCAAATGCAAACAAAAAGGGCGCCTTTCGGCGCCCTTTCGTATGCATTGGCTTGGTAGCCTGGATTTAGAAGTCCATGCCGCCCATGCCGCCCATGCCACCGCCGCCCATGCCGCCAGGCATGCCGCCGCCAGCCGACTCCTTCTTGGGAGCTTCGGCGATCATGGCTTCGGTGGTGACCAGCAGGCCGGCGACCGAGGCCGCGTCCTGGAGAGCCGTGCGCACGACCTTGACCGGGTCGACGATGCCCATGGCGATCATGTCGCCATACTCGCCGGTCTGGGCGTTGTAGCCGAAGGTCGCGCCCTTGTTGTCGAGGATCTTGCCAGCGACGATCGAGGCTTCGGCACCGGCGTTGGCCGCGATCTGGCGGGCCGGAGCCTGCAGCGCGCGACGCACGATGTTGATGCCGGCGGCCTGGTCGGAGTTGGCGCCGGTGGCCTTGAGGTTGCCCGAAGCGCGCAGGAGGGCGACGCCACCGCCGGCGACGATGCCTTCTTCCACGGCCGCGCGGGTCGCGTTCAGGGCGTCATCGACGCGGTCCTTCTTTTCCTTGACTTCCACTTCGGTCGCACCGCCGACGCGGATCACGGCAACGCCGCCGGCGAGCTTCGCCAGACGTTCCTGCAGCTTCTCCTTGTCGTAGTCCGAGGTGGTCTCCTCGATCTGCTGCTTGATCTGGGCGACGCGGCCCTGGATCTCGGCCTTCTTGCCGGCGCCGTCGACGATGGTGGTGTTCTCCTTGGAGATCGACACCTTCTTGGCGCGGCCGAGCATGTTGAGGCCGACATTCTCGAGCTTGATGCCGAGGTCTTCCGAGATGACCTGGCCACCGGTGAGGATGGCGATGTCTTCCAGCATGGCCTTGCGGCGGTCGCCGAAGCCCGGCGCCTTGACGGCGGCGATCTTCAGGCCGCCGCGCAGCTTGTTGACGACCAGCGTGGCCAGGGCCTCGCCTTCGACGTCTTCCGAGATGATGAGCAACGGCTTCGAGGTCTGGACGACGGCTTCCAGGACCGGCAGCATGGCCTGCAGGTTGGAGAGCTTCTTCTCGTGCAGCAGGATGTAGGCGTCCTCGAGATCGGCGACCATCTTGTCAGCGTTGGTGACGAAGTAGGGCGACAGGTAGCCGCGGTCGAACTGCATGCCTTCCACGACTTCCAGCTCGGTTTCGGCGGTCTTAGCTTCCTCGACGGTGATGACGCCTTCGTTGCCGACCTTCTGCATCGCTTCCGCGATCATCTTGCCGACCGACTCGTCGCCATTGGCCGAGATCGTGCCGACCTGGGCGACTTCCTCGGAAGTCTTGATCTTCTTGGCGGCCTTGCCGAGCGCCGTGACGACTTCGGTGACGGCGAGGTCGATGCCGCGCTTCAGGTCCATCGGGTTCATGCCGGCGGCGACCGCCTTGTGGCCTTCCTGGACGATCGACTGCGCCAGGACCGTTGCGGTCGTGGTGCCGTCGCCGGCGATGTCGTTGGTCTTCGAAGCGACTTCGCGGACCATCTGGGCGCCCATGTTCTCGAACTTGTCCTCAAGCTCGATTTCCTTGGCGACGGTGACGCCGTCCTTGGTGATGCGCGGGGCGCCGAACGACTTGTCGATGACGACGTTGCGGCCCTTGGGGCCGAGGGTGACCTTCACCGCGTCGGCGAGGATGTTGACACCGCGCAGCATGCGCTCACGGGCATCGCGGGAGAATTTTACGTCTTTGGCAGCCATGTTTTAGCTCCTGGCAGGGGCTCGGGAAGAGCCCGAAGATGAAGATTCAGGTGAGGCCGATGATCAGCCGATGATGCCCATGATGTCGGATTCCTTCATGATCAGAAGGTCTTCGCCATTGAGCTTGACTTCAGTGCCCGACCACTTGCCGAACAGGATGCGGTCGCCGGCCTTGACGTCCAGCGGCACGAGCTTGCCGCTTTCGTCGCGGGCACCGGAGCCGACGGCGATGATCTCGCCTTCCTGCGGCTTCTCCTTCGCCGTATCCGGGATGATGATCCCGCCGGCGGTCTTGGATTCGGATTCGACCCGGCGAACGACCACGCGGTCATGAAGCGGGCGGAACTTGGACTTTGCCATGTTTTCTTCCTCGAATGAGAACGGTGAGAACTGTTCCTCCATCCGGCGAGGCCGCCGGATATAAGTTAGCACTCACCAAAGGCGAGTGCTAACGTGGCGCTGAGATAGGCCGCTGGGTTGCCGGAGTCAAGGCGCGCGCAACGGGGCAGCGGCGCGAAATTTTTCTCGTGCGAGACGCAAGGCCGAAATGCACCGGCCATCGCGAGGCGCCGACGAGCAACCCGCCCGTTAGTCCAGGCGCCTCGGCGAACGCAGCACCAGCAACGGGCAGCGTTCTGCGAGCCCGTATGTGCGGGGAACGCCGGAACAGCAGCTGAACCGGCGCGCGGCGAGCCGGCAGGCCGGAGCCGTTTCCCGGCGTCCAAGCCTTCGAAAAATACGAGATCCATGCCTCGCTCGCCGATGTTCCGGCCGCGGTCTTCGAACGCCGGGATCTGGTCGTCGAGAAATTCATTCCCGAGCCGGAGCCGGACGGTTTTGGCGCCCGCTTCTGGCTGTTCTGCGGGGAGCGCGAGCGCTGCACCCGTCATGTCTCGCCGCAGAGCCTGGTCAAGGGCGACGACACCATCCGCCGCGAGGCGGTGCCCGTGCCGGACGAGCTGCGCGCGCTGCGGCGCCAGCTCGGCTTCGATTACGGCAAGTTCGACTTCGTCATGCATGAGGGCAGGGCGGTGCTGCTCGATGCCAACAAGACCCCTGGGCGGGCCAGGAACCTGTCGAGCTTCATCGCCGCCGGCAATGCCAATCTTGCCGACGGCTTCGAAGGACTGATCCGCCAGGTCAAGTGACCGATCGTCTAGATATTCATGCCCCCAGACACCTCGATGCGCTGGGCGTTGACCCACCGATTGTCCTCGGACAGCAGCGAGGCGATCATCGGCCCGATATCGTCGGCGACGCCGGCGCGGCCGAGCGCGGTGACGCCGGCCACCATGCGGTTGATCTCGGCATTGTCGCGCACATGGCCGCCATTGAAGTCCGTGGCGATCGCGCCGGGCGCCACGGTGTTGGCGGTAATGCCGCGCTGCCCGAGCTCCTTGGCGAGGTAGCGCGTGAAGACTTCGATGCCGCCCTTCATCATTGCATAGGCCGACGAGCCGGGAGCGGCGAAGCGGGCGAGCCCGCTCGAGATGTTGATGATGCGGCCGCCGTCGTTGATCAGCGGCAGCAGCGCCTGGGTAAGGAAGAACACGCCCTTAAGATGGATGTTCATTAGCGTGTCGAATTCCTCTTCCGTCGTCTCGGCGATCATCTTGCGCAGGCCGGTACCGGCATTGTTGACGAGATAGTCGAAGCGGTCGCGCTGCCAGATCTCGCGAAGGGTCTTTTTCAGCGATTCAACGAAAGCCGGGAAGCTGGCGCCGGCGCCGGCGTCGAGCTCAAGCGCCGCTGCTCGACCGCCGGCAGCCTCGATCTCGGCGATTGCGCTCTTCGCCTCCTCGGCGCGCGAGCGATAGGTGACGATGACGTCGACGCCCCTCCGGGCAAGGTGGATCGCGGTGTTGCGGCCGAGGCCGCGGCTGCCGCCGGTGATGAGAGCAATGGGACGAGTGGTCATGGCGAATCTCCTTCTTTTGGATGGAGATGCATATACTCGCCTGCCTGATCGATATAATCGGCCATGGATTGCCAACACTATTCAGTCTGTGCGAACAATCGGCGATGGACCGGTTCGACAGCATGCGGCTCTTCACTCGCGTCGTGGAACGGCGCAGCTTCACCGCGGCCGCCGCCGATCTCGGCCTGCCGCGCTCCAGCGCCACCGCCGCGATCAAGCAGCTCGAGGAGCGGCTCGGCGTGCAATTGCTGAGGCGCACAACGCGCCACGTCACCACGACGCTGGACGGCGAGGCCTATTACCAGCGCTGCATCGGCATCCTCGCCGACATCGAGGATGCCGAGGGCGGCTTCGGCGCGCATGAGGTGCGCGGACGTCTGAGCATCGACATCAACGGCAACATGGCCCGCACCTTCGTCATTCCGGAACTGCCGGCGCTGCTCGCCCGCTATCCCGGGCTCAGCGTGCATATCGGCGAGGGCGACCGCTTCGTCGACCTGGTGCGCGAAGGCGTCGATTGCGTGGTCCGCGCCGGCACGCTGCCCGACAGCGACATGATCGCGCGCCGCATCGGCATGGCGCGCGAGGCGACGGTTGCCAGCGTCGCCTATGTCGAGCGCTACGGCCTGCCGCGCACTCTGGACGAGCTTGCCGGGCACGTCATGATCGGCTTCGTCTCGTCCCGCACCGGCCAGGTGATGCCGCTGGAGTTCACCGTCGATGGAAAGATCCGCGAGATCGTGCTGCCGTCGCGCGTCACCGTCTCCAATTCCGACACCGCCGCCACGCTCGTGCGCCAGGGTTTCGGCCTCTACCAGGCGCCGCGCCGCCGCTTCGCCGCCGACATCGAAGCGGGCCGGCTGGTCGAGGTGCTGCCGGACAATCCGCCGACACCGACGCCGATCTCGGTGCTTTATCCGCCGAGCCGCCAGCTTTCGCCAAGGGTGAGAGTGTTTGTGGATTGGCTGGTGGAGATTCTGGGGCCGAAGCGGGAAGCGGGCTGAGGCAGCCAGGCGCGGCCCCGAGTATGGCGTCGGCTACAAAAACAGCTTCAACTGCGTATGGATGATCGACCGATAATCCTCGATCGTCCTCCGTCCCTCCGCTTCGTCCTGTGTCAGCGCCAGCCGCACGACGCTGCCGGCGAGCTGGAAGATCAGGAACACGACACGTCCGAACGCCTCGCGCTGCTCCGCTTGGAGCATCGGCCCGACCTTATCGCAGAACATCTTCGCCTGTTGCCTCGTCTCGGCGATGTCGAGATGCTGCAGCGCCTTGTCGGCCTGGATGGCGTTCTGCAGGTCCTGGATGGCTGGGTCCGCGGCGACACGGGCATGATAATCGTCGAGCAGCTGGTCGGCCGCGGCGGTCACGTCGTCCAGCCGGGCTATCCTGGCGATGATCGCGCCGAAGCGTGCGCGGCTTTCCTCGGAGAACCGCTCATAGAGCATCGCCAGGATCGCCGACTTGCTGGGGAAGTAATGATAGACGGTAGCGATCGGCCCGCCGGCCAGCGCGCCGACTTCCTTCATCGTCACCGCGTCGATGCCCTTCTCGCCGATCAGTCGCATGGTCGTGGCGAGGATCGCGTCGATGCGCTCACGGCTGCGCTCCTGCTTCGGCCTGCGCCGCGGTTCCGTCGCTGTTCGCCTTGTCTGCGTCATGCGCCAAATCTCGTGAAAGCCGCGAATTCGCGGTTGACAAGAAACATGATCAAGTATCAGTTCCGTCAAATACTGACAACTTGTCAGTTTTTCGAGCGAGCTGCAAGGGAGAGCGCCTCGTGACTGCATCGCAAGCCGTGCAGGCGGAAAATGGCGATTGGCTTGTCGGCAATCCGACGGGCCTGCAGCTGGCCTCGGCGCTGTGGATCGGCTCGGTCGGCCTCCTCATCCTCGGACTGCAGCCGGTGCTGCTCGGTGCGCTCTACAGCGAAGGCCATGTCACCGGCGACGAGCTGGCGCTGGTCGCTACCGCCGAGATGATCGCGATCGCTATCGGCTCGGGCGTGGTGGCGATGCTCTTGCCGGCGCGCAACATGCGCTGGAAAAGCACGGTGCTGCTTGTCCTGCTCGCGCTCGCCAATGTCTGGACCGCTTATGCCGGCAGCCCCAATGCGCTGATTGGCGCGCGCACGCTGGCTGGCCTGGCGGAGGGCGGGCTTGTCGCTGTCGCAACCGAGCTGATCGCCCGCTCGCGCCGGGCCGAGCGCATCGGCGGCTATTTCGTCACGCTGCAGACCTTGGCGCAGTGCGCGCTGGCGCTGATCCTCGCGCTCTTTGCCGTGCCGAGAGCGGGCTCGGCCGGCGGCTTCATCGCGCTCGGCATCGTCTGTCTGCTTTCGCTCGTCGTGGCATGGACCGTGCCCGACGACTATGCCGACCTGCCCAAGCAAGAACAGTTCGCCAACGTGGCGACCGTGCCGGCGATCGCCGCGCTGCTGTCGATCTTCTGCTATTTCATGTTCTTCGGCGCCGTCTGGGCTTTTCTCGAGCCCATCGGCGCGCAGTTCGGCATCGATGGCCGCACCGTCGGCCTGATGGTTTCGGCGAGCCTTGCCGCGCAGGTGCTCGGCGCGATGACCGCGACAAGCTTTGAGGCACGCATCGACTATCGTTTTGCCATCACTGTCATCACGATCGTCGCGGCGATCAGCTCGCTGCTGCTTGCGTCCGGCCCGGGTCTTTCGCTGTTCTGGGCCGTGGCGCTGGTGATGGGCTTCATCCTGCTCTTCATCGTGCCTTACCAGATCCGGCTGGCTATCACCGCTGACGAGACGCGCAACGCCGTATTGCTGGTGCCGGCCGCCCAGCTCTTCGGCCTCGCCATCGGCCCGGTCGCCGCTTCGCTGCTGATCGACGGCGCGGACTTCCGGCCCGTGCCCGAATTCGCCGCCGCCGCCGCTTTGGCGAGCGTCCTTCTGCTCGGCATTTTCGTGCTGGGCGTGCGGCGGCGCGGCCGGGCCTGAGCCGGAGGGGTCGAGATGGCAACCGCTTGGAGCAACTGGTCCGGCTTCGTCACGGCTTCCCCGAAATTGGTCGCGACGCCGGCCGATGCCGGCGAGCTGGCCGAACTGGTGCGCACGGCGCCTGGGCCGCTGCGCGTCGCCGGCGCCGGCCATTCCTTCACGCCGCTGGTGCAGTCCGAAGGCACCATTGTCTCGCTAGAGAAGATCGAGGGGCTGGTCTCGCATGACGCCGCGAACAACCGGGCGCGGGTGAGGGCGGGCACACGGCTCGGCGCGCTGATGCGCATCCTGCAGGATATCGGCCAGGGCCTGCCCAACATGGGCGACATCGACCGCCAGGCGATCGGCGGCGCGCTGGGCACGGCAACGCATGGCTCCGGCCCGACACTCGGCGCCTATCACACGCAGTTGGAGGCCGTGCAGCTCATCGATGGACAAGGCGAACTGCGTGAGTTCAGCCGGGCAGACGACCTGGACATGATCCACGCCACAGGCGTCGCGCTGGGCAGCTTCGGCGTGCTGACCGAAGTGACGATGAACAACATCGCCACCTATCGGCTGCGCCGACGCAAATGGGTGCTGCCGATCGGCGACATGCTCAAAAACTTCGAGACGATGATGGCCGCGCATCGCTCGGCCGAGTTCTACTACATCCCGTTCTCCGGCTACGCCCAGTTCATCGCCAGCGATCTCAGCGACGCGGCGCCGACGACGCGGCCGACCGAGGACGATGAGGAAGGATTGGCGACTTTGCGCAAGCTGCGCACCGCGTTGCGCTGGCTGCCGTGGTTGCGCCGCGCGTTGATCAGAGGGGCGGTGAGGAAGGTGCCGGCGGAAGACTATGTGCAGGACTGGCTCAACGTCTACGCCAGCGAGCGTCGCACCAAATTCAACGAGATGGAGTATCACCTGCCTTACGAGGAAGGTCCCAAGGCGTTGGCCGAGATCATTGCGCTTACGGAAAAGCATTTCCCGGAAGTCTATTTCCCGATCGAGGTGCGCTCGGTGGCGGCCGACGAATTCTGGCTTTCGCCATTCTACAAGAGGCTGACCTGCTCGATCGCAATCCACCACGATGCGGCGGACGACCCGTTGCCTTTCATGCGCGCCGCCGAGCCGATCTTCCGCAAGTGTGGCGGCAGGCCGCATTGGGGCAAGATGCACAGCCTGAAGGCGGCGGACTTCAAGGAGCTTTATCCGCGCTGGGACGATGCGATGGCGGTGCGGCGCGACATCGATCCGCAAAACCGTTTCGTCTCGCCCTACATGGCCGGCCTGTTCGGCATCCAACAATGAGCGCCTATTTCGCCGCCCTGGCCGATGCATTGATGGCCGCCGAGATTTTCCGGCCCTGCCTTATCCTCGATCGCGACCGGCTGGACGGCAACATCGCGCTGGTGAAGCAAAGGCTGGCGCCGGACCTTGGCGTGCGGCTGGTCGACAAGTCGCTGCCTTGCGTGCCGCTGCTTTCGCACATCGCCAAGGCGCTTGCCACCAATCGCTTTATGACCTTCCATCCGCCGGTGACGCAGGCCGTGGTTGACGCGTTTCCCGAGGGCGATCTTCTCTACGGCAAGCCGATGCCGGTGGGTGCCGCGAAGGCCGCGCTGACCAGGGGTGGCGCCGGCTGGTGGTCGCGCGTCTGCTGGCTGATCGACACGCCGGAACGGCTGGCGGAATATGGCGCGCTCGCTGCCGCGCTCGACACAGAATTGCGCTTCGCTTTCGAGGTGGATGTCGGCCTGCATCGCGGCGGTTTTCGTGATCCCGCCGAGATTAACGCGCTCACGCTTCCAAAAGGTCTGCTCTGCGACGGCATCATGGCCTATGAGGCGCATGCGCCGGAGATACCGGGTCTGTTCGGGGGCGCGGCCAAGGCGCTGAAGCAGGCCTCTGCCAAAGTCGCCGATTTTGCCGCCGCCCTCGATCCGGACCAGCGCCGCATCCTCAACATCGGGGGCTCCAAGACCGCGCTGCTGCATGGCGGCGGCGTCGCCAACGAAGTATCGATCGGCTCGGCCTTCGTGCTGCCAAAGGATTTCGACACGCCTGGCTTGGAGGGCTTCCAGCCGGCGGCCTTTATCGCCACGCCGATCCTCAAGGCGCTCGATCCGATGCTGCCCGGCCCGCCGGCGGTTTCCAGGGCGCTCCAGGCGCTTGGCCTCTTCCCGCGCAAGGGCTGCTACCTCTATGGCGGCAAATGGATGGCCGAGCCGGTGTTTCCCGAAGGGATGAGGCCGAACGGACTGATCGGCCTATCGTCCAACCAGCAATTCATGGGCCTGCCGGCAGGCGCGGATGTGAAGCCCGGCGACTATGCCTTCCTGCGGCCAACGCAGAGCGAGGCGGTGCTGCAACATTTCGGGGCGATCGCTGTGTTCTCGGCCGGGAGTATTGTGGAGTTTTGGCCAGTGCTGCCAATGGGGTAGGGCCGCTGCGGTCGCGATTGGCATTGGCCTCCGCAACTGCGCGTCGCTTCGCTCCTTGCTCCGCCCTGGAATGACGAAATTGTGTAGTGTCCCCTCGCCATATTAATTGACTCAGTCAACTAAATGGTTGATCCTGTCCAGGACAGGAGGATTTCCCATGACCATTCACAATCACCCAGGCAAGGATCGTATCGATGCGGTGCGCGCCTTCAACCGCTTCTATACCCGCCAACTCGGCCTGCTCGACGAGAGCCTGCTGAAAAGTCCTTTCTCGCTGACCGAGGCGCGGGTGCTTTACGAGCTCGCCCATCGCGATGGGCTGGTCGCAAGCGACCTGGTGCGCGACCTCGGCCTCGACCCCGGATATGTCAGCCGGCTGTTGAAGAAATTCGAGGAGCGCGGCCTGGTCGGACGCGAAGCTAGTGAAACTGACGCGCGCCGCGCCTCGATCGCGCTGACGCCGGCCGGCAGGGAAGCCTTTGCGCCTCTCAACCAGGATTCGCATGACCAGGTGCGCGCGCTGCTCGATCGCCTGGGGCCGGCCGAACAGGAGCGGCTGGTCAACGCCATGCGCACCGTCCAAGACTTGCTCGGCGACAGACCTGAAGCCAAGGTTCCCTATATTCTGCGGCCGCTGCAGGTCGGCGACATCGGCTGGATCACGCACCGTCAAGGCCTCATCTACGCGCAGGACTATGGCTGGGACGAAACTTACGAGGCGTTGGTCGCAGAGATCCTCGGTGGTTTCGTCAAGAACTTCGTCCCGCAATGGGAGCGCAGCTGGGTCGCCGAGCGCGAAGGCGAGGTGGTCGGCTCGGTCTTCGTCATGCGCAAGTCACCCAAGGTCGCGAAGCTCAGGCTGCTCTACGTCGAACCGTCGGTGCGCGGCCTCGGCATCGGTCGGCGGCTGGTCGACGAATGCATCACCTTTGCTCGAGCCAAGGGCTACAAGACGCTGACGCTCTGGACCAACGACATCCTTGGCTCGGCCCGCCGCATCTACCAGGCCGCGGGCTTCAAGCTGGTCGAGGAAGAACGCCATCATTCCTTTGGCAAGGATCTTGTCGGGCAAACGTGGAATCTCGAGCTTTAGCGCTTTTCCTTCTCCCCTTGTGGAAGAAGGTGTCGCCGAAGGCGTGGGGTGCTCCAGGGAATGCCAACGTCTCACTCCGCTGGAACACCCCTCATCCGTCTCGGCGCTGCGCGCCGATCCACCTTCTCCCACAGGGGGAGAAGGGAAAACCATCACCCCTTGACCGGCACCCAGATCTCCAGCCCGCCATTGCCGGTGCGCGCGTCGAATTCGGGCCCATAGCGCTCGAACTCGGGCGCATCGGCGATCTCGTGGCCGGAGGCCGGCAGCCAGCTGTTCCAGATCGTGTTGACGGTCCGGCGGATGGTCGAGATGTGCTCGCGATGCGAGAATACCGCATGTTTCTGCGCCGGCACCCGCACGCGGTGGAAATCCTTCGGCAGGTCGGCGAAGTCCGTCACCTCGACGCCGACGACATAGTCGAAATTGCCGGCATCGTCGCCATTCGTGCACACGCCATAGAAGACGCCGGGCACTTCGCCCGGAATGTTGCCGATATAAGGGGTGAAGCGCTGCCACTGCATCGGGATGCCGGCGCTGGTCTCGCAGCTGTAGCGCTCGCCAAGCCCGGCGACGAGGAAGGGGCGGCTGGTCTCGAAGCGCGGCGGCTCGAGTGTGGTGAGAAGCGAACTGTCCATCAGAATGGGCTCCACGAGGTCCAGGTTTTCGGTCGAGCCTTGTGCGCGCACCAGCTCCGGCGTGGTGCCGAATTGCTCGCGAAAAGCCCGCGTGAACGCCTCATGCGAGCCGTAGCCGGTATCGAGCGCGACCGAGAGGATGTCGCGCGCGCCGCCGGCCAGCTTGCGCGCCGCTTCGCTGAGCCGCCGCGCTCGCATATAACCCATCACCGATCGTCCCGTGGCCGCGCCGAAGGCGCGCGTCACATGGAAGCGCGACACGCCGCTGCTTGCCGCTATCTCGTCGAGGCTGATGGCGTCGGGCAAGTGGCTTTCGACAAACCATAGCGCCTTCTCGGTCGGGTTCATGGCTCCTCGGATTTGGCGGGACGATACTAGCCCTACGCCGCCGGCCAGTTTGATCGAAATTGCGCTCTGGGCAATAATGGTGATGTGCGAGCCGGGTCGAGCGGGAAGGGCTGACATTGTGCACGATAGGCGGGAAGGGGTGTTCCCGATGACGACGGCGACGGCCGATCAGGTGTTCCGGTTTGGCGGGTTCACGCTCGACCTTGCCATGGGTACGCTGCGCGGCGTCAACGAGCCGCTGTTCCTGCGCCCGAAAGCCTATGCGCTGCTGTCGCATCTTGCCCGCAACATGGGCCGCGTCGTGCCGAAATCGGAACTGATGGATGTCGTCTGGCCGGGCGTCTACGTCACCGAGGATTCGCTGACGCAATCGGTACGCGAAATTCGCAAGGTGCTGGGCGAGGATATGGTGCGCACCATCTCCAAGCGCGGCTACATGCTTGCCGCCGAGGCCGAAGCCGCGCCCGAGATCAGTTCGCAGCCGATCGTGGCCGTCGTGCGCTTTCGTAACGATAGCGGCGATCCGGCCGACGAGGCGATGGTCGACGGCTTTGCCGAGGACCTGATCAACGGCGTAGCGCGGTTTGGCACGGTCACGGTCCTGGCGCGCAATTCGAGCTTCTCTTTCACCTCCTTCGGCCGCGCCGAGTGGCCGCAGATCCGCGCCCGCATCGGCGCCGACTATCTGGTCGAGGGGTCGCTGCGTCGGCAGGGCGAGCATGTCGTGGTGGCCGTCAGCCTTGTCGACATCGCCAGCGCCAGACAGCTCTGGGGCGACCGCTACCAGTCCCAAGGCGCCGGGCTGTTTGCCATCGAACGCGAGATCGTCGAGCAGATCGTCAGCCGCCTGGTGACGCGGGTCACCAATGCCGGGCTGGAGCGAGCTTCACGCAAGCCGGTGACCAGCCTCGCCGCCTACGAGCTTCTGCTGCGCGGTTTTGCGCTGTTGCGCGATCCGGCTCAGACCGACCAGCGCGGCGCCGAGGCCTTGTTCGAGGCGGCGATCGCCAAGGACCCAAATTACGGGCTTGCCTACTCCTATCTCGCTTTGGCGCGCTCGCTGGACGGGGAGTTCGGGCGCGCCAACGATGCCGTGCTGGAGAACGCGCGCGACCTTGCCGACAAGGGCCTGGCCTTGTCGCCCGATCAGCCGACCGGCCATCGCGTGCAGTCCCTGATCCGCCTCTATATGCGCGATCACGAGGCGGCCGAGCATCACATGCGCATCGCGCTTGAGCTCAACCCCTACGACGCCGACAGCATCGAGCAGATGGGAATGCTGCTCACCATGCGCGGCCGGCCGCTAGAAGCGCTGACCTGGCTGGCCCGCGGCATTCGCATCGATCCCTTGCATCCGCACTGGTACCAGTTCGACCGCGCGCTGGCGCTTTATATGATGGGGGAGTACCGGCAAGCGGCAGAGGCGCTGGAATTGGCAACGCGCCCGGCGCCCTGGATCCGCACGCGGCTGGCGGCCTGCTATGCCCAGATGGGAGATATGGAGAAGGCGCGTCGGCAGATCGCCCTCGTCGACGAGGGCGCTCCGTTCTCGCCGCTCGACTATGCGTTGCGCGGCGTTCCGTTCGAAAGCCAGGCGGATGCTGAGCATCTCGCCGAAGGCGTTAGGCTTGCCCTCGGCTAAATGCATGTCGCTCAGACGTGCAGCGGTTCCGAGACAACGTGCACCAGAACAAAGACCTAAAGCGCGTCGCGTGACTCCGTTTCAGCGCAACGCGCCTTAAGTCGTGCTCGGGACCAATCAATCGGTCACGACCACGATGTAGCGGCCCTGATAGGCGCGGTAGTAGGTGCCGCCGCAGCGCCAGACGTCAAAACCGTTGACCTTGGTGCGGACGCAGCCGGCGGGGAGCGTCGCGACCCAGGCTGTCGTATGCCGCAGCACGCGCCAGGTGGTGGTGCGGCGGGCAACGCCCGCTGCGCTGCGCGGCGTCCAGGGCGCGCCGATTCGTGCCTCGGCAGTACTGACCAGCGACAGGGCCGGAACGGCGCTGCCGACGATCTCGACGGCGGTGATCGCGAGGGCGAGCAACGCTGCCGCCGAACGGCATTTCCTGAGGGATTTCATAGGCATGTTGGTTTCTCCAGATGTTGGTGAGGTCTAGTGGGAGGATGCAGCGGCAACCCGGGCCGAACCCGCCAATGCCGCCAGGTGAGCAACCACGAACAGCCAGTGCGCCGCGGTTGTGAGGTAGCCGACGACGAGCACGTCGGCGGCGATGAAGAACTGCCAGAACAGAAGGTTCGCCGTCCCGAGCAGCACATGCACGGCAGCCATCACGGCATGCCAGATGCGGGAGTAGCCGATACGCCAGAGCGTCACGCCGATGATCAAGGCGAGCCCATGCGCTTCGATAAAGCCGATGCCGGTGCCGGGCGCGTTGTTGAGCAGCACGGCCTCGGCGCCGCGGCCGAAGAAGGAGCCGGCGATGTCGGTGGCGAGCCCGCCGACCGATGCGAGGATAAGGAAGCCGGCGTTGAAGCGAACCAGAAGATTGCCAAAGAAGGGTGTCATGATCGTTCCTTTCCGTGTTGGATGAAGGCTCGCCACGGCGGCATCCGCCGTGGCTGTTGGAGGAAGCGCCGGTCAGGCCGCCAGCGGTTGGGGCTCGGCGGCGGCCGTGGTCGGCTCGGCCGCGGGAGCGCTCTCGACCGGCGCCTTGATGCCGAACCAGGTGACGTAGAGCGTCGGCAGAAAGACCAGCGTCAGCACGGTCGCGACCAAAAGGCCGCCCATCACGGCATAGGCCATCGGCCCCCAGAATACGGTTGGCGCGATCGGGATCATGCCGAGAATGGCGGCCGCCGCCGTGAGCAAGATCGGCCGCAAGCGATGCGTGGTGGCGCTGATCACCGCCGCCCAGGGTTCCTCGCCGGCGGCGATATGCTGGTCGATCTGCGCGATCAGAATGACCGAGTTGCGGATCACCATGCCGATCAGCGACATTACGCCGAGGATCGCGACGAAGCCCATCGGTGCTCCCGACAGAAGCAGTGCGCCGGCCACGCCGATGATCGCCAGCGGAGCGGTGAGCAGCACCAGCACCAGGCGCTGGAAGCTCATCAACTGGATCATCAGCACGGTGGCCATGATGAACAGCATCAGCGGGAAGACCACGAAGATGCTGGCCTGCGCCTTGGCGCTGTCCTCGATCACGCCGCCCTGTTCGACGCTGTAGCGCGCCGGCAACTGCGCCTCGAAGGTTGCAATGGGGCTCGCTAGCCGCTTCGACACGGTGGTGGCGTTCTCGCCAGGTGCGACGTCGGCCTGGACGGTCACGGTCGGCAGGCGGCCGCGGCGCCAGATCAGCGGCGGCTCGGTCTGGTAGCTGAGCTTCGCCACCTGTTCGAGCGGCACCCGCCGTCCGCCCGAAGCGCCGATCGTCAGACCGCGCAGCGTGTCAATGCTGGCGCGTTCACTATCCACGGCACGTGCGACAATGTCGACGAGATAGGTGTCGTCGCGCATCTGCGTGATCTTGGAGCCGGACAGCACTGCGTTGATCGTCTCCGACAGCTGCTGCGAGGAGATGCCCAGCGCGCGCGCACGATCCTGGTCGACATCCACCTTGATCACCTTGGCCGGCTCGTTCCAGTCGTAGTTGATGTTGCGCACGGCGGCATCGCTGCCCAGCACCTGCGCGAACTGCTGCGCGAGGCTGCGCGTCTTGTCCGGGTCCGGACCGCTGACGCGGAACTTCAGCGGCCAGCCGACCGGCGGGCCGAGCTCCAGCGGCGTGACGCGGGCCATAACGTCGTCGAAGCCGGTCGACAGCTTTTTCTCCAGCCGGTCGATGACCGCCTGGCGTACGGCGTGGCCCCTGGTGACGACCACGGCCTGGGCGAAGAAGTCGTTGGCGAGCTGCGCGTCAAGCGGCAGGTAAAAGCGCACCGCGCCCTGGCCGACATAGAAGCTCCAGTGGTCGATATCTGGATCGGCGGCGAGCAGCTTCTCGACGCGCTCGACCACGGCATCCGTAGACTTGATCGAAGCAGTGCGCGGCAAGGTGAGGTCGAGCATGACCTCGGGCCGGTCGGACTTCGGGAAGAACTCCTGGCCGACGAAGCCCATCGCCACGACGGAGAGCGCGAACAGTCCGGCCGTCGCCGACAGCACCAGCCACTTCGCCCGCATCGCCATTTCGAGCAGCGCCTGGAAACCGCGGGCGATGCGCGAGGGATGATTGCTGCCACCATGACCCTTTATGCGATCGGGCAGCAGGAAAACTCCGGTCAGCGGTGTGAACAGCACCGCAACCACCCAGGATACAACGAGCGCGATCGCCACGACAGCGAACAGCGAGAAGCAGTATTCGCCGGCGCCGCTCTTGGCGAAGCCGACCGGCACGAAGCCGGCGATCGTCACCAGCGTGCCGGTGAGCATCGGGAAGGCGGTCGAGGTGTAGGCATAGGTGGCGGCCGAGATCTTGTCGTAGCCTTCCTCCATACGCGCGATCATCATCTCGACCGCGATCATCGCATCGTCGACCAGCAGGCCGAGCGCGATGATCAGTGCGCCGAGCGAGATGCGCTGCAGCGAGATGCCGAAATACTCCATGGTGACGAAGGTGATCGCCAGAACCAGCGGGATGGCGACCGCCACGACGACGCCGGGACGCCAGCCGAGCGCCAGCAGCGAGACGGCGAGCACGATGGCGATCGCCTCGCCGAGGCTCTTGGTGAACTCGCCGACGGATTCTTCCACCACATGCGACTGGTCGGCGACCAGGCCGAGTTCGGCGCCGAGCGGCAGCTCGCCCTCCATTTCATGCATCTTCTCCTTGACCGTCTCGCCCAGCGCCAGCGCGTCGCCGCCCGAAGTCATCGAGATGGCGATGCCGACCGCCGGCTTGCCGTTGAAGCGGAACATCGGCTGCGGCGGGTCGGAATAGGCGTGCTTGACCTCGGCGACGTCGCCCAGCCGGAAGTAATGGCCGTTGGCATAGAAGTTGATCGCCTTGAGGCTTTCCTCGGAGGTGAAGCTGCCCGAGACGCGGATGGCGATGCGCTCGGGGCCGGCATCGACCGTGCCGCTCGGGGTCAGCGCGTTCTGCGCCTGCAGCGCCTGCGACAGCGTGCCGACATCGAGGCCGAGCGCCGCCACCTTCTGCGTCGAGAATTCGAGATAGATCTTCTCGTCCTGCTGGCCGATGAGGTCGACCTTGGCGACATCTTTCACCGTCAGCAGCCCGGCCCGCAGGCTGGTGGCGAGATCCTTCAACTCGCGATGGCTGAGGCTGTCGGAGGTGAGCGCATAGATCAGCGAATACGTGTCGCCGAACTCGTCGTTAAAGAACGGGCCCTGCACGCCTGACGGCAGCGTCGGCTTGATGTCGTCGAGCTTCTTGCGCACCTGATACCAGAGCGGCTGCACCTGGTCGGCGGCCACCGTGTCCTTGAGATTGACGAAGACGACGGATTCGCCGGGTTTCGTGTAGCTCTTGACGTAGTCGAGGTCCGGCAGTTCCTCGAGCTTCTTCTCGATGCGGTCGGTGATCTGCTCCACTGTGTCGCTGGTGCCGGCGCCCGGCCACATCGTCTTCACCACCATGGTTTTGATGGTGAAGGGCGGGTCCTCCTCGCGGCCGAGGCCGCCATAGGCGTAGAGGCCGGCAAGTGCGGCCGCGATCATCAGATAGACGATGAAGCTGCGGTGGCGCAGCGCCCATTCGGAAAGATTGAAGCTGGTCATGATGCGGTTCCTTTTCAGGGCGCGCGCAAGCGCGCTCCGCCGGCGCTTGCCGGCTGGCCAAAACAAATGACGGTTTGGGTTCAGTCAGCGCCCGCCGCTCGGCGGGCGCCGTCGCAATTCAGGCCAGGCTGTGCATGGTGCCCGGCACACGGTAGGGCGCGCGTTCGGCGGCCCTCGGTCGGATGGCGAGGCCGGCGAGATAGCGCTGGAAAACGGCGGCTTCCTGAACCGGCGAGGCGAGCGCGACATGGCCGTCCGGCCTCACCAGATAGGCTGCGTCGCGCTGTAGCCCGGCTTTCCCGGCTGCGTCGGTCCAAGCGAAGGCATGCACTGCAATTCCTGTCGGTGCGAGCATCGCCCGGAAATCGCAATTGACCTCGCCATAAACATGGATCTGCCAGTCGAGCGACCGCAGCGGCTCGAAATTGTCGCCGCCCGCGCCCATGATGTTGCAAGCGACATAAGGCAGGCGATCGCCGCCGCTGACCTTGCCCGCCACCCCCGAGCTGATCGGCCCGGCGCGATACTGGATCGCCGCCTGCGAGATCACGCCGAAGAAGGCGCGCGAGCCGATCGAGGTGTGCAGGGCGATGTTCAGGATCTTCGGCATCAGGTAGCGCCGGAACAGGCCGACGAGCCGCGAGCGGCTGGTAATGAAACGGAAAGCGGTGTCGGTGCTCTCGATCAGCTTGTGCGCGAAGGCAATGCGTTCCGGTTCGTAACTGTTGAGCAGGCGCGCATCGGCCCGGCCCTGTACGACCGCCGCGAGCTTCCAGGCGAGATTCACCGCATCGCCCATGCCGGTGTTCATGCCCTGGCCGCCGGCCGGGCTGTGGATGTGGCCGGCATCGCCGGCGAGGAAGACGCGGCCGACGCGGAAGCGCTCGGCGACCCGGTGATGGACGCGGTAGGTCGAGAACCAGTTGACCTCGTCGACCTTGACGCCGGTGTCGCGCTCGACATCGGCGCGGATCGCCTCGAAGCTGATCGTCTCGTCGGCTTCATGCGCCTTCGGCACGATCCCAATCAGCCGGACCGAACCGGACTGCCGCACCGGCATGACGATTGCGAAGCCGTAGGTGCTGATCGTCGTGTCCATGCCGTTGCGGGTGATATCGCCGCTACCTTTCACGTCTGCGACGTAGAAGGACTGCTCGTAGGTGCCACCGGGGAAGCCGATGTTCAGCCCGTGGCGCACCGCGCTGCGGGCGCCGTCGCAGCCTGCGAGATAGGCGGTGCTGACGGTCTCGATCCGGCCATTCCTGCTCAGCGTGGCGATGACCGCCTCGCCCTTGTCCTGGAAAGCGACGAGCTCCGTATTGCGCTCGACCTCGACGCCGGCGCGCTCCAGATGCGTGATCAGCACGCGCTCGTGGATGTCCTGCGGCAGCGCGAAGGCGAAGGAGTAAGGGCTGATGCCGCGGCCGAAATCCGACAGCGGCAGCCTGGCGGCGACGCCGGCCGGCGTGTGCACGGTAAGCCGCTCGAGCTTCACGCCTGCCGCCAGCACGTCGTCGACGATGCCGATCTGGCGGTGGAACTCCAGCGTGCGCGCCTGGACGGCCAGCGCCCGCGAGGTTTCGCCGGGAGCGGCGGCCTTGTCGAAGATGCGCACCGGCACGCCGAGCCTGGTCAGCCACAGCGCGAGCGTCAACCCTGTCGGGCCGGCACCGGCGATGAGGACCTTTGCCTTGGACATGGTCATTTTCCTTCTCCCTCGATGATACGAACTTTTTCGTGCTCCCGCAGCCGGTTCACGCCGGCGGTGACGACCATATCGCCCTTGGCGAGCCCGCTGCTGACCACCACGCGGTCGGTCTCGTAGCGGGCGACCGTGATGGGCTTGAGTTCGACAGCGGACGAAGAGGTGAAAACCCAGACTGCCGGCTTGCCGTCCTTGTCGAAGAGCGCGCTGCCCGGCAGCACTATGACCGGCGCGCCACCACCCATCTCGGCGCGGCCGGCGACGCTTGCGCCGAAACGCATCTCGTCGGGTGCATTGTCGATCGAGACCTTCACCTGGAAGGTGCGGGTCGTGGCATCGGCCATCGGCGCGATCTCGCGGATGGTGCCGACGGCCGTGATCGCCGGATTGCTGAGTAGAGAAACGGTCACCTGCGGCGGCCGCTTGGTGTCGGGAGCGTTGGCGAAGGCGGCTTCCGCGATCGAGAATACGGCGTCGCGGCTGTCCGGATCGGCGACGCGCACCACCATCTGTCCGACATTGACTGACTGGCCGGCTTCGGCGCCGGCGGCGGTGACGATGCCGTCGAATTCCGCATGCAGCTCGGTATAGCCGAGCTGGTCCTTGGCCATATCGGAGGCAATGGTCGCCGATTTGAGCTTGGCTTGCGCCGAGCGCAGGTTCTTCAGCGTCGCGTCATAATTGGCCCGCGTCGTAAAACCCTTGGCGAGCAGCGCGCCGATGCGCGCCTCGGCGGCATTTGCCTCGACAAGTACGGCCTGCGCCGCCGCGACATCGGCCTCGGCGCTGGCGAGCCGGTTGCGATAGTCCTGATCGTCGATGCGGGCGAGCACGTCGCCCTTCTTCACCGTCGCGCCGATCTCGGCGATGCGTTCGATGAGCTTGCCGGATAAACGAAAGCCCAGGTCGCTTTCGAGCCTCGGACGGATCTCGCCGACGGCGGTGCGGGTGTCCGCGCCGAGCATCGGGGTGACCGCTATCGCCTTGACGAGCTTCGTCTCAGGCGTCGCGGGTTTGGCGTTCGAGGCCTCGCTTCTTGCGCCGTGCCAGGCCATTGCGGCGCCGCCGGCAAGAACGGCGATCGATCCGGCGACAAGGCGGTGCCTCAGCGGCCTATTGTGGAAGAGTGCGGCAATCATGTTGTCTCCATGCCCAGGGTTGCGGCCGCGCTGGGAGGATGCGGCCCGGGAAATATGTTGGCTGGAGCGGGATCGGGCGTTCGCGGGCCTGTCTTTCACCAGCCCGATCTTCTTGCGGTTTCCGGCCTGGGAAATCCCGAACGGTTTCTGAAAATTTTCCGATGTTTGTCCGAGAGACAGGCTCGAAAGGATTGACGTCGGCGCTCCAAATGTATGGCGCCCTTCGATCGGCATGATCACGAGCTCGCTCGCCGCCTTCTTCGTCGTCACCATGCTGATGCGCAACCGGCCATGATCTCTTGGCCTTGGGATGGGCCTACCGGCACCGACCCCTGCACGTTCATCGATCGCTAACCGTAAGGGAGCTTGCCTTGCTGCAACGTCGATTTGCTGGCTTCTGGAACAAAGCGGCCCTTGAATAGTAAGCACGCTTATTATATATGTCGCTCATGGTTTCCGACGGCATCGACAGATTAGGATTTTTGATCCACGACGTGCAGCGCCTGATGCGCAAGCGTTTCGAGGCGCGCGCCAGTGGGTTGGGCCTTTCCTCGGCGCAGTGGCGCCTGCTTGTGCGCGTTGCCAAGGAGGCGGGCGTCGCGCAGGCGCGGCTTGCCGAGCTCCTCGAAATCGAGCCGATCAGCGTCTCCCGCCTGGTCGACCGCATGGAGGAGGGCGGCTGGATCGAGCGCCGCCAGGACGCGACCGACCGGCGCGTGCGCATGATCTTTCCGACCGAGAAGGCGAACGCGGCCTATGCCGACGTCAAGAGCCTTGCCGGCGAGGTCTATGAGGAATCGCTGACCGGCGTGTCGGCGGAAGAACGCCGCGTCCTGATCCGAGTGCTGGACGCCATCGTGAAGAATTTGACGGACGCCGAGACGTCCCTGGAAAAGATGAAGAATACGGAAGGGGCAGCAGCATGAACGCGGCAGCCAAGATAGAAGACGACAACGTCACCAAGCTTGCGCCGGCCCAGCCGGTCGCGGAAGCGCCGGCCCAGCCGGCGGCCGCTCCGGTTGCGGCGGCTGCCGAGCCGCGGCTCGCTCCGGCGCTGAAGAAGAAGCGCCGCCCCGGGCGCTTCCTGTTGATGGTCGCCCTGCCGCTGGCCCTGCTTGCCGGCGGCGCGTATGTCTGGATCACGGGCGGCCGCTATCAGGAAACCGAGAACGCCAACCTGCAGCAGGCCAGGATTTCGGTCGCCTCCGACACGGCTGGCCGTATCGTGCAGGTCGGCATAGCCGACAACCAGCTGGTCAAGCAGGGCGACCTTCTCTTCGTCATCGACCCCGCGCCTTACAAGATTGCGCTCGCCCAGGCCGATGCGGCGGTTGCCGCCGCGCGCCTCAATGTCGAGCAGCTGCGCGCCGCTTACAGCCAGGCGATGGCGCAGGAAAAGTCCGCCTCCAGCGAGGTCGACTATGCGCAGTCGCAATATGGCCGCGCCGCCGATCTCGCGCAGAAAGGCATCAACGCCAAGTCGTCGCTCGACGAGGCCCGCAACGATCTCGACAAGGCCAAGCAGCAGCTCGCCGTCGCACAGCAGGGCATCGTCAGCGCCAAGGCAGCGCTCGGTGGCAATCCGGATATCGAGACCGACAAGCATCCGACCGTGATGGCGGCGCTCGCTGCGCGCGACAAGGCCGCCTACGATCTGGCGCAGACGACGGTCAAGGCGCCGGCGGACGGCATCGTCTACCAGGCCGCGTCGTTCAAGGTCGGCCAGTATGTCGGCGTCGGCACGCCGCTGTTCGCTCTGGTCGAGACGGGCGACACCTGGATCGACGCCAATTTCAAGGAGACCCAGCTCACCAACATGAAGCCGGGCCAGAAGGCCGAGATCGTCGTCGACACCTATCCGGGCCGCACCTTCGAGGCGACCGTGAAAGCCATCGGCGCCGGGACGGGCGCGGAGTTTTCGCTGCTGCCCGCGCAAAACGCCACCGGCAACTGGGTCAAGGTCACGCAGCGCATTCCCGTGCGCCTGGAATTGACCGACCCCGACGCCAAGATGGCGTTGCGCACCGGCATGAGCGCCACCGTCACCGTCGACACCGGCGTGGCGCGCGGCCTGCCGTCGATCTTCGGTCACGCCACGGCAGGGGAGCAGGCGCGGTAAGACAGCGAGCCCGTCGCGATCCGTCGGGCATTGAGGGGATTGGTCCGGTGGAGACGTGGCAAGGATCAGCAAGGCAAGCCGCATGGCGGCTCGTTCGAAAGCTGAGGCCCGGCCACCGACCCGTTGGTCCTCAGGTTTCCGGGCGGCAGGCATCCGCTCCAACAGAGACTTTCGGTCGATGTAACCCCCACATCGATAGTCGCGTCCCACCGCGATGAAGGTCTCTCAACGAAGGCTTTGCCGCCCGGAAACCTAGAGCCGGATGATTTCGGGCCTGTTCGACCTGAAATCTGAACCCGCCTCTAAATCAAAGCGCATGATACTTTTCGGCATCATGCTAACGTACATGTTTTTGTTACCTGCTGGAAGTTCAGCATCATGAGCACGCCCGAACCTTTCAAGGAAGTGCCGCACCGCGGACTGATCACAGTCGCGCTGATGCTGGCGACGATCATGCAGGCGCTCGACACCACGATCGCAAACGTCGCGCTGCCGACCATGACCGGCGACCTCGGCGCCTCGCCCGACAACATCAACTGGGTGCTGACCTCCTATATCGTGGCGGCGGCGATCATGACGCCAGTTACCGGCTGGCTCGCCGACAGGCTCGGCCGCAAGGAGCTGTTCCTCACCGCCGTCGTCGGCTTCACCATCTTCTCCATGCTCTGCGGTCTTGCCTGGAGCCTCGAGACCATAGTGCTCTTCCGCCTGCTGCAGGGCGTGTTCGGCGCGGCCATCGTGCCGCTGTCGCAGACCTTCCTGCTCGACATCAACCCGAAGGAGCGCCATGGCCAGGCAATGGCGATCTGGGGCGCCGGCATCATGCTCGGGCCGATCCTGGGGCCGACGCTCGGCGGCTGGCTGACGGAAAACTTCAACTGGCGCTGGGTGTTCTTCATCAATCTGCCGGTCGGCATCCTCGCCTTCCTCGGCATGGCCGCCTACCTGCCGGTCATCGCCAAGCGCGTGCGCGGCTTCGACTTCTTCGGCTTCGCCATGCTGTCGCTCGGTGTCGGCGCGCTGCAGCTTCTGCTCGACCGCGGCGGCGAGGTCGACTGGTTCAACTCGGCCGAAATCTGGATCGAGCTCGCGCTGTCGCTCACCGGCTTCTGGGTGTTCATCATCCACACGGTGACGGCCGAGCATCCCTTCATCGATCCGAAGATATTCCTCGACCGCAATTTCGTGACCGGGCTGGGCTTCATCTTCGTCATGGGCGTACTGATACTGGCCTCGATGTCGCTGTTGCCGCCGATGCTGGCCAACATCTTCGGCTATCCGACCGTGACCATCGGCGTCGTGCTGGGTCCGCGCGGCATCGGCACGATGATTTCGATGCTGGTCGTCGGCCGCATCATGCACAGGATCGATGCCAGGATCCTCGTCGCCATCGGCTTCCTGCTCACCGCGCAGTCGCTCTACACGATGGCGAGCTTCACGCCGCAGATGGACAATTGGCTGATCATCTCCTCGGGCGTCATCCAGGGTCTCGGCATGGGCATGGTGTTCGTGCCGCTGTCGACGGTCGCCTTCGCCACGCTCGACGCGCGCTACCGCACCGACGCCACCTCGCTGTTCAGCCTGGTGCGCAATCTGGGCTCCTCCATCGGCGTATCGGTGGTCGCGGCGCTGATGGTGCGCAACACCCAGGTCAACCACACCGAGCTGTCGGCCTTCATCAATCCATACAACCCGAATCTGTGGGCCGCTTCTCCGGCGGCCGCCGCCGGCGATCCCGTAGCACTTTCGCAGGTCGACCGCGCGGTGAATGCCCAGGCGATGATGATTTCCTATATCAACGACTTCAAGATCCTGATGGTGATGACGCTGGCCGCCATTCCTTTCGTCATTCTGCTGCGCAAGCCAAAAGCGGCACCGGCGGGCGGGGCGCCGGCCGCGCATATGGATTGATAAAGTCGCTGCTCTCAGCCGGCCGCCTTTTCAGCGGCCCAGCACCAGCGCCCAATAGCGCAACGCCGGATCGCGGCCGTCCCGCACGTAAGCCAGCCCGAAGCGGCTGAAGTCCTGATCGAGCATGTTGCGGCGGTGGCCGGCCGAATGCATCCAGATGTCGAACAGCTTCTCAAGGTCGAAGCGGCCCTCGGCGATGTTTTCGGCCGCAGCACCCCGCACGCCATTGTCCTTCATGCGCGAGGCGAAATCCTTGCCCCAGCCAGTGGTGTGGCTCATGCGCTCGCGCGAGGCCATATAGCCGGCCTGCTGCAGCGCCGCCTGTTCGAGCTGCGCGTCCGGCGTCAGCGTCGGCAGACCGGCGGAGCTGCGGATACTGGCCAACGTCGCTGTCGCGGACGAAGAGACGCCGGCGCCTTCGCCGGTCGGCACGGAGACGGTGCTGCAGGCGGCTATGCCGGCAAGCGCCACTAGGCCGGCGGCCGCGAGCAACGTGCGGCGGTTGAAATCGGGGGAGGTGGTGATCAAGGTGGTCATGCGGCCTCTGATACCGGCGATCGTGGCTTTTGCCGGGCAGGGCGATGAAAATCGCATGAAGCGCGACATTCCCCGGAAGATCGGTTATCATCCCGGCGTTCTTGAAAGTGGCAGCCACGGGCGGCCACCCAGGCGGTGACCGCCCCCGGTATAAAACGGAGGACGGTTATGGCTGGTTTTCATGTCATGGCGGACGCGCGCGGGATGCATGTGCAGCCCACGGTGCGCCACATCACCACGTCGGATCTCTGGGATGCGTTGAGGCTCGGCGCCGAGGATTTCTGGGCCAAGCCGTCGCATTATGTGTTCCTGTGCCTGATCTATCCGATCGTCGGCCTGATCCTGACGCGGTGGAGCTCCGGCTCCAACGCCATCCAGCTCGTCTACCCGCTGATGTCGGGCTTCGCGCTGATCGGGCCCTTCGCGGCCATCGGCCTTTATGAGATCAGCCGCCGGCGCGAGCTCGGCATGAGCAGCCGCTGGCATCATGCGCTCGACGTGCGCCATTCGCCGGCGCTGCCGTCGATCGCTGTCATCGGCGTCCTGCTTTTCGCGCTATTCCTGTTGTGGCTGTTCGCCGCGCAGTCGCTCTACACCAGCCTGTTCGGCGCCGAGCCGCCCGCTTCGGTCGGCGCCTTTTTGCGCGATGTGCTGACGACCGGCAGGGGCTGGACGTTGATCCTCGTCGGCAACGCCGTCGGTTTCGTTTTCGCCGCCGTCGTTTTGGCCACCACTGTCATTGCCTTTCCGCTGCTGCTTGACCGCGATGTCGGCGCCGTCTCGGCAATTGAAACCTCGGCCCGTGCCGTCATGGCCAATCCGTTGACGATGGCGCTTTGGGGTTTGACGGTCGCCGTGTTGCTGGTGATCGGCTCGATACCGCTGTTTGCCGGGCTTGCCGTCGTCATGCCGATTCTCGGCCACGCGACCTGGCATCTCTACCGCAAGGTGGTCGAGCCGGAGCAGATCCGGCCTGTACGCCGGCCGATGTAGATCTGATGGCTCGCCCTTAGGGTGCGTTGAGATTCAGGTCAGGCGGAGTCGAGAATGATGGCTGTCGAGAACCGGCCTACGCCGGCCATAGCCTTCATAGGGCAAAGACACTTATGAGGGCTTCGGCCGGCGAAGGCCGGAGCGGAGCGTACTGCCATACGTGAGCACCGGAAGCGCAGACAGCCGTCATTCGCAGGCCGGTCTCACCTGAATATCAATGTGCCCTAGCGCTGCGCCTCGGTCGCCATCTTCAAGGCCAGGGCGGTCAGCACCGTGCCCATCATCCAGCGCTGCACGACCAGCCAGAACGGCCGTCCGGCGAGGAAATTCGCGATCGAGCCGGCCGTCACCGCAATGATGGCGTTGACGGTGAGGCTGATCGAGATCTGCGTCACGCCGAGCACCAGAAGCTGCGACAGAACATGACCCTTGGCCGGATTGATGAACTGCGGCAGCAGCGACAGGTAGAGCACAGCCACTTTCGGATTGAGCAGGTTGGTCATCAGCCCCATGACGAAGAGCTTGCGCGGCCTGTCCCTCGGCAACTCGCGGACCTGGAAGGGCGAGCGCCCGCCGGGCTTCAGCGCCTGCCAGGCGAGCCACAACAGATAGAGCGCGCCGGCGAAGCGAAGCGCGTCGTAAGCGTATGGCACGGCAAAGATGAGCGCCGTAATGCCGAACGCTGCCGAGACCACATAAAACAGGAAGCCCAGCGCCACGCCGCCGAGCGAGATCAGCCCGGCTTTCGGCCCTTGCGACAGCGAGCGCGAGATCAGGTAGATCATGTTCGGCCCAGGCGTGAGCACCATGCCGAGGCAGATCAGCGCGAAAGTGAGATGATTGGCGGCGTCGGGCATCGGAGTCTCCAAGAGCGAAGACACTGACCACCGACGTCCGCCAACGGCAAGAGCATGATCGCCCGGGCTTTTGCGCCAGTGCTCGAAAATCGGCGAAAGCGCCGCAGCTGCTGATCTCCCCCCTTGCGGGGGAGATGTCCGGCAGGACAGAGGGGGGTGCGAAGGAACGCCTACCCCTTGCCAACTGGGCCAAGGCATAGACGATGTATAGGCTGGCTGGAGAGGCCGGCGGGACAGCACCCCCCTCTGCCTTGCAGGCATCTCCCCCGCAAGGGGGGAGATTGGCAGCTTCAGCGCTGGCTCCCGCTACCCAACCACGCGCAAATTCGACAACTCGTTGGCAATCTCCTTGAAGTTGTCGGAGAGCGTCGCCCCAGTGGCGTTCCAGAACAGCTTGGCCGGTTTGCTGGGATCGGTTGGATCCTTGCGGAAGCGGGAATCGGAAGAGCAGGCCTTCAGCGCGGCCATCGCCTTCTGGTCGCTTGAACTGATAGACGATATGTCGAGCGCCACCGTCATCACCATGATGTTGGCCGCCTTGGCATTGTCGCACAGCTTCGCCATCTGCTCGTTCATCGCCGCGGTGTAGTTGCTCGACGAATAGTTGAACTGGCCGATGGCGCTCGACGTGCCGCCGAACAGGCGGGTGACCGATGTGCCGTTATAGCCGACGCCGGTGTAGCCGTAGGCGGCATAGGTCGACTTGTTGCCGGCCGGATCGGAACTAACCGTCGAATAGGTGTTCTCGCCGTCGGTGAGCACGATGACGACCTTGTCGTTGCCGCGCTCGGATTCCGGACGGCCTTCGGTGAAGGGTTCGGCGTTCGAAACCGTGCGCCAGCCCCAGGCCATGCCTTCGGGCACATTGGTGTTGCCGTTGGGCTGCATCAGGTCGATCGCCGCCTTGATGGCGGCAACTCCATCTGTTTGGGTGACGTCGGTGAGCGGCGTGATCGGTGTGGTGGTGCAGCTGTAATTCGGCCCGGCGCCCGGGCTCAATACCGGAGCATTGATCGGCCGTGGCATGAAGTATTTGGCCATATTGGACTGCCTGGTCTTGCCGGTGGTGCTCGACGGATCGTCGTTCCACCAACTGTTGGCGGCGCCATAGGTCACCGGCCTCGGTTCGTCAGGATCCTGTGTGACATACCAATGGTTGCCGGGCTCGTCGGGCGCGAACATCGGCACGAACATGGTCGCCGGATCGCCGATCCCGATGCCCGTGTTGTTAGGCCCGCCGGAGGCCGGCGTATCGTTGACATTGTAGGGATAGGGCCGCACTTCCACGCAACCCTGCCAACTGGCGAACGGGCCATAGGTGTCGTTGTAGTCATATTCGTTGTGGCTGCGCTCGCAGGTATGGTTGTCGCGATATTCGTCGCAGACGACGCGCTTGCTGCCGGCGATGCGTTCGTGGCTGGTGACGACCTTCATATCCCGATAGAGCTCGAAACGGGTCAGTATCTGCCCTTCCTCCGCGCCCCAACCGGTACCCTTTTTATACCAGATGCCGTTGATTTTCTGAGCGTATTTGGCGGGAGCGTTCAGCGTCGACCAATCGAAATTCTCGTTGGCGATTGGCGACAGCCCATAGGTGTCCATCCAGGAGGCGTTGTCGTTGTTCGGCCCGACATTGACCGATGCCGCGAACGGCACGAGGCTGAACTGGACCGGCTTGTCGATCTGCTTGATCTGCGCTGCCTGCTGCCCGAGCGTGTCGACGAGCTGCTTGGCCGCCTGCTTGAGCAGGTCGATGCGCTTCTGTCCCGTGCCTGTGCCGGGCGTTGTCATGGAGCCTGAATTGTCGAGCACCATCGCCACTTCCAGCGTGTTCTTCAGCCGCACCTGGGAGTCCATGGCAAGGTTGATCGACTTGTTCGCATCGACCGTGGATGCGCCGACGAGCAGCGAGGCGGACGGGTAGAAGTAAGGGTGGTAGTTCAGCGTCGCGCTCATCGTGAGCAGACCGCCGCCGGCCTGGCTGGTGGGCAGCGTGATGTTGAGCGAGATGTCGGCGGGGTCGATGTTGTTCAAGTTGGCGTTGAAGAAGTCGACCGCATAGGCTCTGATCTGGTCATCCGTGGCGCCTTCGGCAAGCCGCCGCGCCGCGGCGAAATTGGCGGCGTCGAGCGCGTTGAGCACCATCTGCTTCTGGCGGTTGAGCTCGCTGAAGTCGACGGCCATCGCCACTGCTCCCATCAGCGGCACCATGGCGATCGCGGTCATGAGCGCATAGTTGCCGCGGCGGTCACGGCAGAATTGATGCCAGAATTTGCGCATTTTTATCGAGCGGCCCCCCGCCGGCGGATTCTCTGTCGGGCGACATTTCCACAAAACGCTGAAGGACCAGTTTGGCAAACCCCTCGATTGCTTAACGGCGACTTCACCAGCCGCTAACCAAATCATTTCCGATGGTGCGCTGCACGGTGGAAGCGCCCGCTTTACGACGGGCGTCGATCGCTTGTCCGAGCAGATTAGCTGACGATGCGCAGGTTCGACAATTCGTTGCCGATCGCCTTGAAGTCGTCCGACAGCGTGGCGCCGGTCGAGTTCCAGAACAGTTTCTTCGGCGTCTTGCCGGTCGGGTCCGCTGGATCCTTAGCGTAGCGCGAATCCGACGAGCAGGTCTTCAGCGCTGCCATCTGCGCCGCCTCGGCCGTGTTGGTGGAGTCGAGATCGAGCGCGATGGTCATAACGATGATGTTGGCCGCCTTGGCGTTGTCGCACAGCGTTGCCAGATGCTCGCTCATGGCCTTGGTGTAGTTGGCGTTCGAATAATCGCTTTTGCTGACGTTGATGCTGGTGCCGAGGAATGGCCGGCCATAGGTGTAGGTGCTTCCGAACGGCTTGGTCTGGCTGCCGTAGGCAAGATATCCAAGCGCGGAATAGATGGCCTTGTTGCCGGAAAGATCGTTGCCGCCGCTCCTGTAGTAGGTGCCCGAGTACGACTGGGCACTCACCGAATCCGGCGTGTAATAGGTATTGGCCCCGTCGGTCAGCACAATCAGAACCTTGTCGTTGCCTTTTTGTGTTTCCGGGCGTCCCTCGGTGAAAGGCGCGGTGCTGGAAAGCGTCCGCCAGCCCCAGGCCATACCTTCCGGCACGTTGGTGGCGCCGACATCGACCATGGCGTCGATCGCGTTCTTGACCGTGGTGGCGCCGGCAGAGGTGGAGACATCGGTCAGCGGCGTGATCGCGGTCGTGCTGCAACTGGTGTTCGGGCCGGCATTGTTGCCGTAGGCGGGGGTGATCTTGTTGCCGTAGTTGAAATATTTCGGCATGTATTTCTGGCGCGTCGGATTGTCGGTGCTGGACGTCACGTCGAGATGCCAGTTGTTGTTTGCGGGCCGGGAGTAGCCGTCGGTATAATCGGTCTCGTCAGGCGCGAACATCGGCACGAACAGCGTCGCCGGCGTTGAGGTGGACGGGGCCGTATCCTGGATATTGTACGGATAGGGACGCGACTCGACGCAGCCGCTCCAGCTCGCGATCGGCGCGTAGGTTATGTTGGACGTGCAAACATTGTTCGAATCTTTGGTGCAAGCCGAAATTCGCTGCATCCATTTGTAGAGTGAGAAGCGCGTCAGCGCCTTGTCCTTCTGGGTGGGGTCCCAATCGGTGCCGCGCGCATACCAGATGCTGCCGACCTTCTCGACATATCTCTGGGGCCAGGGCGAATTCCCCTGGGTCATCGTCGTCCAGTCGAAATTCTCGTGCTGGATGGGCGAGATGCCGTCCTGATCCATCCAGGCAGCATCTTTGTTTCCCGAGCCGATATTGACCGAGGCGGCGAACGGAACCAGGCTGAACTGAACCGGCTTGGAAATCTGCTTCATCAGCTGCGCTTGCCCCGACAACTGGTCGACAAGCTGCTTGGCGGCGCTCTTCAGAAGGTCGAAACGTACTTGATTCGAGCCGTGGCCGAGTTCGGCCATCGAGCCAGAATTGTCGAGCACCAGCGACACTTCCAGCGTGTTCTTAAGGCGGATTTCAGATCTGGCCGAGAAGTTGACGTTCGTCTGGCCCGGCGTTCCGCCAAGCAATGCGACCGCGGCCGGCAGGAAGTAAGGTTGGTACTTCAGGGCGGCTTCGAGCACCAGCGTGCCGCCGCCCGCATTGTTGTTGGGCAAGGTGACCGTCAGCGTGGTGTTCGCCGGAAGGACGTGCCTCAGATTGGCCTCGAAAAATGTCTTGGCATAGGCTTTGGCTTCGGCGTCGGTGGCGCCGCCGACGATCTGCTGTGCCGTCGCGATGCCGGCGGCGTCCAGCGCGTTCAGCGTCTCCTGCCGCTCTCTTATGAGCTCGGTATAGTCGACCGCAAGCGCCACCCCGCCCATCAGCGGTATCATGGTGACGGCCGTCATCAAGGCATAGTTGCCTCGTCTGTCGCGTAGGAATTTGCGGATCAATGCCCTTAGCCCCCGCCAGGATCCTATAGTTTCTCGTTTAGCATGATCCAAGAATCGTTAAATTTTAGCTCCCTCGGAAGCGTCAAGACCGCACGGTCGTTTGACAGGGCATTAACCCTGTGCACCGACGCGCCGTCGAAGGCCGATGCCGGAAAGCTGGTGACAGGATGAAGCGCTTCGGTTATGCGGGACCGGCCGTGGCGTCCTCTGAACTGAAGAATGGCTGTCGCGGTCTTGTCAGGATCGAAATCAGGGACACGGCATGGCGGATTCGCCTGACATCATCGCTTCGCTCGACGATCTTGCGGGGCGCTACGCCGCCATACTGTGCGACGTATGGGGCGTCGTGCACAATGGCGAATGGCACTTTCCGGCCGCTGCCGCGGCGCTTGCAAGGGCGCGCGCGGCCACTGTGCCTGTCGTGCTCATAACCAATTCGCCGCGCCGCAGCGCCGACGTCGTCGCCCAGATGAAGGTCATCGGGGTACCCGCCGACGCCTTTGACCACGTCGTCACATCAGGCGATGTGACCCGCGACCTGATCGCGGAAGGACCGAGGAAGATCTTTCACATCGGTCCCGAGCGCGACTTCAGCCTTTACGATGGGCTCGACGTCGATCTGGTCGAGGAATTCGAGGCCTCGGGCATCGTCTGCACGGGCCTCTATGACGACGAGGTCGAGAAGCCCGCCGACTATGCGGAGCTGCTGCGGCGGCTGCGTGCCCGCAATCTGCCGTTCATTTGCGCCAATCCGGATATCTTGGTGGAGCGCGGCGAGCGCACCATCTGGTGCGCCGGCGCGCTCGCGCGAGATTACGCGCAGCTGGGTGGCCGTACGTTGATTGCCGGCAAGCCCTTCGCGCCGATCTATGATGTCGCCATGAAGGAGGTCGCCGGCCTTCTTGGCCGCGCCGTCGAGCGAAGCGAGGTCCTCGCCATCGGCGACGGCATGATGACCGACGTCAAGGGCGCGGCCGACAACGGCTTTGACGTGCTCTATGTCTCGGGCGGTATTCACGCTCGCGATTATGGCGATCCGCTCCGCCCCGATCCTGAAAGGCTGGCCGGCTTCCTTGAAAAGCACGGCTACCGGCCGGTCGCCGTCATTGCGCGTCTGCAATAGGTTGGAGGTCTGGCCATGACGGGCGCCTCGACATGAACCAAGCCTTCCAACGCCTTTCGGCTGTCGCGCCGCTGCCCGCGCATCTGCGCGGCGGCGTCGTGGCGATCGGTAATTTCGACGGTGTCCATCGCGGCCATCAGTCCGTCCTGGAACGCGCGCTGAGCGAAGCAACCCGCAATGGCGTGCCCGCTTTGGTGCTGACTTTCGAGCCGCATCCGCGCAAGGTATTCCGGCCACAGGTGCCGCTCTTCGTGCTGACGCCGCCGCCGATGAAGGCGCGGCTGCTCGCCGGGCTTGGCTTTGCCGCTTTGGTCGAGCAGCCGTTCACGCGCGATTTTGCCTCGCTCTCGCCTGAGGCTTTCGTGACCGATGTGCTGGAGAAGAACCTCGGCATCCGCCACGCCGTCACCGGTTTCGACTTCCATTTCGGCAAGGACCGCCAGGGCGGGCCGGCCTTTCTGATGGCGGCCGGCGAACGGCACGGCTTCGGCGTGACGCTGGTCGATGCCTTCCGCGATGAAGGCGCGGAGGTGGTTTCGTCGAGCCGCATCCGGGATCTGCTCGCCGAAGGCAAGGTGGAGGAGGCCGCCGGCCTGCTCGGCTACCGTTTCACCGTCGAGACCGAGGTGATCGGCGGCCAGCGGCTTGGCCGCACTCTCGGCTTCCCGACCGCCAATATGCGGCTTTCGCCGGAAGCGGCCTTGAAGGAGGGGATTTATGCCGTCCGCTTCCGTCGCGCCGACGGCGCGCTTCATGACGGAGTCGCCAGCTTCGGCCGGCGTCCCACCGTCGACGACAATGGCGCGCCGCTGCTCGAAACCTACGTCTTCGATTTTTCCGGCGATCTCTATGGCGAGACCTGCCGGGTGTCGTTCTTCGGCTTCCTGCGCCCAGAGCTCAAATTCGATGGTCTCGACGCGCTGGTGGCGCAGATGAAACAAGACGAGGCCGAGGCGAGAGCGCTGCTCAAGGGCGTGCGCCCGCTTTCGCAACTGGACGCCGAAATCGCGTTCTAGAGTCTTTCATGTTTTGACGGAAGCGTATCCGGCGTTTTCGAAGTAGTTCTTGCATTCGGCTGCCTCGATGGTT